>NZ_JBFATZ010000022.1:0-111331 GCF_040678635.1 Thermopolyspora sp. NPDC052614
CGCCGCGTTCGCCTCGTACCCCACCCACGGGTTGATCGCGATCTTCACCGTCCCGCCGGACGAGGCCCCGCCCGACCCGCCGGCCGACGGAGCCGTGGACGCTCCGGACGTGGATCCCCCGCTCACCGTGGCGCCGCCGCACCCGGTCGCGGCGAGGGAGAGCAAGAGCGCTCCGGCGAGGAGCCGAATTCGTCGCATATGTCGTGTCCTCCAGAGGCGTGGGCCCGGCGTCGGGGCTCCGCCAGTCACAATCCGCCAGTACAAACCGCCAGTGCAAGCCAGCAACAAACCGTCGGTAACGGTCCAGTCGCCTGTCGTGGTCGACGCTCCCACCGGAGGTTCCCGACTGTGCCCTGACAGGCGGAGCGAAAGTTTCTTCCGCCCGACCGGCATGGTCGCGCCGATGTGGAGGTGTCTGAGCCTACGAGCACTCCGCGTGAGGGTAGGGCAAAACGCCAGGAATTTGGATGCTGTGATCGTTCGAAGATAGGCATCGTGCCCGTCCCGTAATATTCCCCACTACAGTAGGGAATGTTCTCGGGCGAATCTTGGGGCGGATCCGGATGTCCGCAACCCCGGGTCGAAAGTTGGGACTCCAGCTTTCTGGTAATGAAGGGTGTCAGATCCCTTTTATCGTGACTACGTTCAACTTGGTACGCCTGGTATTGGTGTGCTCAAATTGCTCCCCTAACTGGCTTCTTCAGGGGCCGCTTGGATGACCATGACGGGCGTTCCTCTGTGGGCCGAGGTCGGCGAGAGGTCGGACCTGGCGTGAGTAGTAGTTACGTACCCTCCACCGGAGGCAAACCCGGTGACGCCCCACCCCCGGGCGTCCCGCAGGCGAGTCCGCGTGCCGCCCGGCAGGGGGCGCCGCCGGAGGCTCCGGGTGAGCGACCGGGAGTGTTCAGCGTGCGCAACTGGCGAGTGCGCACGCGACTGATCGCGCTCATCCTGGTGCCCACCGTCGCGGTGGTGCTGATCGGCGGATTCCAGGTGGCGTCGGCGATGGGAGCCGCCAACGACTTCCAGCGGGTCAACCAGCTCGCGGAGTTCGTCGATCGCGTGTCGGCGCTCAGCCACGAACTGGAGGCGGAGCGCGACCTGACCGCGATGCACATCGCCCGGGGCCACCCCGAGGCGGAGAAACCCGACGTGGACGCGCAGATGGCCAGGGTGGACGGCGCCGCCGCCGCGGTGCGGTCGTCCGCCTCGGTGCTGCAGACCAACATCACCGGACGCACCGCCGACGAGGTGGCCACGGTGATCAACCGCGTCGGGGACCTGTCGGCGCTGCGCAAGCAGGCCATGGGCAAGCAGCTGCTGCCGGACGCCGCGTTCGGCCAGTACTCGCTGATCATGGACGACCTGCTGTCCCTCTACGACGAGCTGGGCAAGGGCAGCAACGACGACGTCCTGTTCGGCGGCGCGATCCAGCTTGAATCGTTCACCAAGGCCAAGGAGGCCCTGTCCCGGCAGCGCGGCCTGCTCGCCGTGGTCATCACAGCCGGGCGGTTCGAGCAGAAGCAGATGCAGGACTTCCTCGGCGCGCTGTCGGACGAGGAGGCCGAGCGCCGCGCCTTCACCTCCGAGGCGAGCCGGGCCGACCGGCGCTTCTACGACGAGAACGTCAACGGCAGCGTCGCCGACCGGGCCAACTTCCTGCGTCAGCTCGTGCTGATCCGGGCCACCTCCGGCGCGAGCCTGAAGGGCCTGGACCTGACGCGCGGCAAGACCGACGACGCGCGCGAGTGGTACACCGCCGTCACCAAGGTCATCGACGGCATGCGCAAGGTCGAGGAACGGCAGATGCAGGCCATCCTGGCCCGCAGCGCCGACCTGGAGGCCAGCGAGCGCGGCTCGGCCTTCGTCCTCGCCGGCGTCGTGGTCGCCATCCTCGTCGTCGTCCTGCTGGTCACCACCGGCGTCGCCCAGTCCCTGGTACGCCCGCTGCGCCGGCTGCGCAGCGACGCGCTGGACGTCGCCCTCCGGCGCCTGCCCGAGGTCGTCCAGAAACTGCGCGACAGCTCCACCGACGCGCCGCCCCCCGACGTCGCCCCGATCGGAATCTTCTCCAAGGACGAGATCGGCGAAGTGGCGCGGGCGTTCGACGAGGTCCACCGCGAGGCGGTCCGCCTGGCGGGCGACGAGGCCCGCCTGCGCAGCAACATCAACGCGATCTTCGTCAACCTCTCCCGGCGCAGCCAGACGCTCGTCGAGCGCCAGTTGTCGCTGATCGAGCGGCTGGAGCAGGGCGAGGAGAACGAGCGGCGGCTCGCCGACCTGTTCACCCTCGACCACCTCGCGACCCGCATGCGGCGCAACAGCGAGAACCTGCTGGTCCTCGCCGGCCAGGAGGCCGTGCGCCGGCGCAGCGAGCCGGTCGAGCTGATGGACGTGGTGCGCGCCTCGCTGTCGGAGGTCGAGAACTACGAGCGCGCCGTGCTGCGCCTGCAGTCGGAGGTCGCGCTCGCCGGGCAGGCCGTCAACGACGTCGTGCACCTGCTCGCCGAGCTGATCGAGAACGCGCTGTGGTTCTCCCCGGCCGACACCAAGGTCTTCATCTCCAGCAACCGGATCGACGGCAGCGGAGTGATGATCTCGGTGACCGACCAGGGCATCGGCATGGCCCCGGAGGAGCTGGCCCAGGTGAACTGGCGGCTGGCCGACCCGCCGGTGGTGGACGTGGCCGCCTCCCGCCGCATGGGCCTGTTCGTGGTCGGCCGCCTGGCGCTGCGGCACGGCATCCGGGTGCAACTGCGCACCCAGGACGCCGGAGGTCTCACCGCCATGGTGCTGATCCCGGAGAGCCTGGTCGTGCCGATCCCCGGCACGTACCCCGGCATGCCGCAGGCGACGCACGCCGGACCGACCCTCCACCCCGGGCAGTCGTTCCAGCAGGGGCTCCCCGGCCCCTCGTTCGGACCACCCGGCCCGGCCCCGCTGGCGGGCGCGTCAAGCGGGATGGGCGGCGGTGTCGGCGGCGGCATGGGCGGCGGGATGGGCGGTCCGATGAGCGGCCCGTCCGCGCTGCCGGGCGCCGCCGCGCACAGCGGCGCGGGCCCGCAGACCGGCGACTCCTTCAACCTGGACCGGCTGCGGCCGTTCACGCCGCAGGAGCCGCCGCATCTCAACGCGCCCTGGCCGGGCGCCGAGACGCTGGACCCGCCGTCCGAGGTGGGCCACGGCACGTCGGCATGGCCGGAACTCCCGCCCGCGCAGGGCGGCTCCGGCGGATTCGCCGACCGCCCGTCCTTCCAGCCGGTCGCCCCCGGCCGCCCGGGGACCGGCCCGCAGGGCGGCAACGGATGGGGCTCGTCCTCGTCCGGCGACTGGGGCACCTCCGCGAGCGGCGAGTGGGGCGCCGGTGCGGAGTCGTCCGAGGGCCTGCGCGACAAGGCGCAGGACAAGTCCCAGGAGAAGGCCGACGAGTATCTGCCCATTTACGCCGAGGTCGAGTCGAACTGGTTCCAGCGCTCCACGCACACCTCGGGCGCCGAATCCTCGGGGTCCTCAAGCTCCTCAAGCTCCTCAAGCTCCTCGGGCTCCTCGGGCTCACGGACGCGTAAGGGCGACGGCTCCGCGGCGGGCTGGTCCTCGCCCGCGGACGTCGGATGGCGGGCGGCGCAGTCGGTCGCCGAGCCCGCGAAGGGCGGCATGACGGCGGGCGGGCTGCCCAAACGCGTGCCGAAGGCGAACCTCGTCCCCGGCACGGCGAGCGTGGGCGCCGCTCCCTCGGCTCCGCAGCAGCGGCCCCGCCTGTCGCCCGACCGCATGCGCAGCCGCCTGTCGAGCTACCAGTCGGGCCTGCGCCGGGGACGCGACGCCATCCGCCGCGAGGGCGCGGGCGCCGCGGCCGACGGCGGCGGCTCGGGCGGCTCGAACGGGTCAAGCGGCTCGGGAGGCGAGGAGAGCGCCGATTGATCCGAGGGCGAACGCGAGTCTGTTACCCCCGCACAAGATGTGACAGGAGATAACGCGGTGTCAGGTGGATCCTGGAACCCCCCGGAGCGCCCCTACGGAGGCGGCGCCTACCGGCAGGAGCCGCAGGAGTCGAGGTCCTCGCTGGTGCGGATGTATACCGTCACCGGTGGCCGGACCGCTCCGCGCATGCAACTGGCGATGGAGGCGCTGGTCTCCTCGGCCACGTCCATCCAGCTCGGCCTCAACTACTCGCGCGAATACCGCGCGATCAGCCAGCTCTGCCTCCAGGTGCGTTCGGTGGCGGAGATCTCGGCGCTGCTGTCCATGCCCCTCGGCGTGGCGCGCGTGCTGGTCGCCGACATGGCCAACGAGGGCCTGGTACGCGTCTACCAGCCGCAGCTGGAGACCAGCGGCAAGCCCAACCGGGATCTGCTCGAACGGGTCCTGACCGGCCTGCGCAGGCTGTGACCCGGCCGGCGGGCGCGTCCGGAATCGCCGGACGCGCCCGCCGACGGCCGGTGCGGACCGGGAACGTTCCACGGCCCGCGCGCCGCCACCCGACGGACAGGCCGCCGCACCCGGCGGGCGTCACCGGCCGATCGGCCGCCGCTCCGGCGGGCGTACATCCGTGCCGCCGAGCAGCCCGGACAGGATCCGGTCCAGCTCGGCCAGATCGGCCGCGTCGAGGGCGAGCAGCGGCTCGGGAGGCTCGCCGAGCACGCGCTCGGCGGTCGCCGCGGCCCGTGCGCCCGCGGGCGTCACGGCGACGATCTTGGAACGGCGGTCGGTGGGATGCGCGGTGCGTTCGACGAGGCCGCGCCGTTCGAGGTCGTCGACGACCACGGTCGTGTACGGCGCGTCGATCATCAGATCGGCGGCGAGGGCGCGCATGGTCATCGCCCCGGCGGCGAGATGCAGCAGCGCCTTGACGCGAATGTAGCTCATGTCCAGCGCGTCGCAGGCAGCCTTCCGCCGGTCGTGGAGGTCGAGGACGAGGGCGCGCATGCCCTGCCAGACGCGCGCGGCGCTCTCGAAACGCCGCGCGTCGGCCGCGAGACCGCCGGGGATGCCCGGAACATGGTCGTTGTCGCTCATGGCGGTCGAACATCACCTCTGGGGGGAGATCCGGAGGACATTCTTTCGCCCGGATGACCGGTATCGCGGTCGTCGTCATGAAAAAGGCGCTCGGCGACGCGGGCCGCGGTGGCGCGGGCCCGCCGGCCGGTGGTGAGGACGCCGAGGGTCAGCACGAGCGCGCCGTACCCCACCGAGATCCACCAGACCGCGTGGCTCGCGCCGGTGAAGGCGGGGCCGTGCGGCACGGCGACCGAGGAGGCCACGATCGACCCGGCGATCGCCACGCCGAAGGACTGGCCCACCTGGCGGCTGGTGGAGGAGATGGCGGCGGCGAGACCGGCCTGGGAGCGCGGCATCCCGGACACGGCCGTGTTGGTGATCGGGGCGTTGACCAGGCCGAAGCCGACGCCGAACACCACGTACGCGGCGAACAGCGCGGGCACCGGGGTCCCGGGCGTGATCAGGGTGAGCAGCAGGCCGCCGATCGTGAGCATGCTCCCGGCGATCACCAGCGGGGGACGCGGGCCGTACGCGGCCACCGTGCGGCCGGAGACGACGGAGAACACCAGCATGGCCAGGGCCATCGGCAGGGTGTAGAGCCCGGCCTGCAGCGGCGACAGGTCGCGGACGTTCTGCAGGTACAGGGTGTTGATGAACAGGAAACCGCCGAGCGCGGCGAACGCGCACCACGCGATGGCCGCCGCGCCCGAGAACGGCACGCTGCGGAAGAACCGCAGGTCGATCAGCGGCTCGTGCCGCCGCGGCTCGTACCACACCAGGACGGCGGCGGCGAGCGCGGCGACGCCGAAGCAGCCCAGGATCAGTGGCGAGCCCCAGCCGTCGTTGGGCCCCTCGATGATGCCGAAGCACAGCGCGATGAGCAGCACCATGACCAGCGCCTGCCCGAGCGGGTCGATGCGGCGCGGACGGGCGGCCTTCGACTCCGGCACGATCAGCGCGGTCAGGACGATCGCCGCCACGCCGATGGGCGCGTTGATCCAGAAGATGGCGCGCCAGTCCAGCGTCTCCACGAGCAGACCGCCCGCGAGCGGCCCCGCCGCCATGCTGATGCCGCCGATGCCGCCCCAGACGCCCAGGGCGCGGGCGCGCTCGCGCGGCTCGGTGAAGACGTTGGTGACGATCGACACGGCGACCGGGTTGAGCATCGAGCCGCCGGCCGCCTGGAGCATGCGGAAGGCGACCAGCCAGCCCAGGCTCGGCGCGACGCTGCACAGCAGCGAGCCGAGCGAGAACAACGCGAGCCCGATCTGGAAGACCCGTCGCCTGCCGACCCGGTCGGCGGTCGAGCCGGACAGCATCAGCAGGCCGCCGACCACCAGGGTGTAGGCGTCCACCGTCCACTGCAGGCCGGAGATGGGCGCGCGCAGGTCCCGGCCGATCGCGGGCAGCGCGACGTTAACGATCGTGCCGTCGAGGGCGACGATGAACAGGCTCGTGCAGCAGATGAGCAGCACGGCCATGCGCCGGCGGCGGCTCGGCTCGGTCACGGTGACACCAATCATTACAGGAACACAACTGTTGGGAGCTTATAACTAGCTTTACCTGCTGCTGAGACCGCCCTGAAGTGGCGCACCGGCCTTCTTTCGAGCGGGCTCAATAGCGTGAGGCGACATGAGCTTGGATCTGAGCGTGGATCACGGCGCTCTCGGCAGGGCCTGGCCCCGGCTTCCTCTGTTCCCTCCCCCCGAGGGCGCCGGCCACGCCCCGGCGGAGCCGCCGACCGGGCCCGTCGGCGGGCTGACCATCCGCTACCTGCTGCTGCACGCCTACGGCATGGGCGGCACGATCCGCACGGTCTTCAACCAGGCCGGGGAGATGGCCCGGCTCGGCCACCGGGTCGAGATCGTCAGCGTGGTACGGCGGCGCGACGAGCCCTGCCTCCCGCTCGACCCCGGGGTGCGCCTGGTCACCCTGCTGGACCGGCGCGGGGGGCCGGGCGGGGCGGGTCCGGCGGGGTGGGGGCCCGGCAGGCGCGCCCTGGCGAGACTGCGGCGGTCGATCGTGCCGGGCGGCGAGTTCGCCGCCGACTGGTTCGACGCGGAGGTGGAGCGGGCCGTGCTGCGGTACGTCTCACGCCTGGAGGACGGCGTCCTGGTCGGCACCCGGCCCGGCGTCAACCTGCTGATCGCCCGCGCCGCCGGCGATCGCCGCAGGCGGCGCGGCGGGCCGGGGTCGCCCGTCCTGGTCGCCCAGGAGCACATGAACCTCGCCACCCATCGCCCGGACGTCCGGGCCGCGATCGTCCGCGCGTATCCGCGTTTCGACGCCGTCGTGGTGCTCACCCACGCCGACCGGCGGCACTACCAGGGGGCGCTGCCCGGGACGCGGGTCGTGCGCATCCCCAACGCGGTGCGCGGCCTGAACCAGCGGGTGTCCCGGCAGACCGCGAGGACGGTGGTCGCGGCGGGGCGGCTGTGCCACCAGAAGGGATTCGACCTGCTCCTGCCCGCCTTCGCCAAGGTCCTGCGGGAGTTCCCCGACTGGCGGCTGCGGATCTACGGCACCGGGCCGAGGCTGCGGCGGCTGGGCGAGCTCGCCCGGGAACTGCGGCTGGGCGACGGCGTACGGCTGATGGGCCGCACCGACCGGCTCGACGAGAGGCTCGCCGAGGCGTCGCTGTTCGTGCTGAGCTCGCGGTTCGAGGGGCTGCCGATGGTGCTGATCGAGGCGATGTCGCACGGGCTGCCGGTGGTCGGCTTCGACTGCCCGACCGGGCCCGCCGACGTCATCGTGCACGGCGAGAACGGCCTGCTGGTGCCGCCCGAGGACGTGGACGGCCTCGCCGAGGCGATGATCACGCTGATCCGGGACAGGGAGCTGCGGCTGTGCATGGGCAAGGCGGCCCTGCGGACGGTCGCGGACTACTCCCCGGCGGCCGTCATGCCCCGGTGGCACGGGCTGTTCACCGAGCTCGCCGCGCGGCCCGCCGGAAACCGCCCCCGCGCGTGAAGGCGGCCCTGCGGACGGTCGCGGACTACTCCCCGGCGGCCGTCATGCCCCGGTGGCACGGGCTGTTCACCGAGCTCGCCGCGCGGCCCGCCGGGGACCGCCCCCACGCGTGAAGCCGGGCTCACCCGTACGTGCTTTCACCCCCGGCCGATGGCTTCGTACGGTGATGCGACACTCTCGGAGCGTGTGTCCTGCCGGATTTTGTGGGTCTTGCCAGCTAAAATCGGACTAATTGATCTTAGTTGGGATTCTCTGGGCGGGGGCCGCGCTTGCTGAAGGGCATCGACGTCTCGAACTGGCAGCGCCGCGTCGACTGGCGGGCGCACGCCGATCGCGGCGTCGCCTTCGCCTTCGCCAAGGCCACCGAGGGCGACGAGTTCCTCGACCCGTGGTTCGAGCGCAACTGGGAGGGCATGCGCGAGCACTGGATCGTGCGCGGCGCGTACCACTTCGCCCGGCCCGGCGGCAAGAACCCCGAGGAACAGGCGGTGCACTTCCTGCGGGCCCTGCGCCGCGCAGCCGCGGCCGCGGGACGGTCCGGGTTCGGCCTGCGACACGGCGACCTGCTCGCCCTCGACCTGGAGACCAACGACAGGCGCAAACCGCACGAGGTCGCGCGTTTCGCCCGCCGCTGGTGCGCCGCGGTGATCCAGCTCACCGGAGTGCGGCCCTTCATCTACACGCACTACGCCTTCGCCTACGACGGCCACTGCGAAGGGCTCGGCGTACTCCCGCTCTGGATCGCCGCCCCCGGCCGCCCCAAAGGCGACCCCTTGGTCCCCGACCCCTGGGAGACGTGGACGATCCACCAGTACGCCAACAGCCCCGTCGACAAGAACGTCTTCGACGGCACCCGCGGCGAGCTCACCCGCTACGGCAAGCGCCGCAGACGCCGGGGACGCGGGCGCTACCGAGGCAGGGACGGCGAGCGCTCCGGCCGCGGTCGCGACCGCAGAAACGACAGGTGACCCTTTCCATACATGGACGAGTACGCGGACGGAAAAAGGACTCCTTCCGCGGCCCGTCCACCCGGCCTGCACGGACCGGCCACCCGGCCCGCATGGAATCGGCGGACCTCGGCTCGACCTGCGACGACGCAGGCCACGCCGCCCCCGCATCCGCCCGTCCCCGGCCTGCCCCGCCGCGACCCGCGCCGCCGGACGGGCGGGCAGAGGCGGTGATCGGGCGGGGGGAGGCGGTGATAACGCGTACGCGGCGGTCGGCACGAGGGCTATGATTGGACCCATGCCAGCAGCCGCGTTTCTAACGACCACGCCGGGCCAGGCCCGGCGGTGTGGTCGCGTGCGCTGACGGAAGCGGCGCGAGCCGATGCCCCGGGAGCGGTCCCGGGGTTTTGCCTTTCCTGGGCCCGCTCTCCCCAGCCCAAGGAGAGAGGAGCGAGCAATGGCGCCGGTTGTATCCGGTGATGACCACGACTCGGTACCATCAATGCCCAGCGAATCCGCCCCATCGTCCGATCAGGGAGTCCGTGTGTCCACCGTGTCTGAGTTCCGCATCACCCTCGACGGAGACGAGCGTGTGGTGGCGGCGGGCACCACGGCGGGGGAGGCGCTGGACGCCGACGGCCGCAGCGTGATCGCCGCCCGGGTGAACGGCCAGGCGCGCGACCTCGCGCACCCGCTCGCCGAGGGCGACGTGGTCGAGTCCGTCACGATCGACTCGGAAGAAGGCCGGGCGATCATGCGGCACTCGACCGCGCACGTCATGGCCCAGGCCGTACAGGACCTGTTCCCGGAGGCCAAGCTCGGCATCGGCCCGCCGGTGGAGAACGGGTTCTACTACGACTTCGACGTGGCGCAGCCGTTCACCCCGGAGGATCTCAAGCGCATCGAGAAGCGCATGCGGGAGATCGTCAAGCAGGGGCAGGAGTTCCGCCGCCGCCCGGTCTCCGACCAGGACGCGCGCCAGGAGTTGGCCGGCGAGCCGTACAAGCTGGAGCTGATCGGGCTCAAGGGCGGCGCCTCCGACGAGGAGAGCGTGGAGGTCGGCGGCGGTGAGCTGACCATCTACGACAACATCGACCCCAAGTCCGGCGACCTGCGCTGGAAGGACCTGTGCCGGGGGCCGCACGTGCCCTCCACCCGGGTCATCCCCGTGTTCAAGCTGATGCGCAGCGGCGGCGCCTACTGGCGCGGCAGCGAGAAGAACCCGCAGCTGCAGCGCATCTACGGCACCGCGTGGGAGTCCAAGGAGCGGCAGGACGAGTACCTGCACATGCTGGAGGAGGCCGAGAAGCGCGACCACCGCAAGCTCGGCGCCGAGCTGGACCTGTTCTCCTTCCCGTCGGAGATCGGCGGCGGGCTGGCCGTGTGGCACCCCAAGGGCGGCGTCACCCGGCGGGTCATGGAGGAGTACTCCCGCCAGCGGCACGAGCGCGGCGGCTACGAGTTCGTCGTCACCCCGCATCTCACCAAGTCGACCCTGTTCGAGACGTCGGGGCACCTCGACTGGTACGCCGAGGGCATGTACCCCCCCATGGAGATGGAGGGGGCGACCTACTATCCCAAGCCGATGAACTGCCCCTTCCACATCATGATCTACAAGGCGAGGGGGCGTTCCTACCGCGAGCTGCCGCTGCGCATGTTCGAGCTCGGCACGGTCTACCGGTTCGAGAAGTCCGGCGTGCTGCACGGCCTGACCCGGGCCCGCGGCTTCACCCAGGACGACTCGCACATCTTCTGCGCCCCCGAGCAACTCGCCGACGAGCTCGCCTCGCTGCTGCAGTTCGTGATCGACCTGCTGCGCGACTACGGGCTCACCGAGTTCGAGGCCGAGCTGGCCACCCGGCCGGAGGAGAAGTACGTCGGCGAGCTGTGGGAGTGGGAGCAGGCCACCGAGGCGCTGCGGCACGCCCTGGAGAAGTCCGGCCTGCCGTACGTGGTCGCCGAGGGCGAGGGCGCGTTCTACGCACCCAAGATCGACGTGCACATCCGGGACGCGATCGGCCGCCGCTGGCAACTCTCCACCCTCCAGGTGGACCTGCAGATGCCACAGCGCTTCGACCTGGAATTCCAGGCGTCCGACGGCACCCGCCGCCGCCCGTACATGATCCACCGGGCGCTGTTCGGCTCCGTGGAGCGCTTCTTCGCGATCCTGCTCGAGCACTACGCGGGCGCACTGCCGCCGTGGCTCGCCCCGGTGCAGGTCGTCGGCATCCCGATCGCCGACGAACACGTGCCGCACCTGGAGCAGGTAGCGGCGAAGCTGCGCGACAAGGGCATCCGCGTCGAGGTGGACACCTCCTCCGACCGCATGCAAAAGAAGATCCGCAACGCCCAGAAGCAGAAGATCCCGTACATGCTGCTCGCGGGCGACGACGACGTCTCCAAGGGCGCGGTGTCCTTCCGCTACCGCTCCGGCGAGCAGAAGAACGGCGTCCCCATCGACGAGGCCATCGCCGAAATCGTCGACGCGGTGGACCGCCACATCCAGGTCTGACGACAACGATCCGGCCAACCGCCGCCCCCAAGCCCTGACGCCTCCCCGAGACGTCAGGCGGAGCGACCTCCAACACCGCCCTGAGCACCAAGGGCCCGCACCACCCGGACGGGCCCTTGGACGCACCCTCAGCCAGCGGATCCCGCAGACGACCGTCCACCTTGCGGTCAGCCGCATTCTCGTCGCGCAGTTCCACGAACGCCCATCTGCCGCGCGGTCCCGTGGCCGTTCATCGTGCGGTGGGGCGTCTTCTCGGCGCGCGGTTGCACGGACGGCCGTCTGCCGTGTGGATGCTGCGGACGGCCGTTCATCGTGCGATCGGGCGTATTCTCGCGCGCAGTTCCACGAACGCCCATCTGCCGCGCGGTCCCGTAGCCGTTCATCGTGCGGTCGGGCGTATTCCCGGCGCGCAGTTGCACGGACGCCCCTCTGCCGTGCGAGTTTCGTGGACGGCCGTCTGCTGTGTGGATGCCATCGACGGCCGTTCATCGCGCGGTCGGGCGTATTCTCGCGCGCAGTTCCACGAACGCCCATCTGCCGCGCGGTCCCGTGGCCGTTCATCGTGCGGTCGGGCGTATTCCCGGCGCGCAGTTGCACGAACGCCCGTCTGCCGTGCGAGTTTCGTGGACGGCCGTCTGCTGTGTGGATGCCATCGACGGCCGTTCATCGTGCGGTCGGGCGTCTTCTCGGCGCGCAGTTGCACGGACGGCCGTCTGCCGTGCGAATCCCATGGACGGCCGTTCGCCGTACGGTGTCCGCCGACGGCCGTCCATGCTCGTTCCCGGCCTCACCGCCGCTACCGGTCGAGAGGTGGTCGCGGGACCGGCCGGCGATGTCGGATTATTCGGGCTGGGCGGCTTCGGGCATGCGTACGTCGTCGACAGTGACGTTGACCTCCACCACCCGCAGACCCGCCATGAGACTGACCGCGCGGGCGACATTCGCCTTGACCTCGTTGGCGACATCCAGGATGACGCGGCCGTATTCGACCACGATGGAGATGTCGATCGCGACCTGGCGATCCTCAATCTCCACATGCACGCCCTGACCGGCTCGCCTGCCGCCGAACCTGGCGCGGTCGCGCACCGACTCCACGGCGCGCTCCGGTTCGCCGCCCATGGCGACGACGCCGGGCACCTCCATCGTGGCCAGCGCCACGACCTTCTCCACCACCTCGTCGGCCACCTTGATCCGACCCTTCACCACGGCCGCCGTGGGCCGCTGCGCGGCGGGTCGATCGGCGGTGGACTGTTCCGTGGTGGGCCGTTCAGCGGTGGACTGTTTCGACGCAGCCGCGCTCCGGCCGTGCGCCGTCGGCGTCGAGGCGGGCGAGGACGACGTGTCCGGCTCCGACGCGTTGGACAACCGCGTGGGGTACACGGGCGTGGACAGCGCAGGCGAGGACAACGCGGGCGAGGACAACATGGATAGCGACTCCGACGATGCGAGCCCGTTCGCGGAGAACCCGTTGGCCGAATGCTCCACCTGTGACGCCTCCGATGGCGTCATCAATGACGAGAATCCCGCCGAGGCGGCCTCCGAGGACATGCGCTCAGGTGCGGTGAGTTCGGAGGGCGTCGGCTTTGGTGATGGTTCCGGGGTTGGGAGGGCGTGCGAGGCGGTTTCGGAGGCGGTTTCGAGGGCGGTTTCGAGGGCGGTTTCGAGGGCGGTTTCGAGGGCGGTTTCAGTGGATGTGGAGTCGGATGTGGACCGGCCGGACGCCGCTGCCGTCTCGCGTGCCTGCTCGGAGGTCGGGACCCCGGCTGAGGCGGTTTCGGTGGATGAGTAGTCGGATGCGAATACGTCGGACGCCGTCGATGCCTCGGGCGACCGCTCCGGTGCCGGAAGCCCGGCTGAGGCGGTGTCGGTGGAGGTGTAGTCGGATGTGGCGAGTCCGGAGCGTGTCGGCTCCGGTGATGGTTCCGGGGTTGGGAGGGCGTGCGAGGCGGTGTCGGTGGATGTGTAGTCGGATGTGTAGTCAGATGCGGATAGGCCGGATGTTGCCGTCGTCTCGGGTGACCGCTCCGAGGCGGAAATATCGGATGAGTCCGAGTCCGTCGATGAGTGATCCGATGACGAGAACGCGGACCATGCCGTCTCCGATGAGGAGAACTCCGACGACGAGCGTTCGGACGGCGAGGATTCCGGCGTGGAGAAACTCGCGGAGGAGAGTCCCGATGAAGCGGAGACCGCCGGGCTGGTGATCTCCGGCGAGGAGGACTCCGATGAGGAGAAGTCCGATGAGGAGAAGTCCGATGAGGAGAAGTCCGAGTACGAGCGTCCGTACGACGACAGCCCATAGGACGAGAGCCCGGACAACGCCGAGGAGGAGGGCTCCGGGGACGAGAAGTCCAGGGAGGAGAGCTCGGCGGCGAGCGCCGACGCGGAGAGCGTCGGCGACGACAGAGCCGATGAGGCGGAGGAGGACGAGAGCGGGGAGGGCGGGTAGGTGCGCTCGTTGGCCGCGTCGTCGGCCGTGGGGGGCGTGCTCTCAGCCGGGTCCTCAGCGGCGATGACTTCGGTCATTTAACGCTCCTTCGGGTGCGTTTGCGCAGCGATTGGGATTTTGCCGGAAAGTTCTCGCCCTTGTCCCTGCATATGGCAGTCACCGCCCCTCGGGCGACCGGGTGGAGCACGGACGGGGTGCGCCGGGCGGCGAAAGCCGCATTGCGGTCGTTTCTCAGGGGACACCGGCGCTCGGAGCCGCCGAAGGTGGTCCTATGCTGCATGACATGCAGGAGCCGATCGAGCAGGCGGGTGCGGGGGTACCGGACAACTTCCAGCGGTTGTGGACACCGCACCGAATGGCCTACATCAAGGGAGAGAACAAGCCGAGCGGCTCCGGAGCGGGAGACGGCTGCCCGTTCTGTGAGATCCCCAAGCTGAGCGACGCGGACGGCCTGATCATCGCGCGTGGCACCGCCGTCTTCGCCGTGCTCAACCTGTATCCGTACAACTCCGGCCACTTGATGATCTGCCCGTACCGGCACATCGCCGACTACGTGGAACTGAACGACGCCGAGACGGCCGAGCTCGCCGAGTTCACCAAGCGGGCCATCGAGGCCCTGCGCAAGGCCAGCGGCGCCCAAGGCTTCAACGTGGGCCTCAACCTGGGCCACGTCGCTGGCGCGGGCATCGCCGCCCACCTGCACCAGCACGTAGTCCCCCGCTGGGGCGGCGACACCAACTTCATGCCGATCGTCGGCCACACCCGCGTCCTCCCCCAACTCCTCCGCGAGACCCGCGAACTGCTCGCCAACGCCTGGCCCACCTGACCGCCCCCATCCGCAAGCCACGCGACGCAAGCCGTCGGCCCGGCAGGCGGGCCCCACGCCCAGCGAGGCCGCGGGCTGGGGGGCACCGTGCGGCGAGGTCGTGTTCGGCAGGGCCGTGTGCGCCGAGGTTCTGTGCGGCCAGGCCGTGCCCGGCGAAGCCGTGAGTTGCGAGGCCCTGTGCGGCCAGACCGTGCCCGGCAAAGCCGCGGGCTGGGGGGCACCGTGCGGCGAGGTCGTGTTCGGCAGGGCCGTGTGCGCCGAGGTTCTGTGCGGCCAGGCCGTCCCCGGCAAAGCCGCGGGCTGCGAGGCCGCGGGCTGCGAGGCCGCGTGCGGCAAGGTCGTGTCCGGCCGGGCCCGGTCCTGGCGGGCCGAAGGCGAGTGGATGTGGTCAGGGCCCACATCCGGGCTCGGCGTCGTCCGGATGCTCGGGGCGGACGATGTGGTCGATGTGGACGCGGGACGGCATGCCCGGGCCAGTGGTGCCGGGTGGAGGCATTCCGCTCGCGTCAGCCTGCTGTGGCGCTGTCGCGACATCTTGTTGTCCGCTCAGGCGAAGCCCGGGACCTTCTCGGCGACGCCGGGGCCGCCTGAAGGGCCCCCGGTGGGGCCGTCGGGAGGGGCGTCGGGGGGATTGCCCGGAGGATTGCCGGGCGGGGTGTCAGGGTCGCCGGAGGGACCTTCCAAGGAGTCGGGCGGCGGGTCGGCGGAGGACTGGGCGGGGGACTCGGCCGACGGTTGGGATGCCATCTGCTGCAGGGTGCTGATGCCGACCGCGAGGACCAGGGGGACGGTCAGGGCCAGGACCATGGAGAGGACGGCTACGCCCGAGTCGTTGACGAGGGTGCCGATGACGCCGGAGACGAGGGCTCCGATGAGGCCCGCCTTGAGCATGGGGGAGCGTTCGAGGACCAGGGGGACGACGCCCGCGCTGGCGGTTCCCGGGCGGAGCAAGGCGAAGATCAAGAAGGCCAGGGCGGTGACGACGATGGGCATGAGGTTCGGGCTCAGCATCGTGCGCAGCATGGCCTCGAGCTTGCGGATGATGACGGGCAGGAACGTGCCGTCGAAGATCTGGCCGACGAAGCGGCCGAGGTGGGTCTGGTCGGATGGA
Source organism: Thermopolyspora sp. NPDC052614 (assembly GCF_040678635.1). Classification (NCBI taxonomy): domain Bacteria; kingdom Bacillati; phylum Actinomycetota; class Actinomycetes; order Streptosporangiales; family Streptosporangiaceae; genus Thermopolyspora; species Thermopolyspora sp. NPDC052614. Next base: position 15,814 of record NZ_JBFATZ010000022.1, read on the forward strand.
GGACGGAGGTAGTCGAGGTAGGCGATGGCCATCACCAGGACTCCTCCGGTCACGCAGAAGGCCCCCAGTTTGATGACCGAGACACGCTTCCCGGCGACCATGAGCGCCGTCACCGCGATGCCCGGCACGAAGGCGATCACGCCGCCGAAGTCGCTGCCGACGCCGGGCCAGCCGTCCAGCAGCATGGCGAACGCGCCGAGACCGGCGACGAGGGCGACCGCCGCGCGCCGCCGCCCGTAGGCGACCAGTCGTTCGGCGATCGCGGTGGTGAGCAGGAGCACCGAGGTGGCCAGCAGGGCGAAGGAGATGTTGCCCAGGCCGTAGTAGCGTCCGCCGACCACCGCCGTGTAGCCCATCAGGCCGTTGATTTGCAGGCTGGTGCCGGTGAGCAGGTCGCCGAGGAGGGTGGCCGCGGTGACCCCGGCGACCACGGAGGCGGCGCCGAGCGTGCTGCGCCGCCACGGCCCGATGAACGCGATCAGGGTGAGCAGGCCGGCGCAGGCCGCCACGCCGCCGACCAGCACGGGCGTGGGAGCCCCCGCGCGGTACCAGGGCAGCAGGTTGATCAGCGACGTGGAAACGGGGATCGAGGCCAGGAACAGCGCGGCGACGCGGACCCCGGTGAGCCCTCGACGGCGGCGCAGCAGCACGAAGCCGATCGCGTAGAACAGCACCTGGAGGATCGCCACCCCGGTGAAGAAGTACCCGGTGGTGTTGCGCACCGTCTGCCCGGCCAGGTCCGCCGTGCGCAGGATGCGCGTCGCCTCTTCCAGCGACGCTTGGGTGGTGAGCGTCCAGGGGACGCCGATGACCGAGGCGGGCACCTCGACGCCCGCCAGGGTGAGCATGGTGGCGGTGATGTCGGGGAGCAGCACGATGTGGTCGCGGTGGGTGGAGGTCGCGCCCACCAGATGGCCGGGGCCGCCCGGGGTGCGCCACATCGCCACCCGCAGGTGCGGGACGCCGCCGTGGTCGGAGAGCCCCGCCAGCAGGACGGACGTGTCCGGCGGCAGGTGGCCGAGCACCTCGCCGACCTTGGCGTCGGCGGCGGCGACCGCCGCGACGCGCGCGGCCGGGGCGAGCAGGTCGGGCTCCTTGGTGAGGACGTCGTTCACGAGATACGGGCGGATGAGGTCGTCGACGTCCACGGCGAGCAGGGGACAACGCGACCACTCGGCCGCCGGGAGCGCCGCCGGGGTGGCGGCGTAGACGTCCACCCGGCCGTCCTTGTCGGCCAGGGCGAGCGCGCCGCCCGGCCCTACGGCGGTGGTGCACCGCCCGGCCGCCCGAGCGGCGGCGCCCAACGTGCCCGCGCCGTACTGCGCACGCTCGGTCCACAGCCAGCCGAAGTACGGAATGACGGCCCCCGCCCCCTCCGCCTCGGGAGGCGGTGCCGCGCCGCAGGGCCCGCCGACCGCCGAGCGGATGCCCGCCGACACGGTCAGCCAGGCGTCGTAGGGGCACGAGGTCGTGGCGACCGCCCGCGGCGACAGGGTGCCGAGGCCGCTCTGCCCCGCGAGCCGCCACAAATTGGGCGTACGGACCGGATCAATGTCGTTCCAGTGCAGCCCTGGCACGCCGATCAGGGCCACCCGCCCCGACGCGCGTTCGGTGCCCGTCCGGGCCGCCGCTCCGGCCGTCAGGTGTGGTGAGGACGTGGTCGTGCTCAGGGTGGTGTGCAGCGCCGGGGCCACGTGTGCCGACGCGTGCTCGGCGTCCGTCCTGGCCGCCGCTCCGGCCACCAGGCCCGGCGAAGTCGCCGTCGTGCCGAGCGCCGGGGCCGGCCAGGCCAGGAGCCCCAACGCGATCACGGCCACCGCCGCCAGTATGCGCCTCACCGCTCGCCCTTCCTGCCCGTGTGACCGCCACCCGGTCACCCGACCATCATCCGTCCCGCCTCGCCCCGATCGGCACCCGTGCGCCGCCGCCCGAGCCCTCAGCCGAATTCGGCCGTCCACGGCCGTCATCGGCCGCGCGCTCGGACACCACGCAGCGCCCGGGTGCCCCCGGCCTGGGACACACTGACACACCCTGGCATAGCCGATCACCGGCTCAGCCACGTTTTCCGTCAGCTGTGGACAACGATTCGGACAGCGCCCGCGTGACGGGGCCGGGACGTCACACCACGTGCACGCGGAGGAGCGGACGGCGAGGAAAAGCGCCGGTCAGCCCCTTGCGGGAGCCCCGAGCCGGCACGGAAGGCGTCGCCTAGCACGGTCGGTCATCGGATCGGTGGCGTTCGCCGTCGGCTGTGGGCAACGGTCCGGGCGGCCGCCGCGTGGGCGAGGACGTGGTACACGGTGCGCCGGTCGGAGGGGACGGCGGTGATCACGGTGCCGGTCAACGGAAGGCGTCGCCTAGCACGGTCGGTCACCGGATCGGCGGCGTTCGCCGTCGGCTGTGGGCAGCAGTCCGGGCGGCCGCCGCGTGGGCGAGGATGTGGCACACGGCGGCCCGCCGGAGGGGACGGCGTGATTACGGCGTGGGTCAGCCGCCGACGGTGACGTGGGCCGGGGCGCTTTCATGCTGGAGCCGGTCCAGGGATGTCACGTAGTAGGTGCCGTTGCCCCGCAACGCGTAGGACTGCTCCGCGGCGCCGGTGGCCGGGACGACGGCGAGTAGGTTGCGTGCGGTGGCGGTGGCGCAGTCGTCGCCCTTGCCCGCCACACGGTAGACCGCGTAGGCGGCGGCACCGGGGGAGGAGCGCCAGCGCAGGGTGGAGTTCGCGGCCTGCAGGCCCGTGACCGGGGCGGGGGCCTTGCCGCCGCGTTCCTTCATCAGCGGCAGCAGGGCGGGACGGCGGTAGTAGTCGGCGACGATGCGGTCAAGGACCTTCAGCGGGTTGGTGGACAGCTGCTTGGCGCTGAAGTACACGTCGCCCTTCACCTCGGGATACTTGCGGTTCAGCGCGAGGTGGGCGGGCAGTTCGCCGGGCTTGGTCCAGGCGGGCTCGTCCTTGGTCCCGACTCGGTAGAGGGCCTGTCCGATGTACAGCTGCACGCCGGTGCCGCGGACCTCCCGCGCCCACCAGGGCAGCAGGGTCGAGTAGCTGGCCGTGCGGTGACTGCTCGACCAGTAGAGCTGCGGCAGGATGTAGTCGACCGTGCCCGTCTTGATCCAGGCCCGCGCGTCGGCGTAGATGGCGTCGTAGGCGGACATGCCGTTGGTGTCCGAGCCGGTCGGGTCCTGGGCCTTGTTGCGCCAGATGCCGAACGGGCTGATGCCGAACTTCACCTGGTTCTTGGTCTCGTGCACGGTCTTGTCGACCTGCGCGACGAGCGTGTTGACGTTGTCGCGGCGCCAGTCGGCCAGCGACTTGCCCTTGCCGTACTTCTTGTACGCGGCGGCGTCGTTGAACTTCGCCCCGCCGCTCGGGTACGGGTAGAAGTAGTCGTCGAAGTGGATGCCGTCCACGTCGTAGCGCTGCACGACGTCCTTGATGACCTTGGTGACGTGGTCGCGGACCTCGGGCAGGCCAGGGTTGTAGTAGATGCGGCCCTCGTATTTGACGACCCACTCCGGGTGCTGCCTGGCCGGGTGGTTCGCCGGGAGCCGGGAGGTGTTCGCGTCGTTCGCGGCGCGGTAGGGGTTGAACCAGGCGTGGAACTCCAGGCCGCGCTTGTGCGCCTCGGAGATGAGGAAGGGCAGCGGGTCCCATCCGGGGTCGCCGTCCGGCTTGCCGGTCAGGAACTCCGACCAGGGCTCCAGATCGGACTTGTAGAAGGCGTCGCCGGCGGGCCGTACCTGGACGAAGACGGCGTTGAGCCGGCGGCTGACGGCCTGGTCGAGGATGCGGACGTACTCGGCGCGCTGCCGGTCGGGGGACAGGCCGGTCTTCGACGGCCAGTCGATGTTGCGCACGGTCGCGATCCACACGCCGCGCAACTGGCGCTTGGGGAAGTCGGCGTCCGCCGGGCACCTGGGCGAGGTCGTCGCGGTCGTGGCGGACACGGCGCGGGCGGCGGCCGGGGAGTCCTTCCTCTTCTGCGGGTCCGCCTTCGCGTCCGGCCCGAACAGGTAGGCGACGCCGGTGGTGGCGACGGCGACGACGGTTGCGACAAACAGAGGACGCAGGTGCATGGTCCCCAAGTCTGGCACCGCCCCCGTCATGGTTCGGTCCGAAAACCCAAATGGATTTCTGTGCGTAAAGTGATTATTGTCCGTTTTTGTGGGGCCCGGGGCGTCCTGCTTTACGGTAGGACGCCCCGGTTTACCGTCTCCGGACCCCGGACGGAACTCACCCGGCGGAGGCTTTCACCTTGTCCGCGAGGTGGGACGGCAGCGGCTCGTAGCGCAGGAACGACCGGGTGAACGTCCCGGTGCCGTGCGACATCGACCGCAGGTCGATCGCGTAGCGGGTGATCTCCAGTTCGGGCACCTCGGCCCGCACCAGGGTGCGCCCGGTGCTGCCCACCGGCTCGGTGCCGAGCACCCGCCCGCGCCGCGAGGACAGGTCGGACATCACGGCGCCGACGTACTCGTCCGCGACGAGCACCGACACCTCGTCCACCGGCTCGAGCAGCAGCGTCGGCACCTTGGTCGCCGCCTCCTTGAGCGCGAGCTGCCCCGCGATCTGGAAGGCCATGTCCGAGGAGTCGACCGAGTGCGCCTTCCCGTCGAAGAGCGTCACGCGGATGTCCACCACCGGGTACCCGGCGAGCACGCCGCGCTCCATCTGGGCCCGCACGCCCTTCTCCACCGACGGGATGAACTGCCGCGGGACCACCCCGCCGACGATCTTGTCGACGAACTCGAACCCGCCGCCGGAGGGCAGCGGCTCCACCTTCAGATGGCAGATCGCGTACTGCCCGTGCCCGCCGGTCTGCTTGACGTTGCGGCCCATCGCCTCGCACGTGCCGCCGAAGGTCTCCCGCAGCGGCACCCGCAGCTCGATCTTCTCGACCTCCACGCCGTGCCGCTTGGCGAGCCGGTCGAGCAGCACGTCGGCGTGCGCCTCGCCCATGCACCACAGCACGAGCTGGCGGGTCTCGGGGTTGTTCTCCAGCCGCAGCGTCGGGTCCTCGGCCACGAGCCGGCCCAGCGCCTGCGACAGCTTGTCCTCGTCGGCCTTCGACTTCGCCCGGATCGCCACCGGCAGCAGCGGCTCGGGCATCGTCCAGGAGGTCATCAGCAGCGGCCGGTCCTTGTCCGACAGCGTGTCGCCGGTCTCGGCCCGCGACAGCTTCGCCACGGCCACCACGTCGCCCGCGATCGCCTTGCCGATGGTGCGCTGGGTCTTGCCCAGCGGGCTCGACAGCGCGCCGATGCGCTCGTCCACGTCGTGGTCCTCGTGGCCGCGCTCGGCCAGGCCGTGCCCGGAGACGTGCACGGTCATGTCCGGGCGCAGCGTGCCGGAGAACACCCGCACCAGGCTGATGCGGCCGACGTACGGGTCGCTCGTGGTCTTGACGACCTCCGCCACCAGCGGGCCGTCGGGGTCGCAGGTGATGTCGGACACCGTCTTGCCGTCGAGCGTGGTGATCTCCGGCAGCGGGTGCTCGAGCGGCGAGGGGAAGCCCTGGGTGATGCCGTCGAGGATCTCCACCATCCCGACCACCGGGCCCGAGCCCGGGGCCGCGCAGACCGGTACGACAGGGTAGAAGCTGCCGCGGGCGACCGCCTTCTCCAGGTCCTGGGTGAGCACCTTGGGGTCGATGTCCTCGCCGGAGAGGTAGCGGTCCATCAGGGACTCGTCCTCGCTCTCCTGGATGATGCCCTCGATGAGCTCACCGCGGTAGGTCTCGATCTGCTCGGCGTACTCCGCGCCCGGCTCGTGCTCGGTGCGCTTGCCGGTGGCGTAGTTGTAGAACGTCTGGGTCAGCAGCCCGATCAGCCCGTTGACGTGGCCGTTGGTCACCACCGGGAGGTAGAGCGGGGACACCCCGTCGCCGAAGGCCCTCTGGCAGGCGGCGAGCACCTCGTCGAAGTCGGCGCGCTGGTGGTCGATCTTGGTGATCACCACGGCGCGCGGCATGCCCACCGCCGCGCACTCCTCCCACAACATGCGGGTGAGGCCGTCGACGCCCTCCGCCGCCGAGATCACGAACATCGCCGCGTCGGCGGCCCGCAGCCCGGCGCGCAGGTCGCCGACGAAGTCGGCGTAGCCGGGCGCGTCGAGGAGGTTGATCTTGATGCCGTTGTGCACGACGGGCGTGACCGACAGGTTCACCGACCGCTGCTGGCGGACCTCGACCTCGTCGAAGTCGCTGACGGTGGTCCCCTCCTCGACCCGTCCCGTGCGCGTGATCGTGCCGGTCGCCGCGAGCAGCGCCTCGACCAGCGTCGTCTTCCCTGAGCCCGAGTGGCCGACCAGCACCACATTGCGCACCATGTCCGGCCGGTCGGCCTCAGGTGCCCTGCCGGCGGCTCCCGTTGCCGCTCCGCCTGACTTCTCCGCCACAATCGCCTCCTGGTGATTCGGAGGGTCGTGTCCGGTCAGATTCGCCTCGCCGTACGTTTCCCGGACGTTGGGGTGTTCGCCGGCTCGCATTCCGGTGTCACCGCTACGCTGTTCGGGACGCGCCCTCCTTCCGCCGTGCCCGGCTCGGCTTCGCTCACCAGACGCGACCACGTTGTGTCGCTGCCGCGCCCGGCGCCCCCAGCAGGACGCGTGCAGTGGGGTCTCGCTCGTGTGTCTCACCCTTTACCCATGCGGCGTCTATCACAAGAGTCCTCGGGTAAAAGTGCGGAACCAGACACGAATATCGCGCCGGGGCCCGGGTGCCCTACGATCGGACGGCAATGCTGAACGTCCTTCGTCCCGCCGTGAGCCGCGTGCTGACCCCCCTGGGCCGCGCGCTCGCCGACCGCGGGGTCAGCCCCGACATGGTGACCGCGACCGGCACGCTCGGCACGGTCGCCTGCGCGCTGTACTTTTTCCCCCGCGGCGAGCTGTGGTGGGGGTCGCTGGCGGTCACCTTCTTCGTGCTGGCCGACATGCTGGACGGGGTCGTCGCCCGGGCGCGGGGCGGCGGGGGCAGCACGTGGGGCGCCTTCCTCGACTCCAGCCTGGACCGCATCGCCGACGCCGCGATCTTCGCCGGGCTGATCTTCTACTTCTTCGACAGCGGGCAGCGGGTGCTCGCCGGGGTCGCGCTGTTCTGCCTGATCGCCGGGATGCTCGTGTCGTACGTCAAGGCCCGCGCGGAGGGGCTCGGCATGACCTGCGACGTGGGCCTGGCCGAGCGCACCGAACGGCTGATCATCGTGCTGACGTCGGCCGGGTTCGGCCACCTCGGCGTGCCGTACCTGACGGCCGCGGGCCTGTGGGTGCTCGCCGCCGCCAGCGCCTTCACGGTCGTCCAGCGCCTGCTGCACGTGCGGCGTCAGGCGGTGCCAGAATGAGGTCAACGCCTTTGTCATGATCAAGGGCTGAACGGGCGGGCCGACACCGGTAGGGGTGAGAAGCGCTGATTGATCGCATTGTCGCCGCAGCACTTCACGCGGGGTGGGTCCTGGTTCCGCGCCTGCCCCGGCCCGTGGCCGCCTGGATCTTCCGGACGATCGCCGATGTGATGTGGTGGCGTCAGGGCAAGTCGGTGCTCCGGCTCCAGTCCAACTACGCGCGCGTGCTCGGGCTCGCCCCCGCCGACCCGCGGGTGCGGCGGCTGGGCAGGGCGGGCGTGCGCTCCTACTTCCGCTACTGGATGGAGGCGCTGCGGCTGCCCGCGATGAGCAAGGAGGTCATCCTGGGCGGGATGCGCAGCACCGGCGACGAGGTGATGTTCAAGCACCTGGAGAGCGGGCGCGGCGCGGTCATGGCCCTGCCGCACATGGGCAACTGGGACCACGCGGGCGCCTGGCTGGTGCACAAGGGCTACCCGTTCACCACCGTGCAGGAGCGGCTCAAGCCCGAGTCGCTGTACGAGCGCTTCGTGGCCTACCGGGAGAGCCTCGGCATGGAGGTGTTGCCGCTGACCCGCCGGGAGGGCGGCAGCGCCCGCGCGTTCGGCACCCTGGCCCAGCGGCTGCGCGCCGGCCGCCCGGTCTGCCTGCCGGCCGAGCGGGACCTCACCGACAGCGGCGTGGAGGTCGATTTCTTCGGGGCCAGGACCCGGATGGCGCCCGGCCCGGCGCTGCTCGCGCTGCAGACCGGTGCGGCGCTGCTGCCGGCCACCATGTGGTTCGAGGGCGACGGGTGGGGGCTGCGCGTCCACGACGAGATCCCGGTCCCGCAGGAGGGTACCCGGCAGGAGAAGGTGCAGGTCATGACCCAGGCGATGGCGGCGGCGTTCGAGGAGGGCATCCGCGAGCACCTGGAGGACTGGCACATGATGCAGCGCCTGTGGCTCGAGGACCTGGAGCCGCGTCCCGCGCGGCCGGCGAGCGGCTCGTGAGGACCGGGCCGTGAGAATCGGACTGGTCTGTCCGTACGACTTCGACGTGCCGGGCGGCGTGCAGGCGCACGTGCGGGACCTGGCCGAGGCGCTGCTGAAGGACGGGCACCACGTCTCGGTGATCGCGCCGTCCGCCGAGGACGCGCCGCTGCCGCCGTACGTGGTCCCGGCGGGGCGGTCGGTGCCGGTGCCGTACAACGGGGCGGTGGCGCGGCTGGCGTTCGGGTTCCTGTCGGCCAACCGGGTGCGCAAATGGGTGCGCGAGGGGCGCTTCGACGTGCTGCACGTGCACGAGCCGCAGGTGCCCTCGGTGGGGCTGCTCGCCTGCTGGGTGGCGCGCGGGCCGATCGTGGCCACCTGGCACTCGTCGGTGTCCCGGTCGCGGGTGCTCGCGGTGTCCGCCCCGATGCTGCAAAGCGCGCTTGAGAAGATCACCGGCCGCATCGTGGTCTCCGAGGCCGCGCGCAAGACGCTGGTCGAGCACATCGGCGGCGACGCGGTGATCATCCCCAACGGGGTGACCGTCGATCGGTACGCCACCGGCGAGCCGCTGCCGGGCTGGGAGGGGAAGGGGCAGGTCATCGGCTTCCTCGGGCGCATCGACGAGCCGCGCAAGGGGCTGCCGGTGCTGCTGGACGCCTTCGCGCGGCTCGCCCCCCGGCGCGCCGACCTGCGGTTGCTGATCGCCGGGCCCGGCGACGGCGACGAGGTGCGCCAGCGGGTGCCCGAGCCGTACCGGGACCGGGTGGTCATGCTCGGCATGGTGAGCGAGGCCGACAAGGTGCGCGTCTACCACACGGTGGACGTGTTCTGCGCCCCCAACCTCGGCGGCGAGAGCTTCGGCATCGTGCTCACCGAGGCGATGTCGGCCGGGGCGCCGATCCTGGCCAGCGACATTCCCGCGTTCCGCCGGGTGCTGGGGGAGGGGCAGGCCGGGGCGCTGTTCGAGACCGGCAACGCCGAGTCGCTCGCCGACGAGGCCGCCCGGCTGCTCGACGACCCGGAGCGGCGGGCCAAGCTGTCGGACGAGGCCCGGGTGGCGGTGCGCCGGTACGACTGGTCGACGGTGGCGCGCGACGTGGTGCGCGTGTACGAGACGGTGACCGCCACCCAGACCGGCACCCAGACCGGCGTCACCGAGGACGAGGACCGGTGACGCCGCCGTCCAGGCCGCCCTCGATCGCCGGGCCCGTGGCACCCGCCGGTCGTGCGGGGCCCGGAGGTGAGGGGCCCGGTCGTGAGGGGCTGGGGCACGCGATGCGAAGGGGACGCGTCGGGGTACGGCGATGAACGCTACATTGATCATGGTGGTAGGCGCGATCGTGGTGCTCACCGCCGTCTACATCTCCTGGCGGGCGGGGCGGCTGGACCGGCTGCACATCCGGCTGGAGACCGCCCGCGAGGCCATCGACGCCGCCCTGGTACGGCGCGCCGCCGTCGCCCTCGAACTGGCCGCCTCCCGCCTGCTCGACCCGGCGACCAGTCTCGTGCTCGCCTCGGCGGCCCACCACGCCCGCACCGCCGGCCCGGAGGACCGCGAGCCCGCCGAGAGCGACCTGTCCAAGACCCTGCGCGCGGTCGTCGACCAGGAACGTTTCCGCGACCGCATGGCCGAGGCGCCCGGCGGCCCGGAGCTGATGGCCGAGCTCGACGCCGCCGTGGCGAAGGTGGTGTACTCCCGCCGCTTCTACAACAACGCGGTCGCCGTCACCCGCGCCGCCCACCGCCGCTGGCTGGTCCGTACGCTCCGGCTCGCGGGCCGTACCGAGACGCCGCAGTTCTTTGAGATGGACGACGATCCTCCGAAGGCGTTTACAACCGAGAAGTAAGGGATCATCGGTAAGCTTCTCCCGATTTGGTGGAAAATGGGAGGAGTCTTCGGTGCGCTTGACTCGGATGGCCTGTGTCGTCCTGGCAGGTGGGGCGCTCCTGGCCCCCGCGGCGTGTTCCTCGTCGGACGAGGCCGCGGCCAAGCCGCCCCAGGGTGCGTCGCAGTCGGAGTCGCCGGCCGCCTCCCAGCCGCCGCCCTCCCATCCGTTCACCGGCGCGGCCACCGCCCGGCGCAACCCGGTGCTCGCCGTGAAGGTCGAGAACACCGCCGCGGGCAAACCGCAGATGGGCCTGAAGAGCGCCGACATCGTCTACATCGAGCAGGTCGAGGGCGGCCTCACCCGCCTGATGGCCATCTTCTCCTCCCGGATGCCGGCCAAGGTCGGCCCGGTCCGCAGCGCCCGCATCTCCGACCTGCACATCCTTCCGATGTTCGGCAAGCCCGCCCTGGCGTACTCGGGCGTGCAGACCAAGATGATCCCCTTCGTGCAGAAGGCCTCCCTGTACGACGTCTCCGACAGCGCCGCCCCCGGGGCCTACCAGCGCGAGCCCGGCCGGTTCGCGCCGTACAACCTGGTCGCCTCGCCGCGCAAACTGCTCGCCAAGGCGCCGGAGGCGTCCAAGGCCAAGGACATCGGCTTCACCTTCGGCGACGCCCCGGAGGGCGGCACCGAGCGCAGGACCTTCAGCGTGCGCTACCCGGCGGCGCGTTTCACCTTCGGCTGGTCGCAGCAGCAGAAACGGTGGCTGATCTGGCAGGACGGTAAGCGCGACATGGCGGCAGAGGGCGGCCAGCTCGGCGCCCCCACCGTCGTGGTGCAGTACGTCAAGACCACCCGATCGCAGTTCCACGACGTCAACGGCAGCTACACGCCGCTGGTGCAGACCGTGGGCAAGGGCCGGGCGGTCGTGCTGCGCGACGGCAAGGCCTACCAGGCGCGCTGGTCGCGGTCGAGCGAGGAGGAGGGGACCACCTTCACCACGCCCGACGGGCAGCCGATGCCGTTCGCCAAGGGCCAGGTCTGGGTGGTGCTCGCCGCGCCCAAACCCGTGCAGCCCTAGCCTGCACCTAACCTGCCCCCAGCCTGCCCCTAACCTGACGCGCGATTGGCCGGGTCGTACAGGATCCAGGGACGACATGGACGCGGTGGCACGTCCGTGGGCAGATCGGACAGCACGTATCCTAAGCCTGAACGCCGAAAGTCCCCATCGTGAGGTAGGACCGTGTCCAGCAGCCCCGAGACCACCGACAGCACCGTCACCGGAACCACGCCCGAGGTGGGCACCGCGCGGGTGAAGCGCGGCATGGCCGAAATGCTCAAGGGCGGCGTCATCATGGACGTCGTCACCCCCGAGCAGGCCAAGATCGCCGAGGACGCGGGGGCCGTCGCCGTCATGGCCCTGGAGCGCGTCCCCGCCGACATCCGCGCCCAGGGCGGAGTGGCCCGGATGAGCGACCCCGACATGATCGAGGGCATCATCAACGCCGTCTCCATCCCGGTGATGGCCAAGGCCAGGATCGGCCACTTCGTCGAGGCGCAGGTGCTGCAGGCGCTCGGCGTCGACTACATCGACGAGTCCGAGGTGCTCACCCCCGCCGACGAGGCCAACCACATCGACAAGTGGGCCTTCACCGTGCCCTTCGTGTGCGGCGCCACCAACCTGGGCGAGGCGCTGCGCCGCATCGCCGAGGGCGCGGCCATGATCCGCTCCAAGGGCGAGGCGGGCACCGGCAACGTGGTCGAGGCGACCCGGCACATGCGCCAGATCCGCGCCGACCTGCGGCGGCTCACCGTGCTCGACGACACCGAGCTGTACGCCGCGGCCAAGGAGCTGCGCGCGCCGTACGAGCTGGTGGCCGAGGTGGCGAAGACCGGCAAGCTGCCGGTGGTGCTGTTCACCGCCGGAGGCATCGCCACCCCCGCCGACGCGGCGATGATGATGCAGCTCGGGGCGGAGGGCGTGTTCGTCGGCTCGGGCATCTTCAAGTCCGGCGACCCGGCCAAGCGGGCGGCGGCGATTGTGAAGGCCACCACGTTCCACGACGACCCCGACGTGATCGCGAAGGTGTCGCGCGGGCTCGGCGAGCCGATGGTCGGCATCAACGTCTCCACGCTCGCCGACAGCGAGCGCCTCGCCACCCGCGGCTGGTGATCGGGCGTCGGCACGGCGGCGACCGGGCGTCCGGCCCGGCGTGCCGTGCCGACGCATCGATCCGGCCGACTCGACCGATCCGGCCGGGTCGGCCGAACCTGCCGACCGGGCCGACCTGGACGACCTGGACGACCCGGCTGACCTGGGCGACCCGGCCGACCGGGACGAACCTGAAATGACTCCGAAAGGACCGCTTGTGGCGACTGTGCCTGCCATCGGAGTGCTCGCGCTCCAGGGCGACGTGCGCGAGCACATGCGCGCACTCGCCTCCTCCGGCGTGCGCGCCGTGGCCGTGCGCCGGCCCGCCGAGCTGGCGGCCGTGGACGCCCTGGTGATCCCCGGCGGCGAGTCCACGACCATGTGGAAGCTGGCCGAGGCGTTCGAACTGCTGGAACCGCTGCGACTGCGGATCAAGGAGGGCATGCCCGCCTACGGGTCCTGCGCCGGGATGATCATGCTCGCCGACCGCATCGAGGGCGGCGTCGAGGGCCAGCAGACGATCGGCGGCATCGACATGTCGGTCCGCCGCAACGCGTTCGGCCGGCAGGTCGATTCGTTCGAGGCCGACATTGACTTCGCCGATCGCGGCACGATCCGCGCCGTCTTCATCCGGGCGCCATGGGTCGAGTCGGTCGGCCCGGGCGTCGAGGTCCTCGGCCGCGTCCCCGGCGGCGCCGGGCGATCCGACGCCTCCGCTCCCCGGGACGCATCCCGCGGCGACGGCGACGAGGCGGGCGCACGGACCCCCGCGGCTCGTCCGGGAGCGGTCGCCGACCCCGCCGGTGACGATAGGATCGTCGCGGTCCGGCAGGGACCGCTGCTCGCCACGTCGTTCCACCCCGAACTCACCGGGGACTGGCGGGTGCATTCGTACTTTGTCGAGATGGTAAGGGAGCTCTAGGCGATGTCCGGCCACTCCAAATGGGCGACGACGAAGCACAAGAAAGCCGCGCTCGACGCCAAGCGGGGCAAGCTGTTCGCCAAGCTCATCAAGAACGTCGAGGTCGCGGCGCGGACCGGCGGTCCGGATCCCGACGGCAACCCCACGCTCTTCGACGCGATCCAGAAGGCGCGCAAGAACTCGGTGCCGATCGACAACATCGAGCGGGCGCGCAAGCGTGGCGGTGGCCTGGAGGCCGGCGGAGCCGAGTACCAGACGATCACCTACGAGGGCTACGGGCCCGGGGGCGTCGCCCTGCTGATCGAGTGCCTCACCGACAACCGCAACCGCGCGGCCTCCGAGGTGCGCGTCGCGATGACCCGCAACGGCGGCTCGATGGCCGACCCCGGCTCGGTGGCGTACATGTTCAACCGCAAGGGCGTCGTCATCGTCCCCAAGACGGACGGCCTGACCGAGGACGACGTGCTCACCGCCGTCCTGGACGCCGGCGCCGAGGAGGTCAACGACCTCGGCGAGTCCTTCGAGGTGGTCTCCGAGGCGAGCGACCTGATCCCGGTCCGCAAGGCCCTGCAGGACGCGGGCATCGACTACGAGTCGGCCGAGGCGTCGTTCCTGCCCTCCATCAGCGTCCCCCTCGACGAGGAGGGCGCCAAGAAGGTCTTCCGCCTCATCGACGCGCTCGAGGACAGCGACGACGTCCAGAACGTGTACGCCAACTTCGACGTCAGCGACGAGATCATGGAGAAGATCAACGCCTGACGCCGCCGCCGCGACATCCTGCGACATCCGCGAAATCCCGCCGTCCTGCCGCTTCCAGAGGCCCGGCGCGTTGTAAGGTCGGACACGCGAACGCGTGTTCGGTGGGCAGGGAGGGCATGTGCGGGTGCTGGGCGTCGATCCGGGGCTGACCCGGTGCGGGCTCGGGGCCGTCGAGGGGCGGCCCGGCAGCCCGCTCGCCTTGATCAAGGTAGGCGTGGTGCGCACGCCGTCCGACGACGAGATCGGGGCGCGCCTCATCGCCATCGAGGCGGGCATCGAGGCGTGGCTCGACGAGGTCCGCCCCGACGTGGTCGCCGTGGAGCGCCTGTTCGCGCAGGTGAACATCCGCACGGTGATGGGGGTCGCGCAGGCGTCCGGCGTGGTCATCGCGTGCGCCGCGCGGCGCGGGCTCCCCGTCGCGCTGCACACGCCGAGCGAGGTCAAGGCCGCGATCACCGGGTACGGCAACGCGGACAAGCGGCAGATCGGCGCCATGGTCACCCGGCTGCTGCGCCTGGACGCGCCGCCCAAACCCGCCGACGCCGCCGACGCCCTGGCCCTGGCCATCTGCAACGTCTGGCGCGGCGGGGCGCAGGACCGCATCTCCGCCGCCGTCGCCCGCGCCAGAAGCGGCGCCCGCGGTGCCGCCCGCGCCGCCGCCCGTCCCGTGCTCGGCGTCCGCCGGGCCGCGCCACCCAGGAAGGTCGAGGAATGATCGCCTCTGTCGAGGGCACCGTCGCCCGGCTGGCCCCCGACGGGGCCGTCATCGAGGTGGGCGGCGTCGGCGTCCTGGTGCACTGCACGCCCGGCACCCTCGCGACGCTGCGGGTGGGGGAGCGGGCCCGGCTCGCCACCTCCCTGGTCGTGCGCGAGGAGTCCCTCACCCTGTACGGCTTCGCCGACGACGACGAGCGCGCCGTCTTCGAGCTGCTGCAGACCGCCGGCGGCGTCGGCCCCCGGCTCGCGCTGGCGATGCTCGCCGTGCACACCCCGAACGCGCTGCGCGTCGCGGTGGCGAGCGCCGACGTCAAGGCGCTGACCCAGGTGCCCGGCATCGGCCAGAAGGGCGCCCAGCGCATCATCGTCGAGCTGAAGAACAGGCTCGGCACCCCCGAGGAGGCCGTCAACGCCGCCCTCAGCGGCGAGCGTCCCGTGGTCTCGCCGTGGCGCGACCAGGTGCACTCCGGCCTGGTCGGCCTCGGCTACTCCGCCCGCGACGCCGACGAGGCCGTGGCCGCCGTCGCCCCCCAGGCCGACGCCGACATCGCCGCGGGCCGTACCCCCGACATCGCCGCCCTGCTCAAGGCCGCCCTCCGCGCCCTCAGCGTCCGGTAGGCCCGCCGATGACCACCCCCGGCGGCCACGCGCACGGAACCCGGCGGCCCCCCGACCCGTGGAACGGAGGCCCGCATGGGTGCTGAGCGTGACCTCGTGTCCCCCGACGCCGAAGGGGACGAGCGCGCGATCGAGGCGGCGCTGCGGCCCAAACGCCTGGAGGAGTTCATCGGCCAGGCGCGGGTGCGCGAGCAGCTGTCGCTGGTGCTGCAGAGCGCGCTGGGCCGGGGCCGCCCGCCGGACCACATCCTGATGAGCGGCTCGCCGGGGCTCGGGAAGACCACCCTCGCCATGATCATCGCGGCCGAGCTGGGCGTGCCGCTGCGGGTCACCTCCGGGCCCGCGCTGGAGCGCGCGGGCGACCTGGCGGCGATCCTGTCCACGCTCTCGGAGGGGGAGGTGCTGTTCATCGACGAGATCCACCGCACCGCCCGGCCCGCCGAGGAGATGCTGTACATGGCGATGGAGGACTTCCGCGTCGACATCGTCGTGGGCAAGGGGCCGGGCGCGACCGCGATCCCGCTCGACATCGCCCCGTTCACGCTGGTCGGCGCCACCACGCGGGCCGGTCTGCTGCCGGCGCCGCTGCGCGACCGGTTCGGCTTCGTGGCGCACATGGACTTCTACGACGTCGCCGAGCTGGAGCGGGTGCTGCACCGGTCGGCGCGCCTGCTCGCGGTCGAGCTGCCCGAGGAGGGCGCGCACGAGATCGCCCGCCGCTCGCGCGGCACCCCGCGCATCGCCAACCGCCTGCTGCGCCGCGTCCGCGACTTCGCCGAGGTGCGCACCGGCGGCGTGATCACCCGCGAGGTCGCCTCCGCCGCGCTGGAGTTGTACGAGGTGGACGCCGAAGGGCTCGACCGGCTCGACCGGGCGGTGCTGCACGCGCTGCTGCACCGCTTCGGCGGCGGCCCGGTCGGCCTGTCCACGCTCGCCGTGGCCATCGGCGAGGAGCCGGAGACCGTCGAGGTGGTCGCCGAGCCCTTCCTCGTCCGCCAGGGTTTACTCGCCCGCACCCCCAGGGGACGGGTCGCCACCGCCGCCGCCTGGCTCCACCTGGGCCTGCCCCCGCCGCCCGACGCGTTCGGCGCGCCCCCGGCCCCGACCCTCTCCGACGGTTCGGCAACCGATGCATGAGGCCGGCCCGTGACGCCGATCTGAGACGATGGACACCGATCCGCGGGCGCCGCTTTCCGAATCGTGACCGTGGCTTTGCCCGCTGCGAGTGACGCGGCTGGCCGACCCAGCGTCAGAGACGCGGTACAGTTGTGATCACAGAACGGTCACTAGGTCTCGAAGCGGGAACTTTCCCGCGTGCTGGATCGTGGGTTCGTTGCCGGGCCTTGACCGGCTCGCCTACACTCCCTGCCTTGGCTGGCCGTGGAGGCTGACGAGCGCGGCGGCCCGGCCAAGCGTTCTCGCGTACAGACCTCCGGCGCGAAGGCCGGGCACCCTCGTAGTGGAAGGACGGCCCCGTGCAGGGCAATCCGATTGGGACATTTCTGCCACTGATCCTGTTGGTCGTGGTCTTCTACTTCCTGCTCATCCGCCCGCAGCGCAAGCGGCAGCAGGAACAGCTACGCATGCAGTCGAGCCTCACCCCGGGCACGCGGGTGATGACCACCACGGGCCTGTTCGGCACCGTCGTGGCGGTCGAGGACGATGAGATGGTGCTGGAGGTGGCCCCGGGCGTCGAGACCCGCTGGCTGAAGGCGGCCGTCGGCCGGGTGGTCGTTCCGGGCGACGCGCCGGTGGACGCCGAGCCCGTGGATGCCGAGCCCGTGGACGACGAGCCCGTGGACGGCGGTGAGGACGGCCTGCGGGACGCGACCGCCGACGACGGCGACTCGTCCTCCAAAAAGTCCTGATCACACCACCACAGTCCCCTTATCCGGAAAGAACCGACGACCAGTGGCCTCACCAACCAGAAGCCGGAACAAGCCGGGGCGCACGCTCCTCATACTTCTGGCGATCATCCTTGCCATGGCGGGGGTGACCGCTCTGCAAAAGGCGTTCATCCCCCAGTACGGCCTCGACCTCGCGGGTGGCACGACGGTGACGTTGTCGCCGATCACGCCCAACGGGACCTCTCCCTCCCAGGAGAGCCTCGACCTGGCCGTGAACATCATCCGCGACCGCGTCAACGGCACCGGGATCTCCGACGCCGAGACGGTGCGGTCGGGGGACAACATCGTCATCTCCGTGCCGGGCAAGGGCCAGGAGGAGGTCCTCAAGCTCGTCGGTACCACCGCCGAACTGCGGTTCCGCCAGGTGCTCGCGGTGGCCCCGGCGAAGATGGAGCCGGTGGTGCCCACCGAGGCGCCGACCCCGTCGGGCACTCCCGCCCCCTCCGCCTCCCCCTCGGCCAAGCCGCAGGGGACCGCCTCGGCGAGCCCCAGCGCCTCGCCCGCCGGCCGCGCCCTGTCGCAGGCCCTCGTCAACCCCAAGCCGAGCGCGACCGCCACGGCGGGACGCGGCGACGGCGAACGGCGGCAGAACGGGCAGCAGTCCCAGCGGCAGGCCACCAACAAGCAGGCCACCAACAAGGCGGCCGCCGACAAGAGTACGGCGGGCGGCAAGGCCCGCCGCGGCGCTGACGCCAAGCCGTCGACGAGCCCGTCCGCCAAGCCCTCCGCCAAGCCGTCCGCCACCCCGTCGACAGAGCCCGCGGCCAACGACCCGCTCGCCGGAGTGGACACCACCGGCATCGACGCCGCCCTGCTCGACCAGTTCCGCGCCATCGACTGCACCAAGAGCAACCGCGGCCAGGGCGTGCAGGACGACCCGAACAAGCAGCTCGTCGCCTGCAGCCAGGACGGCAACGTCCGGTACATTCTGGACAAGGCGGCCGTGAAGGGCACCGAGGTCGCCGGCGCCACCGCCGGCGTGGACCAGACCACCGGCGAGTGGATCGTCTCGGTCGACTTCAAGAGCCAGGGCGCCACCCAGTTCTCCCGCATCACCGGCCAGATCACCACGCTGCCCGAGCCGCGCAACCAGCTCGCCATGGTCCTGGACGGCCTGGTCATCTCCGCGCCGGTCATCGAGGAGGCCATCCCCGGCGGCAAGGCCCGGATCTCCGGCAGCTTCAACCAGCAGACCGCGACCGAGCTCGCCGACCAGCTCAAGTACGGCGCGCTCCCGCTGAAGTTCGAGCGCAGCTCGGTGGAGGAGGTCTCCTCGACGCTCGGCGCCGACCAGCTCCGCGGCGGCCTGCTCGCCGGCGGCCTCGGCCTCATCGTGGTGCTGATCTACTCGCTGATCTACTACCGGGGCCTCGGCCTGGTGGCGGTGTCCAGCCTCGTCGTCGCCACGATCCTGACCTACCTCAGCGTGGCGCTGCTGAGCGAGAACGCCGAGTTCCGGCTGTCGCTGCCGCACATCGTCGGCCTGATCGTCTCGATCGGCATCACCGCCGACTCGTTCATCATCTACTTCGAGCGCATCCGCGACGAGCTGCGGGCCGGGCGCACGCTGCGGCTCGCCGTCGAGGTCGCCTGGCGCCGCGCCAAGCGCACCATCCTCGTCGCCGACGCCGTCACCTTCATCGCCGCCGTCGTCCTGTACTTCCTGGCCGTGGGCGGCGTGGCCGGCTTCGCGTTCGCGATGGGCCTGACCACGCTGATCGACGTCGCGGTGGTGTTCCTGTTCACCAAGCCGATGGTCAGCCTGCTGGCCCGGCTAAAGTTCTTCGCCAAGGGGCATAAACTCTCCGGGCTCGACGCCGGGCGCATCGGCCGTACCGAACCCGCCGTCCGCCCCACCCCGCAGGAGGCATGATGTCCGCCGCGACCAACCTGATGGGCCGGCTGTACCGGGGCGAGTCCAACGTCGACTTCGTCGGCCGTCAGAAGCTGTGGTACGGGCTGTCGATCACACTGCTCGTGCTGTCGCTCGTCGGCCTGTTCGTCCGCGGCCTCAACTTCGGCGTGGAGTTCACCGGCGGCTCGGTCTTCTCCTTCAAGTCGTCCACCGCGACGATCGAGCAGATCCGCGATGCGATCCACGAGACCGGGCACGAGCAGGTGATCGTGCAGCAGGCCGGCGAGAACGGCTGGCGCGCGACCACCGAGACGATGCCCGAAGGCGAGATCACCCGCGTGCAGCGGCACCTCGCCGAGGAATTCGACATCGCGCAGAACGACGTCAGCATCCAGGTGATCGGCGCCTCGTGGGGCGGCCAGGTCTCCCAGCAGGCGATCATCGGTCTGATCGTCTTCATGGTGGCGATCATCGCGTACCTGTCGATGGCGTTCGAGTGGCGCATGGCGCTCGCCGCGGTGGTCGCCCTGATCCACGACCTGATCATCACCGCGGGCGTGTACGCCTGGTCCGGCTTCGAGGTGACGCCGGCGACCCTGCTGGGCTTCCTCACGATCCTCGGATACTCGCTGTACGACGCGGTCGTCGTCTTCGACATGATCAAGGAGGTCACGGCCAAGCTCGTCACCACCGGCAAGCAGACCTACACCGAGGCCGCGAACGGCGCGCTGAACTCCACGCTGATCCGCTCGCTCAACACCACCCTGGTGGCCATCCTGCCGGTGGCCTCGATCCTGTTCATCGGCACCACGCTGCTCGGCGCGGGCACGCTGAAGGACCTGTCGCTCGCGCTGTTCGTCGGCATGCTGGTCGGCACGTACTCCTCGCTGTGCGTCGCCACCCCGCTGCTGGTCACCCTGAAGGAACGCGAGCCGCAGTACATCGCCCTGGCCAAGCGGGTCGCCCAGCGCAACCAGGCGCTGGCGAAGGCCGAGGCCGGCGGCCGGACCGGCAAGGGGAAGGACTCCGGCGGCGAGAAGGCGACCGTGGGGGCCGGCGGGCCGTCCTCCGCCCAGAAGCAGCGCAAGAAGAGATGACCGGCACCGCCCCGCGCCCCGATCCCTCGACCGGGGCGCGCGGGCGGCGTCCCGTGCCCCGGCACGCCGGGGCCCCGCGTGCGAAGGCAGGTGCCATTCCCCCATGGGTTCCGCAGACGTCTCCTCGCTGATCCTGAGCCGGATCCGCGACGTGCAGGACTACCCCCAGCCGGGCGTGCTGTTCAAGGACATCACCCCGCTGCTCGCCGACCATGACGCGTTCTCCGTCGTGGTGGACGAGCTGGCGGACGGCCTTGAGGTGGACAAGGTGGTCGGGATCGAGGCGCGGGGCTTCATCCTCGCCGCCCCGGTGGCCTACCGCTGCGGCTCCGGCTTCGTGCCGATTCGCAAAAAGGGCAAACTGCCCGCAGAGACGCTCTCGGCGGCCTACGATCTGGAGTACGGCTCCGCCGTCATCGAGGTGCATCGCGACGCGTTCGTCCCCGGCGACCGGGTCCTCATCGTCGACGACGTGCTCGCCACGGGAGGCACCGCGCAGGCGGCGGTGGAGCTGATCAGAGGCGCCGGCGCCGAGGTCGTCGGCGTATCGGTGCTTCTGGAACTGGTCTTCCTCAAGGGCCGGAGCCGGCTGAGCGGCGTCAACCTGCGGTCCCTCGTGGTCGTCTGAGCGTCGCCGCGGGGCCAGGGCCTGCGAGGCGAGTTCTCCAACGCGGATACACTGGAGAATCAGGACTCGAGGCAAGGAGTCTGTGTGCCCCGTGATGTCGTTGTACCCGGCGTGACCCCCGAGGCCGGAAGCGGGAGTCCCGCCGCGCCGGAGCCGCCGCCCGCCGTGCCGGCGAGCGCCGAGGAGCGGCCGGCCTCCGTGCGCAGAAGGAAGGGCCGTTTCGCGGGGCAGTGGGGCGGCAACGTGAATCCCGTACTCGAACCTCTCTTCAAGACGGTCCGCGCCACCCACCCCAAGGCGGACCTGCGCCTGATCGAACGCGCCTACGAGGTCGCCGCGTACTACCACCGCGACCAGAAGCGCAAGAGCGGCGACCCGTACATCACCCATCCCCTGGCGGTCGCCACCATCCTCGCCGAGCTGGGCACGGACGACGAGACGCTGTGCGCCGCGCTGCTGCACGACACCGTCGAGGACACCGCCTACAGCCTGGAGGAGCTCAGGGCGGACTTCGGCCCCAACATCGCGCTGCTCGTCGACGGCGTCACCAAGCTCGACAAGGTCAAGTTCGGCGACGCCGCGCAGGCCGAGACCGTGCGCAAGATGGTCGTGGCGATGTCCCGCGACATCCGGGTGCTGGTGATCAAGCTGGCCGACCGGCTGCACAACATGCGCACGATGCGCTACCTGCCGCCGCACAAGCGGGAGCAGAAGTCGCGCGAAACGCTGGAGATCTTCGCCCCGCTCGCCCACCGGCTGGGCATGAACACCATCAAGTGGGAGCTTGAGGACCTGGCGTTCGTCATGCTCTACCCCAAGCGCTACGCCGAGATCTCCCGCATGGTCTCCGAGCGCGCCCCCCGCAGGGACCTGTTCCTGCAGGAGGTGATCGAGGAGGTCTCCGCCGACCTGCGCGAGGCGAAGATCAGGGCGACCGTGAAGGGCCGGCCCAAGCACTACTACTCGATCTACCAGAAGATGATCGCCCGCGACGTCGCCTTCGACGACATCTACGACCTGGTGGGCATCCGGGTCCTCGTCGACACCGTGCGGGACTGCTATGCGGCCCTCGGAACGATCCACGCGCGATGGAACCCGGTCCCCGGCCGGTTCAAGGACTACATCGCGATGCCCAAGTTCAACATGTACCAGTCGCTGCACACCACGGTGATCGGCCCCGGGGGCAAGCCGGTGGAGCTGCAGATCCGCACCCGCGCCATGCACCACAGGGCCGAGTACGGCGTCGCCGCGCACTGGAAGTACAAGGAGGAGATGAACTCCGGCGGCGGGAAGATCAAGCCGGTCAGCGACATGGCCTGGCTGCGCCAGCTGCTCGACTGGCAGAAGGAGACCTCCGACCCGGGCGAGTTCCTGGAGTCGCTGCGCTTCGACCTGTCGGTCTCGGAGGTCTATGTCTTCACCCCGCGCGGCCAGGTGATCGCCCTGCCCGAGGGCGCCACCCCGGTCGACTTCGCCTACGCCGTGCACACCGAGGTCGGCCACCGCTGCATCGGGGCGCGTGTCAACGGCCGCCTGGTGCCCCTGGAGTCCCGCCTCGGCAACGGCGACACCGTGGAGATCTTCACCTCCAAGTCGCCGGACGCCGGGCCGTCCCGGGACTGGCTGAAGTTCGTCAAGAGCGGCCGGGCCCGCAACAAGATCCGGCAGTGGTTCTCCAAGGAGCGCCGCGAGACCGCGATCGAGGCGGGCAAGGAGGCGATCGGCCGGGCGATGCGCAAGCAGGGCCTGCCGCTGCAGCGCATGATGTCCGGCGAGGCCCTGCTCGCCCTCGCCCGCGACCTGCGCTACCCCGACGTCTCGGCGCTGTACGCGGCGGTGGGGGAGAGCCACGTCAGCGCCCAGTCGGTCGTGCAGAAGCTCGTGCAGTCCCTCGGCGGCGTCGAGGGGGCCGAGGAGGACATCGCCGAGGCGTCCGTCCCCACCCGGATGGCGGGCCGGGGCCGGTCCCGCAGCGGCGGCACGCACAACGCCGGCGTGATCGTCGCGGGCGACCCCGACGTGTGGGTACGGCTGTCGCGCTGCTGCACCCCGGTCCCCGGCGACGAGATCATCGGCTTCGTCACCCGGGGCCACGGCGTCTCGGTGCACCGCGACACCTGTCCCAACATCGTCCAGCTGAAGGAGCAGTCCGACCGCCTGGTCGAGGTCTCCTGGTCCCCGGGCGACGACTCGGTCTTCCTGGTGGCGATCCAGGTGGAGGCGCTCGACCGCCCCCGGCTGCTGTCGGACGTCACCCGTACCCTCTCCGACCAGCACGTCAACATCCTGTCGGCCTCGGTGACCACCTCACGCGACCGTGTGGCCATCAGCAAGTTCACGTTCGAGATGGGCGACCCCAAGCACCTGGGCCACGTCCTGAAGGCCGTACGCGGCGTCCACGGCGTCTACGACGTCTATCGCGTCAGCGGCGCGGGCTCCTGACCGCCACACGACCCTCACGCCTCCTGCGACCCGCTCCGCCGCGTTCGGCTCCACGCGAACACCCCTGCGCCCACCCCGGCCCGGACGAACCGGGCCGGGGACGACCGGTCACAGAACCGGTCCAAGAGGATCGGTTCAGGAGAACTCGGCGAGAGTGCGCTCGGCCTCGGCGAGCCAGGAGCGCCGCGCGGCGAGGGCCTCCTCGGCGTCGGCGACGTCCTTGGCGCGGCCGGCCGCCCGCGCCTTGGCGAGCCGCTGCTCCAGCTGCTCGATCGACTTGCGCAACTGGTTGACGGTGGTCTGGGCGCGGGCGCGGGCCTCGGGGTTGCTGCGCTGCCACTCGGCCTCCTCGGCCTTGCGCACGGCCTCGTCGACGCGCCGCAGGCCGCCCTCCAGCCGATCGCGGGCGTCCCGCGGCACCGGCCCGATGGCCTCCCACCGCTCCAGGATGCCGCGAAGCTGGGCGCGGGCGGCGCGGGCGTCGCTCACCGGCAGGATCTTCTCGGCCTCGGCGAGAAGCTGCTCCTTGGCCTCGGCGTTCTCCCGCAGCGAGGCGTCCCGCTCGGCGAAGACGGCCGAGCGGGCCTGGAAGAACTGGTCCTGCGCGGCCTTGAACCGGGCCCACAGCTCGTCCTCGGCCTCCCGGGTGGCCCGCCCCGCGGCCTTCCAGCGCCGCATCAGCTCGCGGTAGGCGGCGGCGGTGTTGCCCCAGTCGGTGGAGGAGGCCAGCGCCTCGGCCTCGGCGACGATGCGCTCCTTCTCCGCCTTGATGCCCTCGCGCTGCTCGTCGAGCCCGGCGAAGTACACCTTGCGGCGCTTGGCGAAGGCGGTGCGGGCGGCCGACAGCCGCTTCCACAGGGCGGCCTCGGTGGCGCGGTCGATGCGCTCGGCCGCCTTCCACTCGTCCACGAGCTGGCGCAGCCGCTCCCCGCCGGTCTTCCAGTGGGTGGTGTGCTCGGCGATGCGCTCGGCCTCGGCGACGATGCGCTCCTTGACCTCGCGCGCGGCGGCGCGGGCGTGCTCGCGGGCGGCCTTCACCTCCTCACGGCGCTTGGCCACCAGGTCCGTCAGGGCGGCCAGCCGCTCCAGCAGGGAGTCCAGGTCGCCGACCGCGTTGGCGGTGGCGACGGCCTCGCGCAGCTTGACGATGCTCGCCTCGGCCTGGGCGGGGTGCAGGTCGGTGCCGCGCACCCGCTGCTCGAGCAGTTCCACCTGGGTGGCCAGTTCCTCGAACTTGCGGTGGAAGTACGCCAGGGCCTCCGCGGGCTCGCCGGCCTGCCAGGACCCGACGGCCCGTTCGCCCTCGGCCGTTCGAACGTAGACGGTGCCGTCGTCGTCTACCCGGCCCCACGGGTCGGTGCTCACCGTGTCCTCCCGCACTGAAATCAGACCTTTCGGGGATTACCCACCCCTGGTTGTATTACGTCAGCTCTTGCCAGAGATTGTCACGTCTTTGAGCTCAACCGCCAGTTTGGGAGGTCCATCGCTGCCTCCTCCCTGGACGCCCGCTTTCGCGACCTTGTCGACGATGTCCATACCCTTGGTGACCGTCCCGAACGGGGTGTAGCTGGGCTGCAGGTTCTTGGTGTCGTCACCATAGATGATGAAGAACTGGCTGCCACCGGTGTCCGCGCGCCCGCTGTTCGCCATCGCCACCACCCCCCGCTTGTACGGCATGCCCCCCAGGTTCTCGTCGGGGACGCGATACCCGGGCCCGCCCGCGCCGTCGGTGGGGTTCTTGCCGTCGGCCTTGGCGAGCGGGTCGCCGCATTGCAGCACGTGCAGCCCGCCGGTGACCAGCCGGTGGCACTTGCTGCCGTCGAAGAAGTCCTTGGCCGCCAGATGCGCGAAGGAGTTCGCCGTGCAGGGCGCCTTGGCCACGTCGAGGTCGATCTCTATCGCGCCGCGGTTGGTGTCGAGCGTCATCGTCTTCGGCGTCTTGTTGTCGGCCTGCGCCGGCGGCAGCCCCGCGTCCTTCACCTGACCCTCGGTGTCCTTGGCGTAACCGCAGGTCCCGGTCGCCGGATCGAACGCCTTCGGCTCGGCCGCCGCCGAGGGGGAGGCCGAGGCGCTGGTCTCTCCTCCGGTGCCGTTCACCACGACCAGGGCGGTGGCGGCGACGCCGCCCGCCACGACCGCCGCGGCCACGGTGGAGCCGATGATCCGGCGCCGCCGGGCCTTGGCCATCCGCTCGGCCCTGCGGGCCATCTGCCGCTCGTAATGCTGGCGGGCCAACTGCCTCTGGCGCTCTTTGCCGGTGGCCACCGTACTCCTCCCGAGTGTCGGTAATCACTAATGAGGTGGGCGAAATCGTATCGGCCCCGGGGTAATGGTTCGCAGCCTGCCGACGCTCACCGGTACCCTTCGGTTACATTCCCATCCGCTTTCCTTGACGAGATCCATCACACGAGGACCGCTTCCGTGCTCATCGCCGGGTTTCCCGCAGGGTCGTTCCAGGCCAATTGTTACGTCATCGCGCCCGCAGCGGGCGAGGAGTGTGTGATCGTCGATCCCGGGCAGGACGCCGTGCCCGGCCTCGACGACCTGCTTCGCGAGCACCGGCTCAAGCCGGTCGCGGTGCTGCTCACCCACGGTCACATCGACCATATGTGGTCGGTGGTCCCGGTATGCGGGGCGCGTGACATCCCCGCCTGGATCCATCCGGAGGATCGCGAGCTGCTGTCCGACCCGGGCAAGGGCCTGGGGCTCGCGGCCCGGCAGCAGTTGTTCGGCGGCCTGGAGTTCACCGAGCCCGACGACGTGCGCGAGCTCGCCGACGGCGAGATCCTCAAGCTCGCCGGCCTGGAGCTGCGCGTCGACCACGCCCCCGGCCATACCCGGGGGTCGGTGACGTACCTGGCGCCGCCGGGGGAGCACCCCTTCGGAGAGGGGGGCGCGCTGTTCTCCGGGGACCTGCTCTTCGCCGGCTCCATCGGACGCAGCGACCTTCCGGGCGGCGACTACCCGACGATCCTGCGCAGCCTGGCCTCGGTGTGCCTGACGCTGCCGGACGAGACGGTGGTGCTGCCCGGGCACGGACCGGACACGACCATCGGCCGCGAGCGTGCGAGCAACCCCTTCCTGCGGGACCTGACGCCGCCGAGCGGCCCCACCAGGGGATTGTGATGACCTTCCAAGCGCCCAAGGGCGTACCCGAGTATTACCCGCCGCGCTCGGCGATCTTCCAGGCGGCCCGCGAGGCGTTCGCGGCCACCGCCGCCCGCGCCGGCTACTCCTACATCGAGGTGCCCGTCTTCGAGGACACCGCGCTGTTCGCCCGCGGCGTCGGCGAGTCCACCGACGTGGTGACCAAGGAGATGTACACCTTCGCCGACCGCGGCGGCCGATCGGTCACCCTCCGCCCGGAGTTCACCGCCGGCGTCATGCGCTCCACGCTGGAGCACAACCTGCACCAGGGGCAGCTCCCGGTCAAGCTGTGGACGGCGGGGCCCGCGTTCCGCTACGAGCAGCCGCAGGCCGGCCGCTACCGCCAGCTCCAGCAGTTCGACCTGGAGGCGATCGGCACAGAGGACCCGGCGGTCGACGCCGAGACGATCGCGATCGCGTGGGACGGCTACCGGGCCCTCGGCCTCACCCGCGTACGGCTGATGCTGAACTCGCTGGGCTGCAAGGAGTGCCGCCCGCGGTACCGGGCCGCGCTCCAGGAGTTCCTGCGCGGCCTGGACCTGGACGAGGCGACCCGCGAACGCGTCGAGATCAACCCGCTGCGGGTGCTCGACGACAAGCGCCCCGAGGTGCGCGCCCAGGTGGAGAACGCCCCGCTCATCACCGACCACCTGTGCGACTCCTGCCGGGCCCACCACGACCACGTCCGCACCCTGCTGAAGGACCTCGGGATCCCGTGGGAGGACGCCCCCCGCCTCGTACGCGGCCTGGACTACTACACCCGCACCACTTACGAGTTCGACCACCCGCTCCTCGGCGCCCAGTCCGGCATCGGCGGCGGCGGCCGCTACGACGGCCTGTCGGAGGACATCGGCGGCCCGCCGCTGCCCGGCATCGGCTTCGCCGTCGGCCTGGACCGCATCGTCCTCGCCGTCGAGGCCGAGGGCCTGGCGGTGCAGGCGCCGCCCCGGGTGGCGGTGTACGGCGTGCCCATCGGCGAGGAGGCGGCACGCACCATGTTCAAGCTGATCGGCGAGCTGCGCGCGGCCGGCGTCTCCGCCGACATGGCGTTCGGCGCCAAGGGCCTCAAGGGCGCGATGAAGGGCGCCGACCGCTCCGGGGCGAGCCACGCCGTGATCCTCGGCGAGCGAGATATCGCCGCCGGATCCGCCCAGGTGAAGAATCTGGGGACCGGCGAACAGATCGCCGTACCGCTGGCCGAGATCGTCAAGACCCTGAAGGAGAAGCCAACCTCATGATCCGCACGCACGAAGCCGGATCGCTACGCCGGGAACACGCCGGGCAGCGCGTCACGCTCGCCGGCTGGGTGGCCCGCCGCCGGGACCACGGCGGCGTGGTCTTCATCGACCTGCGGGACGCCTCGGGCGTCGCCCAGGTGGTGTTCCGGGAGGAGGACCACGCCCACGACCTGCGCTCGGAGTACTGCGTCAAGGTCGTCGGCGAGGTGCGCACCCGCCCCGCCGGGAACGAGAACCCCGAACTGCCCACCGGCGACATCGAGGTGGTCGCCTCCGAGGTGGAGATCCTCAGCGAGTCGGCGCCGCTGCCGTTCCCCATCGAGGGCGCCGCCGACGTCTCCGAGGAGGTCCGGCTCAAGTACCGCTACCTCGACATCCGCCGCCAGGAGGTGGCGCGGGCGATGCGGATCCGCTCGCAGGCCACCTACCTGGCGCACGAGGTGCTGCGCGAGCACGGCTTCGTCTACGTCGAGACCCCCAACCTCACCCGCTCCACCCCCGAGGGGGCGCGGGACTTCCTCGTGCCGGTGCGGCTGCAGCCGGGCAACTGGTACGCCCTGCCCCAGTCGCCGCAGCTGTTCAAACAGCTGCTCATGGTGTCCGGCCTGGAGCGCTACTACCAGCTCGCCCGCTGCTTCCGCGACGAGGACCTGCGCGCCGACCGGCAGCCGGAGTTCACCCAGATCGACCTTGAGATGTCGTTCGTCGACCAGGACGACGTCATCGCCGTCGGCGAGGCTTTGATCGGCCGCCTCTGGAAGGAGACCGTCGGCTACGAGCTGCCGACGCCGCTGCCGCGCATGAGCTACGCCGAGGCGATGGCCCGCTACGGCTCCGACAAGCCCGACCTGCGCTTCGGCTGCGAGCTCGTCGAGCTCACCGAGTACTTCGCGAACACGCCGTTCCGGGTGTTCCAGGCCGACTACGTGGGGGCCGTCGTCATGCCCGGCGGGGCCTCCCAGACCCGCAAGCAGCTCGACGGGTGGCAGGACTGGGCCAAGTCCCGCGGGGCCCGGGGCCTGGCGTACGTGCTCGTCCAGGAGGACGGCGAGCTCGGCGGCCCGGTCGCCAAGAACCTCTCGGATGCCGAGAAGGCGGGCCTCGCCGAGGCCACGGGCGCGAAGCCGGGCGACGCGATCTTCTTCGCGGCCGGCGCCCCTGCGGCCTCCCGCGACCTGCTCGGCGCGGCCCGGCTGGAGATCGGCCGCCGCTGCGGCCTCATCGACGAGTCCGCCTGGTCGTTCCTGTGGGTCGTGGACGCCCCCATGTTCGAGGAGGACGGCGAGGGCGGCTGGACGCCCGTCCACCACCCGTTCACCGGCCCCAAGCCGGAATGGGCCGACACCTTCCAGGACAACCCCGGCGAGGCCCTGGCGTACGCGTACGACATGGTCTGCAACGGCATGGAGATCGGCGGCGGCTCGATCCGTATCCACCGGGCCGAGATGCAGCAGCGGGTCTTCGACGTGCTCGGCATCTCCAAGGAGGAGGCCGAGGCCAAGTTCGGCTTCCTGCTGGAGGCGTTCAAGTACGGCCCGCCCCCGCACGGCGGCATCGCCTACGGCTGGGACCGCATCTGCATGCTGCTCGCGGGCGGCGAGTCGATCCGGGACGTGATCGCCTTCCCCAAGACCGCCTCCGGCTTCGACCCGCTCACCGGCGCGCCCACGCCGATCACGGCCGCCCAGCGCAAGGAGGCCGGCGTGGACGCCCGTCCGGCCGCCGCCGCGGCCCGTACCGGCGAGTCCGCCTGACGGCTCTGTGAGGCGCCGATACCTCTTGCCGGGGGTATCGGTGTAAAAGGGTTCAGATGCGACGTGAGGGCCGCCCGGCGGTCGCCGGACGGCCCTCGGGATCTCGCGTGCGCGGCCGCGGCCCGCGCCCGGTCACCGCAGCACGACCGTCTTGACCTCGACCCTCATCTTCGGCGCGGTGGCGCCGCCCTCGGTGCTGGTGATGTCGCCCTCGTTGATGAGCACGCCGCCCTTGGACACCTTGTCGATGATGTCCATGCCCTTGGAGATCATGCCGAACGCCGTGTACGTGCCGCCCAGCGCCGCGAGCTGCGTGTTGTCGTTGTGGTAGGAGATGGCGAACTGGCTGCCGTTGGCGTTCTTGTCCTCCATGCCCTGCGCCATGAACACCACGCCGCGCCGGTAGTCGCTGCCGCCCGGGTTCTCATCGTCGAACAGGTAGCCCGGCCCGCCCGTGCCGTCGGTCGGGTTCTTCCCGTCGCCCTTGGCCTGCGGGTCGCCGCACTGCAGCAGTCCCAGGCCGGCGGTGTCGGGGGTGGCCAGCCGGTGGCACACGGTGTTGTCGAAGAAGTGCTTCTTGGCCAGGAAGTTGAACGAGTTGACCGTGCACGGCGCCTTGTCGGTGAACAGGTCGATCACGATGTCGCCGAGGTTGGTCTTGATCGTCATGGTCTTGAGGGCGAGCACCGCCTTGCCGACCCGCGCGGGGGGCCGTCCGACGTTCTTGGCGGGGGCGCCGCTGTCGTCGTCGCGGTACTTGCAGGTGATCGGGCCGGCCTTGGCCGGCCCGCTCGACGAGGGCGACGCGGAAACCGTCGCCGGCGCGGACGCGGAGGCCGAGGCGGAGGGGTCGGCGGCGGCGGTGGCGTCGCCGTCGCCGCCACCGCCGAGCAGGGCGGTCGCCGCGATGATGCCGCCGATGACCACGACCGCGCCGACGCCGATGCCGACGGCGACGTTCCGCTTCGCCCTGGCCTCCTGCTCGGCACGCCTGGCCTGACGTTCGGCGTGCTCCCGTGCCAACTGCTCCCGGCGGTCCGTGTCGGTCACCGCTTAG
Organism: Thermopolyspora sp. NPDC052614; assembly: GCF_040678635.1. Taxonomy (NCBI): domain Bacteria; kingdom Bacillati; phylum Actinomycetota; class Actinomycetes; order Streptosporangiales; family Streptosporangiaceae; genus Thermopolyspora; species Thermopolyspora sp. NPDC052614. The sequence continues at coordinate 46,254 of NZ_JBFATZ010000022.1, forward strand.
TCCTTCCGTTGTGCTGGGTGGGCGCGATCCCGTTTCGATGGCGCGTGCTGCTCACAGCGCTCCGGCGCGCACCGGGCCGCGTGCCGTGGGGGTCGCGTCCGCCCGTCCCGTCTGCTCGCCAAATCTAGCGGTCATCATGCTGTGCTGCGTGTCATGTCGGCATAAGACGCCCCCCTTGGCGTACCTGTCACTGTTGAGGTCTGTGCTGCTGAAGGGGCGGGAACCGGCCCGGCCGGGGTCCTCAGAACTTTCTCAGATCCTTCAGGTCTCTCTCAGATGCTTCTGAGACCCTCCACGGCAGTCAGTGCGTCCCAGACACGACCAACGTCCTCACGGAGAGTCGATCATGTTCGAGATCCTGGGTCTGCCGGCCCACCCGCTGATCATTCACGCCGCCGTCGTGTTCATCCCGCTGCTGGCGATCGTGTCGGTCGGCTACGCCGTCCTGCCGGGCTGGCGTGCCCGGCTCGGCTGGGCCGTCGTCGCGCTCGGCATCGCCGGGCCGCTCTCCGCGATCGCCGCGCGGGCCAGCGGCCTGGCGCTGGTGGACGAGCTCTTCGGCGGCGAGTACCCCGAAGGCGTCCTCGGGCAGCGGGTGGAGGAGCACGCCGGCCTCGCCACGCCCCTGACGATCGTCGCGGTCGCCCTCGGCGTGGTGGCGCTGCTGCTGGTCTACTTCGCCAGGCGGGCCGGCTCCGCGGCCCAGGAGCCCGCCGGCGGGGCCGGGCAGCGGGCCACGGCCGTCAAGACCAGCGCGGGCAACACCACGGTGACCATGGTGCTGTCGGTGGTGACGATCGTGCTCGCCCTCGCCGCGCTCTACTTCGTGGTCCGCACCGGCCACTCCGGCGCCACGGCCGTATGGGGCAAGTGACGGTGAGGAAGTGACGAGGGGCAAGTGACGCGTGGGTAAGTGACGCGTGGGTAAGTGACGCGTGGGTAAGTGACGGGGACGGGCGGGCCCGCCGCCGGGCGGTAATGTCGGCGGTGTGGAGAGCCTGTTCGATTCGGCCGCCGAGGAGGCGCATAAGGCGCAGGAGCCGCTCGCGGTGCGGATGCGCCCGCGCACCCTCGACGAGGTGATCGGCCAGCGGCACCTGCTCGGCCCCGGCACGCCGCTGCGGCGGCTGGTGGAGAGCGAGGCCCCCATGTCGCTGTTCCTGTGGGGGCCTCCCGGCACCGGCAAGACCACGCTCGCCTACGTGGTCTCCAACGTCACCCGGCGGCGCTTCGTGGAGATCTCCGCGGTCTCCGCCGGGGTCAAGGACGTACGGGCCGCGATCGAGGCCGCGCGGCGCGAGCTCGGCCTCTCCGGCCGCCAGACCGTGCTCTTCGTCGACGAGGTGCACCGGTTCAACAAGGCGCAGCAGGACGCGCTGCTGCCGGCCGTGGAGAACCGGTGGGTCACCTTCATCGGCGCCACCACCGAAAACCCGTACTTCTCGGTCATCTCCCCGCTGCTGTCGCGCTCGCTGCTGCTCACCCTGGAGCCGCTGTCCGACGCCGACGTCCGCGCGGTCCTGGAGCGCGCCCTGCGCGACGAGCGCGGCCTCGGCGGCCGGGTACGGCTCGCCCCCGAGGCCGCCGAGCACCTGATCCGCCTCGCCGGCGGCGACGCCCGGCGCTCGCTCACCTACCTGGAGGCCGCGGCGCTGCTGGTCGGCGGCGAGGGCGCCGAGATCACCGTCGAGGTGGTGGAGAAGGCCGCCGACAAGGCCGCCGTGCGCTACGACCGGCAGGGCGACCAGCACTACGACGTGGTGAGCGCGTTCATCAAGAGCATGCGCGGCTCGGACGCCGACGCCGCGCTGCACTACCTGGCCCGCATGGTCGAGGCGGGGGAGGACCCCCGGTTCATCGCCCGCCGCATCGTCATCTTCGCCTCCGAGGACGTCGGCATGGCCGACCCGACCTGCCTGCAGACGGCGGTCGCCGCGGCCCAGGCGGTGGACTTCATCGGCCTGCCCGAGGGGGCCATCAACCTCGCCCACGCCGTCATCCACTGCGCCCTCGCGCCCAAGTCCAACGCCGTCGTCAAGGCGATCGGGGCCGCACAGGCCGACGTACGGCGGGGCCTGATCGGCCAGGTCCCCGCCCACCTGCGCGACGCGCACTACCCGGGGGCCGCCAAGCTCGGCCACGGCGAGCGCTACCGCTACCCGCACGACTTCGAGCACGGCCTGGTCCGCCAGGAGTACGCCCCGCAGGAGGTGCGCGACCGGCGCTACTACGAGCCCACCCGGCACGGCGCCGAGGCCCCGCTCGCCGACCGCTGGGCGAAGATCCGTGACTTCCTGCGCGGACGACGGCCCGAGGCACGGTAAGGTCGTGCCATTCTCACCTGATCCGGGCCGCGCCGCCGCCGGACGGCCCGGCGGGTGCGAGGCGAGGGCGGACGCATCCGGCACCTGCGGCCGGGTCACCGCCAAGGCCACCTACGAGGGCCACCTACGAGGGCCAGCCACGAGGGCCACCTACGAGGGGACGGAACCGCACATGCTTACCGCGGGAGAGGTCGCGGGCCTGATCGTCGCGATGTTCTGGGCGATCCTGGTCTGCTTTCTTGCCATGGTGCTGGTGAAGCTGGCGCGGCTGCTGGTCGAGACCACCAAGATGGTCTCCGAGCTGAGCGACCGGGTCGTGCCGCTCCTCGACGACGTCACCGTGACCATCGGCGAGACCAACCGGCAACTGGTCACCGTGGAGGCCATCGCCGGTAACGTAAAAGAGGTGAGTGACCACGCGGCCAAGGTCTCGCGGGTCGCCTCCGGCCTGGTGACGGGCTCCTTCGTGAAGGCGTCGGCCTTCCGGTACGGCGTGCGCCGCGCCCTCGAGGGGCGGCGGCGCTCGTGATCCGGCGGCTGTTCTACTTCTGGCTGGGCTTCCTCACCGCCGTCTGGGCGATGCGCAGGATCCGCGCGCTGCACCCCGACCACGTCGCCCGGCGGGCCGTCACCGCGGCCGCGGGCACCGGCGTGGCGCTGCGCGAGTTCGCCGCCGACGTGCGTCGCCTCACCGCGAGCAGGGAAATCGAGTTGCGGGCCCGGTACGGGCTCGACACCGTGGAGGACAGGCCCATGCTGGAGGACCGGCGCCCGGTGCCGCTTCGCCGTACCCGGGCCCTGGAATCCGGCGTACCACGCCACGGCACCACCAACCACATCGAGACCCACAGCGAAACCCACATCGAGACCCACGACGAAAAGGACGGCCGCTGAAATGGAGTCGGCAGAGATCGCCCGCCGCTTCCTGCGCTACTTCGAGCAGCGCGGGCACACCGTCGTGCCCTCGGCCAGCCTGATCGCCGAGGACCCGACGCTGCTGCTGGTCAACGCGGGCATGGTGCCCTTCAAGCCCTACTTCCTCGGCCAGCGCAAGCCGCCGTACCCGCGCGCGGCGAGCGCGCAGAAGGTGGTGCGCACCAACGACATCGACGAGGTCGGCAAGACCACGCGGCACGCCAGCTTCTTCCAGATGCTCGGCAACTTCTCCTTCGGCGACTACTTCAAGGAGAAGGCGATCCCGTACGCCTGGGAACTGCTCACCATGCCCGAGTCCGAGGGCGGCTTCGGCTTCCCCGAGGAGCGCATGTGGGTCACGGTCTACCTCGACGACGACGAGTCGGTGGAGATCTGGCACAAGACCGTCGGCATCCCGATGGAGCGCATCCAGCGGCGCGGCATGGCCGACAACTTCTGGTCGATGGGCGTGCCCGGCCCGTGCGGCCCGTGCACCGAGATCTACTACGACCGGGGTCCCGAGTACGGCGCCGAGGGCGGCCCGATCGCCGACGAGAACCGCTACCTCGAAGTGTGGAACAACGTGTTCATGCAGTTCGAGCGCGGTGAGGGCGGCATCAAGGAGGGCTACCCGATCCTCGGCGAGCTGCCGGCCAAGAGCGTGGACACCGGCATGGGCCTGGAGCGCATGGCGGCGATCCTGCAGGGCGTCGACAACATCTACGAGATCGACACCACGTACAAGATTCTCGACCGGGCGGCGGAGCTGACCCGCTCCCGCTACGGCCGCGACCCGCGCGCCGACGTGTCGCTGCGGGTGATCGCCGACCACATGCGCGCGGGCGTGATGCTCGTCGCCGACGGCGTGATCCCGTCCAACGAGGGCCGGGGCTACGTGCTGCGCCGCATCCTGCGCCGCACGATCCGCAACCTGCGGCTGCTCGGCTCGGGCGAGGAGCGCTACATGCACGAGCTGACCGACGTCACCATCGGCGTGATGTCGGACCAGTACGCCGAGCTGAAGGCGGACGCGGCGCACATCCACACGGTGATCGACGCCGAGGAGGAGTCGTTCCTCGGCACGCTGCGCACCGGCACCGCGATCTTCGACGCGGCGGTGGAGGAGACCAAGCGCCGCAAGCAGGGCACGCTCTCCGGCGAGCAGGCGTTCCAGCTGCACGACACCTACGGCTTCCCGATCGACCTCACCCTGGAGATGGCGGCCGAGCAGGGCCTGCAGGTCGACGAGGAGGGCTTCCGCCGCCTGATGAAGGAGCAGCGGGAGCGCGCCAAGGCGGACGCGGCGGCGAAGAAGACCGGCAACGCCGACATCTCGGTGTTCGGCGAGATCCTGGAGAAGGCCGGCAAGGTCGACTTCCTCGGCTACGACCAGACCACCGCAGAGGCGAGCGTCGTCGGCCTGCTCGTCGGCGGCGTGTCGGTCCCGGCGGCGGGCACGGGCGCCGCGATCGAGGTCGTGCTCGACCGCACCCCGTTCTACGCCGAGGGCGGCGGCCAGCTCGCCGACCAGGGCGTGATCCGCACCGCGGGCGCGGAGGTGGAGGTCCACGACGTGCAGCAGCCGGTGCCCGGCGTCATCGTGCACCGGGGCACCGTGCGCGCGGGCGAGGTGCTCGTCGGCGACCAGGCGCACGCCGAGATCGACATCGAGCGGCGGCGCGCGATCTCCCGCAGCCACACCGCGACCCACCTGGTGCACCGCGGCTTCCGCAACTTCCTCGGCGAGAGCGCGGCGCAGGCCGGCTCGGAGAACTCCCCGGGCCGCTTCCGCTTCGACTTCACCGCCTCCGGCGCGGTGTCGCCCAGCGTGCTGCGCGAGGTCGAGGACCAGGTCAACTCGGTGCTCATCCAGGACCTGACGGTCAACGCCTTCCACACCTCGCTGGAGGAGGCGCGGGCGATGGGCGCGCTGGCCCTGTTCGGCGAGAAGTACGGCGACGAGGTGCGCATCGTCGAGGTCGGCGACTACTCGCGCGAGCTGTGCGGCGGCACCCACGTGGCGAGCTCGGGCCAGCTCGGCCTGATCAAGGTCCTCACCGAGTCCTCGATCGGCGCCGGCGTGCGCCGCGTCGAGGCGCTGGTCGGCCTGGACGCCTTCCGCTTCCTGGCCCGCGAGAGTGTGCTCGTCTCCCAGCTCTCCGACCAGCTCAAGGCCCGCCCCGAGGAGCTGCCCGAGCGCGTCGAGGGCATCGTGAGCCGGCTGCGCGCGGCGGAGAAGGAGCTGGAGCGGCTGCGCTCGGCCCAGGTCCTCGCGGCGGCGGGCGAGCTCGCGGCGAACGCCCGCGACCTCGGCGGGGTCTCGCTCGTCGCGCACCGCGCGCCCGACGGCACCACCGCCGACGACCTGCGCAGGCTCGCGCTCGACGTGCGCGGCAGGTTCCCCGCCGACCGGGCGGCGGTCGTGGTGATCGCCGGCGTCCCGGCGGACCGGCCGGTGGTCGTCGCCGCGGTGAACCCCGCCGGGGTCGAGCGCGGCCTGAAGGCCGGTCGGCTCGTCGGCGTGGCCGCCAAGGCGCTCGGCGGCGGCGGTGGCGGCAAGGACGACGTCGCCCAGGGCGGCGGCTCCCGCCCCGAGGCGATCGGCGAGGCGCTCGGCGCGGTCGAGGCCGCGGCGCGCGAGATCCTCGGCTGAGCCCCCTCCGGGTACGTGATGAGATCCGGCGTACGGCTCGGCATCGACGTCGGCACGGTCCGCGTCGGCGTGGCGCGCAGCGACCCCGCGGGGCTGCTCGCCACGCCGGTCGAGACCGTACGGCGCGGCAAGGGCGACCTGGCCCGCATCGCGGCGGTCGCGGCCGAACACGAGGCGGCCGAGATCGTGGTCGGCCTGCCCACCTCCCTGTCGGGCCGGGAGGGCGCCGCCGCGTCGGCCGCCCGCGAGTTCGCCGCCCGGCTGGCGGCCCGGCTGGCCCCGCTGCCGGTGCGGCTGTACGACGAGCGGCTCACCACCGTCACGGCCCAGCAGCGGCTGTCCGCGGGCGGCGTACGCGGGAGGAGGCAGCGCGAGGTGGTCGACCAGATGGCCGCGGTCGTCCTGTTGCAGGCCGCCCTGGACGCCGAACGCGCCTCGGGCCGCCCGCCGGGCCTGCTGGTCACGCCTCCCGGCTCCCGGCCCGCGTGAGGGAAGTGCGAGGGAAGCGTGCGGGAATTGGCCGGTCTTGGCTGAGTCGGGCCGCCTATCTGGGCAAACACCGGCGACGCCGAGGCTCCAGGGCGTACACTCGTGGAATTCCCTAATGAAGCGAGTGAGTTCGTGGGATTTCGGGAACAGACGTACAGGTGCCCCAGGTCGGCCAGATGACCAGGGGAATCATCGACGTTCCCGCGCGGGCGATAACGCATATATGGAGCAACGTCCGGTTTTCAAGGGCGGTTCACCCTCCGCCGTCGCAACCCCGACGAGTTCGGCACTTCCGCTTGACGCCGGACGGGTAATGCGGGGAGATTGGCCAGCGCACCTATGAACGATCTCGATATGGACGCCCTGCTCGGCTCCGAGGACGACGACGGGTCGTACCGGCGCCGCGCCAGCGGACCGTCAAGAAGCGCCAGAAGCCGCAGCCGCCGTCGTCGACGCCGCAACCGGCGCAAGGGATTCGCGGCCTCCGTGTTCGCCATCGTCATCGTCCTCGGCATCCTGGGCGGAGGCGGCTACTACGGCTACCGGTGGCTCAACGACGTCCTCGTCCCCGACGACTACACCGGCCGGGGCAGCGGGGAGGTGACCATCGAGATCAAGGAGGGCCAGAGCGCCACCGAGATCGCCCAGACCCTGGTGGAGGAGGACGTGGTCAAGAGCGCCCGCGCCTTCACCGACGCGGCGAGCGCCGCGGGCAAGATCGGATCGCTGCAGCCCGGCGTGTACAAGCTGCGCAAGCAGATGGCCGCGGAGTACGCCGTCGAGGCGCTCGACCCGAAGCACCGCCTGCGCACGACGATCACGATCCCCGAGGGCCTGCGCCTGTCCCAGGTGCTCGAGCGGCTGGCCACCGCGACCGGCCGACCCGTGGAGGAGTTCGAGCGGGCCGCCAAGCGCCGCAAGGACATCGGCCTGCCCTCCTACGCCAAGGCCCTGGAGGGGTACGCCTTCCCGGCCACCTACGAGATCCCCCCGAACAAGACCCCCAAGGACATCCTCACCGACATGGTGGGACGCTTCGAGGTCGCCGCCGAGAAGGCCGACCTGGTCGAAGGGGCCAAGGAGCGCGGCCTGACGCCGAATCAGGTCATCACGCTGGCGAGCATCGTGCAGGCCGAGTCCGGGAAGAAGAGCGACATGGCCAAGATCGCCCGCGTCCTCTACAACCGCCTCAACCGCACCCCACCGATGATGCTGCAGATGGACAGCGCGGTGCTGTACGGCGTGGGCAAGTTCGGCCTGCACGCCAGCGCGGCCGACCGCGCCAGCGACTCGCCGTACAACACCTACCGGCGGCTGGGCCTGCCCCCGGGCCCGATCTGCAACCCGGGCGACGACGCGATCGAGGCCGCGCTCAACCCGGCGAAGGGGAACTGGCTGTTCTTCGTCACCACCGACCCGAAGAACAAGATCACCAAGTTCGCCGAGACGCAGGCCGAGCACGACCGCAACGTCGCCGAGTACAACCGCAACCGGGCGGGCGGATGAGCGGGCGCACGCGGCGGGCGGCCGTGCTCGGCTCTCCGGTCGCCCACTCGCTCTCGCCGGTGCTGCACCGGGCCGCGTACGCCGCGCTCGGCCTGACGGACTGGCGCTACGACCGGTACGAGGTCGATGAGGGCGGGCTGGCCGCCTTCCTGGACGGCCTCGACGCCGACTGGGCCGGGCTCTCGCTCACGATGCCGCTGAAGAAGGCCGTCCTGCCGCTGCTCGACACCGTCTCCCCGCTCGCCGCCCGGGTCGGCGGGGCGAACACGGTCGTGCTGCGGGACGGCGCGCGGCACGGCGACAACACCGACGTGTACGGCATCGTGGCGGCGCTGCGCGAGGCCGGGGTGCGCACGCCGGCCTCGGCGGCGATCATCGGCGGCGGCGCCACCGCGGCCTCGGCCGTCGCCGCGCTGCCCGAGCTGGGCCTGGACAAGGCGGATCTGGTGGTACGCGACCCGGCGCGGGCCGGCGACGTGCGGGAGGCCGCGCGGCGGTTCGGCGTGGGGCTGGCGGTGCGGACGCTCGACCGGTACGTCCCGGACGCCGACCTGGTGATCTGCACGCTGCCCTCGGGCGCGGCCGATCCGCTCGCGCCCAGGCTGGCCGGGGTCCCGGCCCTGCTCGACGTCGTCTACGCGCCCTGGCCGACGGTGCTGGGCCGTAGGGTGGCCGAGGGCGGGGGCGTGGTCGTCGGCGGCCTGGCGATGCTCCTGCACCAGGCCGTCCGGCAGGTCGAGCTCATGACCGGCCGCGCGGACGTGCCGGTGGAGGCGATGCGCGCCGCCGGGGAGGCCGAGCTCGCCCGCCGCGCCGAGTCCCACTGAGCGAGTCCCACTGAATCTGTGGGAAATTGCCGGGTTCACCCTGCGGGGGAATCGCTTTCCTGATATGGCCTTTTCGGTCGAAACGGTATGATTCGTCCGCAGCCCGCATCGGCGGACGGCAGGAGAGACGCCGCTTCCCTCGGGAAGCGGAGGAGGCACGATCACCGAGGTTCGCGAGGACCTCGCACAGGTCGCCTGAGACCTGCGAGGGGTTGCGTCGGGGGCCCGCCGAGGCCCCGGGCGAGTGCCCTGGTCGCGAGCCCGAATCGTGACCGGTGCGCGAACACGGATGATTCGGCGGTCGCGCGTTGTTGTGGTAGTGTGACTGCTTGATCGGTCCGGCATGCCTGCCGGATGCGCAAGCGGAGGTCCTCCTCCCACCTGGCCCGCTGAAAGGCGGGCGGGTCAAGGATCACACCGAACCGGCCGGCCCGAAGGCGACGAGGGCAAGGCCGATCGGGAGAGCTCCGGTCCGTGAGCTCGGTGGCCCCGCATGCGCGACGTGCGGGGCTTTTCGCTTCCGCGGGAGGTTCCCGGCACGATCATGCAGGTGGCGGCCGTCCGAGGGGGCGGCCGACAAGCGCAACCTAGGAGGTCCCATCAGCGCCGAGCTCCGCATCAACGACCGCATCCGTGTGCCGGAGGTACGCCTCGTCGGCCCCAACGGCGAGCAGGTCGGCATCGTCTCCATCGGCGATGCGTTGAAGCTGGCCCAGGAGGCCGACCTCGACCTCGTGGAGGTCGCGGCCACCGCCCGGCCGCCCGTATGCAAGCTCATGGACTACGGCAAGTACAAGTACGAGTCGGCCATGAAGGCACGCGAGGCGCGTCGAAACCAGGCACATACGATCATCAAGGAGATCAAACTCCGACCGAAGATCGACCCGCACGACTACGAGACCAAAAAGGGTCACGTCGTGCGCTTCCTGAAGGCGGGGGATAAGGTCAAGGTCACCATCATGTTCCGCGGGCGCGAGCAGTCCCGTCCGGAGCTGGGATTCCGGCTCCTGCAGCGGCTCGCCGAGGACGTCACGGATCTGGGCTTCGTGGAGTCCCAGCCGAAGCAGGACGGGCGTAACATGATCATGGTGATCGGGCCGCACAAGAAGAAGGCCGAGGCCAAGGCCGAGCGGGCGGCGGCACGCGCGCGACGCGGCGACAACGTGGCGGAGCCGGAGCCGGCGCCGCACGAGTAGCCGCGCCGAGGTGGAGCGGGCCGCCTGAGCGGAGCGTCCGCCGGGCGGCCCGATAGGACAGAGCCGGGACCGGGCAGAGGCCCCGCCCCTTCGCGGGCGCGGGCGATGGATGTGTGCCGCCTTCGACCGGGTGGCATCTGCCCGGTCATCGGCACGACGAACGAGGGAGAGACGGCTAATGCCGAAGATGAAGACGCACAGCGGCACGAAGAAGAGGTTCCGGCTGACCGGTTCCGGCAAGATCGTGCGCCGCCGCGCCAACCGCGCCCACTACAACGAGCACAAGTCGTCGACGGTGACGCGTCGTCTCAAGTCCGAAGTCGTGATCGCCGACGCCGACGTCAAGCGCGTCAAGAAGCTGCTCGCGAAGTAACCAACCCCGGGGAGACTGATAGACATGGCACGCGTGAAGAGGGCGCTCAACGCCAAGAAGAAGCGCAGGGTCGTTCTCGAGCGGGCGAAGGGCTACCGGGGCCAGCGGTCACGGCTCTACCGCAAGGCCAAGGAGCAGATGCTCCACTCGATGACGTACGCCTACCGCGACCGCAAGGACAAGAAGGGCGCCTTCCGGCGTCTGTGGATCCAGCGAATCAACGCCGCGGCCAGGCAGAACGGCATCACCTACAACCGTTTCATCCAGGGTCTGCGGCTCGCGGGCATCGAGGTCGACCGCAAGATCCTCGCCGACCTGGCGGTGACGGACGCCCCGGCCTTCGCCGTACTGGTCGAGGCCGCGCGCAAGGCGCTGCCCGCCGACGTGAACGCCCCGGTGGCCGGCTGACCGGTCCCACGGGCCCATCGGCCCCGGCGAGGGACCGCGGGTCCGCCCCGCGGGGAATCGCCTACCCGATCTAGATTCTTGGGCGCAGACCCCCGGCTTTGGCCGTGGGGTCAGCCCATCCCTCCAAACTTCCGGTCATCAGACCTAAGACACCCGCAGGGCTTGCGGTGACAGGGCGTGGAGACCTCCCCGATGGGCGGCGGTCCGCGAAGCGCCAACCAGCCGTCACGGTCGCGCCGGCCGCAGATCGGCCACGGGAGTCCCCCGCCTTCGGGCGTGGGGAGGGAGTCACCAGGTCTTGTGTTCCGAACGGGCAGGGCTTGTCCGTCGCCTCCCTCAGCGGAGGAAGGCGAGAACCCGTTTCCCCCGGGAAGCGGAGGAGTCACGCGTCCGACCGTCCACCTTGGCGGCCCGCCCGCATCGAGGTGGACGGTTTGCGTTCGGCCCGGATGCCCGATCCCCCAGGGGAGCCGGTTCCGGGGCGAAGGACGAGGGGTGGTCACACGCGCCGATCCGTGTGCCCGCGGCATGAGATTTTCAGCGCGGGAGCCGGGCGCTTCACCGGCGGGCGGCCCTCCGGCGGCGGCGTACCCAGCACTCGGCCGCCACCCGACCGCGGTTCGGCGTCATTCGGGGGCGATGCAAAGGCGATTCGCGCGTTTGGTGCCACGGACGGGATGCCGACCCGGTACTTTTCGGTATGAACGTGACGGGGGGGTCGAATGGCTGCCGTGCCGGAACTGACGAACATCAGGTCGCCGCGCGTGAAGGCGGCCCGGCGGCTGGCGAAGCGGGCATTCCGGGAGCGGGATCGCGCGTTCCTCGCCGAGGGGCCGCAGGCCGTACGCGAGGCGATGGCGCTGGACGGCGTCGTCACCGAGCTGTTCGTGACCGCCGAGGCGCGGGCGCGGCACGCCGCCATCATCGAGGACGCCCTGCGGGCGGGCGTACCGGTGCACGCCGTCAGCGGCGAGGTGATGGCGGAGCTGGCGCAGACCGTCACCCCCCAGGGATTGCTCGCGGTGTGCCGGTTCGTGCACGTGCCGCTCGACGAGGCGGTCGCCCCGGGCGCGCGGCTGGTCGCCGTCATGGCCCACGTACGCGACCCGGGCAACGCCGGCACCGTGCTGCGCACGGCGGACGCGGCCGGAGCGGACGCGGTCGTGTTCACCGACGCCTCGGTGGACCCCTACAACGGCAAATGCGTGCGGGCCGGCGCCGGAAGCCTGTTCCACCTGCCCGTCGCGACCGGTGTGAACATCGGGGACGCCGTGAAGCGCCTGCGCGAGACCGGCCTGCGCGTGCTCGCCGCCGACGGCGCGGGCGAGGCGACGCTCGACGACGTGGACCTCACCCGGCCCGCCGGATGGATCTTCGGCAACGAGGCCTGGGGCCTGCCCGAGGACATCCTCGCCCTCGCCGACGAGGTGGTGCGCGTGCCCATCTACGGCCGCGCCGAAAGCCTCAACCTCGCCACCGCCGCGGCCGTGTGCCTGTACGCCTCCGCACGGGCGATCCGCCAAAGCCCGTCGTCACCTCCCTCGTCGTTACCCCCGTCGTTACCCCCATCGTTACCCACCGCGCGGGCGTGACGGTCGCCACAGTGGGCGGCCAAGCCCGGGGCGGCGCGGAGACGGCTTCGCCCGCCGCCCACCAGGCGATGATGTCTCCTTTGGCCCATGCCGCCGGAGAAGTGAGGCTGCCACTGGGCCCGGGAAACCCGCTATTGTCGGCGTTGTAGCGGCGAGGAGGCGGTTGTGCACGGCGAAGGGACCCATCAGCCGGACGCTGATGCGGTAGGTGCGATACCGGTCGACGAACTACCCGACGGACTGGTCGTGACCGGCCCCGACGGGCAGATCGTCGTCCTCAACCGGGCGGCCGAACGGCTGACCGGGGTCTGCGCCGCGTCGGCGATCGGCCGGCCCATCGCCGACGTGCTCCCGTTCCGCGACGCCGACGGACGCGAGTGGTGGAAGTGGCTGGACCCGCACGGCGGCCTGCGCATCCGCACCCGCCAGCCGGAGCGCCCGCTGCACCTGCCCGGCGGCCAGGAGATGCTCGTCGCGGCGCGGTTCGTGCGCGAGCCCGCCCGCTGCGGCGACGTCGTCAAGGTCGTCGTCACCCTGCGCGACGCCGCCGCCCGCGCCCGGCTGGAACGCAGCCGGGCCGACCTGGTCTCCACCGTCGCGCACGAGCTGCGCTCCCCGCTGACGAGCGTCAAGGGCTTCACCGCGACCCTGCTGGCCAAGTGGGACCGGCTCACCGACGACCAGAAGCGTGTCATGCTGGAGACGGTGAACTCCGACGCCGACCGCGTCACCCGGCTCATCACCGAACTGCTGGACGTGTCCCGCATCGAGTCCGGCCGACTGGAGATCCACCGGCAGATCGTCGACCTGCCCGCGCGGGCCCGCCGCCTCATCGCGGGGCGGGTCGCCTCGGGCGAGCCCGAGGACCGGTTCCGCCTGGTGGTGCGCGGCGAACTGCCCGAGACGTGGCTCGACCAGGACAAGATCGACCAGATTCTCGGCAACCTGCTGGAAAACGCGGTGCGCCACGGGCGCGGTACGGTCACCATAGAGATGGAGCCCATCGAATGGGGAGTGGCCGTGTCCGTGCGCGATCAAGGTGAGGGTGTCGCACCCGAGCTCGCCGCGCGCGTGTTCCGGCAGTTCTGGCGCGGCAACAGCCGCCGCCGGGGCGGCACGGGCCTGGGCCTGTTCATCGTCAAGGGCCTGGTCGAGGCCCACGGCGGCACGATCACCGTGCAGCAGGCGCCCGGCGGCGGGGCCGAGTTTCGATTTACCATGCCCACCGGGGCACCTGAATTCGCGTGATCGTCGATCGTCCGATCATCGACGACGCGGCGATTTGGGCCGGTGGGCCGCTCGGACACTAGACTCTTGCCGCTTAGGCCCTGATATCGGAGCTCTCGAATCCTCATGTCGAACACCTATGACCCCGTCGAGGTGACGCCGCTGCATGCTGACGAGGTCGCGCGCATGCAGGCCGACGCCCTCGCCGCGATCGCCGCGGCCAGAGACCTCGACGATCTGAAGCAGATACGGCTGGCCCACGCCGGCGACCGCTCGCCGATCGCCCTGGCCAACCGCGAGATCGGCGCGCTGCCCCCGCAGGCCCGCGCCGAGGCGGGCAAGCGCGTCGGCGCTGCCCGCAAGGCCATCTCCGAGGCGCTGGCCGCCCGCCAGGCCGAGCTGGAGGCCGAACGCGACGCGCGGGTCCTCGTCGAGGAGACCGTCGACGTCACGCTGCCGTGGGACCGCCGCCCGCGCGGCGCCCGGCACCCGCTCACCACCCTGCAGGAGCGCATCGCCGACACGTTCATCGGCATGGGCTACGAGGTGGCCGAGGGGCCCGAGCTGGAGGGCGAGTGGTTCAACTTCGACGCCCTCAACATCGCCGCCGACCATCCCGCGCGCTCCGAGCACGACACGTTCTTCGTCGGCTCGCCCGACTCGGGCATGGTGCTGCGTACCCAGACCTCGCCGGTGCAGGTCCGCGCGCTGCTCGGCCGCAAGCTGCCCGTGTACGTGATCGCGCCCGGCAAGACGTTCCGCACCGACGAGCTGGACGCCACCCACACGCCGGTGTTCCACCAGGTCGAGGGCCTCGCCGTGGACGAGGGCCTCACCATGGCCCACCTGAAGGGCACGCTCGACCGGTTCGCCGAGGTGATGTTCGGCGAGGGCATCGGGACCCGGTTCCGGCCCAACTACTTCCCGTTCACCGAGCCGTCGGCCGAGATGGACCTGCGCTGCTTCGTCTGCCGCGGGGACTCGGCGCGGCCCGGCGGGGCGCCGTGCCGTACGTGCAAGTCCGAGGGCTGGATCGAGTGGGGCGGCTGCGGCATGGTCAACCCGCGCGTGCTCGTCGCCTGCGGCGTCGACCCGGCGCGGTACTCCGGGTTCGCGTTCGGCATGGGCATCGAGCGGACCCTGATGTTCCGGCACAACGCCGGTGACATGCGCGACATGGTCGAGGGAGACGTGCGCTTCACGCTCCCGTTCGGAGTGGAGGTCTGATGAAGGTCCCGCTTTCCTGGCTGCGGGAGTACGTCGACCTGCCCGCCGCCACCGCTCACGAGATCGCCGACCGGCTGACCGCCGCCGGTCTCAAGCTGGAGGGCATCGAGTCCGTCGGCCACGAGATCAAGAACGTGGTCGTCGGCGAGGTGCTCGCCGTCGAGGAGCTCACCGGCTTCAAGAAGCCCGTCCGGTACTGCCAGGTCGAGGTCGGCGAGGCCGCGCCGCGCGGCATCGTCTGCGGCGCGACCAACTTCGTCGCGGGCGACCGGGTGCCGGTGGCGCTGCCCGGCGCGGTGCTGCCCGGTGCCAAACCCGGTGAGCACTTCGAGATCGGCTCGCGCAAGACGTACGGGCGGCTGTCGGACGGCATGATCTGCTCGGCGCGGGAGCTGGGCGTCGGCGACGACCACAGCGGCATCCTCGTGCTGCCCGCCGACACCCCGATCGGCGCCGACGTCGTCGAGCTGCTCGGCCTGCGCGACGACGTGCTGGAACTGGAGATCACGCCCGACCGCGGGTACGCGCTGTCGATCCGCGGCGTCGCCCGCGAGGCCGCCATCGCCTACGGCGTGCCGTTCCGCGACCCGGCCGACATCGAGCTGCCCGCCGACTCCGGCGCGTCGTACCCGGCCGCGATCGCCGACCCGACCGCCTGCGACCGCTTCGTGCTGCGCAGCGTCACCGGCTTCGACCCCGAGGCGCCCTCGCCGATGTGGATGCGGGTACGGCTCGCCCGCGCCGGCATGCGCCCGGTGTCGCTCGCGGTCGACGTCACCAACTACGTCATGCTGGAGCTCGGCCAGCCGCTGCACGCCTTCGACGCCGACCGCCTGCAGGGCACGATCACGGTCCGGCGGGCCGCCGAGGGCGAGACGCTGGAGACGCTCGACCACGTCACCCGCAAGCTCCACCCCGAGGACATCCTCATCACCGACGAGTCCGGGCCGATCTCGATCGCGGGCACGATGGGCGGCGTGCACACCGAGATCTCCGAGACCTCGACGAACGTGGTGATCGAGGCGGCGCACTTCTCGGCGACCGGCATCGCGCGAGGGTCGCGGCGGCACAACCTGGTCAGCGAGGCGTCGCGCCGGTTCGAGCGCGGCGTCGACCGCGAGCTGCCGCTGTACGCCTCCTGGCGGGCCGTGCAGCTCCTGGTCGCCTACGGGCGCGGCACCGCCCAGCCCGGCGTGACGCACGTGTCGTACGACGCCGAGCCCACGACGATCACCATTCCGGTGGACTACCCGGGCCGCGTCGCGGGCCTGCCGTACGACCGCGAGACCGTCATCCGCAGCCTGGAGAAGGTCGGCTGCACGGTCGCGGCGGGCGCCCAGGCCGAGGACGACGCCTCCGTGTCCGCCGTGACGGGGCCGGCCCCGGCCGCCGGGGGAGAGGCGGACGCCACGGCGCCGGTCGCCGCGGGCGCGACCCTCGGGACCGCGACCGTCTCCGGCGGCGCGCTCGCCGACAAGCTCTCGGTCATCGGCGACTCCACCGACCTGATCACGGTCACCCCGCCGTCGTGGCGCCCCGACCTCACCGACCCCAACGACCTGGCCGAGGAGGTCATCCGCCTGGTCGGCTACGACGCCCTGCCGTCGGTGCTGCCCGCCGCCCCCGCCGGCTCCGGCCTCACCGAGGCCCAGCGCCTGCGCCGCCGCGCGGGCCGGGCGCTCGCCGCGGCCGGATACGTGGAGGTGCTGGCCTACCCGTTCATGTCGCCGAAGGACCTGGACAACCTCCAGCTCCCGCCCGACGACCCGCGCCGCGTCGCCGTACGCCTCGCCAACCCGCTCAGCGAGGACGAGCCGCTGATGCGGACCACGCTGCTGCCCGGCCTGTTCAAGACGCTGGTCCGCAACGTGGGCCGCGGCTTCCCCGACCTGGCGCTGTTCGAGACCGGCCTGGTCTACCGGCCGCGCCCCGACGCGCCCGGCACCGCCCCGGTGCTCGCCGTCGACCGCCGCCCGACCCGCGAGGAGCTCGACCGCATCGAGTCGGCCCTGCCGTCCCAGCCGCGCCGGATCGCCGTCGTCCTCGCCGGCGAGTTCGACCGCTCCGGCTGGTGGGGCAAGGGCCGCCAGGCCTCCTGGGCGGACGCCGTCGAGGCGGCCCGCACGGTCGTCCGCGAGGCCGGCCTCGACGTGCGCGTCACGGCCGACCAGCACGACCCGTGGCACCCGGGCCGCTGCGCCGCCCTGCACGTCGGCGACCGCCTGATCGGCCACGCGGGCGAACTGCACCCGCGCGTCGTCGAGGCGTACGGCCTCCCGCCGCGCACCAGCGCCGTGGAACTGGAGCTGACCGCGCTGGAGGACCTCCTGCCCGGCCCCGCCCAGACCCCGCCGATCTCCACCTACCCGGTCGCGACCCAGGACGTCGCCCTCATCGTCCCCGCCGCCACCCCGGTGGCCGACGTCGAGGCGACGCTCCGCGAGGGCGCGGGCGAACTGCTGGAATCCATCCGCCTGTTCGACGTCTACACCGGAGCCCAGGTGGGCGAGGGCAACAAGTCCCTCGCCTACACCCTGCGCTTCCGCGCCCCCGACCGCACCCTCACCGTCGAGGAGACCACGGCCGCCCGCGACGCCGCCGTCGCCCTGGCCACCACCCGCCTCGGAGCCACCCTCCGCGGCGCCTGACCCACCCCGCGGGGCGGCCGCCCCTCACCGGCCGACCGCCCCGCAAACGCCCGCACCCACCGCCGGCCTGTCACCGCACGGGACGATACGGCGGCTCATGCTGCAGCAGCTTCTCCACTTGCTCCCGCCGCTCGGTGGCGACAGGCGCGCTCAATAGGCCGTACGGCAGATGGCGCAGCTTGACGGCAAACATGCTGTCCTGGCATTGGCCGAGCGTTGAACCGGCGGATCGCCGGAATGTTTGCGATGATGTGGCGGCAAGACACCTGATCAACGGGCGAGGGGAGGGGAGCTGGTGTCCTACAGCCCGAAGCTCGCGGCGGCCCTGTCGGGCGCCACGCTGCGCCAGCTCGCCCACTGGCGTAAGGCGGATACGGTTCGTGGAGCGGTGCTCGTGCCGGAGGTCTCCGCGACGCGGCCGGTCCTCTACTCATTCCGAGATGTGGTGGCACTGCGGACATGCGTGCGGCTCCGCAACGACGCCTCGCTGCAAAGAATCCGCCGAGCGCTGGACACCCTGCGAGACGATCTGCGGGAGCGGGAGCACCTGTCGGCCTATCGACTCGTTGCCGACGGGTCGACGATCTACCTGGTGGAGCCGGGACAAGCGACCGACCTGGTGCGCCGTAAAGCAAACGTGGTAATCCACGACATGGTAGACGTATTGCGCTCATTCTATCGGGACGGTCGGCACATCCCCGACCTGCTTCATCCACGTGAGCGCGTCACCGTGGATCCGGCAGTGCGCGGCGGGACACCGGTGATCAAAGGCACTCGGGTGCCCTATGACGAGGTCGCGGCTTTGGTGCGCGATGGCGTCCCGGCCGATCGGATCTCACAGTTCTACCCGAGCGTGTCGGCGGACGCGGCGCGGGACGCGGTGGACTTCGCCGACTATGTCGACAGCTACGAACCTCCCAGGGAGCCGCGTGAGGCTGCTGCTGGATGAGAACGTTCCTCGTCCCCTCCACCAGATCCTCACCTGCTTCATCGTCGGCCATGAGATCGTTCACCTTCTTGATCTCGACGGCTGGTCGGGGACGCAGGATGAAGCCCTGTACCCGAGGGCGGCGGCCGAAGGTTTTCACGTCGTGCTGACCAACGATGGTCGCCAGATGCAGCGACCGCGGGAGGTGGCCGCCATAGCCGCTTCGGGGCTGCATCGGATCGAATACCCGCATAAGCATACGGGCCTGGTCGGCATAAGTATCGCCATCGCAACCGTCACCGCCGGCCTGCCTCATGCACTGACACTGCTGCAGGAAGCCGACGGCCAGAGGCTGATCACACTGCGAGGCATTGATCCCACTTCGGCAAGCCGGTTGCGTGTCGTCGATCCGGCCGCCGCTCCCCCCAAGTTCTGGCCGTCGGCGTCGCGGCGATCCGCAACACCTGGAGACACGCGGGAATAGATGGCCACGAGTTCCGGCGGGGGACGCTCTTGGTGCGCGGCGCACCCGTGATCAGATCACGCAGCGGCAGTTCGTCGGCGGGGGTCGGCGGAGTTCGGCGGCGAAGTTCACGGTCGCAGGAGGGAAGGGCGGGGCGAAAAGGCTGTCGGTGAAGAGCGGCGAGGTGGCGTGCGGCGCGGCGTCCCTGCCTGCAAACAGGTCGACGATGGCGTTGACGAAAGCCCCGGCGCGTTGCCTGACGGAGGATCCGGTCAGGTCGAATGCACTGTTCAACTCCGCCACGAGATTGTCGGCCTTTGTCAACGGCCAAGTGCGTGGGCTCTGGCGCAGATCATGTGACGTCCTCACCTAGGGTCATCGCCGCCGGAGGTCACAGAGGATGAGCTTCCGGAGAAGGTCGAGGTTGGCCCGCCCATATCGGCTTCGTTTGAGCGCCTTCACCCTCGTCACATTGCCCTCGACGGCACCCGAGGAGTAGGGCAGGGTCAAGCCGTTGATGACGGCGTCCAGATCGCGTTCGATCCCGCGGGCGAAGGAGCGCAGCGGCGGAATGTCCGCGGCGTGTACGGTGGCCGGCCACGTCTTCAGGGCGGAGGCTCCGGTGCGCTTTATCATCATCTCGGCGAACGTGGTCACGTGCTGTGCCAGGCCGGGCAGGCCGGGGCTGCGCTCCAGCAGAGCCTTGAACCGGACTTTGTCGTCACCGGAGAGATCGTCGGGGTGGCTGGTGATCCAACGGGTGACCTGGCCGACGGTGAGCGGGGCGGGCGGCGGCTGGAAGCCGGCGACAGCAGAACGTAGAGGTTTCAGGTAACGGCGGACGGTGCGCCGGCTCCCGCGATGGCCATGCTCGCGAAGCTCGCTGAACAGTTGGGCGGCGTTGGTGACGCCGTCGTGGTGGACGCGCTGCTGAAGGTAAGGGATGAACGCTGCGAAGGCCCGGCTGTAGCGGCGGGGGCCGTTGATGACTTCCTCGGCGCTGCCGGCGTCACGGTACTTGCGGACCGTTTTGCGATCCAAGCTCAGATGCCGGGAGATTGCCGTGATCGTCAGGCCCTTGCTGACCAAGTCGTGAATGATGGCGTGTCGCTGTCGGGTCCGCGTCGCGGTGACCGAATCACAGTCGGCCTGGTGCGGCGTCGAGGCGGTCTGCGTCGCGGGCGCCGTGACCGCGACCGGCGGAGCAACGTCAACCGGCATGTCGACCGGCATGTCGACGCCCTCGGGCTCGAGCAGGTCAGCGCGGTGCGCGCGGACGGCCTTCTCGGTCGCGTGACACAGATTGCTCCACAGGTGCCACCGATCGGCGACCTGGGTGGCCTGCGGTGCTCCCGTGGTGGCGGCCTCCGCGTACGCCCCCGCGCGGTCGCGGCGGATGACCTGGATTTCCGGGTGGCCGCTAAGCCAGGTCGTGACGGCGTCGGCGGTGCGGTCGTCGAGAATGTCGATGGGTCGGCTGGTTGCCATATTGATCAGAATGGTGGCGTAGGAGTGCCCGCGCCGTTTGGCCCGGTCGTCGATGCCCAGCACGGTGACCGGGCCGATGGCCGGATCCGGCAGCGCGCGGATCAGCCGGATCAGGGTGTCGCGCGATACGGCGATGCCGAGCAGGCCGGCCAGGTGTGAAGCGGCTCGGGCGGCCACAGCGATCGCGAGTGACTCCGGCATGTGGCGCAGGGGCGAGGTGCTGCGGGCGTACCGCACGGCCAGGCCATTGACGGCCTGGCCGAAGGTTCGTGTCGCGCACATCGTGTTCTCGCACTTCCATCGTCGTACGGTCAGCGTGATCAGTACTGTTCGCCCGCCCGCGGGCAGGTCCTGCAATCGTCGCCGGTAGAAGCCGTGCCTGCGAGACGGCAACATCCCGCAGTTGGGGCAGCCGGCCGGACCGTCGGAGGTCCGGGCTTCGACGAGTACGTGGCCACCCCGGTCGGTCACATGGTCGATGACCAGGCAGGACAGGTGGGGGAGGAGAAGTTTCAGGCAGGCGACACCCGCAGGTTGCCCGGTGAGTTGCACAATGACTCCGCGGCCGTTTGATGACGATCATGTTCTTGGTCGAACGAGATCATCACCGAGCGGCCGCTCTCACGCTCGGTGGGTTACACGATTGCTACCGAACCTCCAAGCGACCCTTCATGTCACAGTCCGTGGCGTGATCACACACTTTGCGCCAGAGTCACACGCACTTGGCCGTTGACGCATCGGCCACCTGCCGTCCCGGCGCGCGGCCACCATGCACGCCGCCGACAACTCCGCTGTCAACCGCCCCCGGCCTCCGGCAGCTCCCGCCCGGCCCGGTCCAGATCGGCGACCAGCCGGTTCATGGCCGCGACGTCCATCCCGGTAAAGGCTCCCGGCCGCCCCGACACCACCCCGAGCGTGCTCCCAGTCTCGGCGCCGACGCCTGCCCCCAAGCCGCCGAATCTGCTCCGCCATCGCCTGAACGACCATGTTGAACGCCCGGCTGCAGCCTATTACGCCGCTCCCCGAGCGCGGAGGCGAACGCCGGAGCACCCCCGCCGCCCCACGAGTTCGCCGCCATGCACAGAGACGCGGGTCAGTGCGGGGATCGGCTCTATTTGGGATATCCGTATTCCAAAATATTCGGAGTGTGTAATCCACGGTATTCGCCGTGTGGTTGGTCGGGCCGGGTCGGCCGCTTCCACCGCGAGCGCCTCAACCGCAGCCGTCAACGGCCGACCACACCCCCGGCCACCTCGTGCGACTTCACGCCGCCGCGATACGCGAGGCGGTGGCGCGAATACCGGAACCGTCAACATCGTCATCACCTGCCCGATTATCGTCGCGCCGGTACGGCAGCGGCCATTGACGTCATTAACGGCAAGTCGGCCGCGTTGTTCGCGGTGCCTGAGATGTCTGGGAAGACGAGGTGAATTCATCTAGGGCCGCAATCGGATGACGGCATGTCGGTGCCGGGATTACGTGTAGTGATCACGGAAGATCCCTTTCCTGTTACTGAAGACGATCTTTACTTCCAGTTTCGCCCCATGTGATGATCACTTGGCTTCCCTACACCAGTTCGAAAGGTTGTGATGAACACAAGCCGATCGACGTCCGGTTTATCCACCCGGACGCGCCGCTGCGCGGCCCTGATCATGGCGCTGACGCTGCCGCTCTCCCTCATGAGCGCGCCCGCGACCGCCCAGGGCCCCAAGCCATCCCCCACCCCGGCCCTCACATCGACCACCCCATCCGACCCCGCCGCAGATGTCGGAATCAAGACCGCCTTCGACCAGGCCGCCAAGTCCGGCCGGCCCGTCGAGATCCCCTCCCGGTTCACCGAACGGATGAAGGTCTGGGCCAAACCCGACGGCAAGCACCTGCAGGCCGCGCTGTACACCCGGCCCGTCCAGCTCAAGAACCCCGCCAACGGCGCATGGGAACCCGTCGACACCCGCATCGTCACCCGCGACGGCGAACTCCACGCCGCCCGGGTCAAAACCCCGCTGACCTTCGGCGAACGCGGCGCCAAACGCCTGGTCACCGCGACCGGCGAGAAAGGCGCCAGCGGCCTTGCCGTCACCCGCGCCCTTCCCGAGCCCAAGATCTCCGGCAACACCGTCACCTACCCCGACGCCATAGCGCCCGGGGCCGACCTGGTCGTGCACGCCCAATCCGACGGCTTCATCTCCCAGGTCGTCTTCCGCCACAAGCCCACCGGCCCGGTGACCGTACGACTGCCGCTCACCCTGCCCAAGGACACCAAGTTCGGCACAACCCCCGACGGACTGCCGCAACTGAAGGACGCCAACGGCAAGGCCGCCGCCGCGCCGATCGTCCTGACCGCCATGGACGCCAAGGTGGAGGCCGGCCCCGACCAGGGCAAAACCTCCCCGGTCAAAGCGCGTGTGGACACCTCCGGCACCACCTCGGAACTGGTGTTCACCCCGGATGAGAAGTTCCTGGCCGACCCGGCGGTGACCTACCCGGTGACGATCGCCGCCGCCTCCGAATGGTTCGGCGGCGGAAGCCCCGACGACGCCTGGGTCAGCAAGAACGACCCCTCCAGCAACCACGCCGCAGACGGCTGGCTGCGCGCGGGCACCACCTCCACCAGCGCCGACATCGCCCGCGTCTACCTCAAGTACGACCTGGACGTCCCGGAACTGGAAGGCGCCACCGTCGTCGACGCCGACCTGATCATCTGGAACTACAAGTCCGGCGGCCCCGGCAACGCCCTGTGCGGAGAAGTCCTGGGCTCGGGCATCCTCGCCCAGCGCATCACCTCCGACTGGGACACCTGGAGCCTGGACTGGGACAACCAGCCGACCAGAGCCGGCGGCACCGAAGGACTCAACACGGCCGGTTACAACTACGACGCCACCGACACCTGGTGCGCCAAGGACGAGGCCCTGTGGTACCGGGTCTCCACCATAGCCCGCGCCTGGATCGAACAGGACGTGCCCAACCACGGCCTGGTCCTGCGAGCCGCCAGCGAAACCGCCGCCATCAACTGGCGCCAGTACTACTCCAGCGAGTACAGCGGACAGCCCTACCCTGGCAGCCGCCACGCCCCCACCCTCATGATCGAATACGAGCCCGTGCAGACCGTGGAAGTAGGTACGTTCCAGTACGGCGAATGGGGCGCTACTCAGGCGGACCTGGATGCGCAGCGAACACGGCAGACGGAGGATGAGACCCCACCCTTCACCAACCCCACCGATGAGGAGGCCCGGCAGGCTGCTTTGAACTCGCGCACCAGCGTCTTGGTCAACGCCAATGAGCTGGAGCCGCCGCCAGGCTTGAGTGAGGAAGAACTGGAGGAGTTCGCCAGAACCGAAGGAGGGGACTATGAGGACTATCCGGAACCTGAGCCGGGGCCGGACACCGTGCCCCCTCAGGTCATGACCAACCCCGCCGACGGAGACACCGGTATTCCCACTGATACTCAGATTCGGGTGTCATTCGGTGAGTCGGTGACGGGCCAAACCTTCGCGCTGAAGGACTCGGCGGGGGCCGATATAAGCTTCAGTGCCACACCGATCGGTGATGACCCGAGTACGGAGGAAATCGAACCCGATGATCAGGCCTGGTCACTCAAGCCTGATCAACCCTTGAAGGAAGCTGAGCGCTACCGAATCGAAGTCAAGGCAGCCAGGGACACGGCTGGGAACGTGATGAGCGACTATGCTGCCACCTTCACGACGGTAGGCGGAGCCACGCCCGTGCCTGGACTGGTGGCGGCCTACGGTATGGAGGAAGGGACCGGAACGATGGTCTCGGACTCCTCCGGGCAGAACAACACCGGAATCGCCAGGGACACGAGTTGGGCCGCCGAGGGCAAGTTCGGCAAAGCATTGTCTTTCAACGGCACCACCAGCATGATCACCGTCAGTGATAGCCCATCCCTGCGCCTGGGCAGCGGCCTGACACTATCGGCCTGGGTGAAGCCGACCAGCGTTACCGACTGGCGCAGTGTCATCGCCAAGGAACTCACCTCGGGCGAGGGCGTTTCGTACGCGCTCTACGCCTCCAATGGGGTCAGCCCGTCAGGTTGGCTACAATCCAACGGCCGGACCTCACAGATCGACGGATCCGCCCCTTTGGCGACGGGTGTCTGGAGCCATGTGGCGCTCTCCTACGACGGCACCACCGCCCGACTGCACGTCAACGGATCGCAGGTGGCGGAAGTACCGCTCAACGGAGCGCTTGACGACGACGGCGGAGCAGTGACCATCGGTGGAAACAACATCTGGGGCGAGCACTTCACCGGTTTGATCGACGAGGTCCGTATCTACAACGTCGCGCAGTCCGAAGAGCAGATCCAAAGCGACATGAACACCCCTGTCGGAGCCTCCGGTTCGACCCCCACTCCAACTCCAACCCCGACCCCTACGCCGACTCCGACGGACCCGCCCGGCCCCGTGCCTGGACTGGTGGCGGCCTACGGTATGGAGGAAGGGACCGGAACGATGGTCTCGGACTCTTCCGGGCAGAACAACACCGGAATCGCCAGGGACACGAGTTGGGCCGCCGAGGGCAAGTTCGGCAAAGCATTGTCTTTCAACGGCACCACCAGCATGATCACCGTCAGTGATAGCCCATCCCTGCGCCTGGGCAGCGGCATGACACTATCGGCCTGGGTAAGACCGGCTGAACTGACGGACTGGCATACGGTGGTCATGAAGGATCTCTTTGCCGGAGACGGCGCGTCGTATGGCCTGTACGCTTCAAATGGCTCCGTACCTGCCGGCTGGCTATTGAAAATGGAAGACGGAGAGGTGGCAACTCCGGAAGCCACCGGTCCACTAAGGCCAAACGAGTGGAGCCACCTAGCGCTGACCTACGACGGCACCGTCGCCAAGTTGTACGTCAACGGTTCTTTGGCCGGTCAAGCTGCCGCCACCGGCGACATATACGACGACGGCGGTGATCTTCACATCGGAGGCAATTCCGTATGGGGCGAGTTCTTCGGGGGGTTGATCGACGAGGTCCGTATCTACAACATTGCGCAGACCGCAGAGCAAATTCAAACCGACATGGATTCTCCCATTGGAGGCGGCGGCGCATCGCCAGTACGAACCGGAGAGGCTGCAGTTACGATTTCCTCCGCCGTAAAGCTCGAGGTATCTGGATCGGCTGAGGTCGATGGGAGAACCGCTGTAACCACCCGCACACCCCGCTTCAGGGTTTGGAAGAGTGATGCGGGACGGCATTCGTCGAACCTGGAAGTACAGATCATCGAGTCCCCGTCGAAGTCGTCGAGAGGTAAAGGTCTGATCTGGTCGGGTAAGGCCACAGGCAACGAGAAGAAGCCATACGTCGATCTGAAAGTTCCGGTTGGCAAGCTCCGCGCCGAGCAGCACGTGCGCTGGCGGGCCAGGATCGGCACCGACGGCGCTTGGTCACCGTGGCAGAACCTGACCGTCTCTGACAAACGTGCCCCTTCCGCTTCCGCGCGCGCCGCGCTCCCTGCAGCAAACGCGGACTGGCGTGTGACAGAGTGCTGGGAACATGAGCAGGAGGCCAGAACCGGCGAACGGCTGTACCGCCCTGACGGCTATTACGCGAGCCGCATACACTGGTGTGCCATTCAAGAGGTCGCAAGCGGTGATGCCCAGTGGGGTACACGAAGAAGTATGGTTAACGGTATCTTCGCGGACGCCACGATCATTGGAACGGCCGTCGGCAATGGTAAGGACGCGCCTACGCAATACCGGTTCACCCGCTACAGCATATCTGTGCAAAACATACAACCGGTCGGTGGAGTGTACGCCAGGCAAGCCATGATGGCTTTCGGCGCCAAGACCCATAACAGTGCCTGCACAATAACGGGCACCTCGTATGCCGAGGCAAGTTGGCAGGAGTGGCGGGACGGAAAGACTGTCGACTTCACCGTCGTTTCGAATGAGCAGAACGGCGGGGGAATCGATAAGATCGAATACTGCTATCCAAAATTTTACACCAAGATATGGCTCGATGGTATTCCTAGTACGAAACCGAAGTACTACTGGTCGGATGCCAAGCCGCAATCCCGATGCGACTCGGCATCCTACCTCATCCGGCATTATGGCAGCGGTTGCATCTTTGACAAGGTGGCGGCTGTATATGAGACGACAGAGACCCGTCCTGGCCTTCCATGGACCCATATGGGAGACCCCGACAACGTCAACATGGCATATCGAAGCGTCGCATCCCATATTTGGACGGCCCAGCACAAGACGGAGTTGACGCTTCCGGTCAAGCGGGACAAAATAATCCCAGGCCATTGGGCGGTAAGCAGCGAACCCCTCACGCGCCTGGTCAACGGGACCTGGAAAAGGAAGAATAACGAAAAAAGTCGCAAGCGGTGTAGGCAGCTATTCGCAGACTATGATCGAAGGGATGCAGAACTAGGGAAGGGTAAACTCCACAAGGTCTATGAATGTGACGAGTTCCCGTTCCAGTCGACCATGCAAGGCACTTGGGTTAGTGTAGAGCGGGTGAACAGCCCCGACGCTTACGCTTGGTCGATTAGACCTGTATGGCATAAGCGCAACACCGAAGACGGGATTAGGCTCGGCGTCTTCTACGGAACCCAGAGGATCCTAGGAGAGGACGGCAATCGCCGGAATATCACTTATGATCAATACTGGGTAGAGGCGCATGTGCCTGGACAGAATCCGCACTAGTATCTGAGCGGCGTCAGAAGCAATGCCCCCCAGGCTTCGCAGATCAGCCCGTGATCCTGGGGGGCCTCCTGAACAGACGGAAGGTCAATCAGACTATGTTGGATGAGGTCGTCGCTCATTACACTGAGCTGCTGGACCACCTCGGCGAGGATATGGCGTACACGGTGACGATTCCCGACTCCGGGATCCTCGCCATCGATGAGGCCGTACGTCGGATGGGGTTCGGCACCGTCGAACTGCGAGGCCCTAGTGAGCCACACAGCGGTGCCGACCTTTCCCTGTACCAGGTTGGTGCGGGCATCGTCACCTTGAATTGGTCCTTCCCTCTGCCTGAACACAAGCAGGTGACCGACAGACTCGGCGGCGAAGGCTTTCGCCACTGGTATGTGGCCTTCGATATCAATGGCGGCACCACCATGTACGTCCGGTATGGGAACACCGAAGGGAACCTCGAACACCCCGAACCGCTCGACCTGCCCTTCACACCCTGGACGGACCTCCTCGGCCCTTTGGCCGGCTACGCCGACCTCCTCACGAGTGCATATGACAGCGAGGAGGGGGAGGCCACGGTGGACATCGTAGCGGCCTGCCTGACCGTGGTGGAACTGGAAAGCGGCATCCGACTCGATGAGGAATTGATGCACGGTCCACACTCAGTACTGCCGATGCCGACTCCGGAATTCGATTAGTTCCCTTGCCCCGCCGCTGCGAGCCGCTCACCGACGGCTGGAAGATACGCCGGCGGCGCGCGGTGGCCGAGCAGACCGCTTCGGCCTGGTTGGACTGGACCGCGACCAGATTCACTTCGATGGGCCAAGGCGGATTGTCGCCCCCGACCGCACCCTTACCGTCGAGGAGACCACGGCCGCCCGCGACGCCGCCGTCGCCCTGGCCACCACCCGCCTCGGAGCCACCCTCCGCGGCGCCTGACCCATCACGCGGGGCGGCCGACCCTCACCGGCCGGCCGCCCCGCGAGCGGCCGTACCCACCGCCAGACTGTCACCAGGCGACCATCGTCATTTCTCCTCGTCAGTCACGACGAGCAGGTGGGGCCGGGCACGCACTTCCCGCACGAAAGCACGCCCGACTGGACGAGACGCCCGGCCTCCCGCTGAACGGTCAGCCACGGAAGCCCTAGGCGTTCGGCGAGGCCACTGATCGAGTCCTCGGTGTCGGGATGCAGGAGCATCCAGGTGAGGAGTTTCACCTGCGACTCCGAACGGAAGATCGGGAGCAGCGGCGGCGGCATAACCTTCAAAAAACGAAGATTAACCTACACTTATTGAAGAATGCGAGTCTGGCCCGGCTGAAAGGCCAGGTCAGCGTGGCGAACGTGGTCCGGCCTTGGCAGGCGACGCGTCGGCTGCGACGTAACAAGCCGTCTTCGTGCGCGGGCTCTGGGCCGACCCTCGAACCTGGCGCCTGGTCGTGCCCCGGTCGGCGCGCCGCTGTTAGGGTGTGCTGTGACGCGGGGTGCCCGGCATGGCCGGGCTGAGATCAGACCCGTCGAACCTGAACTAGTTAGCACTAGCGGAGGGACGTCACGTGGGAGACGCGGCATTCTGCGACGAGGTGTGGGAACGCGCGGCCAAGCTGGTGCGCGCCATCCACGATCACCCGTTCAACACCGAGTTGGGGGCGGGCACGCTCGACCGCGACCGGTTCGCGTTCTACATCGTCCAGGACGCCCGCTACCTGGTGGCGTTCGCCAAGGCGCTGGCCACGGCGTCGGTGCGGGCGGCGAACCCCGAGGAGGCGGCGTTCTTCGCGCAGGGCGCGCACACGGCGCTGGTGGTGGAGCGGAGCCTGCACGCCGGGTACGTCGAGGAGTTCGGCCTGTCCGCCGAGGACATCGAGGGCATCGCGACCTCGCCGACGTGCCTGGGCTACTCGTCGTTCCTGCAGGCCACCGCGTTGGCCGAGCCGTACCCTGTGCTCGTGGCCGCGCTGCTGCCGTGTTTTTGGGTGTACCAGGACGTGGGCACGGCACTCCTGCAAAGCACCGCCCACATCGAAGATCATCCGTACCGCGCGTGGATCTCCACCTACTCCGACCCGGACTTCGCAGCGTCGGTCGAGCAGGTCAAGAGCATCGCCGACCGTCTCGCCGCGGCTGAAGGCGAGTCACGCGAGGCCATGACGGCGGCGTTCCTCCGGGCCACGGAGTACGAGTGGCTGTTCTGGGACAGCGCGTGGCGCAGGGAGACGTGGCCCACCGCCCGGTGGCTCACCTGACGACGCCTGCCCGCCGAAGCCGCCCGGTCCGCTAATCGTTCCCGTTCACTGCGTGACGGTCCTGGTGATCGAGTCGACGCGGCGGACCCGTCCGTCGGGGGCGAGCCGGGCGAACAGGCAGACCTCGATCCGCACCGTCTTGTCCTTTCTGACCAGGACGGTCATGGTGTAGCGGGCGGCGGCTCGGTCGCCGTCGAGCAGCGTGTCGTGGATCTCGATGTTCAGTTCGCGGACGTTCTTGCGGACCGGTCCGGCGTGGTCGATCAGCCGCTGGCGGTCGAGGGTGATGCCGTCGTTGTGGTATTCGATTTCGGGGGAGTAGTAGCGGTCCAGGATTGTGGCGGCATCCTCCTGGCTGAAGGCCAGCTCGTACGGCATCCGTGTCAGAAAGGCGTGGAAGTCGGGCATTAGATCACCTCAAATGTGCTCATACGGCCATGTCCTCGTGTTCGTTGGTCGCGGCAGTGCGACATGACGTCCTCAGCGAGGTGCGGGCCGTGCGACGACGGCGGCGATGACGATGAGCGCGAAGGCGGCCAGCGCGGTCAGGGTGCGCAGGGCGTGAAACAGCTCCCATCGCTGGAAGAGTTCGGCGTAGTCGGCCGGGGCCGAGTCGGCGGCCCATTCCCGGAACCGGGGGTGCAGCGGGACGTTGCCGAACAGGGTGATCAGCAGCGAGGTCAGCACCAGCGCGCCGGCGGCGAGCGACGGCAGGCGCGGGCGGCGGGCGATCGCCAGGCCGAAGGTGGTGAGGATGGCCAGCGCCATCGCACCCTGCATGATCGGTGCGTTGACGTTCATCAGCGTGGTGTGGAAGGTCAGGCGCACATCCGTCGGGACGGCCCGGAACGTGGGGACCACATTGGCCGCGCCGTACCCGAACGCGCCCGCGAGCAGCCCGGTGGCCAGCAGCGCCGCCCCCTGGATAGATCTGACTGGGAGTCTCATGACGCAATCGTCGTCCGGTCGGCGGTCTCGGGCGTCCCGCGCGGGGAGTGAGCTGTCGCTACCCCACCAGAAGCAGCGGCGGCCGGTCTACGCCGCCGGGAGTAGTCCGCGATACGGCCCCGGAGGGATGAGCGCCGATTCACGTCGTAGTGTGCGGGAACGCGGTTCGATCCGAGGGGGCCGCGGGAGCCTGCCCGACGCCGTGCTCGCCGTGCTCCTCGCGGCGGTGCTCGGCGTGGGCTCGCCGTCGGCGCGTCGTCGGCGCACCGCGCTGCGCCACGGCCGTGCGCTCGCCACAGGCCGGAATCCCCGGCGGCCCACCGCGTTCACTCGCCCGGCGCGTGTTTCCGGAGGAAGTCCCTCGCTACGGCTTGTGCCCGAGACCCTTCCGGACTCAGCCAGAAGCCCAGGTGATCCTCGTGTTCCATCCGGTATCGTTCCGCGCCGGGTATCCGCTGGGCCGCGAACTCGTGATGGTCGAAAGTCACATCACCGTCCTGCGTGCCGTGAATCAGCAGGGTCGGTGCCATGATCCGCTCCAGCGGCAGGCCGCCGCGCCGAGCCTGCGCCGCGTCGTTGTCCGTGCCCGGCCAGCGCCGCTGGTAGGGAAACGTGGTCGCGAACATCGCCTCGAAGAGCGCCCGCACGTGCGGGGTGTTCATGATGTACGCGACGCGCCTCGCCCGCTGTTCCTCGGTGAAGGTGCTGGTCTCGTCCAACGTCCCGGCGACCACGCTCTCGAATGAGAGCCTCGCCGTCAGCAGGGCGAGCTTCTGACCGACGACGTTCAGGAACGTTCTGCGCGCCGGCGAGCTCGTCTCACCGGGCTGCGGTTTGCTCACGCCGCCGATGGAGACCAGTCCCCAGATCCGGTCCGGATGACGTGCGGCGAAGGTGTAGGCGACGGGGGCTCCCGCCGAGACCGCAAGGACCCCGACCCGCTCGATGCCGAGTTCGTCCAGCAGCGCGGCGAGCAGGTCCGCCTGCTCCTCGTTGGTACGGCCGCTTTCCAGCGGCGTGCCGAGGTAGCCCGGCCGCGAGGGGCTAAGGATGCGGAACGAGTCCCCGCGCAGCCAGTCGGCGAACAGCCGTCCCTGATCGGCTCCGCCCAGCCCTGCGTGGACCGACAGCAGCACGGGGCCCTTCGCGCCGTACAGGTCGTACTCGATAGGACCGAGCCGGGTCACGGCCGTCCGCAGATCGATCCGCACCCCATCGAGGATCTCCCGGCGTGGATCGTCGTCGATGCCACCGTCCCAAACGAGAAGCCCCGCGAGCACCGCGACCGGTATCCCGACCAGCACGGCCAGCGTAATAGAAATGATCTTGACGATTCTTCGCTTCCACACGGTTCCTGCACCCCTTCGGCCGCCACTCGTACCCGAATCGTCATCCGGCCCGGCCGCTTCAGGCGTCCTGCAGAGGAAGGCTTCGTTCGTACGGCACCGGGATCACAATCTGGTGGGCTACTCCCGGGGAGGTAACTCCTGACGAGCTCTCCGGTCCCGCGAGGCCGCGCAGGCGGTCGCCGTCCGTTGCCCAAGGGCTTTGGGCACTGCCCGGCCCGTGGCCACCGACAGGCCGGGGAGCGGTGTCCGTGGCGGGCACGCGAGCTACTGGCGCTTGACTCGTATCGGTACAAACAGGAGGTGGCAGCCGGATTTCATGCGGGGAAACGATCTCGCAGGGTCAGGAAAAAGCTCAGCGGCTCCTCCTCGTCGTTGCCAGACGCATCGTCGATCGGCGAAGAAGGGCCAATTGATGGAGGGCTATTCCGACCGCCAAAGACGCTATTCTAGCTGGCCCTGAGTATTCCTTATGCCTTATCCGTCGGTCGTGCATAAGCTCCTGGCTCTGGAACTCGAATCGCCTTCAGGGCTTCGCGCCATTCGTTGGCAGCGGCGGATTTCTGGCCAATTAGAGCGGTAAACTGGTGGGCGCGTATCACCACGGGGAGAGCCGGAACGTCTCGACACTCGATTGCAATCGCTGCCAGGCGGCATGCCTCTTCGATCTCACCCGCCTTCGCCAACGCGCTGGCGTATGCGAGACGTGTCAAGGCTGGATCGGTTGTTGTGGTCGGTTCGAAGGCCGCCAGTGCGCGAGCTGCTGCCTCTCCTGCCCCCTCGACATCCCCAAGATCTGCACGCGCACGGGTCTCATAAAACGCCTGCTTTCTGGGCAGGAACGAAAAGATGCTTGGTGCGAGGCTCTCGGGAGCGCAACGTGCCAGAGTGTTTTGTGCCGCGTTGTTCGCCCGTTCGAATTCGCTGCGGTTATCAAGGACCGCATGTGCCATGGCGGCGAACCCCCACATCCAAGCAATAGAGGGGGTGGCTTTAGTCGCCTGTTCCAAGCGCGGTGTGACGTGTGCGAGGACGCTCAGCGGATCGTTGGAGTAGGTCGGGAAGTAGGCGCAGGCCGCGTAGGCGTGATCGGCGAAGTTACGATCTCCGGCCTCTTCGGCTGCCTGGAGGGAGGTTCTCCACCAGCGGCGGGCCAGTTCGGGCTGGTGGAGATAGAAAAGATGCTCGGCGACCGTGAAGGACATCCGCGCCGCGACCCGTGCCAGGCGTTGCTGAACAGCGGTGGGCTGATGAGCCTTCAGCAGCGCACGCACACCCGACAGATTTAGAAGGATCTCGCGTATGAAGCTTTCCGAAGACACCCGACCACCGGACAGACCGAGTTGCTCGGCCTCGGCCTCCAGCAAGGACAATCTGCCCTCGCTGATGGTGGTCGAGTGAAGTGCCTGTTCCAGCAGGTCGGGGCCTTGCGTGAGGCCGTCCAATAGGCCGGTGGTCATGGTCACCGCGCCGAGCTGGAATACCTGTCGCCGGTCCGTGGCGGCCTCCTCATTCTCGGAGGGCGTGGGGGAAACACTTGGTTCGTTCTTTCCAGGGTCGTACGGGGCGAGCAATTCGGCAACGGTGTGGCCGGGGAACATGCGCTCCAGCACCCGGCAGTGCTCGGAGGACGGCTTGGTCTTGACCTTGCCGGCGAGCCAGCGGGCGAACTGCTCGCGTCCCGGCGCGATGCCGATCAGCCGCGCGTCCAGCTTGCGCGCCACCTTGTCGTACTCCAGCCGGAACGCCCGGTGCGTCTGAAGGTGCCGCTTGGCCAGCAGCACCTTCAGCAGCGTCGTCTGTCCCGCCACCTCGCACACCCCACTCTCCGAACGCGGCCGATAACGCTAAGTGGTTCAGTGAGGTCAACCATAAGCGTCTTGGCCTGGTAAATCTCAGGTTTCTCAAGGAAGCCCGGCGTCGCCGCGCGGCGAGAGGTACTCAAGCCGCAGCGGTGGCATGGCGGCGACGTGCTCGGGTCCGTCTTGCCTTCCTAGCGTCGCGATCCGCATGCGAAATGTCACAGCGAGTGTTCCTGCTTCACGTCCGATGGCGAGAGCCAGGCCTGCGGACCTTCGCCCCTGCCCCCCGCAAGGAAAGGCACAGCCACATATGATCATCGCGCCGTACTTCCGCCCCCTGGACACCGCCGCCTTCACCCCGTCGAAAACGGCGGCAGGCGAGGCCAGACGATGGCTGGCCAAGGTCATCGACCGCCACCCGTGCCGCGACGACGCCCTGCTCCTCCTCTCCGAGGCGGTCACCAACGCGGCCGTCCACACCCGCTCCACGTCCATCGAGGTCGCCGTCCTGGCCGACGGCGGCGGCGAACTCCTCGTCAAGGTCACCGACGAAGGCTCGGACACCATCCCCACCGCGCCCTGTCACCCCGACGACGACCTGACCGAATCCGGCCGGGGCATCCGCCTGATCCGCGCCCTCTCCTCCCGCTGGGGCTTCCTCGAAGAGCCCCCACGCTGCACCCTCTGGTTCGTCCTCTCCCACGACCCCGAGCCCGGGACCTGCCCCGCCATCCCGCACCAAACGCCACCCCCGGCCGACTCGGCGGCAACCAAGACGCCGACCCCATCGACACCCGAGATCACCGCCAAGGCAGGATGAACGTTCGCTCACCACCCGCGCCATCGCTCACCGAGAGGGCATCCGTCCCTCGAGACCAACGGATCGATCGCCGCTCCCCTGGCTGATCACGGATGGGGAGTGGCGGTCGGATCTTCGCTCGCCGATACGCAGGGGGAAGTGACTCCCAGCATCAATGCACCCTCGCCCGTCCGGTCGAGCGCGAGCAGGAAGTCGTCCGGCCGCGATCGTCCCGCGATGTTGAAACCGTTCCTGGAGACCCCTTCGATCAGATGGCCTTGCTGCTGCCAGTGCTGCTGGACCTGCTCGGACACCTGCGAGTTCTGTTCACTCGGAATGTCTCGCAGGTAGTACGCCCGGCTGATCACCACGCGGCTGGAATCGTCGCCCGTGGCGTCCGGACAACTGCTCTCATTGAGGCTCGGACGGTAGAGCTCCAGGCGAGGCTTCGGGTTAAGCTCACTCGCTGTGGCCTGGATCAGCTGCTCGATCCGGGCGAGCGCTTGAGACTTGGTCATCGCAGGTTGGCTCACGTCGTCCGTCGAACCTCCTCCTGAGACGCTGCAGCCGGTGACGACGGCGATGACAGCGATGATGACGGTGATGCGGAACATTCATCCTCCGGCCGGAGAGGGCGAGGGCAGCGGAGAAGGGGAAGGCTTCCCGGTCGGCGTGGGGTGCGGTGAGACGTCGGGTGGGGGAGGCGTCGGGGTGGGAGAGGCCGGTGTGGGGAACGCCGAGGGGGATGGCTTGGCAGGAAAGATGAGGTCGCCGTATTGCCCATTGACGAGACGACCGAGATTACGCAGGGAGGCTGAGCCGAAGGGCCCCGGCCTTGTATCCCAGTAACTGGAGTGGGCCTTGAAAGTCCGAGCCGGGTCCCCCGTGTCCGGCACGAAGAATTGCTTGGCTCCGAACTCGCTGTTGCTGGGGTCGGGGCCAAGCGGACCTCCCCACTCGGGCAGCTTTGTGGTCCTGTCGAGGGTGCCGGTGAGGTTGAGGGGGAGCGAGCCGATGTCGCCGACCGGGTCGTTGGGGGCCTCGCCCACCCACACGGAATCGACGCCGAGGTCCTTGGCCCTGGCCGCGCCGACGCCGGGGCTGCCCACGAACACGACCTGGTCGGCGAAGGTCCTGGGGCGCGCCTGGGCGGCAAGGCCGGCCAGCGTCGAGCCGTAGCTGTGCCCGAGCACGGTCAGCCGGACGTTCGCGCCCGCCTGGTGGGCGGCGTGCAGCCCGTCGGTGAAACTCGCCAGCGCGGGGACGCCCGCCTTGGCGGCGTTCATGTTCACCACGGTCCGATCGATGCTCACCGTCTTGCCCCACTGCGGTGCGTCGTACCCCAGCCAGGCGATGGAGGCGATCTTCTTGCCCGGCTCGGCGAAGGCGTGGGCTTGATCCCACAGGACGGCGGCGCGTTTGGCGTCCCCGGTGAAGCCTTCCAACGTGGTGCCGGTGCCCGGGACGTAGGCGACCACGTTGTCCGCCTCGTCCGGATCGCCGTAGGAGATGGCGGTCTTGCCGTTCTCGCCGAGCCGCAAATCCAGCAGGAACGCCGCAGGACGGCCGTTTTGCCCGCCCAGGGCCAGCGCCCGGTCCACCGCCGCGATCTGCCGCATCGTCAGCTCCAGCTCCTCGATCTTGGCCTCGGCGTCGGCCGCCGAGGCGCGCAGCCGTGCCAGCTCCGCGCCGACCGCCTGCCGCCGCGCCTGAAGATGACTCCGGTTGGCCTGGTCCCGCACGGCCGAGGGTAACCCGTCGAGGCCGCCGATCAGCCCGGGCGCGGCGACGATCAGCCGTTGCCGGGCCTGCTCGTCCAACTGCCGCCACCATGCGTTCAACCGCGCCGCCAGCGTGGCGTCCTTGCCGGTCCCCTGCAGCCGGCGCAGCTCGTCCAATGCCTTGACGTCCCCGGAGGCCGCGGCGGCGGTCAGCCTGCCCACGCCCTCCGGGTCGGGCGCGTACCCGCCGAACAGGACGAACCCGGCCGACGCGCGTGACGCCGTCCCGACCGGATGCTCCTTTTGGATCACGGTGAGCCGCCGCCGCAGATCGGCGCTCTGCCGCCGAGCCCACTCCCCGATGTCGGCCACCCGCCGCCCCGGCGCGGCCACCACACACGCCGCGGTCAACTCCGCGGTCAGGCGCCCCCCGGCCTCCGGCAGCTCCCGCCCGGCCCGGTCCAGATCGGCGACCAGCCGCTGCATGGCCGCGACGTCCATCCCGGAAAAGGCCCCCGGCCACGCCGACACCACCCCCAGCGTGCTGCCCAGTCCCGGCACAGACGCCTGCCCACCCAGACGCCGAATCTGCTCGGCCATCGCCTGGATGGCCGCGTTGAACGCCTGCTGCAGCCCATTGCGCCGGTCCCTGAGGGCCGAGGCGAATGTCGGAGCGCCTCCGCCGACCCACGCGTTCGCCGCCATGCACCGCACACACGAATCCAACGCGTACACATGCTCTTCCGCCAGCCGGACGACCCGCGCTAACCCGGCCTCCAACTCCGTGGTTGCACCAGTGGCCACAGCCCCCTAGCCTCCCACCCCAACCTGGCCGTATGGGCGCATATCCGATAAAGGGGCATAGGAAGCTAGGATTTGGTCAGGCAGCATTATTTCGGCATGCAGTCGTCCGGTGATTTGGCTTGATCGAATTTCTGCCGAATACGATTGGCCCGGTCTGTAGGTAATCCCGTTCGAAGACCGTGTGGTGACGTTCGCGCTCTTCCTGCCGCTCCTGTTCACGCACCTCACGGGCTGATCCGCGCGGTCGGCGTCCGTGGTTTCGGGGTGGCCTTTTCGCGTACGGCGGTCGGGTTGTCGGAGTGCGCGGCCGCCGGATCGAGGAATCCGGCGGCCGCAGTGAGGGTCAGCCTTCGGCTAGTGCCCGGTTCAGGGCGGACAGCACCGCGTCCACCGCTGCGGTGGACGGCGGGGAGGCCAGTCCTGCGCCCCACGCGGACGTGTCCGCGACGCGGCATTCGGCGTAGGCCGCCGTCAGGGCGTCATCGTCTTGGCCGGTGGGGTGCTCGGCGTACTTGGTGATCTCGATGTCGAAGCCGAGTCCGCGCAGCGCCGCGGCGATGGCGGCGGCCGGTGTGGCGCCCGTGCCCGACGCCGGGGTTCGGCGGCCGGAGACGGCGAGTTCGCCGGTGAACGCGAAGCCGTCGGGCGAGCGGTCCACCTGGCGGTGCAGCGACCGGATGGGGCCGGTCGCGCCGAGGTACGCCTCGGTGAACAGTTCTCGCAGGCGCTTGGCGGTGATCTCCTCGCCGCTGCGGTCGGCGTCTTGTTGGACGATCCGGGAGAAGTCGATGCGCAGCCCCCGGGGCAGGTCGAGGCCGTGCTCGGTCTGCATGACGTAGGCGATCCCGCCCTTGCCGGACTGGCTGTTGACGCGGATCACGGCCTCGTAGTCGCGGCCCACGTCGGCCGGGTCGAATCGGCAGGTACGGCACGGCCCAGGGGGCCTGCCGCGGAGGCAGGCCCGCGGCGGCGGCCTGCCGTATGTGGTGGGCGAGTCCCTTGCTGATCGCGTCCTGGTGGGTGCCGGAGAAGGCCGTGTAGACCAGGTCGCCGGCATAGGGGTGGCGGACGTGCACCGGGAG
This sequence comes from Thermopolyspora sp. NPDC052614, assembly GCF_040678635.1. Lineage (NCBI taxonomy): Bacteria > Bacillati > Actinomycetota > Actinomycetes > Streptosporangiales > Streptosporangiaceae > Thermopolyspora > Thermopolyspora sp. NPDC052614. The sequence goes on from NZ_JBFATZ010000022.1 coordinate 83,924, forward strand.
GCGGTTGCAGTGCTCGACGACCCGGCGGATTTCGTCGATGTCGGAGAAGTCGATCTCGGGATCGACGCCCTGGGCGTGCAGGTTGAGCGCGAGCGTGGCCAGGTCGACGTTGCCGGTGCGCTCGCCGTTGCCGAACAGGCAGCCCTCCACGCGCTGCGCCCCGGCGAGCAGGGCGAGTTCGGCGCAGGCGACGCCGGTGCCGCGGTCGTTGTGCGGATGCACCGACAGGATCACGCCGTCGCGCCGGGCGAGGTGGCGGTGCATGTACTCGATCTGGTCGGCGTACACGTTGGGGGTCGCGGCCTCGACCGTCGCCGGCAGGTTGTGGATCACCGGGCGGTCGGGGCAGGCGTCCCACAGGTCCGACAGCGCGTCGCACACCTCCAGCACGTAGTCGGGCTCGGTGAGGTTGAACACCTCGGGCGAGAACTGGAAGCGCAGGCCGGGCCGCCCGTCCGCCAGGCGCGCCACGTGCTCGGCCGACGAGACGATCAGTTCGCGGAGCTCGGCGCGGTCGCAGCCGAGCACGACCTCGCGCCAGACCGGCGCGGTGGCGACGTACATGTGCACGACCGCGCGGGGCAGGCCCTCGATCGAGGCGAACGTCCGCTCGATCAGCTCTGGCCTGGCGGGCGTGAAGACGACGGGGGTGACGTCATCGGGCACCAGATCCTCGGTGGCGAGCAGCCGGATGAAGTCGAAGTCGGTCTGGCTGGCCGACGGGTAGCCGACCTCGATTTCCTTGAACCCCATCGCCAGGAACAGCTCGAACATCAGGCGCTTGCGTCCGGGATCCATGGGCTCGGCGAGGGCCTGGTTGCCGTCGCGCAGGTCGACCGGCACCCACAGCGGCGCCTCGGTGATCCTTCGTGCGGGCCAGTCGCGCACGGTCTCAGGTACGGCGACGCGCTTGTGGACCGGCCGGTAACGGTGGTACGGCATGACGCTGGCGCGCTGCGGGTTCCAGTGCGGCCGGGAGGCGGGCACCGGGCCGTCGGGGGTGCGCAGCGTCGGGAAGGCGGTGGGCATCGTTGGCCCCTTCTCTTCGTGGTCTCGTCGGGAGGTCGACGATCGGCGGCACGGAACCCCGCGGCGGGGTGCCGATCGGTCAGGCCCCGCCGCGGCGGCCGAGAAGAAGACCACGAAGCGTCATGGGCGGTATGATGGCACAATCCAACTCCTCAGACAACCTGAGAGGTTCAGAATGACGCTCGGCCCGTTGATTCGCAGTCCGCTCGTCGAACAGGCGACGCGACGGCTGCGCGAGGAGATCGGCGCCGGCCGCTGGCCGGTGGGCGGCAAGATCCCGAGCGAGACCGCCCTGGCCAAGGAACTGGGCGTGGGCCGCTCCACCGTCCGCGAGGCCGTGCGCGCGCTCACCGGGGCGGGCCTGCTCGCGGCACGCCAGGGCGCCGGCGTGTACGTGATCGCCACCGAGCCGGAGGAGGACTGGCCCACCCGCCTGCGCCACGCCGCCGTGGTCGACCTCTACGAGATACGCGAGATGATCGAGGTGCGGGCCGCCCGACTGGCGGCCGAACGCCGTACCGAGGCGGACCTCGCGGCCATGGACGAGGCCCTGGCCGTACGACGCCGGGCCGCCGTGGCGGCGGATGACGCGGCCTTCGTGGACGCCGACATCGCGCTGCACGCCGCCGTGCTCGCCGCCACGCACAACCCGCTACTGACCGCGCTGTTCGCCGACTTCGTCCCGGTGCTCCGGCGCGGCCTCGTCGATGTGATCGCCCTGGCCGACCTGCGCGCTCACGACCCCACCCTGGGCGACCGCGCCCACACCGCCCTCGTGGCCGCGATCCGCGCCGGCGAACCGGACGAGGCCGGTCGCATCATCGAGCGGGAGCTACGCGACACCCTGCGCCTGCTGAACGGACGATCGGCCGCGCGCGGCGACACCGGCGGCTGACCTGGCCGCGGAGGACGACCGGCTCCGCCGTTGCGGCCCTCGCGTCGCCGGTGGTCAGCACAGGGCCGGTGCCAGCGACACCGGGGCGTCCCAGTCGATGACGCAGCGCTGCTCTGTGGCGAGGGTCTTGTCCGGGTTCATGACGCTTTTCACCGCTAGCGGCATGAGCAGCGGCATCAGCATCCTGGCCATCGGGCCGGGGGTCTTGGTGTGGTTGATCCGGGCGGCGCGGTCGCGGCGCAGGCGTTCGTACGCGGCGAACGCGTCGCCCACGCGCGGTCCAGGTTCTCCGCTGCCTGAGCGAGCAGATGGTTCCATCCTTGGGCGGTTCGGCGGTCGGCAAACCGGACCCTCCAGGGGTTGGGGCGCGGTACCTCGTCTCCACGGCCCGTCATTCGGACGCTTCCACAGGACGTGGGACCTCGGGCCCGTCGCCGGTGAACGGACCCTGGAGTTCGCGGGCGAGCTCGGGGTCACTCCACACGACCGCGGTTGAACGCCAGGAGGTCAGCGCGCGGCTGAAGGGAAGCAACTCGCCGGTGTCCGCCCCCGCGATCAGATGCCGTAGAAGATCGCGGACGCATTCCTGTCGCTCGGTCTCGGGAAGCCAGGTCGTCCATGGCAGCTCCTCGGCGAGTACTTCTTCGGCGAGAGCGCGATTGCGGCGGGCAAGGATGGCGAGCGCACGGGCTGCGATGCGTACACCGGTCACCCCGGCCTCGAAGCGTTCGGCACGCATCAGGATGAGGTTCTCCTCATCGCGCCGCTCAAGGATCACATCAGCATCGTCCAGGGAAGGGAGCACCTGGGAAGGGCTGCGTAGGAACGAACTGTAAGAGAAGGTCTTTGTCGTCACATCGACATCCTATCTGAACTACTTCAGATGTGCAGCTCAGGGCGTAGATCCGCAGGCGTGCGCGGAGCCAGGCCAAGGCCGCCCGGCGGCAGGGCAACGAGCCACGAGACCGGACTTTTCGTGCGCCGCTGGCCAGGGCGGTCATTTCGCTGGTGCGCCCGCGATCCCAGCGGAAACAATCGGACTACGAGTCCGTTCCAGCGCTGTCAGCGGCCCCCGGCGACGCCGTGCCCGGTGCGGCGGACGGGCGGACGAATGTGCGGCTTCGGGTATGTCGGCGGTCGTGATCCGGGTCAAGGCCAACTCATCTTGTGGTTATGACGGGATAGATCGTGGCGCAGGGATTCGGGGAGCGGGTAGGGGAGGGCTCGGACCGCAGGTTGCGCGGCAGCCGATCACACTTCCGGTTCAGTTATCAGTTCGGTGTTGTCCGCGTGGCCGGGAAGAGAGATCTTGTCATGTCCCATCATCTCGATACTCCGTTGGCGAGCCAGAGCGGCAACCTCTTCATCGACGATCTGTACGTGTTCCAGGGCGAGCGCAGCACGGTGTTCGTCATGGACGTCAACTCCGACATCACCGGCGTTCGTGCCGAGCCGGGCTTCCACCCGGAGGCGCGCTACGAGTTCAAGGTGCACTTCGGCGGAGCCGACCTGGAGGAGTTGACGTACCGGGTGGAGTTCGGCGAGGCGGACTCCGGTGGGCGGCAGGCCCTGCGGCTGCGCGCTCTTGAGGGGGAGGAGGCGCGGGAGGACGCCGCGGACGGCCGGGTCGTGCTGGAGGGCCGGACGGGCGAGTCGGTCGGCGGGGACGGCGTCCGGCTCTGGGCCGGGCGCATCGCCGACTCGTTCTACATCGACTTGTCGTTGCTTGCCGTCGTGAACTCGGCCATCGCGAAGCGGACCGCGGTGGACCTGCCGGAGTGGCATCCGGAGAACGCGCGGAACAGCTTCGCCGGCAAGACCGTCGAGTCGATCGTGCTGGAGGTCTCCCATCAGCATGAGAGGCTGCGGCCCGGGGCGCGGATCGGAGTGTGGTGCGCCACCAAACTGGCCACGGACGCCGGTGGGCGGCGTCAGATCAACCGGGCCGGGCATCCCATGATGTGGCCGATCTTCTGGCCCGATGACACCGACTTTTCCGATCCTTCCAATTCGCGGCACCCGTCGCAGGACCTGGCGGCCGATGGCGAGCACATCGCCGGGCGCGTCGCCGCCGTCGCGGCCGCGAGCAGGACATCGGACGACCCTCAAGGGTACGGCCAGGCCGTCGCTCATGAGCTGTTCCCCGACGTCCTGCCCTACGTCGTGGGCACCCCCGCGACGTTCGGCTTCGCGACCCGCAACGGCCGTACGCTGGCCGACAACGCGCCCGAGGCGATGCTGTCCCTCGTCGCCGGTACCGCCGTACCCTCGGGGCTCAAGCCGGACGTGGCCGCCCACCTGCGGGGTGCCGGCTTTCCCTATGTCAAGCCGGTCGACACCGGGGCGTCCCAGTCGATCACGTAACGCTGCTCGGGGCCGAGGGTCTTCTCCGGGTTCATGACGGTTTTCAGCATGAGGGGCATCAGCAGCGGCATCATCGCCCTGGCCACCGCTCCGGGGGCCTTGGCGCGGTTGATCCGTGCCGCGCGGGCGGCGATCCGCTCGACGCGGTCGCGGCGCAGGCGCTCGTACTCGGCGTACGCGGAGGAGACGTCGGGCAGGTCGCGTAGGCAGCGAGCCAGTTGCACCGCGCTCTCCAGCGCCAGCGACGCGCCCTGACCGGAGCTGTTGGAGGGGGCGTGCGCCGCGTCGCCGACCAGCACCATGCGGCCGCGATGCCAGTGCCGCAGGCGCGGCATGATGTGCAGCGATCCCACGGCCTGCACCTCGTCGGCGTCGCTCGTCAGCATCAGGTCGCGGCCGGGGTCGTCGTCGGCGAACGCGGCGCGCAGCCGGCGCATCCAGTCGGCGGGCGGTACCGAGCGGGCTTCGGTGAGGGTCATCGGCCGCTCCTGCGGCAGGTTGACGCCCCACCGGGTGCCGCCGCCCGGCTCGGGCCAGTAGAGGTAGTAGGCGTTCTTGCCGAAGGCGAAGGTCATCGTGCCGGGCGGGACGTCGACGCGATGGCGTGCCACCGCCTCGAAGCCGAGGAGCCCGGTGAAGTGCGGGCCGGCCGCGCCGGGGTCGATGAGCGTGCGTACGGTCGAGTGGATGCCGTCGGCGCCGACGAGGATGTCGGCCGAGGCGGTGCCGCCGTCGGCGAACGTCGCGGTGACGCCCGCCGCGGTCTCCCGCGCGTCGACCAGGCGCCTGCCGTACTCGACGGTGACGCCCGCGGCGACGGCCCGGTCGTGCAGCGCCCGGTAGAGGTCGCTGCGGTGGATCACCTGCAGCGGAGGCGCGTCGGGGAGGGTGGGCAGGTCGATGCGCCTGCGCCCGACGGCCATGACCGTACGCGTGATCGGCGTGGCGAGCGCGGGCACCGGCCCGTCGGCGTCGAGGACGCGCAGGGCGGCGAGGCCGTTGGGCGCGAGGGCGAGCGTGCCGCCGATTCCGTCAGCCGTGCTCGGGTGCGCCTCGTACACGGTGGCCTCGATACCCGCCTTGCGCAGGGCCATCGCCGTCGCGGGCCCGGCGATGCCGCCGCCGACGACGATCGCGGTTCTGATCGCGGTCATGATTCTTCTCCCTGGTGTCGGTTCTCGTGCGTGCGAACCGGCCTGGGAGGAACCCGGCTATTCTCGTGGTTGCCGCCTCGGGCCGAGCGCCTTCCCAGGTGTGGTTCGAGGAAATGGGCCCTGGCGTGGTGTTGGCGCACCGCGCCAGGGCTTTCGTCATTCCGCGGAGCGGCTCTTCTCCGCGAGTTCGGTCAGTTCCGGCGGCATCTCGCCGGTTTCGTGTACGGCGCGCCAGACGTCGAGCCCCGGGTAGACGCCCGAGGTGAGCTCGGCGAGCAGCGTGCGGAGCCAGGCCGCCTCCGCCTCCTGGAGGGCGAGGTCGTACTCGGTCTCCACCAGGAACAGCCGCGGGATGGTGCGCAGATGCCGTTCGAGCTCCTCGCGTGCGGTCGCGATGCCGTCCTCCAGCAGGCGCAGGCGCTGTCGCAGCAGTTCGACGGCCTCGTCCGGATGCAGGACGGGGAGCACCGACAGACCGGCGCGGAAACGGGGGCGCTCGGGCATGGGCGTCGAGATCAGCTCGCGTGTCCAGTCCAGCAGCTCCGCCCGGCCGGATTCGGTGATGCGGTAGACGGTGCGCTCGGGACGGCGCCCCTCCCTGGTGCTCTCAACGGCCGTGATCAGGCCGTGTTTATCCAGGTTGCCGATGACTGTGTAGAACGACCCCCACTTGATCTCCATGTCCTGGTCTTTGCCCCAGCCACGCAAGGCCGTGGCGATCTCGTACGGATGCATGGGGCCCTGCATGAGCGCGGCCAGCACCGCGAGCGCCAGCAGATTGCCGACCTTGCGCCGCTTCGCCATGCCATCCACCTCGCCAAATCTCAGATACTCGTGGACGAGTATACGTATACGAGTATCAACCCGCAACGGCAGGAGACGGCCGGATGGGGCGGGGGATCGGGTTGCGCCGGTCGGGCGGACAGCCGTCCATGGGCGGCGCCGAGGCGGGCTGGGTAGACCCTTATGGACGGGGACGTTGATCACGTACGCGAAACCGGCGAAACTTTGTAGAAGATCGAGTTCACGAAATTATGGACAATCTTGTGAACGATAAGTACGCTCCGGCCGCATGAGGACGAGAGCAGCGGTCATCCGCAAGCCTGGAACACCCTGGGAACTGACTGAACTCGAGTTGGACGAGCCACGCGCGGGAGAGGTACGGATCAAGTTCGCCGCGTCCGGCATGTGCCACTCGGACGAGCACCTGCGCACCGGCGCCAGCATCGGGCGGTTGCCGCTCGTCGGCGGGCACGAGGGCGCCGGAGTGGTGGAGGCCGTCGGCCCGGACGTGACCAGGGTGAAGGTGGGCGACCACGTGGTCTGCTCGTTCATCCCCGCCTGCGGGACCTGCAGGTACTGCTCGACCGGGCGGCAGAACCTGTGCGACCAGGGCGCCGAGATGGTCACGGGCCGGCTGAGCGACGGGACGTTCCGGTTCCACGACGACTCGGGGGAGGACCTCGGCGGGTTCTGCATGCTCGGCACGTTCTCCCAGCGCGCCGTCGTGTCGCAGGCCTCCTGCGTCCGGATCGACGACGACATCCCCTTCGACGTGGCGGCGCTCGTCGGCTGCGGCGTCCCGACCGGCTGGGGCACCGCGGTGTACGCGGCCGGCGTCTCCGCGGGGGACACCGTCGTGATCTTCGGCTCGGGCGGCGTCGGCATCAACGCCGTGCAGGGCGCGGCGTACGCGGGCGCGCGCAACCTCATCGTGATCGACCCGGTGAAGTTCAAGCGGGACAAGGCGCTGGAGATGGGGGCCACGCACGTCTTCGCCTCGGCCGAGGAGGCCCACGAGGCCGTCGTCGAGATGACCTGGGGCCAACTGGCCGACCACGCGATCGTGACCGTGGGCGAACTGACGGCGGAGGTGGTGTCACAGGCCACCGCGATGGTCGGCAAGGGCTGCCAGGTCACCATCACCTCCGTGGGGCGTACGGGCGAGGACCACATCCGGCTCGCCGCGAACGGCGGCGTCGTCGGCTACCAGCGGCGCATCCAAGGCCACATCTTCGGCATGTGCAACCCGCTGTACGACATCCCGCGGCTGCTCAGCCTCTACCGGCAGGGCCGGCTGAAGCTCGACGAGCTCATCACCCGCCGGTACTCCCTGGACGAGATCAACGAGGGCTACCAGGCCCTGGACGACGGGGAGCTGATCCGAGGCGTGATCATCCACGACTCGTAGCCGGGGCCCCGGCGGCGCCCGAACCGAGGGCGACCGCCGGGAGCGTTGACGGGCGGGCGTGATCGAGCCCTGGAACGGTGCAGCGCGCCCGCCTGTCGATTGGAGGTCTCCGGCGGCCGGGCGGGACCCTATGACCGCCGAGCGCCCCGGCCGGAAGGCGGCCGGGGCGCCGCCCTGGTCGCCGACTCTCCGAGCACCGACTCCCACGCCGGCGTCGGCGACATCGGGACGACCTCGTCGATCATGTACGACCGGTCGGCGTCCTGGGAGCGAACGCCGACCGGCGAGGCGGTCAGCGGGAGTAGATCTCGAACTCGTAGAGCGAATAACCGTAGGATGTACCGCGCTTCACGCCCTGCATGCGGACATAGCGGGCATTCACCGGGGTGAAGGTGACGTTGTCCACGCCGCCGTTCCCCGTGGTCGTGGAGTGGACCGTGGTCCAGGTGGAGCCGTCGGTGGAGGTTTGGATCGTGTACGCCGAGCCGTACGCGGCCTCCCACCGCAGGATCGTGCGGGCCACGGTCTTCACCGCGCCCAGATCGACCTGGAGCCACTGGTTGTCGCTGGACGCGCTCGACCAGCGGCTGGCCAGGTCGCCGTCGATCGCCTTGCTCGCGGGGTAGGACGAGTTCTGCCTGCTCGACGCGGTCGCGGTCGCGCCCTGGGCGAGGTTGGCGATCGGGTCGCCGCGGTGGGCGGGGAAGGACACCACCTGCTGGTAGGTCGGCCGGTTCTGCCAGGAGATCAGGTTGTGCTTGATGCCGCCGAGCGGCGACTGCCGTACCGCGTCGGCGCACCACTGGTCGCCCGCCGCGCACACGTCGTCGCCGGGATAGGTGACCGACGCCGGTTCGGCGACGGCCGTGGCGAGGCTGGCGAGCAGCACGGTACGGCAGCCCGCCACGGTGCCATCCCCGCAGTATTCGCGCGGGAGGGCGCCCTGCACGGAATCGCCGAGCACCGAGCGCACGTCCTTGCTCACATAACCCCACCAGCCGAACTGGAACGCCGACCCCTTGTGCGTCTGGGCCTCGTTCGCGGAGATCGGCACGGTGGACACGTCGCCCTGCTGGTGGCCCGACGGCGACTCGTTGATCTGCAGGGCGTTGACCAGGGCCTGGTAGAGGTCGTCGCCGAGGCCCGGCTTGAACTGGGCGGCGACCAGCCTCGGCCACCAGGCGTCCATGATCCGGATCGCGTCGGCGTGCGCGTACGCCTTGCTCCCCGGCGACGTCTCCACCCGGCGGGCGCCCGCCTGGGCCCAGGCGCGCAGCTTGGCCACGGCCGCGGAGAGCGCCGGGTCGGTCACGGCGGAGGCGTCGATCACCCGCAGCAGGTCGGGCAGCACCCGCCTGCCGCGCAGATCGACGGACGCCGCCTCGGCCACGATCCTCGCGGTGCCGGCCCGGTCGAGTTTGCCGTCCCCGGCGAGGGCGGCCCTGACCGGCCCGTCGAGCAGGTCGCCGCGGTGCACCGCGCCGAAGCTGAAGTTGCCGTCGGCCGAGCCGTAGTCCTTGGCCTGCTTGTTGTTCCAGCTCACCAGGTAGTCCTGGCCGGTGGTCTGCGGATGGCTCGACGCCGGGGCGTAGGCGGCCGTGTTGCCGTCGGGGTCGTACCCTTCCCATTCGTGCGCCTGGTCGGCGACCATCGGCAGGCTCGGATCGGACACCGGGGAGCGGACCGGGTTGCTGCCCGACATGAAGTACGCCGCGTCGGTGGAGTTCACGTAGAACCAGTTGAACGCGTAGGTGATGTTCGACGCCGACTCGATGAAATCGGCCGCCGAGCCCATCGCGTCGGGATCGTTGAACATCTGGAAGCCGATCGCCGAGTCGGCCTCGTGCCGGTAGGTCGAGCGCAGCGTGGTGAACGCCGTCGGCACGCCGTTCACCGTGCCCCGCCAGGTCACCAGGCCGTACTTGGTGCGCTTCATCACCAGGTCGTATGAGCCCGCCGGGGTGGAGTCGGCGGTGGTGGGCCGCCAGGAGTTCGTCTTGCGCAGCGTCTCCATCGCGGTGCAGGAGCCGCGGTAGAGGTAGTGGTCCGAGTTCACGCTCGGGGTGCCGCCGCCCGGCTCGCACAGCATGATCGCGTAGGTGTCGGTGATGTCCTGCAGGCTGGAGGTCGCGCTCCAGGCGTAGTCGATGCCACGGCCCAGCAGGACGTACATGCCGAGCCCGGCGAACGCGACGCCCCGCGCCCGGATGCCGGGCCCGGACAGCTCCTGCAGCATCAGCAGCTGCGGGGCGAAATATCCGGTCTGCGGCCCGAACACGGCGATCGGGTGCCCGTCCTTCGACTCGGCCGCCGAGATCACCACGGCGTTCGACATGCTCGGCCTGGCGTTGTCGACGACCAGGCCGTTGAGGGCCGGCGTCACGCCCGCGGCCATCGCGGCCGTCGCGGACGCCGATGAGGCCGCCGAGCCGGACTCGTTCTCGGTGATGTCGACGGGCGCGGCGCCCGCGTCGGGCAGCACCACGCCGGTCGCGCCCGCCGCCGCGCCGAACGGGAAACTCTGCCCGTCGTGCAGGGTGAGCACGGCCTCGGGATCGTTCTGCGCGCGGAAGGCCGCCCATACCTGGTCGCCGGCGGCCGTGCCGTACTTGGCCCGGGCGGCCACCCGCACCAGCGCCGACTGCATCTCCGCGCCGCCACCGCCGCCGAACAGGCCCCCGATCACCCCGCCGATCGCGATCAGATCGGTCGTCGTGAAGTCCTCGGGCCCGCCCGCGTTGGTGATCGCGTCCAGGTGCCCGGTGAGCACGTACTCGCCCGGGCAGTTCCGGTCGGCCATGCACCGGTCGATGTACGCGTTGATCCCGGCCACGTACTCCCGGACGTCGTCATACAACTGCCGCCCGCGCTCGCCCTGGCTCCGCAGCCGGTCCACCTGCGCCTGCAGATCGGCCTCGGTGTACGGCGAGTTGCGCCACACGCTCTGCTCCAGCGCCCGGTTGCCCGGCGCGCCCCCGGCGAACGAGGTCAGCTCGCCCCGCCCCACGTGCCGCATCAGGTCCATGACCCACAGCCGGTCCTGCGCCCCGGCGTACCCGGCGCCGAACATCGTCCCGGCCCGCGTCGTCCCGGTGATGTGTGGCACGCCGGTGGCCTTGTCCCGCACGATCGTCACGTCCGAGCGCGGCCGTACGGTGCTCTCCACCTGCCCGGCCGGCACCCCGAACGACGCGTCGTTGAAAAACGCGCCGATCTGGTCCTCGGTGAGCCCGTTGTACCCGGCGAGCAGGTTCGCGTACTTGGCGAGCTGGTCGTCGGCGTGCCGCGGCATGGTGCCGAAGGCCTGGTTGCCGATGATGTCGATCAACGTGGCGTTGCCGTTCTGCCCCGGCGGCAGAATGTCGGCGCACTGCCCGATGCAGTGGTCGTCGGGGGTGAAGGAGGTGTCGGCGGCGGCCGGTGCCCCGGGGAGCCCCAGCGTGAGGAGTACGGCGGCGGATAAGGCGGAAACGGTACGGCGAAGACGTCTGGGCATGGAGGGGACCCCCATAAACATGAGGCATGCTCATCCTGGTGAGAGGAACATACGTCCTGTCATCCACAAGAGCAATGACACCCAGACGATTGCCAAGTAACGCGTTGCGGCCTGCGAATCGCCTGACGCCCGCCACCTGCTCCGCGGGGCGGGGTCGATTCCTCATCCGGTCGGGCGATCAGAGGCTTTCGATCTTAGTCAGGTCGATGTCGATCTCGAAGGGGACGGTGAGGCGCAGCTTGTCGTGGTGGATCCCGGTCAGGGTGTAGGTCGAGGTGGCGGGATCGAGTTCGTAGACGTAGACGGTGGGGCGGCCTTCGTTGTTCTCCACACGCCAGAAATGCGGGATGCCGGCTTTTGCGTAGAGTTGGGGCTTGCGCTCCCGGTCGCGAATCTCCGAATCAGGGGAGACGACCTCCACGGCCACCACGACATGGCTGGCCGGGTAGGCGCTGACGTCGGGGCCGCGCAGGGCCTCCGATCGAAGCACGATCATGTCGGGCTCGGGACGCTGTTTGGGACCCAGGATGACGCTCATCTCGCGACGTACCCGGAATTCCGGAGGCGTGGTGCGTCGCGTCTCGGCCACCAGCAGGTCAAGCATGGTCGTGTGGAAGTCCTTCTGCGGGCTCACGAAGACCAAGCTTCCATCAATCAACTCTGTGTGCGCAGGCAAATCCGGAAAGTGATCGAGATCGTCGGAGGTGAACCCCTCCGGGGGAGGGGTCAGCCAGGTGGGTAGCCGCGGGTTGGCCATCTTCTCACTCCGCACTGCAACCGTCATGTGTCTTACCGTAGCAACCGCCGTCGCTTGATGCTCTAGCCATCGCGAACTCAATGTTGATGATGCCCCAGCATCGGGCTCTTGTTCACGTACAGCGGAAGTCGCCGGGAACACCGGGCGGCCGCGATCAGTTTGACCGATCAGACCGATCAGATCGACACCGGATCGGAGTGTGGGATGGCGGTGAAGCGGACGATACAGGGGGCGCTCGCGGCCGGAGCGGTCGTCGCGGCCGGCCTGCTGCTGCGGGATGTCCCGGCGTCGTTGGGCAGGCGGCCGTCGGGGGAGCGCGCGGAGCGGGTGCTGCGGTCGCCACAGTTCCATGACGGGGCGTTCCGGAATTCGGAGCCCGGCGCCACCGTCCCGTCGGCCCCCAGCCTCAAGATCATCCGCAGCATGGTCGCCGAACGGGAGACCCGTCGGCCGAGCGGCCCCGTGCCCCTGGTGACCGCCGCGCCCTCGCGCCCCGAGCGCACCGGTCTCGACGTCGTCTGGTACGGCCACTCCACGGTCCTGGCGGAGATCGAGGGGCGGCGGGTGCTGCTCGACCCGATCTGGAGCGAGCGTCCCTCGCCCGTGCGGTTCCTGGGGCCGCGGCGGCTGCACCCGACGCCCGTGCCGCTGAGCGCGCTTCCGCCGATCGACGCCGTGGTGATCTCACACGACCACTACGACCATCTCGACATGCCGACGGTACGGGTGCTCAGCCGTACGCACTCCGCGTCCTTCCTCGTGCCGCTCGGCATCGGAGCCCACCTTGAGCGGTGGGGGGTGCCCCCCTCCCGGATCGTCGAGCTCGACTGGGAGGAGGAGGCGCAGGTGGCCGGCCTGCGCTTCACGGCCACCGCCGCCCGTCACTTCTCCGGCCGCACCCTGCGCCGCAATGACACCCTGTGGGGCTCCTGGGCGATCGCCGGCGACCGGCACCGCGTCTTCTACGGCGGCGACTCGGGCTACTTCGACGGCTTCGCCGGAATCGGCGCCGCCCACGGCCCCTTCGACCTCACCCTCATGCCGATCGGCGCCTACAGCGACAACTGGCCCGACGTCCACATGACCCCGGAACAGGCCGTCGCCGCCCACCTCGACGTCGGCGGCGGGCTCCTCCTCCCCGTGCACTGGGCCACCTTCAACCTCGCCCCGCACTCCTGGGCCGAGCCCGCCGACCGCCTGTGGCGCGAGGCCAAGGCCCGCGACGTCGAGATCGTCGTCCCCCGCCCCGGCGAGCCGCTGAACGTCAGCGCGCCGCCGCCGGTGGACGGCTGGTGGCAGACACTCGCCTGACCGCGCTCCGGGCGGGAAGGTTCAGGCCGCCGGGACCTTGTCCAGGAAGCCGTAGACGTGCTTGAGGCGGCCGTCGCCGGCGAGCACCGCGACGTCGGAGCCGATCACCACGGGCTCGGGGCCGTTCTCGGGGCCGAGGTGCCAGGTGAAGCGGACGGTGTCGTGGTGCCCGTCGGGCCCGGTGCCGAGGGTGAAGACGAAACCGGGGAACATCTCGCGGGCACTCGCGATCACGGCTGCGATCGCCTCGTGGCCCGTGACGTCGGCCAGGGGGTCGGTGTAGCCGCCGTCCTCGGTCCACAGGTCCGCGACGATTTTGATCCTGCGTTCCGCGTCCGGCTCGTTCCAGGCCCTCAGGTACCGCTCCACCAGGTCATTGAAGTCGGTCATCGCGATTCTCCCTATTGGATGCGCGTGATTGCCGTGGTGCCGCCCCGGCGCCGAGGCGGGGCGGGCCGTACGAGGGAACCGTCGCATGCGGGGTCCGGGCGCGTCGATTACGTGCCGAGTAGCGGACCGGCGTCGGCCGGGGCCGTCGATCGCCGATCGAAATTCGGTCAAATCGGCGTACGGATTCGACAGGCGGGATTGCCGGAGATCTATGCCCGGATTAGCGTTGTTTTGAAGGGTGCAATACGGCGCGGGGCATGTGACATTCCTTCTCGAAGGCATTTCCTGATCCCTTGTTGGCGCCAATAATTTCGGAACGATTTTTTGTTGAGGTGGCGGTCATGGAAACGGTGACGCAATGCATCTGCCCTAGATGTGGAGAGCTGGCATTGGGCGTGACGACCGACGAGATGGACGGCCAGGGCCTGCTGACCCATCAGAATCTCCGGGAGGTGTCCAGGCCCGAGGTGGCCTATCGGAACAGCCCCAACCGGTCCGCCGGCGCCATGACCCCGAAAGGCATCGTGATCCACTACACCGCCGGACGGTACGACGGGGCGGTCTCCTGGTTCCAGAACCCGTCGTCCCAGGTCTCGGCGCACTTCATCGTCGCCAGGGACGGGCGGCGCCTGCAGATGGTGCCGCTGCCCGCCCCCGACACCGGGGGCCCGAGGGACGGGAGGTACAAGGCCTGGCACTGCAAGGGCGGCAATAACGTGTACGTCGGCATCGAGCATGAATACGGATATCCGGGCGCCAAGGGGCCCGATGACTGGAAGGAGGAGATGCTGGAGTCCTCCGCGGAGTTGTCCGCCTATCTGTGCGCCCTGTACGGAATTCCGATCGAGGTGCCCCTGAACGCGCGGACGCGCGGCTGGTTCACAGGATTGGGCGGCCACTGCAACGTTCCGGGTAATGACCACGACGACCCCGGACCGCTTTTCCCCTGGGACCACTACATCAGCCGGGTGCGGGAGTATTCACGGCGCCTGGTGGAGTCGCCCGCGGCCGCCGCGGCGTTCTGACGCCCGCGCCGCCCCGCCCGCCGCCCCCGCGCCGGCTCGATACCGGATGGACGAGCCGGTCGGCGGGGGCGGCGGGGAGGGGCCGCCCCGCCGCCCCCCGCCGACCGGTGTGGTCAGTCGCCGAGGATCTCTCGGCGCAGGTGGGTTTTGAGGATCTTGCCGCCGGGGTTGCGGGGAAGCTCCGCCTCGCGGAACCAGAACCGCGTCGGAACCTTGAACGCGGCGATCCGGCCGCGCAGGAACTCGCGCAGGTCGTCGGCGGTGGCCGAGTGGCCGGGGGCGAGGCGGACGACGGCGCCGACCTGCTCGCCGAGCTCGTCGTCCGGTACGCCGATCACCGCGGCGTCGTCGATCGCCGGGTGCTCGAACAGGGCGGCCTCGACCTCGGCGCAGTACACGTTCTCGCCGCCGCGGATGACGATGTCCTTGGCGCGATCCACGATGTAGACGAAGCCGTCCTCGTCGACGCGGGCGAGGTCGCCGGTGTGCACCCAGCCGTCCTCGAACGTCTCGGCGGTGGCGTCCGGGCGGTTCCAGTAGCCGATGATCACGTTGGGCCCCCGCATGCACAGCTCGCCGACCGCGCCCATGGGAAGCTCGGCGCCCGCCGGGTCGCAGACCTTGACGTCGACCACGGCGACGGGCAGGCCGATGCTGTCGGGCTTGGCCGCGTAGTCGGGGCCGCTGTTGTAGATCGCCAGGGCCGTCGTCTCGGTCATGCCGTATCCGTTCGACGGCGTACGGTGCGGCAGCGCGGCGTTGATGCGTTCCGGCAGCTTGGGCGGAGCCGGCGCGCCCCCATAGCTGATGCCGCCAAGACTCGAAATATCGTATTCATCCAGATCGGGGTGCGAGAGCAGCTGCCAGGCGTTCGTCGGCACCCCCGTCATCTGGGTGACCTTCTCGCGCTCGATGAGCCGCAACGCCTGCTCCGGATCCCACTTGTACATCAGCACCAGCCCGCCGCCGGTGAACATCGTCGTGGTCATCGCCGCGAAGCATCCGGTGACGTGGAACAGCGGCACGGTCAGCAGGGTGACGCGGCGCCTGCCCGCCGCCTCCTCCGGATCCCCGCCGGACCGGACCACCGTGCGCAGCAGCGCGTACGCCACCGTCACGGGCGACTGCCCCAGATTCCGGTGACTGCCCAGGGCCCCCTTGGGCCGCCCGGTCGTCCCGGAGGTGTAGAAGATCGTGGCCGGATCCTCCGGATCGAGTTCCACCGCGGGCAGCGTCACGTCGGCCGGCACCGTGCCGATCACCTCGTCGAGCGTGCGCGCCCCCGGCGGCGGCCCCTCCGGCCCCGGCCGCGCCACGATGAGCCGGGCCTCGATCGCCGAGTCCCGCAGCCGGTCGGCACGCTCCCCGTCGGCGATCAGCACCTTCGTCCCCGAGTCGGCCAGGCCGTACTCCAGTTCCGCGGCGGTCCACCAGGCGTTGAGCGGCACGGCGATCGCCCCGGCAGCGAGCGCCGCCGAGAACGACACGATCCATTCGGGATAGTTGCGCATGGCGATGGCGACCCGGTCGCCCTTGCGCACCCCGTACTCCTCGACCAGACGCCGGGCGAGGGTGGCGGCGCGCCGGTAGTGCTCCTCGTAGGTGACGTGCTCGTCCTCGTAGACGATGAAGACCTGCTCGCCGTGGAGCCGGCTTCTCTCCAGCAGCGCCCGGAAGTCCCGAGGGGCGTGCCGCCAGGTGCGCACGCGGGACCCGCGCACCTCGACCTCTTCCATCTCGAACGGTTGTCCAGGGGCGGTGAGCCCGGCCTCAGGGTGTGCGCTCATGTACGTCTGACTCCCGGTCGTGCCATATCCGGATGCGTGCCGCCACGATACCGACCGGCCGGTATGGGCACCAGACGATGAATTGTTACCTGGACGACATGTTGCATGGTCATCCCGGCTCGTGCATACTCTTAACGGTAAGAACATGAGATGCGATGCATGGTTATGCACGCGCGACCGTCGGGGAGGTACGCGTGACGAGGCGAGCGGCCGTCGCCGGAGCGAGCGGATACGCGGGAGGCGAGCTGCTCAGACTCCTGCTCGCGCACCCCGAGTTCGAGATCGGCGCGCTCACCGCGGGCTCCAACGCCGGATCCACCCTGGGTGAGCACCAGCCCCACCTGCCCACGCTCGCCGACCGCGTGCTGACCGACACCACCGCGGAGGCCCTCGCCGGGCACGACGTGGTGTTCCTCGCCCTGCCGCACGGCCAGTCCGGCGCCATCGCCCGGCAACTCCCCGAGGACACGCTGATCGTCGACTGCGGCGCCGACTTCCGGCTCGCCGACCCCGCCGCCTGGGCCCGCTTCTACGGCGGCGAGCACGCCGGCACCTGGCCGTACGGGCTGCCCGAACTGCCCGGCCAGCGCGAGGTCCTGCGCACGGCCACCCGCATCGCCGTCCCCGGCTGCTACCCGACCGCCGCCACGCTGGCCCTGCTGCCCGCCTTCGCCGCCGGCCTGGCCGAGCCCGACGTCGTGGTCGTCGCCGCCAGCGGCACCTCCGGCGCGGGCCGTTCCCTCAAGCCGCACCTGCTCGGCAGCGAGGTCATGGGCTCGGCGAGCGCCTACTCCGCCGGCGGCGTGCACCGCCACACCCCGGAGATGGAGCAGAACCTCTCCGCGGTCGCCGGGACGCCGGTCACCGTGAGCTTCACCCCGGTGCTCGCCCCGATGAGCCGCGGCATCCTCGCCACCTGCACCGCCCCCGCCCGCCCCGGCGTCACCGCCGAGACCCTTCGTGAGGCGTACCACACGGCCGTCAAGGACGAGCCGTTCCTGCGCCTGCTGCCCGAGGGCACCTGGCCCGCGACCGCGATGACCTACGGCGCGAACACCGCCGTCCTGCAGGTCGCCCTCGACGAGCGGGCGGGCCGGGTGCTCGTCGTCATCGCCATCGACAACCTCACCAAAGGCACGGCGGGCGGCGCGATCCAGAGCGCCAACCTCGCCCTCGGACTCCCCGAAGAACTCGGTTTGCCGACCACTGGAGTAGCTCCGTGAGCAATCATCGACCGGCCTTCGCGACCCGGGGGCCCGGCGACGGCCCCTGCGGCGACAAAAGCAGCAAAAGCGGCAACTGCGGCAAGGAGGAGACGAGATGAGCGTCACCGCACCCCTGGGCTTCGTCGCCGCGGGCGTGTCGGCGGGCCTCAAACCGAACGGCAACCGCGACGTCGCCCTCGTCGTCAACCAGGGCCCGTCCCGCGCCGCCGCCGGCGTCTTCACCCGCAACCGCGTCAAGGCCGCCCCGGTCCTGTGGTCGCAGCAGGTGCTGCGCGGCGGCCGGGTCAAGGCGGTCGTCCTCAACAGCGGCGGCGCCAACGCCTGCACCGGCCCGCTCGGCTTCCAGGACGCCCACGCCACCGCCGAGAAGGTCGCCGAGGTGCTCGGCGACTCCGCCGGCGAGATCGCGGTCTGCTCCACCGGCCTGATCGGCGAGCGGCTGCCCATGCCCGAGCTGCTCGACGGCGTCACCGCCGCCGCCTCCCAGCTCTCCCGCGACGGCGGGCTCCCGGCCGCCGACGCCATCCGCACCACCGACACCGTCTCCAAGATCTCCTTCCGCCGGGGCGCGGGCGGCTACATGGTCGGCGGCATGGCCAAGGGCGCGGGCATGCTCGCCCCCGGCCTCGCCACCATGCTCAGCGTCATCACCACCGACGCCGACCTGCCCGCCGAGGCGCTCGACGCGGCCCTGCGCGAGGCGGTCGCGGTCACCTTCGACCGCGTCGACACCGACGGCTGCATGTCCACCAACGACACCGTGCTGCTGCTCGCCAGCGGCGCCACCGGCGTCGTCCCCGACCAGGCCGAGTTCACCGCCAAGGTCACCGAGGTCTGCGCCGACCTCGCCCGCCAGCTCGTCGTCGACGCCGAGGGCGCCACCAAGGCGATCGCCATCGAGGTGATCGGCGCGGCGAGCGTCGAGGACGCGGTCACCGTGGGCCGCTCGGTCGCCCGCTCCAACCTGCTCAAGTGCGCCATCCACGGCGAGGACCCCAACTGGGGCCGGGTGCTGTCCGCGGTCGGCGTCACTGACGCCGCGTTCGAGCCCGACCGGCTCAACGTCGCCATCAACGGCATCTGGGTCTGCCGGGGCGGCGCCGCCGGCGACGACCGCTCCAAGGTTGACCTGCGGCCCCGCGACGTCACGATCACCGTCGATCTGTCGGCAGGCCCGCACACCGCGACCATCCACACCACCGACCTCACCGCCGAATACGTCCACGAGAACTCGGCGTACTCGTCATGAGCTCCGCACCGAAACCGCTGGATCCCATAGACAAGGCCGCCGTCCTCATCGAGACCCTGCCGTGGCTGGAGCGCTTCCGCGGCAAGACCGTCGTGATCAAGTACGGCGGGCACGCGATGACCGACGAGGAGCTGCGCAAGGCGTTCGCCGACGACATCGTCTTCCTGCTGTACGCCGGGCTCAAGCCGGTGATCGTGCACGGCGGCGGCCCGCAGATCAACGCCCACCTGGACCGCCTCGGCATCGAGTCCACCTTCACCGCCGGCCTGCGGGTGACCACCCCCGAGGCGATGGAGGTCGTCCGCATGGTCCTGGTCGGCCAGGTGAACCGCGACGTCGTCGGCCTGATCAACCGGCACGGCCCGTTCGCCGTCGGCCTGTCAGGCGAGGACGCCCACCTGTTCACCGCCGAGCGCAAGCACGCCCTCGTCGAGGGCGAGAAGGTGGACATCGGCCAGGTCGGCGACATCGTCAAGGTGGACCCGGGCGCGGTGCGGGCGCTCGTCGACGACGGCCGCGTCCCCGTCGTCTCCTCGGTGGCGCGCGGCGACGACGGCACCGTCTACAACGTCAACGCCGACACCGCCGCCGCGGCCCTCGCCGTCGCCCTCGACGCCCAGAAGCTCATCATGCTCACCGACGTCGAGGGCCTGTACGCGAACTGGTCGCCCGACGGCGAGCGCGGCGACGTCATCGACCGCATCACCGCCGACGAGCTGGCCGAACTGCTGCCCGGCCTGTCCGCCGGGATGATCCCGAAAATGGAGGCGTGCCTGACGGCGGTGCGCGGCGGCGTGCCCCAGGCGCACGTCCTGGACGGCCGCATGCCGCACTCGCTGCTGGTCGAGGTCTTCACCGACGAGGGCGTCGGCACGATGGTGCTGCCCACGACACAAGGAGCATGACGATGAGCCGGAACGAGACCCTGCTGGCCCGGCACCAGGCCGCCTTCATGCCCACGTACGCGCCGCAGCCGGTCGCCCTGGTCCGCGGCGAGGGCGCACGCGTCTGGGACGCCGACGGCAACGCCTACCTCGACCTGATCGGCGGCATCGCGGTCAGCTCGCTCGGCCACAACCACCCCGCGCTCGTCGCCGCGGTCACCGCCCAGGTCGCGACGATCGCGCACACCAGCAACCTGTTCCTCAACGAGCCGGAGGTGCTGCTCGCCGAGCGCCTGCGCGGCCTGCTCGGCGGCGAGGGCCGGGTGTTCCTCACCAACTCCGGCACGGAGGCCAACGAGGCCGCGTACAAGATGGCGGTCAAGTACGGCAAGACCACCGGCCGCTCCTACATCGTCGCCGCCGAGAACGGCTTCCACGGCCGCAGCACCGGCGCCCTGTCGCTCACCGGCAAGGCCTCCATCCGCGACCCGTTCGGCCCGTTCCCGCACGACGTCCGCTTCGTCCCGTACGGCGACGCCGACGCGCTCAAGCAGGCCGTCACCGACGACTGCGCGGCCGTGTTCCTCGAACCCACCCTCGGCGAGGGCGGCGTGGTCCCGCCCCCGGACGGCTACCTGCGCGCCGCCCGCGAGATCTGCGGCGCCACCGGCGCCCTGTTCGTCATGGACGAGATCCAGTCGGCGATCGGCCGCACCGGCCACTGGTTCGCCCACCAGTCCGAGAACGTCACCCCCGACGTCCTCACCCTCGCCAAGGGCCTCGGCGGCGGCCTGCCGATCGGGGCGTGCGTCGGCTTCGGCCCCGCCGGTACGATCTTCACCAAGGGCGACCACGGCTCCACGTTCGGCGGCAACCCCGTCTCGTGCGCCGCCGCCCTCGCCGTACTCGACACGATCGAGAAGGAGGGACTGCTCGCGCACGTCGCAAGGGCCGCCGAGCACCTGTCCACCGGGCTCGCCGCCGTCGAGCACCCGCTGTTCGCGGGCGTGCGCGGTCGCGGCCTGTGGCTCGCCGCCGTGCTCACCGAGCCGGTGGCCGCACGGGTGGAGACCGCCGCCCGGCAGGCCGGGTTCCTGGTCAACGCGGTCCAGCCGGACGCGGTGCGCGTCGCGCCTCCGCTCGTGACGACCCTGGACGAGCTCGCGACCTTCGTGGACGCGTTCCCTGCCATACTGTCCAAGGCGGCAACGCCACCGAATCCCAAGGACGTCCCGTGACCGACTCACCGGAATCGGCCCGCCGGCACTTCCTGCGCGACGACGACCTGACCCCAGAGGAGCAGGCACGGGTCCTCGACCTCGCCGACGCGATGAAGAAGGACCGGTACGGCTACCGCCCCCTCGAGGGCCCGCGCACCGTCGCCGTGCTCTTCGACAAGAACTCGACCCGCACCCGCGTCTCGTTCGCGGTCGGCATCGGCGAACTGGGCGGCCTGCCGCTCGTCATCGACGCCGGCCAGTCGCAGATGGGCCGCGGCGAGAGCATCGAGGACACCGCCAAGGTGCTGGAGCGCCAGGTCGCCGCGATCGTGTGGCGCACCTACGGCCAGGACCGCATCGAGGCGATGGCCGCCGCCTCCCACGTGCCGGTCGTCAACGCGCTCACCGACTCCTTCCACCCCTGCCAGATCCTCGCCGACCTGCAGACGATCCGCGAGCGCAAGGGGCGGCTGGCCGGGCTCACCCTCACCTACCTCGGCGACGGCGCCAACAACATGGCCCACTCCTACCTGCTCGGCGGCGCGGTGGCCGGCATGCACGTGCGCGTCGCCGCCCCGGACGGGTACCGGCCGGACGCCGCCATCGTCGCCGACGCCGCCGCGATCGCCGCGACGACCGGCGGCTCGGTCGAGACGCTCGGCGACGCGCGGGCCGCCGTGGCCGGGGCGGACGTGCTCGCCACCGACACCTGGGTGTCGATGGGGCAGGAGGGGGGACAGGAGGGCAAGGACGAGCGGGTGGCCGCCCTAGGGCCGTACCAGATCAACGCCGAGCTGCTGGCCGAGGCCGAGCCGGACGCGATCGTGCTGCACTGCCTGCCCGCCTACCGCGGCCTGGAGATCACCGGCGAGGTGCTCGACGGCCCGCAGAGCGTGGTGTGGGACCAGGCGGAGAACCGCCTGCACGCGCAGAAGGCCCTGCTGACGTTCCTGCTCGAACAGTCCAGGGGCAGGCGGTGAACATCCCGACGACGAAGGCGGCCCGGCACGCCCGCATCGCGGCCCTGCTGTCGCAGCAGCCGGTCCGCTCCCAGCCGGAGCTGGCCAAGCTGCTCGCCGAGAGCGGCGTCGAGGTCACCCAGGCCACCCTCTCCCGCGACCTGGACGAACTGGGCGCGCTCAAGCTGCGCGCCGAGGACGGGTCGCTCGTCTACGCGCTGCCGGGGGAGGGCGGCGCGCGCATCCCGCCCGCCCGCCTGGGCACGTCCGAGACCCCGGCGGCCCGGCTGCGACGCATCGCCGAGGAACTGCTCGTCTCCGCCGAGGCGTCGGCGAACCTGGTGATCGTACGCACCCCTCCCGGGGCGGCGCAGTTCCTCGCCTCGGCGATCGACCACGCGGGCTGGGAGTCGATCCTCGGCACGGTGGCGGGCGACGACACCATCCTGGTGATCAGCCGTGATCCGCAGGGCGGGGCGGCGGTCGCCGAGAGCCTGCTCCGGGCCGCGGACCGGCGCACCTAGTCGGCGGGCCGTACCGGAGAGTACGTGACCTGCGAGCCGGGCGGCGGGAAGTCCATGCGTGCAGGAGGGCGGCGGCCGCGCCGCTGAGGCCGGGTGGCGTCGCACGCGCGGTGGCGGAGATCGGGCCCGCGCCCGGGACGCCGGTGGGTCGGCGTCTACGACTTCTCGGGCGCGAAGGCGTCCGCACATCCGTCACCTCATACGGCGGCGGCCGCGCTCCCGGCGGGTGACGGCGGCGGGGAGCGCGTCGGGGCGGCCGGGATCCTGCGGGTCCCGGGGTTGTGCGGGCTGTGGGTTGTGCGGGCTGTGGGTTGTGCGGGCTGTGGGTTGTGCCGTCGCCGCCGCGTAGGGCGGTCGTCGCGGAGTTGCCGACGGGCGGGCAATCAGACCATCTGCAGAGAAAAGGTAAGTGGATATTTCATGTCACAAGTAGACATGTCGCCCAAGCTCCCGGCGGCGGACGCCGCACGCCACGCTGGCCGCGTACATGACGATGCCCCACGTGAGCTAGGGTCGCGGATTGGACAAGGCGTGTGGCACACCGGGCCCGGGGAGGAGACAAGGGTGGCGGACAACTCCGGCGGCAAGCCGATGCGGCTCTGGGGCGGCAGGTTCGAGGGCGGCCCCGCTGACTCGCTGACGCGCCTGTCGGTGAGCGTGCAGTTCGACTGGCGGCTGGCGCCGTACGACCTGCTGGCCTCCAGGGCGCACGCGCGGGTGCTGCACCGGGCCGGGCTGCTCGACGAGGACGAGCTGCGACGCATGCTGGGCGCGCTGGACGACCTGGAAGAGGCGTGCAAGAAGGGCGAGTTCCGGCCCACCGTCGCCGACGAGGACGTGCACACCGCGCTCGAACGCGGCCTGCTCGAACGGCTCGGCACCCTCGGCGGCAAGCTGCGCGCCGGCCGCAGCCGCAACGACCAGGTCGCCACCGACCTGCGCCTCTACCTGCGCGACCACGTACGGCACATCGTGTCCCGCCTGGTGGAGCTGGAGACGGCGCTGATGAGCCAGGCCGAGCAGCACGCGGACACCGCCGCGCCCGGCATGACCCACCTGCAGCACGCCCAGCCGGTGTCGTTCGGCCACCAGTTGCTCGCCCACGTCCACGCCTTCGCCCGCGACGTCGACCGGCTGCGCGACTGGGACCGCCGCGCCGCGATCAGCCCGCTCGGCTCCGGCGCCCTCGCCGGGTCGTCGCTGCCGCTCGACCCGCAGGCCGTCGCCGAGGAGCTGGGCTTCGACGCCGCCGCCCCCAACTCCATGGACGCCGTCGCCGACCGCGACTTCGCCGCCGAGTTCCTCTTCTGCGCCGCCATGATCGGCGTACACCTGTCCCGGCTCGGCGAGGAGATCGTCCTGTGGGCCTCGCAGGAGTTCCACTGGATCGAGATGGACGACGCCTACTCCACCGGCTCGTCGATCATGCCGCAGAAGAAGAACCCCGACGTCGCCGAGCTGGCCAGGGGCAAGAGCGGGCGGCTCATCGGCAACCTGATGACGCTGCTCACCACCCTCAAGGGCCTGCCGCTCACCTACAACCGCGACCTGCAGGAGGACAAGGAGCCGGTGTTCGACGCCGTCGACACCCTGCTGCTCGTGCTGCCCGCGATGGCCGGCCTCGTCGCGACCATGCGGGTGAACACCGCCCGCCTCCAGGCGAGCGCGCCGGAGGGCTTCGCCCTCGCCACCGACCTGGCCGAGCTGCTGGTCCGCAAGGGCGTGCCGTTCCGCGAGGCGCACGAGGCGGTCGGCCACCTGGTGGTGTGGTGCCAGGTGAACGACAAGGACTTCGGCGACCTCACCGACGAGGAGCTGGCCAAGGTCTCGCCGCACTTCACCGCCAAGCCCGTCGAGGGGGCCGCCGGATCGGACGTGCCGGAGGTGCGCGACGTGCTGAGCGTGCCGGGCGCGCTCGCGGCACGCAAGGCCCACGGCGGCACCGCGCCCGACCGGGTCCGCGACCAGCTCGCCGCGCTGCGGGAGTCCGTCGACGCCCAGGCCGCCTGGGCCGCCGGAGCCTGAGCGGGCCCCGGCGGTTTCGAACCGGTGACCTCGCACGGCGCATCCTCCGGCGAAGCGGCGTTCGCCCGATGGCGTCCGCTGGACCGGTCGTTCTTCGCCCGGCGGCCCGTGGAGGTCGCGCCCGAGCTGCTCGGGCGGGTCCTGGTGCACGATTCGCCGGGCGGGCGCGTCGCCGTACGGCTGACCGAGGTCGAGGCGTACGGCGTGCCTGGCGAGGACCCGGCGTCGCACACCTATCGGGGGCAGACCCGGCGCAACGCCGTCATGTTCGGGCCGCCCGGGCACCTGTACGTGTACTTCACGTACGGCATGCACTTCTGCGCCAACCTGGTCTGCATGCCCGAAGGAACGGGCGCGGGCGTGCTGCTGCGCGCCGGCGAGATCGTGGCGGGCGCCGACCTCGCGCTGGCCCGGCGCAACGGGCGCCGCCCGGCGCCGAACGGCGACGCCGCCGGGACCCGCCCGGCCTCCGGCGTGGCGTCGCGGGACCTGGCGCGGGGACCGGCGAGGCTCGCCGTGGCGCTGGGGTTCGCCCGGGAGCACGATGGGGCGGACTGCTGCGGCGACGGGCCGATACGCATCCTCGACGGCGAGCCCGTCAGCCCTTCACGCGTACGCACCGGGCCGCGGACGGGCGTGGCGAACGGCAAGGAGACGCCGTGGCGCTTCTGGATCGACGCAGATCCCACGGTGTCCCCCTACCGCTCCCACCAGCCCCGATCCCGCTGACGGCCGCGGCTGTGGCCGGTTTTTCGGGTGGCGATTCCATGATTTGACGCATCACCCTGTACAAAGCCATATACATGTGATGCTCACCAAGGTTCGATCTGGGCGACGGGCGTCGGGGAATCGATCCGTCCGCCCGGAGCCGCGGGACCGGCGGTGGGCATCCCGACCCGCCCAGGCGAACTACGACAACGAAGGCCAGGACCGTGACCGACATCCTCGATGAGCTCGAATGGCGCGACGTGCTCGCGCAGACCACCGATGCCGACGCGCTGCGCAAGGCACTCGCCGAGGGGCCGATCACCGTCTATGCGGGCTTCGACCCGACCGCTCCGTCGTTGCACGTCGGCAACCTGGCCACCCTGCTGATCCTCACCCGCTTCCAGCGCTTCGGGCACCGGCCCATCGGCCTGGTCGGCGGCGCCACCGGACTGATCGGCGACCCCAGCGGCCGCAACGAGGAGCGTTCGCTCAACCCGACGGAGGTCGTGGCGGAGTGGGTGCGCCGCATCCGGGTCCAGGTGGAGAAGTTCCTCGACTTCACGCCCGGCCCGAACGCCGCCACCCTCGTGAGCAACCTCGACTGGACCGCGCAGCTGTCCGCCATCGACTTCCTGCGCGACATCGGCAAGCACTTCCCCGTCAACCGGATGCTGGCCCGCGAGTCGGTCGCCGCCCGGCTGTCGGGGGAGGGGCTCAGCTACACCGAGTTCAGCTACCAGATTCTGCAGTCGTACGACTACCTGGAGCTTTACCGGCGGTACGGCTGCACCCTCCAGGTGGGCGGCAGCGACCAGTGGGGCAACATCACCGCGGGTTGCGAGCTGATCCGGCGCGTGACCGGCGGGCACGCGCACGCCCTCACCGGAAAGCTGATCACCAAGGCGGACGGCACCAAGTTCGGCAAGACGGCCGGCGGCTCGGTGTGGCTCGACGGCGAGCTGACCTCGCCGTACGCGTTCTACCAGTACTGGCTCAACGCCGACGACCGGGACGTCATCCGCTTCCTCAAGGTGTTCACCTTCCGCGACCGGGAGGAGATCGAGGAACTGGAGAAGGCGGTGGCCGACCGCCCGGCCGCCCGCGAGGCGCAGCGGGCCCTCGCGGAGGACCTGACCCGGCTGGTGCACGGCGACGAGGAAGTGGCCCGGGTGCAGGCCGCCTCCCGCGCGCTGTTCGGCCAGGGCGCGCTGTCCGAGCTCGACGAGCGCACGCTGCGGGCCGCGCTCGCCGAGGTGCCGCGGGCCGAGGTGACGTCGCTGGATGTGCCCATCATCGACCTGTTCGCCGCGAGCGGCCTGGTGGAGAGCAAGTCGGCCGCGCGGCGGACGGTCAAGGAGGGCGGGGCGTACCTCAACAACACGAAGATCACCGACGAGTCATACGTGCCGACTCGGGAGGACCTGCTGTGCGGACGCTTCCTGGTCCTGCGCCGGGGCAAGCGCTCGATCGGCGGTGTCGAGGTGGTTTCCTGACGCACGGCCGTTGGGGTGGCCTGGTCGGATGCCTGCGGGCATGTGGCCAGGCCACCCGCAGGGTGAGCGGTCTTGCCGGGGAGTGCGGCGCGGTCCGTGGTCCCGCCGCCTGACGGTCCGGTTGGACGCCCGGAGCGAGCGATTTGACGTCCTCGGATCGGCGACGTAAGGTTCTCTTCGCCCTTCGGGACCGGCGGACACGTCGTGGTACCCGGGGGAAGCCTCCATGAACGAACCGGTGCCGGGCCACGGGTCTGGTTGTCGATCATGTGGTCTCCGAGTCTCCGGAAAATCGGTTGATTCGACAGAGCGCGGATGGCACGGTAAGTTCATCCGGCCGACTCCTCCTGAGGGAGCCGGCCAAGATCCCAGTACAAGTCTCCACTTCGACCAACATTCTGCCGGATCGAAGCGATTTGACAGGGGATGGGGATTCGGTGAAACTTAAAGTAACACGGATGAACGCCTCGACTAACGAATCAAATTGACTTGTGAGTCGATGTACGCGTCCGTTTCTTGAGAACTCAACAGTGTGCTAAAAGCCAGTGCATGATGAATTAACCCCGTCATGCCGGATGTCCTGCTCTTCGGGGTGGGTGTCTGGTTGATGGTTGTGGCACTCCTGCGTCTTGCGGGGGTGTCTGCTGGGATGTTCCTTCGTGGGATGTCTGACGGTTGTTTAGGCATTTTATGGAGAGTTTGATCCTGGCTCAGGACGAAC
>NZ_JBFATZ010000023.1:0-59416 GCF_040678635.1 Thermopolyspora sp. NPDC052614
ACGGCGGCCCGGGAGGTTGAGGAGGAGACCGGGTATCGGCCCAAGGAGATCGAGCCGCTGATCACCTATCAGCCGATGGCGGGCATGGTGGATTCGGAGCACCTGCTGTTTCTCGCGCGCGGGGCCGAGTATGTCGGGGAGCCGACCGGGGAGATCGAGGCGGATCTGATCCGCCGGGTGCCGGTATACGAGATCCCGGAGATGATCGCCCGGGGCGACATTTGGACGTCGGGGACGTTGATCGGGGTGTATGCGGCTCGGGAGCGGCTCAGTTCAGGGCGCGCTTGACGGCGCG
Organism: Thermopolyspora sp. NPDC052614; assembly: GCF_040678635.1. Lineage (NCBI taxonomy): Bacteria > Bacillati > Actinomycetota > Actinomycetes > Streptosporangiales > Streptosporangiaceae > Thermopolyspora > Thermopolyspora sp. NPDC052614. The sequence goes on from NZ_JBFATZ010000023.1 coordinate 296, forward strand.
GGCGACCTCGTCGATGCGGCGGCGCTGTCGGCGGGAGCCGGTCATGGTCGCGAGTTGCTGGGCGCGGTGGATGTGGGGCTGGGCGGCTTGGGGTTCGCCTGCGGCCAGGAGCGCGTAGGCCAGGTCGCAGCGGGTTCCGGCTTCGGCGCGGTTGTAGGTGCCGTCCATGCCGGCGAGTGCGGAACGCAGCTCGTCGGCGGTGTGCGGGTCGCCGAAGTGGAGCAGGCAACTGCCGCGCCAGCGGGCCAGGTGGTGTGGGGGAGTGAGATGTAGGGCATCTCAGGGTCATGCCCAGCGTCGCCGAGAAGCGCGGCGGCCCGGTCGAGGGCGGTGCGGCAGGTGTGGCGGGGCAGGCCGGTCGCGATGCCGGTTGGGGTGTCACAACGGGTGCGAGCTGGCGACCTGGTCTGGATCACCTCGCTCACCCAGAGTCGGTATCGGGTTCGACAGTCGCCTTGGCTGGTCGGTCATCTTGGCCGGGTGTTGTTCGTCCCGACTTAGGGCGTGTGGGGCGAGGTTGAGTTGCTCGCCGAGGATCTGCCGTACGGGCGGCGCAGGGAGTGGCAGTTGCACGTCGGTGGGCTTCGGGTGCTCTACGCCCAGGACGTTGAGCAGGTTCGGCCTGCGCGGCCTCCTCGGGCGGGTGACCGCCCCGGGGATCGTCGGCGGTCTTCACAGCCATGCGCGTGCCTGGGCGCATGAGCGCGGGCTTGTGTCGCAGCGTGGGACGGACGTGCGGCTGTTGCGTGAGGGTTCGTACGCCCTGGTGGAGTTCGACGACCCGCCGTCGACGCTGCTTGGCGTACAGCGCTGGCGTCTCCACGTCGATGACCTGCGGATCGAACCGGTTGAGCCCCGCAGCGACGTCGGCGGACCGGTGCCAGGCGCCGGGTTGGCGGCGGGTACGCGGCACGCGATCATCCCGGCCGCTCCGATGATCGCCCGGTGCGGGGCTTCGGTGCGGCCGGTGCTGGTCGATGGCTGGTCACCGCCGTTCAGCCCGGCCCTTGAGCATGCCTGCCCCGACTGCGCGGAAAGGTACTGCTGACCTGACACCTTCGCCGGTTCCGCTAGTCTGCGCTCGCGGATTCGGGCGTACCGATCGAGGACATCTCGCGGTTGGTGGGGCACGCCAATACGGTGGCGACCGAGACGGTCTGCCGTCACCCGATCAGGCCCGTCCTGCTCCTCCTGGAGCAGAGGCGATGGACGTCATCTTCCCCGCCGTCGAAGAGTCGTAGTCACTCAGTTTGTCACCCGCACCCCCGCTGAAGGGTCACCGGCGGGGGTGTTTTTGCAGGTGGACCTCCTGTCCGCTTATTCGAACCGGCATGACCAGATCGAAGGCATGGAGGATGTTCTGTGCCGGATCGCTGCCAACGACCAGTCCGGCTTGCCGGGGCAACTCCCACCAGGTCAGCCGAGCCGTTCGCGCAGCGTCGCGGATCGGCTCAGCCCGGCCGACATCGAAAGCCTGGTCACTCGCTACCGCTCCGGCGTGAAGCTCAAGCGCCTAGCTGACGACTACGGCATCAGTATCAGCACCGTGAAGCGCGTACTTCGCAAGCACGGCGCGCGCCGCCGCCCGATTCGTGGGGAGGTGGGCCCGGAGGACGCCGTATGACGTCCGCCCCTCGCAACATCACCTTGATTGGCGACGTGCGGAAGCGCCTTGCGGAGCTTCCGCCGTCGTCTGTCGATACGGTCATCACCAGCCCGCCGTACTTCGGCGTCCGCGACTACGGCCACGACCAGCAGCTTGGAGCCGAGCCCAGCGTTGACGACTGGGTGGCCGAGCTGCGCGAGGTCTGCCGGGAGATCGCCCGCGTCCTGCGCCCGACCGGCTCCCTCTGGCTCAACCTCGGCGACGGCTACTCACGCCGCCCGAGCGAAGGGGCCAACGCCAAGAGCCTACTGCTTGGCCCGGCGCGGGTCGCCCTGGCGCTGGTGGCGGACGGCTGGATACTCCGCAACCAGATCATCTGGGCCAAGTCCAACCCCATGCCGTCGTCAGTCGGCGACCGCCTGACCACCACGCACGAGGTCATCTACTTCTTCACCCGCTCCCGCTCCTACTTCTTCGACCTCGACGCCATCCGGCAGCCGCTCGTCACCACCCGCCGCCAGTCCACCCGCGACCCGTCACGGGCGTACCCGCCCCCAGGTGCCGGCGCGGTCAGCCGCGACGGCTGGAAGCTCAACGACAACCAGGGCCTCAGCCGCATGAAGGCGTCCGGCCTTGCTGGTCATCCCCTCGGCAAGAACCCCGGCGATGTATGGACGCTGCCGACCGCCGGATTCCGGGGTGGACACTTCGCCGCTTTCCCACTGACCCTGGCCGAACGGCCGCTCCTCGCCACCTGCCCCGAACGGGTCTGTTCGTCATGCGGTCGTGCATGGCAACGCGAGTTGGAGCGCCGACACGGGCGGCTGCTTGCGGTAGGCCAGCTTCAACCTGCCTGCAAGTGCGGAGCCGAAGGCGTCCCCGGCCTAGTGCTCGACCCCTTCATGGGCACCGGCACCACGGCGCTGGCCGCCGAGAAGCACGGCCGGGACTGGCTCGGTATCGAGCTGAACCCGACATACGCCCAGATGGCCGACCAGCGCATAGCCGAACAGCGCGCCAAGACTGCGCGCGTCCGGCCTCCGTCGCGCGAGCCCGAAGGCCTCGCCGCGTGAGGCCATGACACCCCTCGTCGGTGTCATGCGGCCGTTGTCGTCATCCCAAAGCAGGATGGCCGGTCGCACCCACACCGAGGAGGTGACTCCGCAATGACGGAGCCACGCAACAGCGGCGTGAAGACGTTGGGCATCAAGGTGCCCGACTCGCTGCACGCCCAGTTCACCCTGGTCGCTCAGCTCGACGGCATCTCCCTCGGAGATGCGGCCCTGCGGGCCGTTGAGCTGTACGTCGAGACCAAGCGGTCGGAGCCCGACTTCGCCGCGCGGGCTCAGGCCGCGCTTGAGGAGATCGAGCGCGAAGCCGCCGCGCGGCGCGGCGCGATCCAGGGCCTGTTTGGTGAAGCTGCCTCGGCAGCAGAGCCCGCAGCCGCCGACACGACCGAGAGGCGTGGACGGCGTAGGGGTGAGCAGAGCTAATCACTCAGCTCCCCCGAAGCGGGAACGGAGCGGCGGCCCTCATCGGCTGCCCTCCGTTCCCGTTCAACACTCACGAACTCGTCACTAAAATGAACGAACTTCAGCGTTCCGACGCTCCCACTATATCGGCAACGCCGTACGCGCCAAGTGCCAATAGTTTATCCAACAGGTCCAAGATATTCGATCGGCCTGCGTGCGACATCGCCTGTGCATAACCTCGAACCAGAAGCTCTCCGACGTGCCGAGCGTCCGCCGCAGCCCCAGTTCTAATGTCGCCCGAGTCGGCGCCATACAGCTCGATGAAGCGCCCAGAGCACATCAGCACCAAGTCATCCACTCGATCCGGTGCATGCTCCAAAGTTATGAGTAGCTGCGAAAGTGCATGAGGGAAGGAATCGGATGAGATGAGATGACTTAGTGGTTCCTTGAACGGCCGGAGACGCTCTCCCCTTAACGCAGCTGCAACCTCGGCAGCAGCCTTACGCACTTCTTCTTCGGAATCCGACATGAACTCATGTAGACTACGTTGCGCAACTGCCGCGTCTGACGTATTCGACAAGCGGTGAGCGCAAACTCCCGCCGCCCCTTTTCGCAGGGCAGCATCGTTAGAACTGAGCACATGGTCGAGGAGATCTGTTATACCCCATTGCATAGCTGCCAGCGCAGCCAACCGACCTCCGACTTGCCGCGTCTCAGGCTCTTGCGAATCAATCATTCGTTCAATCACAGGTTTAGCGACATCCGAGCTCTCATATCCAAGGAACGCGATCAGCCGCGCCACGGTATGTGTCGCCAAAAGCACATCATCTGCCTCAACAAGTAGCCTGAAAGCATTGAGCGCTTGCGGACGTGCATGGCGCATGCTGGCGTGTATGAGGTGCGCCACGCAAGAGCGCACCGCAACAGACGGATCAGTCGCTAGACGATCCAGAACAGGAAGGACCAGCGCGGTTCGAGAACCGTCTGCGTCGTAGATAAGAAGATCCCCCAGCACTTCAGCGGCGCTTCCGCGTGCCGAATTCATCCCGGAAGTGTAGAGGTCGCGCCCTACTGTATTCTCGCGCCCAGATCGCTCAATGATCAGACTATCATCCTCTGGATTGTTAGCGTTGGCTGCGCGGTCAACCACCATCTCTACAAGATCAAGTGGCACAACCTTGAGGTACTTGCGGAGCGCCCATCCCAGCCATCGGTCGTTTGCATCTTGCCCAAGGGATGCAATATGTCGGATGGCTTCGAAAACAGGACTCGGTTCAGAAAGTGCCTCAGCTTCGGAGAACCCGAGAAGGACAGCATCGCCGTAGGCTGGATGAGTACCTGCTGTAAACCGAAGCGCGAGCCGCGCAAACCGTAGAGGGTCGTTTACGACATGCTCCTTTAGAACATTCGATAGCTCTTGCGCACCGCCCGTAAAGGTATTCCAGTCTGTCTTTTCTGCATTGTGCTTGGCCATCGCGCCTAGCCACTGGTCATCGGTCATGCGTACAGCGGCTTCCCGTGGTATCGGCGAACCTATGAAACCTCCTGTTACACCCTCTGGCTCTGGAGGCTGTTCCATGTTCGCCAGCCTCCGCAGCTCGCCGAGTCGGCGTCGGCCAACTTCCGAGAGTCGCGACTCGTCCATTGCCGACAGCAGGTTGAACATGTACCAGCCAGGGCGCTGTTTCTCCCACGAAAACCGAAGAGCCAGGATGGCCGCTTCAAGCTGCCGGAACGACTCGTCGGTTACGAACTGGCTTGTGGCTTGGATGACTTGGCGGGCCGCCCACACCGAGTTCGATGTGTAGCCGCTCATGAACCGGTGATTTCCTTCAAGAATGAGATCCAATGCCCACTGTGCGAAGACCTCGCCAGCTTCCTGTATCCCCTGGTACAAGAGCCATTGCGCAGCCTCATGAGGATCAGCAGCAAGCGTTTCTAGGATTGATCGAGCCGCAAAAGGATCACGCCTCACCACCAGACGTATGGCCGAGGCGGCACCAATCAATATCGCGTCTTCAAGTTCGTGAGGATCGCCCTCCGGATAACGTAGATGGAAATGCCTATCCAGCAAAGGTCGCTCATGACTACTTTCATATGCCGTAGCGGCCATGACACGAAGCATGTACGGTAGGAGAAGGTCGCAGAAGAGCTGGGGAGCTTCAGTAGCCCCAAGCTGGACTAGCTTGATAGCGCTGTGGTCTCTGTCTAGGAGTGCGGCTACTTTTCCATTACTATTCAGCTGCATGGCTCCGGGGCGATCAACAAGATATGCGGCTATCAACTCGACTGCCCATGCTGGCTGATGCTCACCCAGATCGTGAGCCGATAGCCACAGCTCGTGTTCGGCGGTATCATATTGGCCCCTCCGGACGGCATCGAGAAGCAGCTCGAATAGTGGCCGGCTTTTGTGGATGTCGGCAAACCGCACTACCCATTGCAGCCAACTTGGATATGCACCTATGGCAACGTGTGGCCGCAGGAGGTCAGCCATGCGCCCCGGATCATATTTGGCCCCGCTCGACATCACTTCCAGGGCACGTCCTTGCGCAGCTTCGTCCGCACCTGCGAGCCATTCTTGTATCATGCCCTCAGCATCGAGGCGCTTGAACCATCCCACTGTTCGAAGTGAGCGCCACAATCGCTCTACGAAGACAGGACGCGCCTCCAGGATGCGGGCCACCATCTCCCATTCCCGTGCGGAAGGATCGTCCAACGCGCTTAGCAGCGCAAGCGCTACGTCCTTGATGTGGTAGCGAATATCTGGGCTCGTAAGTAGCGCCTCGACCTCGGTCACGAAGCGATCGGGCTCAAGCTCGCGCAGATGATTCATGATCTGTCGGACTTGCGCGCGCCGGAAAAGCTCTTGCTCACCACTCGTCAAGAAATCGACTAGCGACTCGTTGCGTTCGATCCAGCCTCGCGCAAAAGCGTAGTCAAAGAAAGTCTCATGAAAGAAGGCTACCTGCTGGCCATCGCGAACTAGTACATGCTCTGAGACCAGTACTCCCGCATCGACTGAGAGGTCATCAACATCAAGGACGGTGATTGGGACCGACAGTCGTTGCCGTGAACTAACAGCCTGGGCAAGAGTTGAGATAACTTTGTTAAACCGAACTGACTCACGCCTTTGAGTGCACTCAGCCAGCTTACGCTGCCAGAAAGCATCGAACAAATTCTTTGTCGTCTGGAACGAAAGGGCTTCAGTATCGTCCGCGATAGTCTTTAGCAGGACGAGATGCAACGGGATACGAAGGATTTTTCGCTGCTGGTCACTGAGGGCCGATGCATCCAACCCCATGTCAGTGACAGCTTCGGCGACTTGCGCATCGGAGAGTTCTGAAACCTCAACACGTGTACAGCTCTTATCGCTGACAAGCTCGCGGATGCGATAGTCATTCTCAACATCGAACTTGCGGCATGCGAGGACGATCCGCATTTCTGGGAAAGCAGAGGCTTCGCGCACCAGGTTGGCTACGGTGTCAAAGTTTCTTGGCATCCGACCCGACGCCAAACTGACAGCATCCAGCTGATCCACAATAAGGACACAAGGACGGTCTCCTGCCACCGTGGCGAGTGCCGTGACAGGCGAGGTATTCAAACCCACTCTACTTCCCAGCTCAGTGGTGGATGTGAACGCGTCAAGCCGATCGAGTCGAAAGCCCAAGGTCGGTATCCCACTAGCTTCAAGAGACTTGAATACCTGATACAAGACAGCAGTTTTGCCGCCACCCGCAGTACCCATCAAAAGCAAGAAGCGAGCCGAATCACCAATTAGATCAGAGAGTCGGTCAGCTTCATGGCGGGCTATAGCCGGCTGGAGGAGTTCACGCTCGATACTCGCGGCCCACCCAGCAGTAGCCGAGTTGACTTGATCAGCAACTACGCTTCCTCGACAATTGCTGATTCGACGTAGTCCATATTCATGGATCTTCGATTCGATGGACGGGGCGTCAAGGCGAACTCCGAGGTTGTTGAGTATCAGATCGCCCAGACCCGCTGCCGCGAGAACCCCCGTCGAACCCTCCAACTGTTGCTCCGCAAGGGTCGAGTTCATTTGGACGATGTCGCGTTCATCTGGCCATTTAATCCAAAACCCCCGCAAGACCTTCCAGGCCGTTTCTGGCGCTCCAAGAACGTCAGAGGCGCAGAGATCGTCGAAAGCCTCGCGAAGTCCCTTACTCGTGAGCCAATCATTAACTAGGGCGGCCGCGCTTTCGGCGCGTCTGGCGCGGTCCGCAAGACTTTGGAGTGTTATCGCAGGTAGGATCGAGATGAAATGGAACTCTCTCCCAGCTTCGACATGGTGCCGAGCGTTTCCCCAGATACCCTTATCCTGGAGTGACTTCACTGTCCAGCTATTCGCGTTTCCATTTTGACGCTTCAGCTGATGCACCTCGACGATAGAACCCCGACGATATGTAAACTCAACCCCTTGGGCTATATCACCAACATCTTCGACAGTGACTGACTCCGCCTTGCCCGCGAGCACATAGAGCAGGTGCCGGATAGTCCAGGCCCCCTCGTAGCGATTACCGAATTTATCGGCCTCCCCCCCTGATCGCGGACTCACGACACTCTCCTAGATTCTATTGACAGACTTACAGTAGACCTCATGGGTAATGCTATTTCTTTGACCTGCCTCTATTCTGAACGAGCGAGCAGCAATGTCAACCCGAGGGAATCGCCGAAAACTACGTTCGGTAAGACATCACAGGCGACTCTCCATAGTTGTCAGAACCGGAATCGCCTCAATCTTCTCCCGGCTCAAACTGTCCCAGTAGAGACCGCTCGGCCGACGCGGCGGCCCGCACTCAATAACCTCATCCGGCGTCACGATCAGATCAACGCTGAAGTCATGCTTGGTCTCGGGCAGCTCGTCGTCAATCACCTGCAATGAGTGCACGGTCGTCACGATGGTCGTGCTCGGCCCGATCAACCCGGCCTCTTGCAGTAGCGCTACCTCGATGTCCGAGTAACCCGCACCCTTGCCCAGCCGCACCCCACGCCGATTGACAGCCACGCTGCCGCAGACGATGAGGTCTACGGGGCGCATCTCGTCTACGCCGATCTTCCGCGCCACGCTGGCCGCGACCTTGCTCGATGCGGCCTCGCTCGGCGGCACGGCCAGCGTCGCCGGGTCGAGCAGGTAGAACGGCAGGGCTTCGGCCAGCTTGGGCACGGCCATGTAGACCAGCTTGCCCTCAGTAAGTGCTCGCGCCCGGACGGGGAGCTGTGCCTTGTCCGGTACGGCCTTCACGACTCGGGCCGACTGCCAGACGGGTAGCTCGGCCAGGCGGTCAGCGGCGGCCTCAGCCCCGTAGAAGGCGGGGATACGCCCGTGCACGCCGGGCGGTACGGCACGCTCGCGCTCCAGGAGTGCCCATACCCGTTCCCTGACTGCCTGCTTGGCCTGGTCGGTGTCCACTACTTCGCTCCCTATGCCGCTGCCATCAGGGTGAGCAGGCGGTCGTACACGTCCTGGACGACCGGCACCTGTCGCCAGGGCCGCAGTTCTCGGCCTGCCCCAAAGACGATGTTCAACCCGCCGCCACCCCACGTCATCTCTACCACGTCGATGGCACTGTGCAGCGCGGCTGCGGCCTCGTCGAGCTTCTGCTGACGGATGCGGGCCAGCGCCAGGTTGCCAAGCACGATCGCTTGGGACTTCGACCGATCACCGAGGGTCTGCGCCGTCCTCTCAAGGATCGGCTCGGCCCGCTTGGCGTCCTTCAGGAACAGGTAGCAGGACCCGGCGAGCCGGCCGTGCTGGGTGGGCGAGAACAGATCAGCCGCCCCGTCCGCGGCCCCGATCCGTTCGAAGTGGCCTTCGGCTTCACCGAGCGCTTGTTCGCAGTCCTGCCGCCGTCCCAACATGGCCCATGCTTCGGCGGCATGAAGCACGGCAAGGCCGGTCAGTACGTGGCTGCTGCCCTTGGCCGTCTCGGCTGTCTGCATCGCCAGCGTCAGTCCGGCGTCCGGGTTCTTCTCGCCGTAGAGCGCCACGAAGCTGGTCCGCAGCAGGGCCAGTCCTTCAGCCGTCACGTCCCGGAGCTGCCGGGCGGCGTTGACTGCCTGGTCAAGGTAGGTGCGAGCGGTGGCATGGTCCCGGCGCTGCGAGGCGTCCCAGACGAGCTGCCCCATGAGAGTGGCTGCCTCGGCTTCGACCGCGAACAACTCCCGGCGGACACGGCTCGTAGCCGCGTGCGCCCGCAGGAAGGACACCTGACCAAGGCACTGCCCGGCATCGGCCAGTAGGGACGTTGACGGCGCTCTGTCGTATCGCTCGTCCAGGTCGTGTACGCGCTCCCGCAGCCGCGCAACGGCCACCAGGTCCACGCTGCGCGGGTGCTCCAGGGCGTAAGTCAACCGCTCATCCGCCAGCGCTTCGGGCTCACCAGCCTCAGCCAGCAGCTCATCAAGCTGCTCGATGGACACCTGAAGGACCCGCGCCAGCTTCGGGCGCAACCACGGCAGCGGCTCTGTCTCGCCGGATTCCCAGCGGGCCACGGTGGAGCGGTCGATGCCGAGCCGTTCGGCAAGTCCTTCTTGGCTGAAGCCGACAGCCTTGCGGCGCTGCGCGAAGCGCTGCCGCCGTGACGCCATGTCCCGCCCTTCCCGTTGCGTGTCCGAAGCGCGTTCCCGCTGGTCAGGGCATCGCGTGCCACAACTCTGAGACAACGGTGCGCGCGTCCTGCTCTGGTGCGGATACCACTACTCCCGGTTACGTGCAGGGTACGACGCCCGGATGCCGAGCAGCAACGGAGGAAGCGGTAATGGAACGGACCAGACCAACCGCTTTCGAGAAATCCGATTCGCTCGCCATTTCCGATAACGCAGCGGGCGTGACCCTGCGGCGCAACCAGCCGCTCACGAACTGGGCCGGACCGGCGATGCTGCCCCCGACGCCGTCGCCGGTCTGGCCCTCCAAGCCCGTGGAGGCGAACATGCGCCCACTGGCGCTCGGCTATTTTCGCGTCTCGTCCGGCACGCCCGACGAGCAGGTTAAGCAGTTCCGAGCTGACATTGCGGCCTATGCCGAGCGGGAAGGCTTCACGCTTGCCGAGGTCTACTGGGATCACTACGAGTCGCAGACCTCCGGCTTTTCAGCGCTGGTCGATGCGCTGGAGCATGGCGACGCCCGAAGCGTCATCGTCCCGGCGCTCTATCACTTTGCACGCTCGCCCGGCATCCAGTTGTCCTTCAAGGAAATGCTGGAGCGCAAGACTGGCGCGTGCGTCGTGGTCATGTATCCGAGCCCAGAGGTGCCGGTATGACTGCCGTAGCCGAGAGACCGGCCCCAGCCATGACGCAACAAGCATCCCGCCAGGTACGCGCTGCGGATCGCATGACGTTCGCCGCGTTACTAACGGCGGTCGGCTGTGCACGACTGTTCGTGAAGTACACGCTGCACAACTGGCGGCTTGAGCGCGAACACATCGAAACCGTCGAGCTGCTTGCTTCCGAGCTGGTCACGAACGCCGTTAAATCAACCGGCATAGCTGACCCGCACCCGGCCTACACCATGCTCAACCACCTGACGCTTATTCATGTCCGGCTCCTGCTGTTCGACGGCAGCGTGGTGCTGGAAGTCTGGGATATCGACCCCACGCCGCCTGTCATGCAGGAACAGACGCTTGATGCCGAAGGCGGACGCGGCCTGTTCCTTGTGGAATCAATGAGTCGCCGCTGGAACTACTGCCACCCAAAAAGTGGTGGCAAAGTGGTGTGGTGCGAAATCGGCACCCAGCAACGACTCACCGAGGACGACACCGCCGAATTTCCCCGAGTCTTGCCGCGCCGGAAACGCTACACCGGCCCCTTCCATCCTACTGAGGTCATGAACGACCCCGAATTGCTGCGCCGGGTGATCGAAGGCTTGCACGCGCTCGACAACAACGATGAACCGAAGGGGGACTGATGCTTGTTTCCTTCGAGGGCCAGGACGGAGCTGGGAAAACTGCGCTTCTCATGGCCGTGCACGATGCACTCACGGCTGACGGTATTGCTTCCGTCGTGGTCGAGGAGTTCTCGGGCAGCCCTTACGGCCAGCGGCTCGTTGAGGCAGTCGCCCGTGACAAGTTCCTGCGGCCAATACAGGGCGAGGCAGCGACGTTCCGAACGCGAGCCCTGGAAGTTGTGGCCGACCTCTACTACCAGGACGAGCGCGAGATAGGGCCAGCGCTGGAGCACGGCAGCATCGTACTCAAGGATCGTCACCTGGACACCATCCTCTACACGCTCACACCAACGCTGGTCGCAGCTGGCGCGGTCAGGGACGAGAGTCGGGCGTTGACCTGGCTCAGCGTCCTGTGCAGCGAACTCCGTTACCGGCCCAATCTGACCGTGTACGTGGACACGCCCCTCACGGTGCGCCTGGAACGCATACGACAGCGCCAGCGTCATTTGCGCGAAGCCCGCGCCAATGAGGTCAGCAGTGAGGACCTTGCGGTGTTCTCGGCCCGAGACGGGATTACTCGGCAGCTCATAAGCGAAGAGCCCGCCCGCTTTCTCGTGCTCGACAACTCCAGCCGACCGATAGAAGAAGGGGCGAGAAACATCATTGAGGCTATCCGTACTCGGCTGGCCCCGTTACGGAAGGGGCAACGGTGACATGACGGCGCTGCCAGTATCCGAGCCAATACCGCTCGTCAGGCTAAGCAATTGCAGGAAAGGGCGACGGCAAGTGAAACTGCGTGCTGGCGTGGTCGGCCTTGGCAAACAAGCGCTCGAAGATCATATCCCAGGGCTGCAATCGTCCGATGGTGCCGAACTGGTCGCCATCTGCGATGAAGACCACGAGATCGTGCGTGAGCATCAGTATCAGTTGCGCGTGAACGGTTACACCGACTTTCACGAGATGTTCCGGAGTGAACAGCTCGATCTTGTGATTGTCACCGTACCGCACCACATCGGCCGGGCGGTCATCGAGGCGGCAGCCGAACACCGGGTGCATGTTCTCAAAGAAAAGCCGTTCTCTACCACCTTGAGCGAAGCGCAAGAGCTCGCCAAGAAGTGCGAGGAGTCCGGCATTCAGCTCATGGTCACGCTGCAACGGCGCTTCAATCCCATCTACACCAGCTTCACGCAGCTTGCCGACCAGATCGGCACGCCTTTTGTGGTGGACGCCCAATACACGCTGCACATCGCTGATCCATCCGAGGGGTGGCGCGGCGACACCGCCAAAGCAGGCGGGGGCTGCATCATCGACATGGGCTATCACCTGATCGACATGATCCTGTGGTACTTCGGCCTACCGGATCGCGTGTTGGCGGACCTGTCAGTTGAGGCTCGGCCGGATCGGGAGTACGACGCCGAAGACACCGCGCTCATCCACTTCGGCTACGACAGCGGCCTGTACGGCTCGTTGCTGCTGTCGCGCTTTATCGGCCCGAAGACCGAGCAAATCCGGCTGGTCGGCAGCCGTGGCATCGTCCACCTGGAACGTGGCCGTATCCGGCGCCTGACCAATGGCGGGGAAGCCGTTGAGGCGCTATCGCGTGAGCAGTCGTGGCCGTCCGCTGCCACCTCGCAAATCGACTACTTCTGCCGCGTCATCGAAGGCTTGCGGCCCAACGTCAGCGGCCCGAGAGAGAACTTGGCGCACATGAGCTTCATCGCCGCTTGCTACGAGTCCGCGAAGACCCACGTCTACATCAACCCCAAGGAGATGCTGTGAACTCACCTCTGGCGCTGCTCGGCGGCGAGCCGGTCATCACGTACACCGGGCCGCACTTCAGTTGGCCTCCACTGGACGAGAAGACCACGGTGGCCGTTGTGGACCAGCTCCACCGGGGCATCTCGATCTACGACCGCTCGGGCGTCATCGAGCGCCTGGAGGACGAGCTGTGCGAGTACCACGGTGTCACGCACGCCGTGCTCACCAGCTCGGGCACGGCGGCGCTGCACTCGATGTATGCGGCCTGCGGCCTCGGCCCCGGTGATGAGGTCATCGTGCCCGCCTACACCTTCTTCGCCACCGTGACGCCGCTGCTGCACCTCGGCTCGACGCCGGTACTGGCCGACTGCGACGAGTCCGGCAACCTCGACCCCAAGGACCTGGCGCAGCGCATCACCGAGCGGACGAAAGCTGTCGTCGTGACCCACATGTGGGGCGTGCCGGCAGCGATGCCGGAGCTGAAGGCCATCGCCGACGAGCACGGCTTGATGTTGCTGGAGGACGCCTCACACGCCCACGGCGCGAACATCGACGGACAACGGGTCGGCACCTTCGGGCGGGCGGCGGCCTTCAGTATGAACGGCCCCAAGCCGCTCTCGGCCGGAGAAGGCGGCTTCGTCTTGACCGACGACGATGAGGTCTACTACCGCGTGCTGCTGCACGGCCAGTACAACAAGCGCTGCCGGAACGAGCTGCCGCGCGACCACGCACTGTACGACTACGCCGTGACCGGCATGGGACTCAAGTTCCGCATTCACCCTTTGGCAGCCGCCATTGCGCTTGACCAGCTCGACCGACTCGACCACTACCTGACCGGACGTGCCGGCACCGCGGCCTACCTCTGTGAGCGGCTGTCCGAGCTACCCGGGGTCATCGTGCCCGAGCTGCCGTTGGGCGTGCGCGCCTCCTGGTACGGCCTGCCGCTCCAGTACGCCACCAACGAGCTGGACGGCCTGCCTGTCGAGCGCTTCCACGAGGCGTTGCTGGCTGAAGGCTGCCGCGAAGTAGACCGGCCGGGCTCGACCTGTCCGCTCAGCCTGCTGCCCCTGTTCCAGCGACCAGAAACGCTATTCCCCGGATATGCAAACACGCTGAGCTATTCACCCGGCGACTTTCCGAACGCGGAGGCCATTCACCGCAATACTCTCAAGCTTCCCGTCTGGCACCGTGAGGAGGATAGGCCGCTGGCCGATAGCTACATCGACGCATTCCGCAAAGTGACTGACAATTACCGCGACCTGCTAGGATAAGGAATATGGAACTCGCTGCTCTCCTCGAAAACCTCAACGCCGAAGCCGAACACGACGGCGTGCAGCAACTCGTCGTGGGCGCGGTCGTGCAGCACGACGGAAAAGTACTGCTGCTCCAGCGCCCCGAAGACGACTTCATGGGCGGTATCTTCGAGCTGCCCAGCGGCAAGGTCGAAGCGGGCGAAGCGCTCGACACCGCCCTAATTCGAGAGGTCAAAGAAGAAAGCGGCCTGGACGTGGCCGCCATTCGTGACTACCTGGGCAGCTTCGACTACACGTCCGGCAGCGGCAAGAAGAGCCGTCAGTTCAACTTCGCGGTGGACGTGACTGCGCCCGAGCCCATCGAACTGCAAGAGCACGACGCCTACGCCTGGACCGTGCTCACCGACGAGCCACCCGTGACGGACGCCGTGAAGGATGTGCTGAGCAAGTACCGGGAGGTCCGGGGCGTGTAGCTCCGATCACCGCAGCACAAGAACACCCCACGGCATAATCGTGGGGTGTTCTTGTGTCCTCCAGCTCATTGCGGCAGGTTCCGCACTAATTCCCTTAACGCTTCCCAGCTTGCACTGCTGTCTCTGTGTTGCTCGGGTAGCTCAAGCTCTCCCGCAAGATAGAGGACTTCCATATAGGGGTCATCGTCAGCGAGAGTTGCGGCTAGGTTGGTCGCCAGCAAGCCCGCAATCTCGTAAGCAATCTGTTCGCCCTGTTCGGGATGCTGCTCTTGAGCTTTAAGTTGCTCCATTAGATACTCGTGAAGCAGTTGCTTCCGGTTTGCAAGCGGCTCACGCTCATCAAGCCGTTCAAAGATGTTCTCGTGTGTCATAGCTACGAATAATTATACGCCAATCGTTGAAGGTGGTGGACAGTTTTTGTTTCATCGCTTAGGGCAGCGATATGGCAGTCATGTCCAGGACTGCCATATTCGTTGTTGCCGGTCACTCAGGCGTCAGCGGTTGTCCTCGTAGGCATCGTCTTCGTAGACGTCCCCCTCGACGTCACGCACGTACGGATACGTGACATTGCCGAAGGCATCCCGCTGCTCGACCACGTGGCCGTGCTGATCACCGTCACCGGGACCGTTGAAGAGAATGTCGGTCTTGCTGGGGTCATTCCGCTTCGGCTTGGTGACGAATGCCGTAGCGTTAGGGGTTCCGCCGGAACCACTCCCGCTGTTTCGCCTCCGCCTCCTCGCAGTGTTGTCCCGGCACTTGTGTCCGGCCACACCACAGTTCCAGCATGGTCTCTTGCCCATCCGGGCGTCACCCTCTCAGCTTCACGGCTGCGATAGTTGCAGCGCCGACATAGAAAGGGCAGCAAGACTCGCGCACTTGTCAACGGCTGGCGCGCCGAGAACAATTGCGCTACAGATGCGTCTTGCAAGTCCGTATCTGTTCTCGGCTGCCCGGCGAGGATTATGAACTAGGTTGCCTATTATTGCAAGCAGTAGCGTTTTCCAAACAGGTACACAAAGAGGTTGAAATAGCCGTCAGACTCGTGCAAAGATCATTGACTAATTGCAACAATTATGCTTAAATATGTGAGGCGTTTCGCCATTCCTCACTCCTGTTCACTATCCCTCTCGCCTGTGCCGTAACCCCTGTTGTGGCTCGTGCGAGGGTGGATGGTCTGCCCAGGAAGTGAGAACAGTGGAAAATGGACGCCGACAAGTCATGGCTGTCTGAGTTCACGGTCACACCACACGTCGCTCACGCCGTTGAGGTACTGCGCGCGGCTATTCCGCGTCGTGGAGACCTTCAGCCCGGCGACGAGGGCATCACGGTCACCCGTAACGAGTACGGGGGCCTGACAGCCGAGTCGTCGCGGGTGGTGGATGCGCTCCAAGGTAGGCAGGAGTTCGAAGACTTCACGCTTACCGAGGAACAGGCCGACGCTGCCAAGTTCCTGCTGGACACGATCGCGTACTACTACGCGCTCATCGAGCAGAACTACGAGGAGCCGGACGATGAGGCCATCAAGGCGTACTCGACGGCGGCAGTGAGGCAAGGCGTAGAACCGCCTGACGGCCTTCTGGCTGCCGAGAACCGCCTCGTCGAAGACGTGATGCGCAAGCTCAACATGCACTTCGAGGTGCACAGCCTGGACGGCGACAGCCTCAGCATCTACAGCTGACTGCGCCGCGCGGGCCCTCCCGCCTATCCGCCCGCCGACCCGGAGAAAGAATAGGTCGGCAAGCAACCTGACTTCTGGAGCGCTTTTGGCGTTCAAGGAGCGAGGTTGCTACGCAGCTCAACTCCTCAAGCTGTCGCGCCAATCCTTTGGCATTCCAGCCTCCTTCAATCTCCTTCGAAGCTGCTCGTTGCCATCAGCGAGTCGTTCAATGATGCGTTCGTCAAACTTCTCAAAGCTGCTCCAGCTATATTGCGAATACCCTCGAATCTCAGCCGCAATCTCACGCACAACGAGCCTGAAGTCTTTAACCAGTGCCTCACGTCGTTCCATCGTGCGCTCGACGTTCTTGCGCCGATCCTCCAGTTCCATATGAGCCTGAATCATGGCCCAGTACAGGCGCTCTAGCTCCTTCTCGCGCTCAGCATTTCCGTAACAAAGCTGAGCGTACTCCCTCAAGACATCACGGGTTACGCGCGCGTGGCCGTTCTCAGCGCCACTAATAGTGCTTGAACTGAAAGGCATCTCCCGGGTGCTGAGACCCTGATACTCACGCAGCGTGCGGAGATAGCGCCCAAGCGCCGCGTGCGCATCGGATTTCGGCGGCTTGCTCGACTTACGCGGCACGAGTCACCTCCGTTGCCATCCTTCGCTTGCTCGGCAGGTGCTCGCTGTTAGACGAGCACATCGACGCTACCTCAGGTTATGGGCACCAGGCCGCGACGTGAAGCGGCCCGACAAGGAGGTGCCCCATGACCCAACTCAACCCCTACGGCAGTGACCCGCCATCCCTGCTCACCCCCGGCGGCCGGGCTCTGGCCCGCGACCTCCAGCGCACGCGCCGAGAGGCAGCCGTGGCGCTGGCGCAGGGTGACGGACTGGCCGAGTTCACCGCCGCCGCCATGAACAACACGGCGGCGCTCGACCGTCACCGGCGACTGCTGGCCCGTGGCGACGACTTCCTCAACAACCTGCTCGCCGAGGAAGAAGTCGGCTTCGTGCTGGCCGCCATGACCATCCAGCGCGGCATGTACCGCCAGTACTGAGGCGGCGGACATGGACCTCATCGCGCTGCTCGTGCTCGCCCTCGTCCTCTGTGGCCTGCTCATCTGGGTGTTCGTCACCTACTGGGCCTGGATCGTGCCGCTTGCCGTCCTCGGCGTCGCTCTGCGCCTCGCCTGGATGTGGCTCCGGCACTGGCTCGCCATGCGGCAAATCCGAGTGCAAACGGCTCATGCCAAACAGCAACTCGACGCCGCGTACCGCAGGTCACAGGCACGCATGGAGCAGCTCGCCCGCGAACACCACATCCGAAAGGGGATCACCAAATGACCGTTACCGACTACTACCTGCTGCTCGCCATCCACGGCGCGACGCTGGCGCTGCTCACCGTGCCGCCGTTCGTCGCGTTCTTCCGGGCCTGCGTCGCTGAGAGCCGCGCCATCCAGGCCGCCCTGAAGCGCCACGCCCAGCGCGAGCAGGCCGACAACCTCCCGGTTCCGGCGGTGCCACCGCCCGACTTCGAAAGCGGTGATCCAGCATGAACGAACTCACCCAGATCACGGCCGACCAGCTCACCACGCTGTACTCGCTCAGCATCGCCATGTTGGTGGTGGTCGTGCTGCGGCTCGTCGGCAAGGTAGTGCTCGCTTGCCTGGAGCGGAGCGAGCCCGAGCTGACCCCCGAGGAGCGCGACGCCCGGCGCGTTGCCCGAGCCAGAGCGACGCACAAATGAGCCGCTACCGCCCGGCTCGGGCATCCCAGCGGCGGCGTTACCAGTCGCTCATGAAGAACTGGCGGCGGCTGCGCCAGGCCGACCCCGAGCAGCCGCAGAAGTGCCGGCACCAGAGGCGGCGGCTCCTCGAAGAGCTGCACGCCCTCGACATGGAGGCCAACTCCCAGGAGTGGGCGTGCCGGAGGTGAACAACGGGCCGGGCGCTCCGACCGAGCGCCCGGCCACGCCGAGCCAGTACCGCACCATCCTCGCCGATCCTCCTTGGAGGACGAACCAGGTTGGCAAGTATGGCGCGATCCGCCATTACCCGCTCATGTCGCTGGACCAGATCTGCGCCCTGCGCGTGGACCGACTGGCGGCCAACAATGCCCACCTGTGGTTGTGGGTGACCAACTCGAATATCTACGAGGGAATCGCGGTCATGGAGGCGTGGGGCTTCTCCTACCGGAGTTGCCTGACGTGGATCAAGCCCTACTTTCGGCTCGGTAACTACCTGCGCAACCAGACCGAGCACCTGCTCTTCGGGATTCGGGGCCGCACGCCGATCCAATTCCGCTCACAGGGCACATGGTTTTACGCGCCTGTCCAGGAACACAGCCACAAGCCGGAAGAACAGTACGCGATTATCGAGCGCTGCTCGCCAGGGCCGTATCTCGAACTGTTCGCCCGACGTCCGCGCCCTGGTTGGGACCTGTGGGGCAACGAAGTTACCTGCGACGTGGCGCTGTAAGCAAAGGAGGTTGACCAATGGACTCGGGCATGTTCGGCAAGGCGCTCGGACGAGTGTTGGGCGCGCTGGTGCTCGTGCTCCTGGTGGCTGGGGTGGCGCGGGCAGCGTACATGCTGCTCGCGCCCCTCGTCCCGGCGCTGGTGACGCTGGTTGTTTTGGGCGTCATTTTCTGGGTCGTATTCAGGGGCATTCGCAGATAGCAAAGTTGCTGTTGTGTATTCCGCAGCTCGATAAGGCTTGACGTTCCGATTTCGGAACGGCATAAGAAAAGTAGGAGGTGTTTGTCGTGGAGAACGCAACTCCATTCCTGAACACACATCAAGCCGAAAGGGGTTCGTATGGCCAAAGAAAGGAATATCCGCGTATACGGCGTGCAGCGCGAAGACATCGACATCGACCTGATGACGCAGATCGTGATGCAGATGGGCCGCCAGCTCGCCCAGGAGACGATGACAGACGAGGTCACGCCGGTTGAGGGCGGCGACAGTGAGACCGAGGCGGCCCCGTGACGGCCGCCTTCTTGCTCACTGGCGGCCTGGCCGTGCTGGGGCTCATCCTTGCAAGTCGGGCGTGGGATGCCTGGTTGTGGCGTCGGTTCTTGGTGGCGTATCGGCTTCGCGTCCCGAGCGGTGCCACGGTGGATGACGTCGCGCGCTGGCTGGGAACTGTGGCTACAGGCCGGTACACGCCCGCCTGGGCGTTGTTGCCCTCGTCGCCGTTGGTCATCGAACTCGACGCCAGCAAGGCCGGGATTGAGTACCACGTGCTCGTTGCGAAGTCGTCGCAGGCGTCCTTGCTGGCTGGTATTCGCGCGGCGTTGCCTGGTGCTCGGCTCGAAGAAGCGCCGGATTATCTGCGTCGCAGAGAGTCTTTCATGGTGGCCGCTGAATTCTGGCTCACCAGTCAGCGCCGCCCGCTTGCCACAGACCGGGCGGGCGTCGCCTCGACCGCTGTTCTCGCCACCCTTCAGCCGCTTCACGGGCGCGAGCGGATTCGCCTGCAATGGATCGTGACCGGGGCAAGCACGCCTGCGCCGATTCGTGAGGGCACTGCCGAAGAAGTACGTGCGGCTCGCCAGAAGCAGGCCGAACCCATGCTCCGCGTGGTCGGTCGTCTGGGAGTCGTCGCCCCGCGCCGGGATCGGGCGTGGAGTTTGTTCGGCCGGGTTCGCTCGGCGCTGCGCAGCCTCAACGCCCCCGGCGTCCAGATCAGTCGCCGCCTCGTTCCTTCCGGTATTGCTGCCACTCGCTTGCAGGGGTTCGCCCTCCCGCTGACCCGTTGGCCGCTGCCGCTCAACGTCCGGGAAGCGGCGGGGCTGTTCGGCCTGGTCTCGGACGTGCCGTTGCCGGGCATGGCCCGAGGCAGCGCGCGGCAGTTGCCGCCCTCTCCGAACCAGCCCAGCAGTGGGCTCGTGGTGGCGACCTCGAACTATCCCGGCATGAGCCGGTCGCTGGGCTTGCATGATGAGGACCGCTTGCGGCACACGTGGATGGTCGGGCCGACCGGCACGGGCAAGTCCACGCTCATCGCCAACATGGCCATACAGGACATCCGGGCCGGCCGGGGAACGGTGGTCGTTGATCCTAAAGGCGACCTCGTAGCCGACATTCTCGACCGCATCCCGGACGAACGAGCTGACAGTGTGATCGTGCTCGACCCGTCCGCGGTGGGCCATCCAGTCGGCTTCAACCCGCTGCGTACCTCGGGCGGCGAGCTGGCCCGTGAGCTGGCGATGGATCACCTCGTGCACGTCTTCGCCTCGATCTGGCGAGCGAACTGGGGGCCGCGTACCGCCGACGTATTGCGAAACGGCTTCCTCACCCTGATGAACACCCGAGCCCCGGACGGCTCGGCCTTCACCCTGGTCGAGCTGGAACCGCTGTTGCTCGACCCCTCGTTCCGGCGCTTCGTCCTGGCACAGTCCCCCGTCCCGAACGCCGTCCGGCCGTTCTGGACCCGGTACGAAGCCATGAGCGACGCCGAACGAGCACAGGTCATCGCCCCCAGCCTCAACAAGCTCAACGCCCTGACCACGGCGACCAGTACCCGGCTGCTGCTCGGCCAGAGTGAGGGCATCGACCTCGGGGCCGTCTTCCGCGAGCGCAAAACCTTGCTCGTGTCGCTGGCCAAGGGCGCGGTCGGCATCGAGACGGCGCAGTTGCTTGGCGCGTTGCTGGTGGCTTCGCTGTGGCAAGCCACGCTCGCCCGCGTGGCCACCTCGGCCAGTCAGCGGCGGCCGGTGTTCCTCTACCTGGACGAGTTTCAAGACGTGCTCAAGTTGCCGCTCGACATCGCCGACATGTTGGCCCAAGCACGCGGGCTCGGCGTTGGTCTGGTGCTGGCACATCAGCATCTTGGGCAGCTGCCCGACGCTGTGAAGACCGCCGTGCTCGGCACCGCCCGGACGCAACTTGCCTTCCAACTTGACCATGACGACGGCCGTGCACTGGAACGCCGCTTCGCCCCACTCACGGCGGCCGACCTCATGGGCCTGAAGGCCTACGAGATCGCCATGCGCCCCAGCATCGGCGGCGCCACGCAGAGCCCAGTTACCGGGCGCACGCTCGCGCTGCCCGAGCCCGAACGTGACGGCGCGGCTCTGGCTGAACACAGCCGTATCCGCTACGGCATGGCACGAGCTGACGTCGAGGCGGCTTTGCAAGCCCGGCTGAACTCCGGCACCTCGGGCACGCCTGGCCGACGTGCCCGGCGGCAAGGCGGTACGTCATGAGCCGTTCTGTTCGCCGTTCTCGTCGCGTCGAGCGCGGCCCGGCATCCTCGCTGCATAAGCACTATGTCGGGGGCGGTAACGACGGCGAAACTCCTGCTGCTCTCACGAGCAGCAGGAGACAACGGGTACGCGCTGAGTATGTCGCCCTGGTGGCGGAGGGGCTGAGCGAGCGGGACCGCGCCATCGTGGAGACGATCAAGCGGCTGCGGGTCGTCACCGGAGCACAGCTCGAACGGCTGCACTTCGCTGATCTCGCCGAGTCGTCGCGTCCGGTCATGCGTCGCCGGGTACTCGCTCGACTGGTGCGGCTCCGCCTGCTGGTCACGCTCAAGCGGCGCATCGGTGGCGTGCGGGCAGGATCGGCCGGGCTGGTCTACGCCCTCGACACAGCCGGGCAACGACTCACGACCAACGCCGCCTCCGGCAAGCCGGCCCGGCGTCCCTGGACACCTTCGGCCCGCTTCCTGGGTCACCGCCTCGCCACCAGCGAACTGTACGTCCGGCTCCGCGAAGCTGAGCGGAGCGGCCGGATTGAGGTGCTGCGCTTCCTGGCCGAACCCGACTCCTGGCAGCAGACCGCGACTCTCGGCCTCCTCAAGCCCGACGCCTACACCCTCGTTGCCAGCGCCACAGTGGAGGACGCCTGGTGGATCGAGGTGGACCAGGGCACCGAGAGCCTGACCACCCTCGCGGGCAAGCTCCGCATCTACCTCGATGCTGCTCAGGCCGGGCACCTCGGACCCGATGACGTCTTCCCGCGCGTACTGGTGGCCGTGGTCGATGAGGCCCGGCGTGATGCCGTTGACAGTCTCATTGCCCGACTGCCCGCACCGGCCTCATCGCTGTTGCGTGTCGAGACCCAGGACGCCGCCGTACCGTTCATGCTCGCCGTCCTCCACGAACAGGACGAAGCCGATGCCCAGTAGCGTCCGCGGTACGCGCGACTGGTGGGTCCTCCTCGGCATGACCGTCACCGCCATCTCGGCGGCCGTCAGCTCGTTCTCGGGGCTTCAGTCTCTGGCGGCGGCAACCGGCTGGCCTGAGGCGCTGTCGCCGTTGTTCCCGCTGACCGTAGACGCCTACGCCATGACCGCAACACGGGTCTGGCTGTCCGGCTCGACAGGCTCGGAGCGAGCGCGGCGCTTCGCCCGGTGGAACGCGATCATGGCCATCGGGCTCTCGCTCGTCGGCAACGCCGTCTGGCACCTCATCGCCGCCCAGGTACTCACCGTCTCATGGGTGATCGTCGTCTTGGTCGGAGCCGTACCGCCCGCCGTCCTCGGCCTGCTGTCGCACCTGGCCGTACTCCGGAGCCAGACCGAAGCACCCCACGTCCCGCCCGTCGAGGGCGACCAGGACGAGCCCGAAGACACCACCGAGGCGACACCGGACGAGCTGTTGATTCAAGCGCGGCACGCCGACGCCGCGCACCGTGCCGAACACGGCAAACCGATCACCCGTGACGAGCTACGGAAGGCTCTCCGCGTCAGTACGGAACGGGCTAGCCACATTCTCCGGGAGCTACGAAATGCGGAAAACCGGGGAATTGAAATGACGCAAGATCATTAAGGGTGTTGTCAATTCTACTGTTCCGAATTCGGAACAATTGCGATATAGTGAATTCAAAAGGGAGAACGCGAAATGGAAGCAAAAGAAGACTCAAGTGGATTGACTCTCGGGCAATACCTAGAGCAGGGCCGCCAAGATGCCGGGCTAAGCCTACGACAACTCGCAGCCGCCACGAGCATCCCGACAACTACCGTCAACCGCCTACTCAAGGACGAAGTCGAGAACCCATCGGCGGAGCACCTTCAACAACTGGCCAAGGTCTTGGAGCTCGACGCCGCCGACGTGTTCGCTTTCATCGGCGTCACGCCGCCGCAAGGCTTACCAAGCGTCGCGCCATACTTGCGAGCCAAATACAACCTCAAGGGCGAAGCGCTCAGCGAAGCCGAACAGCAGATAAAACGCATCATCGAAAAGTACGACAACTAACACGTTCATAGAGAGGAGGACTGCTCATGAACGGAAACCCACAATCAATCATCCGGCAGCTTCGCTCCCTCATGCCACTGCGACCACTTGAGGAGCACGAAGCCCGCAGCATTGCCGAACGGCAAGCAACCAAGCTCTTGCAGCTACTCGGCCAAAACGAACCGACCGTAGACGTCGGCCTCATTGCCGAGCTGCCACGAGTGGAAGTGAAGGTCGAGCCGAACTTGCATGTCGGCGGCATGTCCGGCTTCTCGCAATGGAGCCGTGGCCGCTGGCTCGTCGTGGTCAACCGCGACGACAGCCCCACCCGCCGCCGCTTCACGCTCAGCCACGAATTCAAGCACGTACTCGACCACCCCTTCATCAAGGTCATTTACAACGACCTCGGCAAAGACGTGACCGAACGTGAGCGGCAGATTGAACAACTCTGCGACTACTTCGCAGGCTGCCTGCTCATGCCCCGCAACTGGCTCAAACGAGTCTGGTCCAACGGGGTCCAGGACCAAGCCGCCCTCGCCGCCATGTTCAACGTCTCCGAGGCCGCGATGGCCGTCCGCCTCCAGCAGATCGGCCTGGTGGAACCACGCACCCGCCGTGCTCGCCTGCGTGGCCTAACCCGCCCCGTCCGTAGCTACTTCCGCAAGGCACCCGTCAAGCAACTCAAGCGGCCCGCTACCTGCGGCCTCGCCGCCTAAAAGAGGAGCAACATATGAGAACAACCAACAAACAGGTGCGGGAGGCCGCCAGCGGAGCACGCGCCACCAAGCGGGCCGTACTCTACCTCCGCGTTTCCACTCCCAGTCAGGTCAACACCGACTACAACCCCGAAGGCATCTCCATTCCCGCCCAACGTGAAGCAGGTGAGCGCAAGGCTGGGGAACTCAAGGCCACAGTCGTCAACGAGTTCGTAGAACCGGGCCGCACCGCAACCAGCATCGACAAACGGCCCGTCTTCCAAGAGATGATCGCCTGGGTTAAGGCCCAGGGCGACATCGACTACATCATCGTCTACCACTTCAACCGCATCTTCCGAAACAGCATCGACGCCGCCATCACCAAGCGCGAACTCGGTAAGCTCGGCGTGCGCGTCGTCTCCACCGTGCTCGACATGGGCGAGACGCCCGAGAGTCAGATGGTCGAGACGATCATCCACGCCGTAGACCAGTACCAGTCACAAGCCAGCGGCGCGGATATCGCCTACAAGATGGGCCAGAAAGCCAAGAACGGCGGCACCGTCGCCAAGGCCAAAATCGGCTACCTCAACGTCCGCGAGCAGATCGACGGCCGCGAAATCCGCACCATCGCCCTCGATGAGAAGCGCGCACCGCTCGTACTCAAGGCCTTCGAGCTGTACGCCACGGGCGACTACACCGGCGAGCAAGTGCATCAAGTCGTCAGCGCCGCCGGACTCACGACCCGCGCTACCAAGCGCAAGCCCGAACAGCCGGTCTCCCTGAACACCCTCTACGAGATGCTTCAGGACCCGTACTACAAAGGCATCGTCACCTACAAAGGCGAGGAGTACGAAGGCCGCCACCCGGCTATCGTCACCCCCGAACTGTTCGATCGTGCACAGCGCGTCCTCGCCCTGCGAAACGGCGGCGGCACCCGCGAACGCCAGCACAACCACTACCTCAAGGGCGCTATCTGGTGTGCCCGCTGCCAGCGGCGCTTCGTCGTCCAGCGCGCCAAAGGCAACGGCGGTACTTACTTCTATTTCTTCTGTGTCGGACGACAGAAGGGCATCTGTGACCAGCCGTACCTCTCCACCGACCAGGTAGAGGCCGAGGTCATCCGCCACTACGCCACCATCCGCCTTGCCGATGAGTTCCAGCAACGGCTACGCCGCCAGCTCGACGACGCCCTCGTCTACGAGCTGAGCAGTATGGACGTACTCCGTAAGCGGCTCACTGCTCGCCTGGAGGAGCTGAACGCCAAGGAGGATCGCTACCTCGACCTCGTAGGCGACCCCGAGTGGCCTCAGGCCAAGATCAAGCAGCGGCTCGCCAAGATCGACCATGAACGCGGCGAGATCCTGAATAAGCTCGCCGACACCACTGGCAAGATCGACGTCGGACGGCGCTACTTCCTGACAGCCCTCGACCTACTGCGCGACCCCCAGCGCTTCTACACCGACGCAGGCACCAGCCTCCGCCGAGCGCTGAACAAGGTTATCTTCGAGCGCCTGTACATCGATGTTGAAGGCGTGACCGGCCACGTCCTCCAGGACGGGCTTTCAGCGCTGGTCGAAGCCGGGCAGCCTGCCAGCCGCCGCTACCTGCGCCCCGCGCCCCTCAGCGGCGGCCTGGCCTGGGCCGCCAACGAAACCAGCCCCACCCTGATGGGTGAGGCTGGTGACGGTTGGACCGAAGCGGGCCGACTCGCCCTGATCCTTTCGGACCAGGGTTCGAATAGAACCGCTTTGGTGGAGCTTAGGGGACTCGAACCCCTGACCCTCTGCTTGCAAAGCAGATGCTCTTCCAACTGAGCTAAAGCCCCAGGTGGGCGGCGTGTGCCGGTGGTGCGGAGGCCTTGGTGGGCTGGTGCGCCGGTGGCGTGGCCGTACCTGCAACAGCATAGGACATGTGGGGGTGAGGGTGGCGTCAGCCGGGGGAGGGGACGCGTGGGGTGGTGGGGGTGGGGTCGAGGATTAGGGCGGGGAGGTCGGCTATGGAGTCGACGATGTGGGTGGCGCCGCCGGTGCGGAGGCGTTCGTGGCTGTGGGGGCCGGTGAGGAGGCCGGTGACGATGGAGGCGCCGGCGCGGCGGCCGGAGAGCATGTGGCTTTCGGAGTCGCCGGTGACGGCTACCTGGCGGACGTCGTCGATGCCGAGGCGGAGGACGGCGGTGAGGATCATGTCGGGCCAGGGGCGGCCTCGGCCGGCGTCTTCGGGGGAGAGGGCCAGGTCGATCTTGTCGGTCCATTCGAGGACGCTGAGGACGCGGCTGAGGGTTTTGCGGCTGAAGGAGCTGAGGAGGGCGATTTTGATACCGACGCCGCGGAGTTTCTCCAGGGCCTCGACGGTGCCGGGGAGGGGGAGCAGGCCGGAACGTTCTATGGCGCCCTCGTAGGAGCGTTCGAAGGTGAGGTTGGCGGCCTGGGCCTGGGCCTCGTTGTCGGGGAATATGCCGCGTAAGACCTCGATTTTGGGGCGGCCCCGGGATCGGTGCACGTGCACCATGGCGCGTGCGTACGCACCGGTCCCGGGGACGATGCCCTGGGTGGCGATCGCCTCGGCGAACGCCCGCTCCACCATGGCGGAGTCACCGACCGTGGTGCCGGCCAGGTCGAGGCAGACGAGCTTGATGTGAGGGGCGTTCGCCACGCCTTCACTGCCGCATTGCTCGACGACCATTCACGCACCCGTATCGGTAGCCAGGCGGTCAGTTCTCGCTGCCGGTGGCCTCAGTCCAGAGGTCCAGCTCGGCGCGGTCGGCCTGAACCTTGCGCCAGATGAGCAGCCCCCCAATAGCGACCAGCGCGAGAACGAGCAGCTTCTTCACGGTGTGACCCCACTTCTCGACGGTCTCACCACACACCCGAGGTGAGACGGCGCCCGGTTCTTACAGATGCCAGCAGCCTAGCAAGCCATCCGCGTAGAACCCGGTCCACTGAGGAAGCGGTCGTGCCGAATTTACCCGATTCGGATCCCCTTTCGGGTATCGCGGGCAATCCGATTCACCCGGGCTTGCGACGCTGTCTGCCACTGCTATGAAGGCATTTGCGCAGGTAGGGTGTCAATAGTCCAAACCGTGGTTCGTCGATGCTGCCGATGTCACGCGCGCCGATCGTCCGGTGTTGGACAGGTATGCCATGAGGTGATGGCACGCTTGGCCGGGATGGTCGCGACCTGCTCCGGGGGATCGGCCGGGGGCGTAAATCATCTGACCAAGGCGGGCTCACCGCTCATGATGGAAGCCATGAGCCATGTCGACGCGGAGGACGCCCGCGCACTCGCCCTCAGCCTCCGGCGGATGTACAACGCGGTCGCGGAGAAGATCGAGGAGGAGAACGCGGCGTCTCCCCTCGTCGAGAAGGTGACCGGGCATCTCGGCTGTCCTCTCGGCGACGTGGTGATCGTCGAGGAGAAGTATCGCCTGTACGAGCACGCCGGGCTGCAGACCGCCGCCGATCTCTATCTGCGGGCGCACAGCCCGGACGCGCGCTGGTTCGGGGTGGTCGGCGGCGAGCGCACCTGGCAAAGCATGATGAACATGCTGCTCGGGGCGATGAAAGACGGCAGCGTCCTGCTCGGCCGGCCCGCTTACGGATCCGCGCCGACCGGTCCGGATCGTTTCCTTGAGGTCGTGCAACTCGGGATGGTCGCCACCGCGGCTCCCGACGGCAGCCCCGTCATCGTGGGCCTCAGCAGCAAGGACGAATTCGATTCCTGCTGCATGCTCACCGTGTACGCCGCCGAGCGGTCCGCCGCGGTCACGGTACGCGAGGAGATCGACCGGCTCAAGCGCGAGCACGATCCCTTCCGCGGGCAGGTGCTCAGCTTCGGGGTGAGCGAACATCGCGACAACGAGATCGTCAGCTTCCTGCCCAGGCCCGAACTGGGCCCCGAGGAGGTGGTGCTGCCCGACGGGCGGTTGGAGGCGATCGAGGATCACATCGTGGGCATCGCCGAGGAGGCCGACCGGCTGCGCGAGTCGGGGCAGCACCTGCGGCGCGGCCTGCTGCTGTATGGCCCGCCGGGCACTGGGAAGACGCACACCACCCGCTACCTCATCGGCCGGCTGCGCGAATGCACCGTGTTGGTGATGACCGGCCCGGCGATGCGCGTGATCGGCCAGGCCGTCGCGCTCGCCCGGCGGCTGCAGCCGTCCATGGTGGTCATCGAGGACGTCGACCTGATCGCCGAGGACCGCGGCCACTACGAGACGAGCCCGCTGCTGTTC
This sequence comes from Thermopolyspora sp. NPDC052614, assembly GCF_040678635.1. Taxonomy (NCBI): domain Bacteria; kingdom Bacillati; phylum Actinomycetota; class Actinomycetes; order Streptosporangiales; family Streptosporangiaceae; genus Thermopolyspora; species Thermopolyspora sp. NPDC052614. The sequence continues at coordinate 28,529 of NZ_JBFATZ010000023.1, forward strand.
TCCCTCCTCGACGCCATGGACGGGATCGCCGGGGACGCCGACGTGACCTTCGTCCTCACCACGAACCGGGTCGAGGTGCTGGAGAAGGCGCTCGTGCAACGGCCCGGACGGGTGGATCTGGCGATGGAGATTCCCCTTCCCGACCGCCGGGCCCGCGAGCGGCTGATGCGCCTCTACGCCCGGGAGCGCCCCATCGAGGCGGACCTCGGCAAGGTCGTGGACGCGACGGAGGGGGTCACCGCGTCGTTCATCAAGGAGTTGTTGCGCCGCGTCGTCCTGATCGCGATCCGCGCGGATCAGCACGTGCTGCGCGATGAGCACTTCGATGCCGCACTGCAGGCGATGTCGGGTGCCGGTCAGGCGCTCACCCGCGCCCTCCTCGGTGCCCGAGAGAATGGGACCGGCTCCGGCGGTGTCCACTCAGGCGAGCCCGGGTACGGCGAAGCGGCCCCTCAGCCCGGACCGGCCCAACCGGCCCAACCGGCTCCTGATGCGGATTCCGCAATGGGCGGAGATGACGGACAGGCGCCAAGCGGCCCCAAAGACACGCGAATGCCCGCCCGGCTCCTTCCACCCACCTGCTGATCCGGATCGCGCGAGCGTGAGCGTGAGCGTGAGCGCAGGCAGGCGCGTGGCCCTGCGCATCGGTCGGGCGAGGCAGAGGGCCGCCGAAGAAGGCCGGTTCGCTGACGCGCTGGTGCAGCACCTCGCCGCTGCCCGAGCCGCGTCCACGTCACCCGTTTGCGTCGCCCGCAACTCCGCCGGAACGCCTCGCCGACGCTTCGCGGCTTCCGCGCCGCCTTCGCGAGCGGTCGGTGCGGTCGCCGTGTCCCGGCGGGGTGATGGCTGAGAGGTGGTGGGGCGGGTGTCCGGTGGTTGGGGACGGGCGCGTCGACGCTTCGCGGCTTCCGCGCCGCTTTCGTGAGCGGTCGGCGCGGTCGCCGTGCCCCGGCGGGTGTCCGGCGGGCGGGGACGGGTGCCTGGAAAGGCGACGGCCGCGCCATTCAGGGGCGCGGCCGTGTGGACGTGTGGGGCGGTCAGACGAGGCGGATGCGGCCGTTGGAGACCTTGATCTTTCGCCGGGGGAGGGGGCGCTTGGCCGGTCCTGCGGCCACCGCGCCGTTGGTGATTTTGAACTTGCTGCCGTGACAGGGGCAGTTGATCGTGCCGCCGCGTACGCTGGCGACCGTGCATCCCTGGTGGGTGCACGTCGCGCTGAAGGCTCGGAAGACGTTCTTCTTCGGCCGGGTGACCACGTACTTGCCTCTAATGATCTTGCCGCCGCCCACGGGGATGTCCTTGGTTTTGGCGATCACCGGCCCGGCTGCGCTCTCGGTGGTTTCCCCGGTGGACTCGGCCGCGGCGGCGGGCCGTACCCAGGCGATGGCCTGGGCGACAACGGCGGCCACGCCGGCGAAGGCGGCCCTGGAGAAGACTGCGCGACGTGTGCTCTCGGACATGCCCGTCCTCCTCAATCGGTTGCGCCGTCCCGATCATTCGGCGGCGTGCGGGGCAGGCTCAAGCGAACGAGGGGTGCGGCCCGAGCGCCCAATACTGGAGGAGACCGTAGCCGATGTTGCCGCCATATTCGAAGCGACCCACCGCGTCGACCATTCCCCACATTTTCTCCGCGTCGTCGGGGAGCCGGTGGGTGACCCCTTGGACCACGATGTCGGGCCCGTGGTACATGCCCTGCCGCCAGCCGGTCGCGTGGCCGTACCCGGTCTCCACCATCGAGTGCACGGGCAGCAGCGGCGTGCACCGCACCTCGAACGGCTTGCCGCCCGGCGGCGAGAACGCGATCACGGCCGAGGTGACCTCGCGGGTGCCGGGCGCGTACACCGGCAGGTACTCCGGGCGGCCGAGGTATTCGGTCTCGCGGTCCTGGTCGTATCCCCACACCCGGACCGCCTCCTCGAGTACCCGGCGGCCCTTCGCGTCCTCCTGCAGCACGCACAGGATCGTGTGATCGCGGAACTGCATGGGCGCGTAGAGCCAGTGGAACCCCTCGTCGTCCCCGGCGTGGATGCCGGGCGGCTCCGGCTCGCCGACCGGGCTGATGCCCCAGGAGCGGTTCCTGACGCCCTTCCAGCGTTCGGCGGTCACGGCGATGCGCTCGCCGCCCACCTTGATGTGGCCGGACCACAGGCCGGTCTGCGTCAGCCGCATCGAGTCCACGAGCACCCGCTCCCGGCTGCGCAGCAGGTGGCGCGGCTCCAGGGTGGCGGGGATCGCGCCCTCCCAGGTGAGGTCGAACGACAGCCCGTACGCGTTGGGTTCGAGCACCACCCGCAGCCGGCGCAGCCCTTCGAGCACCTCCACCCGGAACGGCCCGACCTTGGTGTTCATCCGGTCGTTGCCCAGCTCGCGGGAGGCCCGTACGACCCGGTGCAGGTCGCGGTGCCGCACGCAGGCGAACGCGTCGGTCACTCCGAGGTTGGGGTACTGCCCCAGGCCGATGATGAGCATCAGCTCGTCGGAGCAGGGGTGGCAGTTGAAGTAGTAGCGGTCGTGGAAGTTGCGGTCCGAGGACGCGACGTGGCGCATCGCTTCGGGGACCTGATGGATCGGGAAGTCATCGAGCGGTGACAGCGACATCGAGGCTCCACACGACGGGGGTGTGGAACCCCTTCTAACCCGCGCTTGATCGCCCCGTCAACGCCGCGGTCGGCATGGGTATGGCCGGCGCCGTCGTCGGCACCGGCCACCCGGCGAAGATCCGCCCCTGCGGTCCCGGAGGATCAGGGCTTGCCGCCGGACCTTCGCGGGTCGGTCGTCTTCTCCGTCTTCTCCGCGAGCCTCTCGCCCGCCTCGGCGGCCTTGCGGCCCGTCTCGGCCGCCTTCTCGCCGATCCGCTCACCGGCCTCCATGCCGGTCTCCCGCATCGTGTCGGCCCACTGCTGGTTGTTGCGGTACATCAGGTAGCCGACCGCTCCCAGCGCTACCCCGGTGACCAGGGTGAGCACCGGCCATCGGCGGCGGGACCGTACGGACTTGCGCGGATTCACGGCCTTGGCCGCGTCGGAGAGCATCGCGCTCACCCTGGGGGCGATCTGCTCCTCGACCGCGTGGGCCGCGCGTTCCAGTCTGGGCGCGGCCCACACGCGGGCGTCGTCCACGGTGTGGGCGGCGATCTCCCGCGCGCCGGCGGCCATCGGGCCGACCCGGCCGGCGGCGCGGGTGGCCTGCGTCTTGATCTGATCGAGCCGCGTCGTCGGTACGACGATGTCGACACGGCGTTTCTTCATGGTCAGGGACATCGGACAACCTCCCCTGTCGTTGGGGCCCCGCACGCACACTTCCCGTCAGAAGGGCCCTCAACCATGACGGGCGCGGCGGGGAGTTGCGTAGGCTGCTACCGCGGGTGCATTCACATGCCCGATATCCCAGGACACATGGCAGGACACAGACACATAGAAGGGCGGCCACCAGTGGCTGAGAAGTTGATAGCGAGGCTGCGTACCAACCGCGGCACGATCCGGATCCGGTTGTTCCCGGAGGAGGCGCCCGTGACCGTGCGCAACTTCGTGGAGCTCGCCGAGGGCACCCGCGAGTGGCTCGACCCGCGCACCGGCCAGCGCACCCGCACCCCGCTCTACAACGGCACGATCTTCCACCGGGTCATCGAGGGCTTCATGATCCAGGGTGGCGACCCGCTCGGCCAGGGCGTCGGCGGCCCGGGGTACCAGTTCGACGACGAGATCCACCCGGAGCTGAAGTTCAACCGGCCCTACCTGCTCGCCATGGCGAACGCGGGCAAGATCGCCGGACGGGGCACCAACGGCTCGCAGTTCTTCATCACCGTCGCCGCGACGCCGCACCTCAACGGCAACCACACCATCTTCGGCAAGGTCATCGAGGGCACCGACGTGGTCGACGCGATCTCCAAGACGCCGACCCGCGGCGATCGGCCGGTCGAGGACGTGGTGCTGGAAGAGGTCACCATCGAGCGCACGCCGCAGTGACGCCGGTACGGCGACCCGTGCTCACGATCGCGCATTCGATGGCAGTCTGTGGATAACCACCTCGTGCCGTCCGAGCCGACGTTGAGAGGGCGACGTTGAGGAGGCGGCGATGAGGATGTCGAGAACGGTGAGGACCGCAGGCAGGCGATGACCACACAGCCACCCACCCCCGCCCAGGGCTCGGAAGCCGTCCCCACGTGCTACCGCCATCCCGACCGTGAGACCTACGTACGCTGCCAGCGCTGCGACCGGCCGATCTGCCCGGACTGCATGCGCGAGGCCGCCGTCGGGCACCAGTGCGTCGAGTGCGTCGCCGAGGGCAACCGCGACGTACGCAAGGCCCGTACCGTGTTCGGCGGCGGCCTGGTCGCCCGGCCGTACGTCACGTGGACCATCCTGGGCGTCATCGTGCTGCTGTTCCTCGTCCAGCGGTTCACGCGCTACCCGTTCGCGGCCGAGTTCGCCATGAACCCGGCATGGGTGGCCTTCGGGGAGCAGTACTACCGGCTGATCACCAGCGCCTTCCTGCACGCGAACGAATGGCACATCCTGTTCAACGGCTGGGCCCTGCTCGTCATCGGGTCCACCCTCGAACGGGCACTCGGCCACGTGCGCTTCCTCGCGCTCTACCTGCTCGCCGCGCTGGGCGGGTCGGTGCTCGGTTACTGGCTCGACGGCGCGGGCGTGTTCACCGTGGGCGCCTCGGGCGCGATCTACGGCCTCTTCGCCGCGACCTTCGTGATCGGGCGGCGGCTCAAGCTGGACGTGCGCGGCGTGCTCCTGCTGATCGTGATCAACCTGGTGATCACGTTCCTGCCGGGCTTCAACATCAGCTGGACCGGTCACCTCGGCGGTCTCATCACCGGGGCGATCGTGGCCGCGGCGCTCGCCTACGCGCCGAAGTCGGGCCGCACGATCGTGCAGGGGGTGGCCGTCGCCGCCGTCCTGCTCATCCTGATCGCACTCGTGATCGTGCGGACCAACACCATATTGCTCAACGGGTTCGCCTGAATCCCCAGGGTGTGGACAAGCCTGTGGAAAGTGGCCGAGAAACGGCCGCAAGCGACCTTAGCGCCACTTGGTGGACAGAATCACGCCGAAGATGATGAGCGAGAACCCGATCAGCAGGTTCCACGACTGCAGGGTGCCCAGCAACGGCGCGTCCTGCCACACGTACCAGGTGGAAATCCAGCCGACGCCGAGGATCCAGGAGGTCACCATCACCGGAGCCAGCCAGCGCGGGCTGACCTTGACCTCCTTCTGCTTCTGCGGCGGGGTGTAGACCGCCTTCTTGCGGACTCTGGACTTGGGCACGGTAACTCTCCTGGGTAGATGACGACGTCAGCAAGGATAGTCGCCGAGAGCGCGCCATGGGGTTGTCCGCGACGGGAGGTCGGCGAACCGCCGCGGCGAGCCGGTCACGGGCCGATCACGCACCGGGGGACGCGCCGGTCGCGCACTGGTCACGCACCGGGGAACGCACCGGTCACGCACCAGGGACGAGCCGTCCGACACCCCTTCTCCGGCGGTCCGGGAGGGGCCCGACGCCCTCCCGGAACATTTCCGGAAAAAGGCTCATCGGAATCGTGTAACGCATCCGCCCCCTGAGACGACATCCAGATGAGGGTCTCCGCCGTTGCCCCCGAGCGGCGGAGACCCTCCCTTGTTGCTAGAAGCCGTCGTCCGGCTGCTCGCCCTGACCGACCCCGCCGCTGCCGTCGTCGAAGGGGCCGCCCTCGTCGCCGCCGGTGCCGGTGTCGCCGCCGCCCGGAACCCCGGTGCCCTCGTCGCCGCCGAGGCCGCCGTCACCCCCGGACGGGTCACCGCCGCTCGGGTCACCGCTGGTCGGCTCGTCGGTCGGGGCGTTCTGCGGCGGCCCGCTGGACACGACCACGGTCACGGTACGGCCCGGTGCCAGCGAGGTGTTCGGCCCGGGGCTCGTGCTGATGACGTTGCCCTGCGGTACGGACGTGCTCGGCTGCTCCTGCACCTTCACCTTGAAGTTGGCGCCTTCGAGAGTCGCCCGCGCGTCCTCGAGCGTCTGCCCGGTGACGTCGGGCACCAGCGTCGCCTCGGACGGAATGTAGATCTTGACGACCGAGCCCTTGGGCCGCTCGGTGTTCGCCTTGGGGACCGTCTTGAAGACCTTGCCCTCGGGCTGTGTGGAGGGCTGCCGTACGGTCTGGACGGTGAACCCGGCGTCCTCCAGGGCGGCCTTCGCGGCCTCCTCGTCCTGCCCGATCACGTTGGGCACCTGGATGGTCTCCGGGCCCTTGGACACGACGAGCGTCACCGCGGAGCCCTTGTCGACCTCGGTGCCGGCCTTCGGGTCGGTGTCGATGACGGTGTTCTTCTTGTACTCGTCGCTGTTTTCCTGCTTGAGCTCCTCGTTGACCTTCAGCCCGGCCGCGGTGAGCGCCTCCTTGGCGCCGTCGATCGTCTGGCCGGCCACCTCGGGAATCTGCACGCTCGTCGCGGCGGTGCTGTCGCCGCCGCCTCCGCTGAGGAAGGCCCAGCCGATGCCGATGAACGCGCCGATCACCAGCAGCGGGATGAGGATCCACGCCGCCGTCTTCAGCCCCTGATTGCTGCGTTGCGCCCGGCGCCGGTCCGTCCGGCTGCCGGGGCCCGCGACCGGCGTGCCCACCTCGGTCGGGCCGTACTCGTACGGCGGGAGCGCGGTCGTGCCCGCCTGCGTGCCGGGCACGTTCGGCTGGGCGACCATGGTGCGGGTGGCGCCGTAGTTGCCGCCGGTCATCGCCATCGTCTGGGCGGCCTCGACCGGCATGCCGGACATCGCCCGCTGGATGTCCGCGCGCATCTCCGCCGCGCTCTGGTAGCGCATGGTGGGGTCCTTGGCCATCGCCTTGAGCACGATCGCGTCGGCCCACCGGGGGATCTCGGGGTCGATCTGCGACGGCGGGATCGGGTCCTCCCGCACGTGCTGGTAGGCGATCGCGACCGGGGAGTCGCCGGTGAACGGCGGCTGCCCGGTGAGCAGCTCGTAGAGCACGCAACCGGTGGAGTAGATGTCGCTGCGCGCGTCCACCCGCTCGCCGCGCGCCTGCTCCGGCGACAGGTACTGCGCCGTGCCGATCACCTGCGCGGTCTGCGTCATCGTGGCGGCCGAGTCGGCCATCGCGCGGGCGATGCCGAAGTCCATGACCTTCACGTCGCCGTTGCGGGTGATCATCACGTTCGCCGGCTTGATGTCGCGGTGCACGATGCCGCCGCGGTGGCTGTAGTCGAGCGCCCGCAGGATGCCGTCGGTCAGCTCCATCGCGCGCTCGGGCAGCAGCCGCCGGTCCTGGCGCAGGATGTCGCGCAGCGTCTTGCCGTCGACGAACTCCATCACGATGTACGGCACGGGCGTGCCCTCGCTGCGGTCCTCGCCGGTGTCGAAGACGGCGATGATCGAGGGGTGGTTCAGCGAGGCCGCCGACTGCGCCTCACGGCGGAAGCGCGCCTGGAAGGTGTGATCCCTGGCCAGGTCCGCCCGGAGGGTCTTGATGGCGACCACCCGGTCCAGCCGGAGATCTCGTGCGCGGTACACCTCGGCCATGCCGCCGCGCCCGACGACTCCGTCGAGTTCGTAGCGGTTGTCTAGCCGCCGAGGCTGAGTCGTCATGTCCTGCACTGTCCCTTGCCATTCATCTCGGGTGCCGACGCGCCCTGAGGCTGCCGGTGTCCATCATCGACCGTATGCCGCATCACGTCTCACCGTCCGGGGGTTCCGACTCGTCCGGCGGATCGGTCTCCGGTGGATCGGAAGTCTCACTTGGCGTTGGGGTGGGGGTGGTCGGATCTGGTTCTGGGGTGGGAGGGCTGGGCGTCGGCGTCGTGGTGCTTGGGGTTGGCGACGGGCGCGGCGTCTCCGATGCCGACCTACTAACCGTAACCGAAGGAGGGGCGATCGGCCGCGCCGACTTCCCAGGAGCTATCGGCAATGTGTCCTCCCGGCGCGCCGGAGGGCTGGCCGGGCGGACGGAGGGCTCGGCGGCGGCCGTGTCCGTGACCGGTGCCGACGGCCCGCCCGAGGCGCCGGCGGTGCCGGTGTCGCGCAGCCCGGCGAGGGCGAGGGCGCCGATGCCCGCGGCGGCGGCGCAGCCGGCGACGGCGAGCAGCACGTTCGCGGTACGGCGTCGCCGTACCGGCGCGGTGCCGCCGAGATCGGCGGACACGCCCGGCGGCACGCCGGGGATCGCCCCGGACGCGTACACCCCGGGCTCGCCCGGCGTGGGCACCCGCCCGTACGTCCCGGAGAGCGTGTCGTGCCCGAAGCCCCTGCCGTTGGCCGTCATCGGCCCCGAGCCCGGCCCCACGCCCGCCATGGGGCCCGAGGCGTACCCCCCGGAGAAGGACCCGGAGAACGACCCGGCGAACGGCCCGGAGGATGGCCCGGAGAACGGCCCTGACGACGGGTGGCCGGACGGTGGTCCGGAGGTGGGCCCGGACGGCGGGCCGACCGGCCGCCGCACCGACCAGCCCGAGGGGTCGGTGACCATGCTGAGGTCGGCCGCCCCGCCCGCCGCCAGCGTGTCGCGCAGCATCGCGGCGCGGTCCGCCAGCTCCTGCGCGCCGCCCGGCCGTCGCTCGGGATCCTTCGACAACATCGCCATGACCAGCTCGCGCACCGCCGTCGGCACGCTCGCGGGCAGCGGCGGCGGCGGCTCGTTGAGGTGCAGCAGCGCGATCGCCACCTGGGTCTCGGCGAGGAACGGCGGCCGCCCGGTCAGGCACTCGTACGCCACCACGCCCAGCGAGTAGATGTCGGTCGCCGGGGTCAGCGTCATGCCCGACGCCTGCTCGGGGCTGACGTACTGCGCCGTGCCGAGCACGGTGCCGGTGCGGGTCACCGGCGCGGCCTCCAGCGCCCGCGCGATGCCGAAGTCGGTGATCTTCACCTGACCGGACTGGTTGACCAGCAGGTTCCCGGGTTTGATGTCCCGGTGGATGATGCCGGAGCTGTGCGCCGCGTGCAGCCCCCGCGCCGTCTGGGCGATCATGTCGAGGGTGACCTCGGCGCTGAGCGTGCCGTTGCGGGCGAGGATCGCCGACAGCGGCTCGCCGATCACCAGCTCCATCACCAGGTAGGCGCCGTCGCTCTGCTCGCCGTAGTCGAAGACCTGGGCGATGCCCGAGTCGGTGAGCCCGGCCGTGATCCGCGCCTCGGTGCGGAACCGGTCCCGGAACGACGGGTCGGCGGCCACGTGCTGGCGCAGCAGCTTCACCGCGACCTCGCGGCCGAGCAGCTCGTCCACCGCCCGCCAGACCTCGCCCATCCCACCGGTGGCGATGCGTCCGGTCAGCCGGTAGCGGTTGCCCAGCAGGGTGCCGGAGGTCACTGCTGGAGCACCGCCTGCATGACGTCGCGGGCGACCGGGGCCGCGGTGTGGCCGCCGGTGGCCAGATCGCCCGCGGCGCCGGACTGCACGAACACGGCGACCGCGATCTTCGGGTCGTCCGCCGGGGCGAAGCCGATGAACCAGGCGTGCGGCGGCTGCCCGTCGGAGGTCTCGGCGGTGCCGGTCTTGCCGCCGACCGCGACGCCCGGGATCTGCGCGGCCGTGGCCGTGCCCTGCTGGACCACCGAGACCATCATCTGCTTGAGCTTGCGCGCCACGTCGGGCGTGACCGCCTCGCTCAGCTCGTCCGGCTCGGTCTGCTCGATCTCGTCACCCTCCGGGCCCACGATCTTGTTCACCAGGTACGGCTTCATGACCACGCCGTCGTTGGCGACGCCCGCGGCGACCATGGCCATCTGCAGCGGCGTCATCTGCATGCTGCGCTGCCCGATCGAGGCCTGGGCGAGGGCGGCCTTGTCCTCCTCCTCACCGATGCTGCTCGGGGCCACGCCCAGCGGGATCTGGATGGCCTCGCCGATGCCGAACTTCGCCGCCTGCTCCTGCATCTTCGCGTAGCCCAGTTCCATGCCGATCTTCGCGAACGGCGTGTTGCACGACCGTTCGAGCGCGAACTGCAGCGACACCCGGCCGGTGCCGCACGCCGCCCCGGCGTAGTTCGGCAGCCCCACCGTGGTGTTGGGCAGGTCGAGCACCTGCGGGGCGTCGACCTGGGTCTGCGGGCCGCGGGTGTCGTCCTCGGAGAGGAACGCGGCGGCGGTCACCACCTTGTACGTCGAGCCGGGCGCGAAGGTGGTCTCGATGGCCCGGTTGAGCAGTGGCTTGTCCGGGTCGGCGTCGAGCTTGTTGTACGCCTGCGCCACCGTCGCCTTGTTCGGCACGGCGAGCACGTTGGGGTCGTACGAGGGCAGCGACACCATGGCCTTGATCGCGCCGGTCCGCGGATCGATCGCCACCACGGCGCCCTTCTTGCCGATCTTCCGCAGCGAGTCGTACGCGGCCTTCTGCGCCCGCGGGTCGATGGTCAAATCGATGTTGGCGCCGCGGACCGGCTTGTTGGTGAACAAATCGACCGCGCGCCGGATGAGCAGGTCGGCGGAGGAGCCGTCGAGCAGCCGGTTCTCGGTCGCCTCGATGCCGCGCTCGCTCTCCGGCGCGAAGAACCCGGTCACGGGCGCGTACATCCGCCCGTGCGGGTAGCGGCGCTCGAACCGGATGTCGCCCTCGGTGTCGATCGACTCGGCGAGCACCTCGTTGCCCGCCGTGATCCGGCCGCGCTGGTTCTCGTACCGCTCGAAGAACCGCCGGAAGTTGCGGTTGTCCTCGCGGTACTGCTCGGCCTTGACCGCCTGCAGGTAGTTGACATTGACAAGCAGCAGGCCGAACATGACCATGCAGGCGATCGCCACCCGCTTGAGCGTGCCGTTCATCGCTGCATCACCTGCGTGAGCCCTTCGTCCTGGATGGCCTGGGGCGGTGGCCTGCGCGCCGCGTCCGACATGCGTACCAGCAACGCGATGAGGATCCAGTTGGACAGCAGGGCCGAGCCGCCCTGCGACATGAACGGCGTCACCAGACCGGTCAGCGGGATCAGGTTCGTCACGCCGCCGACGATGATGAACACCTGCCAGGCCAAAATGAAGGATAGGCCACCGGCGAGCAGTTTGCTGAACGGATCCCGGGCCGCGAGCGCGGTGCGCAGGCCGCGCTCGACGATCAGCGCGTAGACCAGCAGCAGCGCCATCAGCCCGGTGAGGCCGAGCTCCTCGCCGGTCGCCGGGAAGATGAAATCGGAGAACGACAGCGGGATGCGGTACGGGTGGCCCTGGCCGAGCCCGGTGCCGAGGATGCCGCCGGAGCCGAGGCCGAACAGGCCCTCCATGAGCTGGTAGCTGCCGCCGAGTTCGCGGGTGTAGAACTCGTTGTTGCCCGGGTCGAGCCAGACCTCGAAGCGGGCGCCGACGTGCGAGAAGAGCATCCCGGCGAGGAACGCGCCGCCGACGAACAGCAGCACGCCGATCAGCACCCAGGCGGTGCGCTGGGTGGCGATGTACAGCATGATGATGAAGGCGCCGAACAGCAGCAGCGAGGTGCCCAGGTCCTTCTGCAGGACCAGTACGCCCAGGCTGATGCCCCAGACGACGAGGATGGGGCCGAGGTCGCGGGCCCGCGGCAGGTCGATGAAGAGCAGCCGCCGCCCGGCCAGGGCCAGCACGTCCCGCTTGGCGACCAGGTAGCCGGCGAAGAACACCACCAGCGCCAGCTTGGCGAACTCGCCCGGCTGGAGGCTGTAACCGGCGATGTTGATCCAGATGCGGGCGCCGTTGATCTCATTGCCGACGATCGGCAGGAGCGGCAGGATGAGCAGGCCGAGGCCGACCGCGCCGGCGGTGTAGGTCAGACGCTGCAGCGCGCGGTGGTCGCGCAGCACGATCAGCGTCACCGCGAACATCACGATGCCGACCGCGGTCCAGAGAATCTGCTGGGTGGCCGAGGCGCCGCCCTTCGGCGCCGCCTGCTCGATCCGGTAGATCATCACCAGGCCGAGGCCGTTGATCAGGGTGACCAGGGGAAGAATGAGCGGGTCGGCCCAGGGCGCGAACTTGGCGAGCACCAGGTAGGCGGCGAGCATGAGGCCGCCCAGGCCCAGGCCGTAGGTGAGCATGCCCGCGGGCACGGTGCCGTTGATGCCGATCCCCACGCTGGCGTACGCGCCCATGATGATGGCCACGGCGAAGGCGAGCATGAACAACTGTGCCCCGCGCCGCTTGGCGGTCATCGGGACGGGAGCGGCGACCTCGACGGCTGTCACCCGGATGACCTCCTGGTCGCGGTCGACGACGGCTTCGGCTCATTTCCCTGCCCGTTGGCCGTCTGCTTGTCGGTGCCCTTGTCGCCGGCGCCCGCGTCGGCGTTCTTGTCCGTGTTCTTGTCGACGTTCTGGTCGGCGTTTTTATCGATGTTCTGGTCGCCGGTCGGGTCGCCGGAGGGCTCGGCCTCCCCGGCCTGGCCGTCCGTGCCCCGGCCGGTCGTGCTCGCCGCCCGCAGCTTGCCGATCTCGGCGACGCCCTGGGCGAGGGTGGGCACCGTGATGCCGTCGCGGACGAGCCGCTGCTGGGCCTGGGGCAGCGCGGACACCGCGAGATTGCTGCGATGCTTGACCTCGAAGAGCTGGACGGGGCCGAGCTGGGCGTCGATGCCCTGGTAGACGACGATCTCGTCCTTGTCGGCGCCGATGTAGAACTGCTCGTTGATCCACCGCGAGGCGTACCAGCCGCCGACGCCGAGGCCCGCGGCGACGATGACCAGCGTCGTGACCACTATCGGCCACACGCGCCTTCTCGCGCGGCGGGGCGCGGCATGGAAGGAGGCCTCGTCCGACTCCTCCTCGATGTCCATGACTATGGGCTGCGGTGCGGTGATCGTGGACGCCCTGCCGCCGCCCAGCTCCATGGGCGGCCCGAGCCGCGCCGCGCCCGCCGCGCCCACCACCGCCACCGACGACGGCGGCAGCGGCTGCGCGTCGTCCACCTCGATGACGTCGGCGACGATGCAGGTGATGTTGTCCGGGCCGCCGCCCCGGTTGGCGAGATCGATGAGCTGGCGTACCGCCATCTCGGGGTCGTCGTAGGTGGTCAGCGTGGCGTGCAGGGTCTCGGCGCTCACCACCGTGGACAGCCCGTCCGAGCACAGCAGGTACCGGTCGTTCACCTGGGCCACGCGCAGGGTGAGGTCCGGGTCCACCTCGCCGCTGCCGTCCAGCGCGCGCAGCAGGATCGAGCGCTGGGGGTGGGTGGCGGCCTCCTCCTGCGTGATCCGGCCGTCGTCCACCAGCGACTGCACGAGCGTGTGGTCGTGTGTGATCTGGTAGAGCTCGCCGTTGCGGAGCAGGTAGGCGCGGGAGTCGCCGACGTGGACCAGGGCCATCTCGGGCCCGTTCCACAACATCGCGGTGAGCGTGGTGCCCATGCCCTTGAGGCTGGGGTCGCGGGCGACCATGTCGTGCAGTTGACGGTTGGCGTTCCGGACCGCGGCCCCGATCGCGCTGAGCAGATCACCCCCGTGTTCGTCCTCATCAAGGGACGACAGTGCGGCGATGGCGACCGAGCTGGCCACCTCGCCGTGAGCGTGCCCGCCCATGCCGTCGGCGACGGCGAGCAGGCGCGAGCTCGCGTACGCCGAGTCCTCGTTCCCCTCGCGGAGGAGGCCGACGTCCGAGCGGGCCGCGTAGCGGAGTGCGATTGTCATTTGCGCAATTCGATGACGGTCTTACCGATGCGGATCGGAACGCCGAGCGGCACCGGAGTTGGGCGGTGGACTTTATTACGGTCGAGATAGGTCCCGTTGGTCGAACCGAGATCTTCCACGATCCATTGGCCGTTCTGCGGGAAGATCCGCGCGTGCCGGCTTGAAGCGTAGTCGTCGCTGAGGACCAGCGTGGAGTCGTTGGCCCGGCCGATGGTGATGGGCTGCTCCGTTAAGTTGATGACGGTGCCTTGCAGAGGGCCACCGGTGACGATCATTTGCCTCGGTTCCCCCCTCTTAGGCTTAGATGCCTGTTTCGCGGGCTTGGTTGACAACTTGGGTGTGGCGGAGGCCGTGCGTGCTCCGAACAAGTCTGTCCGGATCACGCCGACCGCGGCAATCACAAAGAACCACAGCACCGCGAGGAACGCGAGCCGGATCAGCAGCAGCGTGAGTTCGGACATGGACCGTTTGTCTACCCCTAATCGCGCCGGAAGACCAGAGTCGTCCGCCCCAGCGTCACTCGCGTGCCGTCCTGGAGCTCGACCCGGCGCACCGGCTGCCCGTTGACGAAGGTTCCGTTCGTGGAGCCGAGATCAACCAGGACCACCTGCTGACCTTCGACCCGCAATTCGGCATGATGCCGTGAAACGCCCGGGTCGACCAGCCGAAGATCGCAATCCGTGCCCCGGCCGAGCAAAGTCACCGGCGTCGTCAGCTCATACGACCGCTGCCCCTGCGGATCGTCCTGCGTCGAGACCAGCAGACGCGGCCTGCCGCCGAACACGTTCCCCCGCGGCTGCGGCATGTCCGTCACCGGCTGTCTGATCTCGTCCTGCTCCACCGTCGCGCCCCGGATGACGCCCGAACGGATCCGGAACAGGCCGACGGCCAAGTCGTCGGCGCGCTCGAAGCGCACCCGGACCGGGCCGACGAATGAGTACCCCTGCTCCTTGGCGTACTCGCGGGCGAGGTTCGCGAGCTCGTGGCTGATGCTGTCGGCGTACACCTCAAGGCGCTCGCTGTCAGTGGCGGACAACTCGACCACGAAGTCGTTCGGCACGAGCGTGCGCCCCTGCGCCACGATCGCGGCCCTCTCGTCCATCTCCCGCTGGACTGCGCTGGCGACCTCGACCGGCTGAAGGTCGGACTTGAACGCCCGCGCAAAGGCCCCCTCGACCAACCCTTCGAGCCTCCGCTCGAAGCGCTGAAGGACTCCCACCGGGTACCTCCCTTCCCAACTCACTGGTCGAGTCCGCCTCGCCCCGCAGGCCGGCTCGCGCGCCGACCGTGCCGGCTCGGCACCCTCATCCTGTTATGCAACTCCGCACGACCCCCGGAATCGGCGCCGCTCGCTCCCTCTTCCGGCTTCGTCGTCTACAAGGGATCGTATCCGGGTTCCTCACCACTGGCGGTTCCGTGCTAGCCTTTCAGCGCACCCAAAAGGGCGGGTGGCGGAACGGCAGACGCGCACGGTTCAGGTCCGTGTGTCCGCAAGGACGTGAGGGTTCAAATCCCTCCTCGCCCACTCGGGCCCCCGTGTTCGCAGACGAGAGTCTGCTTCCCGGGGGCTTTGTGTTTGTCCAGGGGGGGCGACCCCCTGGAACCCCCGGTGACCTCCTGCGGATTGCTGGACGCATCCTGGAGGCCGTTAGGGGGGAGCCCCCTGGGACCCCCGTTTAGGGGGTTCCCCCCTCGTACCCCCATAGGTGGGGTGTCTGTTGGTGGCATCTGGTTCCTTGTGTGAGTTGGGGCACAAGTGAAGCCTCGGACTGGT
The DNA here is from genome assembly GCF_040678635.1 of Thermopolyspora sp. NPDC052614. Classification (NCBI taxonomy): domain Bacteria; kingdom Bacillati; phylum Actinomycetota; class Actinomycetes; order Streptosporangiales; family Streptosporangiaceae; genus Thermopolyspora; species Thermopolyspora sp. NPDC052614. The sequence continues at coordinate 43,879 of NZ_JBFATZ010000023.1, forward strand.
GTCCGAGGCTTCTTTCTTGTGGGTGTTTGTACGGGCTGCGTACTGATTAGGTGTACGGGGGGTGGCTTGACGGGGGCTTGCGGGGGGCTTGCAAGGTCGCTAGGCGGTCAGGAGTTGGTTGATCAGGTCGTTCAGGCTGATCAAGCCGGTTACCTGGCCGTTTGTTGTTACCAAGCCTAGGTGGGCGTGGGCCTCCTGGAGGGTGGATACGGCGTTGGGGATGGTGGTGCTGTGGTCCAGGCGGGGGATGGGGATGGCCAGGTCGCGGGGGGTGGCTTCGGGGGTGAGGAGGGCGTCGCGGATGTGGAGGACGCCGATGATCTCTTGGGGGGTTTTGTCGGTTACCAGGAGGCGTAGGTGGTTGGACTCGGTGGCTACGCGGCGGATGTGGGCGTGGTCGGCGTCGGCGGGGACGGCGGCGGCCTCGGTGATGGGGCGGGTCAAGGGGTCGATGGTCTGGCTGTCGGCGTGCAGGGCGCGGGTGAGGAGGTCGTGTTCGTCGCGGTCGAGGAGGCCCATGCGGCCGGACTCGCCTACCAGCATCGCCAACTGGTGGGGGGTGCGGGCGGTGGCCAGCTCGTCGCGGGGGCGTACGCCGAAGAGGCGCAGCAGGGCGTTGGTGCCGGCGTTGAGGGCGGACAGCAGGGGGCGGGCCAGGCGGGTGAAGCCGCGGAAGGGGAGGGCCAGGCCCAGAGCGGCGGCCTCGGCGTAGGTGAGGGCCCAGGACTTGGGGGCCATTTCGCCGGCGACCATGTGCAGGAAGGTGACCAGGGTCAGGGCTATCGCGAAGGCGATCGGGACTCGTAGGGATTCGGGGAGGCCGGCCAGGGCGAACAGGGGTTCCAGCAGGTGCTCGATGGCGGGTTCGGCGACCATGCCGAGGCCCAGGGAGCACAGGGTGATGCCGAGTTGGGCGCCGGCCAGCATCAGGGACAGTTCGCGGCTGTTGCGGATGGCGGCGCGGGCCAGGGCGCGGCCGACGCGGCCGGAGTGGGCGGCGGTCTCCTCCAGGCGGTGGCGGCGGGCGCTGACGACGGCGAACTCGGCGGCGACGAACAGGCCGTTGCCGATCAGCAGGACGATGCCCAGCAGGATGGCGGTCAGGGTGTTCATCGGACCGCCGGGTTCGTGTGGTGGCCGGGTCTTTTGGTATGTCGAGGTTTTTTGTTCTTCATGGGATTTGTGCTTGGCGCTTGAGGGGTCAGGTGGGCGTGCGGGCGAGGCGTACCTTGTCGGGGACGCGGCGCTGTACGCCGAGGACGGTGAGGACGGCGGTGTGGGCCGCGCCGTCGTCGTCGAGCAGCGGATCCGGGGTGAGGGGCACGGTGACGGAGTCGCCGGGCTCGGGGAGGCGGCCGAGTTTGGCCATGACCAGGCCGCCGATGGTCTCGTACTCCTCGCCTTCGGGGAGGCCTAAGCCGGTGGCGCGTTCGACCTCGTCGAGGCGGAGCGTGCCGGAGACGTCCCAGGTGCCGTCCTCGCGGGGCTCGGCGCGCATCGGCTCGGGGTCGTTCTCGTCGACCAGTTCGCCGACCAGTTCCTCGGCGAGGTCCTCGATGGTGATGAGGCCGGCGAGGCCGCCGTACTCGTCGATGACGCAGGCGAAGTAGTCGTCGGCGGCGCGCATCTGCTTCAGCACGGCCGGCAGCGGCAGCGTCTCGGGGACGAGCAGCGCGGGGCGGGCCAGCCGGGCGAGCGGCGCGTCGCCGTCGCCGGACTCCAGGGCGCGCAGCAGCTCGCGCAGGCCCGTGACGCCCACCACGTCGTCGCCGGCGTCGAGCACCGGGTAACGCGAGTGGCCGGCGCGTTTGAGCACGTCGAGGAGGTCCGTGGCGGGGCGGTCGGCGCGCAGCGAGACCACGCGGGGGCGCGGGACCATCACGTCCTCGGCGGTGCGGTCGCCGAACTCCAGCGCCCGCTCCAGCAGATCCGACAGGCGCTGCGGCAGCTCGCCCGCGGCCTCCGACTCGGCGATGATGCGCGCCAGCTCCTCCGGGGTGGCGCCGGTCTCGACGTGCTCGACCGGCTCGACGCCGACCCGGCGCAGCAGCCGGGTGGCCGCGCCGTCGAACAGCTTGATCAGCGGGCCGGCGACCGCCAGGTAGACGAGCGTCGAGCGGGCCAGGAACTTCGCCACCGGTTCGGGGCGGGCGATGCCGAGGTTCTTCGGCGCAAGCTCGCCCAGCACCATCTGTACGGCGGTGGCGATGACCAGGCCGGCGGCCACGGAGACGCCCGGCACGGCGGCCGGGGACAGGCCCGCGGCGAGCAGCCCGGGGCCGATCACGTCCGCGATCGCGGGCTCGGCGATGAATCCCACCAGCAGCGTGGTCACGGTGATGCCGAGCTGGGCGCCCGACAGCATGAACGACAGGCGACCGGTAACCTCTAGCGCGCGTCCGGCGGCGGCGTCGCCCTTGATCGCCTGTTCCCGCAGCAGCGGGCGGTCGGCGGCGAGGAACGCGAATTCCTGGGCGACGAAGTAGCCGGTGCCCAAGGTCAGCAGGAGTACGGCCAGCAGGCCAAGAAAGGTGTTCAGTCCCATTACGAGGCACACCGTCCCGCCTGGCGGGGATGCGCCCGGAGATGTTGGTCACCCGTGCCGAAGCACGGGCATGTACTCCACGGGTCCGAGGCGGACACGTCCATCCCTTCACTCAAGGTCTCTCCACGATAACGGGCGTGCCCTGGTCCTGTGTTCCGTGTGTTCCTTGTTTCCGGTTTCCTGCCATGCGCCGGACCCGTCTGCGTACTTTTCCACAGGTACAGATTGCTCACCGGTAAGCGGATCGCAAGCGCGACGGCGTAGCGTCAAAACAGGGTCGAAAAGGGTCAAGTCCGGGGAGGCGGGAGTGAACCGGCAGCAGGGCGCGCCGCCGGTCGGCCCGGGAGGGACCATGATCGGACAGGCGCGGACACAAGCTGACGACCACGTCGAGCGAACGGAGGAGGAGCGGTGAGTGAATGGCCGGGTGCGGAGAACGACCGCACACGGGCGATACAGCGGCCGGGGCAGGCGGGCCAGCCGCAGCCGGGGCCGCAGCCGCCCGCGTGGGCCATCTCTGGCAGGCCCACCGCCGCGGCGCCTCCGCGATACGACTCGCCGGAGGACCGCAGGCTGAACGAGACCACGGTGCGCAAGGTCTCCCGCGTGTACGGCAGGCCGCGCAAGGGCGACAGCCCCGTTCGGCCGCTGCGGGCCACGGGCGGGGGCGGCGGTCCGTCCTGGCCCGGCGGCGGGTCCGGCAGCGGGACCGGCGGGACGCGGGCGCCGCGCCGGTGGGGGCGGATCATTCTCGGGTCGGTGGCCGTGCTGGTCGTGCTGCTGCTGGTCGCGGGCGTGGGGCTGTTCCTCTGGGTCAACTCCCGCATCAAGGGCATCGAGGTGCTGGAGGACTACGAGGGCCGGCCGGCCGAGACGCCGGGGCAGGACTGGCTGCTCGTCGGCTCCGACAGCCGGGCCGGGCTGAGCGCCGCCCAGCGCAGGAAGCTCGCCACCGGGCGGGCGGCCGGCAAGCGCACCGACACGATGATGCTGCTGCACATTCCGGACAACGGGGGGCGGCCGACGCTGGTGAGCCTGCCGCGTGACTCGCTGGTTCCGATCGAGGGGCACGGCAGCGACAAGCTGAACGCGGCCTACTCGTTCGATGACGGCGGTCCCAAGCTGCTGACCAGGACCGTGGAGAAGATCACCGGCATCCGGATCGACCACTACATGGAGATCGGTTTCGGCGGGTTCGTCGGCATCGTGGACGCGGTCGGCGGCGTGAACATCTGCGTGAAGCAGAACATCCGGGACCCGAAGGCCGGGATCAACCTGAAGAAGGGCTGCCAGGAGCTGGACGGCGGGACCGCGCTCGGCTACGTGCGCACCCGCGCCACCGGCGCCATTCCCGACTTCGAGCGCACCCAGCGGCAGCGGCAGTTCTTCTCCGCCGTGGTGAAGAAGGCGGCGAGCCCCGGCGTGCTGCTCAACCCGTTCCAGGCGATTCCGCTGGCCGCGGCCGCCACCGACTCGGTCAGCGTCGACAACGGCACCGGCACCTTCGACCTGCTGTCGCTGGGCCTGGCCATGAGCAACGACCCGGTCACCACGGTCGTGCCGGTGGGCTCGTTCCCCACCATCAACGGCGTCAACTACGCCAAGTGGGACTCGGCCAAGGCCACCAAGCTCTTCGACGCGCTCGCCGCGGACAAGCAGGTGCCCAAGGACGCCCTCGCCAAGTGAGGTCCGGCGGCGCCGGATGACTGTTTCGCCCCGCTCGTGGCGTACGCCGTGAGCGGGGCGAGCCGTGTCCAGGGGCGGACATCGGGTCCGTGCGCCGTAAGGGTTCTGTAAGCCGGATCCCGGATGTCTACAAGTGGGGTGCGGTGCTCTTGTAGGTGACATCACGACCGCCGCGCCGCCGGGAGGTTGCGCCGGCTGCCGGGCGCGGTCGACAGGCACCTATACGCAGGAAGGGAGGGCGGCGTCGATTCCGCGCCGCGCGACATCATGAACTTCAAGGTCCTAGCTCGCAGCCCCATCACCTGGGCGGCCATGGTAGTGATCGCGGCCATCATCGGTGTCGTCCTCTATCTGTTCCAGCCCTGGCGGCTCTTCACCACGGTCGAGGTCAACGAGGCCGAGCCGGGCGTGACCGCGCCGGCCAAGGTGGGCGGGAACGGCGAGGTGGCGTCCGGCGAGAACGACGGCGCGGACGCCAAGCCGGCCAAGAAGACCAAGGAGCTCGCCTCCGGCGCCTTCGTCTCGCACGAGCACTCCACGACGGGCAAGGCCCGGGTGCTTGAGCTGGCCGACGGCAGCCGGGTGCTGCGCATCGAGAACCTCGACACCTCCGACGGGCCCGACCTGCGGGTGTGGCTGAGCGACCAGCCGGTCAAGGAGGGCGCCGCGGGCTGGTTCGTGTTCGACGACGGCAAGTGGCTGGAGCTGGGTCGGCTCAAGGGCAACAAGGGCAACGCCAACTACGCGATTCCGGCTGACGCGGACCTCGACACGCTCAAGAGCGTCACGATCTGGTGCAAGCGCTTCAGCGTCTCCTTCGGCGCGGCGGCGCTCGCCTGAGACGTCGGACCGATACGGCGCCCCTGCCCGCACTGCGGCGTGGGGGCGTCGTGTAGATGGGCGCAATGGTTATCCACAGGCTGTGGATGACTGGTGTGTATCTGTGGGTATCCCTGTGGATAACGTGATCGGGTGCTTGTGACCTGGGACTAAGAGGGGCTTGCGGTGGTCGCCTCGGCGCGGCGGTGGGCGGGCGCGGTTACGGTAGGGATATGCCAGAGCTGCCGGAGGTGGAGTCGCTCGCCGAGTTCCTGCGCGAGCAGGCCGTCGGGCGCACGGTGCTCGCCGTCGAGGTGCCCGCCTTCCAGGCGCTGAAGACGGTCGATCCGCCGGTCACCGCGATCCGCGGCCTCGCCGTGACGTCGGTGGCGCGGTACGGCAAGTTCCTCGATCTGGCCTTCGGCGTGGGCGGGCCGCACTTCGTCACGCATCTGGCCAGGGGCGGGTGGCTGCGCTGGCGGGACGACTTCGCCGGGGTACGGCCGGCGCGGCCGGGCAAGGGGCCGCTGGCGGTGCGGGTGCGGTTCGCGCCCGACGCGGAGGGGCGTTCGCCCGGCTTCGAGCTGACCGAGATGGGCACGCAGAAGCGGCTGGCCGTGTACGTGGTGAACGATCCGCGCGAGGTGCCGGGCGTCGCCACGCTCGGGCCCGATCCGCTCGCCGACGACTTCTCGGTGGAGGCGCTCAAGGGCATCGTGCGCGGCAGCCGTACCCAGATCAAGGGGTTGCTGCGGGATCAGAAGGTCATCGCGGGCATCGGCAACGCCTACTCCGACGAGGTGCTGCACGCGGCGCGGATGTCGCCCTTCAAGATCGCGGGGACGCTCACCGACGAGCAGGTGGCGCGGCTGCACGAGGCGATGGTGACGACGCTGCGCGAGGCGGTGGCGCGCTCGCGCGGGCTGGCGGCCAAGGATCTGAAGTCGGAGAAGAAGAGCGGGCTGCGGGTGCACGGCCGTACTGGGGAGAAATGTCCGGTGTGCGGGGACACGATCAGGGAGGTGTCGTTCGCCGACTCGGCGCTGCAGTACTGCCCGACCTGCCAGACCGGGGGCAAGCCGCTCGCCGACCGGCGGATGTCCCGCCTGCTCAAGTAGGCGCACCCGGGCCCGACCTGGCGGCGCGGGCTGCCAGAATGGCCGGATGAACGTTCCGGAGACCCCTGTTCAGTCCGTGCCCGACGACGCCTACCTGCTCGACGTGCGCGAGCCCGAGGAGTGGACGGCCGGGCACGCGCCGGGCGCGGTGCACATTCCGCTCGGCCAGTTGCCGGCCCGGGTGGCGGAGGTGCCCGCGGATGTGCCGATCTATGTGATCTGCCGGGTCGGCGGGCGGTCGGCGCAGGCGACGGCGTGGCTCAACCATCTCGGGCGCGAGGCGATCAACGTCGGCGGCGGCATGATGTCGTGGGCCTCGGCCGGGAAGGCGATGGTCGCCGAGGGAGGGCACCCCCCTTACGTGGCCTGATCCCGAATGGCATAATCCGGGTAAAAGTTAACAACCGCGGGAGCTCGGGCGGAAACCGGGCTGAGAGGGCGGCTACTTCGCAGGGGAAGTCGTGCCGCCGACCGCCGAACCTGTCCGGATAATGCCGGCGTAGGGAGCGTGTGATGAGGCCTGCCGCCACCAAGGACGAATCTGCCACTTGGGACAAGCGCGACGAAGCACCTCTCACTCTCGATGAAGCACCCCCGCAGACGCTGGGGGTGCTCGACCAGGGCGCCTTCTGGGCGAACCTCGGCGTGAGCCTGCTGGGGTTCTCGGGGGCGCTGTTCCTGCTCAACCCCCTCGGCGACGCGCCGCTGACCTTCACCGCGGCGATGGTCGCGGCCGTGGTCGGCAGCCTGGTGGGCACCGCGATGGTGGGCCTGGCCGCCGTGCCGGGGGCGCAGACCGGGCGGCCGGCGATGGTGCTGCTGCGCGGGCTGTTCGGGGCGAGGCTGTCGTACGTCCCGACGGTGCTCAACATCATCCAGATGCTCGGCTGGGGCGCGTTCGAGCTCTGGGTCATCGCCCAGGGCGCCCAGGCGATCTTCGGGGGCGCGGTGCCGTACGGGGCCTGGGTGATCGCCGCGGGCGTGATCACGACCGCGCTGACCATCAGGCCGCTCGGGGCGATCCGACTGCTGCGCCGGTACGTCACCGCCGGGGTGATCGTGTCGATGGTCTGGCTCACCGTCGCGCTGGTCCGCGAGGGGCCCGCGCTGAGCGGCGGCTCCTGGGAGGCGTTCGCGCCCGCCATGGACTATGTGATCGCGCTGTCGGTGTCGTGGGTGCCGGTCGCGGCCGACTACGCGCGGCATTCCCGGTCGGGCCGGGCGGCGTTCGCCGGCGTGGTCGGCGGCTACACGATCGCGCAGGTCGCCTGCCTCGCGCTGGGCATCATCGCGCTCGCGCTGGTCGCCAACGACGACACGCGGGTGTGGAGCGCGTTCGTGGCGGCGCCGCTCGGCGCGCTGTTCTTCGGCATCCTGGTGCTGCGCGAGACCGACCAGTCCTTCGCCAACGTGTACTCCACGGCGATGTCGCTGCAGAACCTGCTGCCGCGGGTGGACCGGCGAATCTTCTCGGTCGCGATCGGCGTGCTCACCACCGTGACCGCACTGGTGCTGGACGTCAACTCCTACGGCGCCTTCCTGGCCGTGATCGGCGCGGTCTTCGTGCCGATGTTCGCCGTGCTCGTCGTGGACTACTTCGTCCTCGGCGGCGGCGCACGCTGGAACACCGCCGAGGACGCCCCGTCGCGCCTGCTCATGGTGCTTCCATGGCTGCTCGGCTTCGCCACCTGGTGGATGCTCGCGGCCCTGCCCGAGGTGTCCTGGTGGAAGGCGCTGTGGACCGCCGTGCGCGAGGCGATCGGGTTCACCCCGGCGCCGTGGATGAGCGCCGCGGTCGGCGCGTTCCTGGTGGCGTCCCTGGTCACCCTCCTGGTGGGCCTGCCGGCCCGCCGCCGTTCCGGGTCCGTGCGGTCCGAGCGCGGCTGACTCCGGGCGATCAGTCGGCCGATCAGCCGGCCCATTAGCCGACGTCGATGCCCTCCAGGGCCAGCAGGCGGCGCTTGGCCTCGACGCCGCCCGCGTAATTGCCGGGCTTGCCCTCCGCCTCGATCGCGCGGTGGCAGGGCACGATCAGGCACACCGGGTTGGCCACCAGCGCGTTGCCCACCGCCCGCAGCGCCTGGGGCCGCCCGATGCGGGCGGCCAGCTCCCGGTGGGTGGTCACGGTCCCGTACGGCACCGCGAGCATCATCTGCAACACGGTACGCGCGAACGGCGTGGCCAGCCGCAGGTCCACCGAGCCGGTGAACGCGCGCAGCCGTCCCTCGAAGTAGGCGTCAAGCTCGCGGCGCAGCGGGTCGAGCCGCCGCGGATCGGGGCCGATGAACCGGCCGATCTCCCGGCTCACCCGCTCGAAGATCGCGTGCTCGTTCTCGAAGCTGCAGGCCGCGACGCCGCGCGCGGTGACCGCGAGGACCAGCCGGCCGACGGGCGTGTCCGTGGTGCCGAAGGCGATCTCGGGCGGGGTCACGCCGACGTAGCCGGGCGCGGTCACCCGGAGCAGGGCTTCAAGATCTGGTGACGGCATCGCCCACGTCCTCTCCCGCGGCCGGCCCGGGCGCGTGCTCCCACCGCCCCGGCGACCGTCCCACCAGCGTATCGGAGCGGTCTCAGCCCAGGAAAAGCGGCAAGATCAAGGCAGGAGAACGGGCACGATGGGGACGTGGGTGACGAGAGGGTCGAGAGCGCCGACGACGGCATCGCGCGTGCCGTGGTCGCCAGTTCGGCCAACGCGATCGTCGCGGTCGATCGTGATCTGGTGGTGCTGGTCTGGAATCCGGCGGCCGAGCGCATGTTCGGGTGGGCCGCCGAGGAGCTGATGGGGCGGCGGGCGCCGATCGTCCCCGGCGATCTCCTGGCCGAGCAGAACGGGGTGCTGGAACGCGTGCGCACGGGCGGGCGGGTGTCGCTGCGCACCAAGCGCCTGCGCCACGACGGCTCGCTGATCGACGTCGTCGCCGACATCAGCGCGCTGCGCTCGGACGCCGGGGCGCTGCTCGGCTACACCTTCGTCTACCACCTGGTCGAGGAGGACGAGACCGCCCGCGACCACTACGCCCGCCGGGACCGCCTGGTGCGGCGGCTCACCGACGTGGTCGGGGACATCAACGCCGAGCTGGAGCTCCCGGCGGTGCTCGACCGCATCGCGGCGAGCCTCACCGAGCTGACCGGTGCGGACGCGGGCTGCTTCGTGCTGATCGAGGACGAGCGGCTGAAGCTGGTGAGCTCGCACCGGCTGCCCGAGTCGATGCGCGGCGTCACCGGCGACCTGCACACCAGCCTCGTCGGCAAGCTGCTGCGCACCGGCAAGACCGTGCTGCTGGAGAACGGCGACCCCGCCGGGCTCGACGAGCTGATCTGGTCCCGGCTGCCCGGCCTCAACGCGGTCGCGCTCGCGCTCGCCGCCGTGGGCAGCAGGCCGTACGGCGCGCTGTACGCGTTGTTCGCCTCACACAAGGTCGGGCACGTGGAGCTTGAGCTGCTGGAACTGCTCGCCGCGCACGCCGGCATCGCGGTCGGCAACGCGCTGTCCTACCAGGAGGCGGTACGCCAGCGCGCCCACCAGCGGGCGGTCGTGGACGCGTCGGCGGACGGCATCGCCGTACTGGACGAGCATGGGCGGGTGCGGCAGTGGAACCCGGCCGCGCAGGAGCTCACCGGCTTCCCGGCCGAGAGCGTGATCGGCGGGCCGCCGCCGTTCCCGCTGCCGCCGCCGGGCGAGAAGCTCACCACGCAGTTGCCGTCCGGGCGGTGGCTCGACATGGTCAGCGCGGAGATCACCGAGACCTGCGAGGTCGTGGTCGACTTCCGCGACGTGACCAAGGCGAAGGAACTGGAGGAGGCCAAGGACCTGTTCCTCGCCACGACCAGCCACGAGCTGCGCACGCCGATCACGGTGGTGCGGGGGTTCGCCAGCACGCTCGACGCCAAGTGGGACGTGCTGTCCGACGCCGAGCGGCGCGCGGCCGTGCACACGATCGCCGAGCGGGCGAACTCGCTGGGGCGGCTCGTCGACCACCTGCTGCTCGGGGCGCGGGCCGGGGCCGAGGAGCTGCAGATCCGGCTGGAGACCTTCGACCTGGCCGAGCGGGTGCGGGCGGCGACGCTGGGGCTGCCCGCGTTCTCCGAGCGGCACCGGGTGGAGGTGAACATCGCCGACCTGCCGCCGGTGGTCGGCGATCCGCTCGCCATCGACATCCTGCTCGACCAACTGCTGGAGAACGCCTTCAAGTACTCGCCGGACGGCGGGCTGATCCAGGTGGCGGCGTGGGCGGACGACGGCGAGGTCGTCGTGGTCGTGGAAGACGAGGGGGTCGGCATCCCGCCCGCCGACCGCGAGCGCATCTTCGAGCGCTTCGTCCAGGTGGACAGCGGGGACCGGCGGCGGTTCGGCGGGGTGGGGCTCGGGCTGTACATCGTGCGGAACCTGGCGCGGGCCCAGGGCGGGGACGTCACCGCGCACACCCGGCCCGGTGGGGGGACCCGGATGCGTCTCGTGCTTCCGGCGGCTGCTAATGTCACCGAACCGGACAAACCCGCATCTGTGCTGATGACGGGGCTCACTAGCGGACTCGACACACCGAAGCGGTAACAGGGCGGTCACAGATAAGCTGATCTATTGTCGAATGTGCACAAGCCGTAATGGCGTCGCGGTTTCCATGCCCTAGGAACGGGGCATTTCGGTCGTATCTGGGTTGTCTTTCCTCAGGGGGAACAGGAATCGGGGAGGTGAGTGCGTCGAGCGCCGTCCTGCTTCCATACGCGCCGTCCAGCGTCGCCGTCGCACGCCAGCGCCTCAGCGCCGATCTTCGGGCACGGGGGATCTTCGCCGCGGTCGCCGACGATGCCGTCCTGGTGATGAGCGAGCTGCTGAGCAACGCCCTGCGCCATGCGCATCCCCTGCCATCCGGGCAGGTCAGGGTGGCTTGGGAGTTCGTCGACGGGAACGTCGAGGTCCAGGTGAGCGACGGCGGCGCGGCCACGGCGCCGCGTGCCGGGCGGGCGCCGTTGTCCTCGCTGGGGGGTCGGGGACTGGGCATCGTGGAGTACCTCGCCGAGCGGTGGGGGGTGCGCTATGACGAGGAGTGCACCACGGTGTGGGCGGTCGTCTGCACCCCCGAGACGTCTGTGGCGAGCCAGAACGGGCAAATTGGGCATGACGGTCAGAGTGCCCAAAATGGGCACATTAAGACGCCCGAAATGAGTGTGCTACGCGAGTGCGGCTGACCGCGGATAGAGCACAATACGTTCCGCCGTCGACCAGGCCGTGCTGACCAGCAGATATATGCCGGTCGCCAGCGGAAACACCCCGGCCGCGAGTATCACCCCGAACGGCAGCAGCCGCAGCGCCCTGATCGGCACCTCGCCCATCCGCCGGGACAGCACCCACGCCAGTACGGCGAGCGCGAACAACAGCCCTGCGAAGACGAGGGCGGCCGGGCTGAACAGCCCCGAGGTCGCCACGACCGCGGCGAAGTGCTCGCCCAGCGGCACCCCGAGCGCGCTCTGCGCGAGCAACGCGTTCGGCTGTCCGGCGATCGTCGCCGAGATGAACAACTGGTAGGTCACCGAGAAGAACGGCAACTGCGCCAGGCCGGGCAGGCATCCGGCCAGCGGCGAGGTGCCCTCCTTGGCGTACAGGGCGGCGAGCTCGCGGTTCAGCCGGTCGGGGTTGGCGCGATGGCGTTCGCGCAACCGCGCGATCTTGGGCGCGATCCGGAGCCGGTCGCGGTGGGCGCGTGCCTGGCGCAGGCTCAGCGGGAGCAGCAGCACCCGCACCGCGAGCGTGAACAGCACGATCGCGACGGCGGCGCCGGTGTGGTCGGCGAGAGAGGAGATGAGCCGGTAGGCGGGTTCGAGAATCGGGTCGAACATGGTCGGGGGAGCCCTTCGTCGTACGCGTGCTTGCCGGCGCGGCGACGGCGTACGGCCGCCGCGCGATGGGGACGCGATGGGGATCGGCGAACATGACGAATGCGCCCGCGACCTCACGTGGGGATCCCTCAAGGATCCCGGGGGCCCGTGCCGAGGTGAACGAGTGACGGAAACGAGCCCTGGCGAGGCGTGCTCCCTGCGTCGGGATCGGCGGCAGGGTCCCTCGCGGTGAGGTTCAGGCGGGCGCGGGGCTCCGCGTCGGCGCTCTAGGGCGTGGCCGCCCGGCGGTATCGGGGTCGCGCAGCCGCACGACCACCGGCCGCGCCACCGGCACGGCCTGGCCCGCGACGGCATCGGCCCGCGGCATTCCCGCCACGAGCCCGACCGCCCAGGCCAGCATCAGCAGGGTGACCCCCACCAGGCCGAACGCGGTCACCGTCGCGAGGCCGGATGACCCCGAGACCAGTTCCGCGAGCAGGGCCAGGGAGGTCACCGCGCCTACCGCGAGGAGTTCTTGCCGACGACGGTGACCGCCACGAACACCACCAGGGCGATCACGCCGATGATGAGGGCGAACTTCAGCAGCGCGAACAGCGCCGGAATGATGAACGAGAAGAGCACGAAGAGGGCGAGTAACGCCCCTGCGACCATGAAAACGATGCGGGCCATGCCACAACGCTACGTCGCTTCCCCCCGCTCCGCGACGCACTTGCGGATCACGGATGGGACTCGAGTCGTCCGATGCACGGTGACCAGGGGTGTTTTATTCAGCGAGTTGACGGCGTCCGGCTTGGGACGGTGAAACCCCGCCGAGTCGGCCCGGCGACCGCTGACGCGTCCGAACGAGCCGTCGGCTCCGGCGATGGGCGTACGGCGCTGCGCCACGTGGACAAGGTGCGAACAATGAACGTTCGCGGACGTCGCCGACCGGCCTCGCGGTGAAGAGTTTGCGCAGTTCGGGTGCCGAGTGGCCACACCGACCGGGCAAGCGTCCTGGCGGCACGGGCGCGTCGTCACCCAGCCCATAGCGTCACGCCGGGAGGCTTCGGTGCGGGTAGGCCGCGAGGCGATCGGCTTGGACACGATCCGCTCAGTTGGCTTCGGCCAAAGGTGCGTACTTACGAAGTCGTGACGTATGGGGCGTCCTGATCGGACCCGAGCGCGAGCGTCTGTGTAGGTAAGTAACGTGAGGGCATGAGCGCGAATCGGGCGGCCTGTCTGGGTGGATTGCGGCGGTTTCCGCTAGGCCGAGCGACCTCGAACCGCGGCGGGAGGCGACCGGCCGACCACCGGGCCGACCACCGGGCCGGCCACTGGGCCGAGCGCGCGGCCGGGCATGGAACCGGCCGCTCGGAACGGGCCGGCCCGGCAAAGGGCGGCAGGCCCGCCGACGGCGATCGGCAGGGGGCGGCCGGGGTGTGGCACGCCGAGCCGTACTCGAAGGCGGGTTTGACCCGGGCGCGGGCGGGAGCGCGGCCATGACCGGGGGAGGCGCGCCGACGTCGCGGATCATGGTGGTGGAGGACGATCCCACCGTGGCCGAGGTGGTCGTGCGCTACCTGCAGCGCGACGGGCACGACGTGGAATGCGTCGGGGACGGCGCCGAGGCGCTGCGGCGGGCGCTGGCGAACCCGCCCGATCTGATCATCCTCGACCTGATGCTGCCGAAGATGGACGGGCTGCAGGTGACCCGTAAGCTGCGGGAGCGCTGGCCCGTACCGGTGATCATGCTGACCGCGCTCGGCGACGAGATGGACCGGGTCGTGGGGCTGGAGACCGGGGCCGACGACTACGTCACCAAACCGTTCAGCCCGCGCGAACTCGCCCTGCGCGTGCAGTCGGTGCTGCGGCGGGCGCGCGGCTCCCTGGTGGCGACCGGCACGGGCGTCCTGCGCGACGGCGACCTGGTCGTGGACGTCGGCGCCCACGAGGTACGGCTCGGCGACCAGGAGATCACCCTCACCGCCCGCGAGTTCGACCTGCTCACGCACCTGATGCGCAACCCGCGCCAGGCCTTCAGCCGGGCCACCCTGCTCGATCAGGTATGGGGCTGGTCGTTCGGCGACTCCTCCACCGTCACCGTGCACGTGCGCCGCCTCCGAGAGAAGATCGAGAAGGACCCCACGGCCCCGCGCAGGATCGTCACCGTCTGGGGAGTCGGCTACCGCTACGAGCCGATCGAGCAATGATCGGGCAGATCATCCTGGTCACGGCCGGTCTGGGCCTGCTGATCGCCGTACTCGGGCTGGGCGTGCTGTGGCTGCTGCGCGCCCGGTCGATCGGCGTGATGCTCGCGGTCGTCGCCGTGGTCACGGTCGCGGCGACCCTCGCCGGGGTCGTGGCGATCATCTTCGCGATGGCCATCGAAGAGCGCTCCAAGAACATCGTGCTGACCGTGGTGGCGATCGCCGGGGCCGTCGGCCTGGGGGTGGCGTTCGTGCTGGCCAGACGCGTCGTGAAGGCCGGTAGGAGGCTCGTGGCGGCCGTGGAGGCGGTCCCCGCGTCGGGGGAGTTCGACCCGCCCGCCGGGCCGCTCTTCGCCGAGCTGGACACGCTCAGGAGCGCCCTCGACCAGGCGTACGCGCGCATCCGCGACGGCCGCGAGCGCGAGCGCGCGCTGGAGAGCGCCCGGCGCGAGCTGGTCACCTGGGTCAGCCACGACCTGCGCACCCCGCTGGCGGGCATGCGCGCGATGGCCGAGGCGCTGGAGGACGGCGTCGTCTCCGACGAGGCGACGATCCGCCGCTACCACACCCAGATCAGGCTGGAAGTGGACCGCCTGTCGGAAATGGTGGACGACCTGTTCGAGCTCTCCCGCATCCACGCGGGCACCCTGCGCCTGTCGCGCAGCCCCATCGGCCTCGGCGACCTGGTCTCCGACGCACTCGCCGGCGTCGAGCCGCTCGCCCGCGCCAAGGGCGTCCGCCTGTACGGCGAAGCCAACGGCATCGTCCCGGTCAACGTCGACGCTGGCGAACTCGGCCGCGCCCTGCGCAACCTGGTCGTCAACGCCATCCGCCACACCCCCGCCGACGGCACCATCTCCATCCGCGCCGAGGACGACGGCACCACCGCCCGCCTCTCGGTCAGCGACGCCTGCGGCGGCATCCCCGAGGACGACCTGCCCCGCGTCTTCGACGTCGCCTTCCGCGGCGAGGCCGCCCGCACCCCCGGCCCCGACGGCGGCGCCGGCCTCGGCCTCGCCATCGCCCGCGGCATCGTCGAGGCCCACGAGGGCGACATCAGCGTCGTCAACACCGGCCCCGGCTGCCGCTTCGAGATCCGTCTCCCCTTGGCCGATGGTGGTCATCGGGTCGGCTGATCGGGCGGGTTTGGCGCCGGTCGGCGGTTTGTCCGTGGGTACTCCGGTGGCCTGGACCGCTCGGGGTGACAGGGTCGTGCCTCTTTGTGATCCGTGCTTCCTTGGCCGATGGTGGCCATCGGGTCGGCTGATCGGGCGGGTTTGGCGCCGGTCGGCGGTTTGTCCGTGGGTACTCCGGTGGCCTGGACCGCTCGGGGTGACAGGGTCGTGCGT
>NZ_JBFATZ010000023.1:59509-108011 GCF_040678635.1 Thermopolyspora sp. NPDC052614
CGTGCCTCTTTGTGATCCGTCCTTCCTTGGCCGATGGTGGTCATCGGGTCGGCTGATCGGGCGGGCTTGGCGCCGTTCGGCGGCTTGTCCGTGGGTACTCCGGTGGCCTGCACCGCTCGGGGAACGTTGTGACAGGGTCGTGCCTCTTTGGGATCCGTCCTTGCCTGGCCGGTGGTGGTCATCGGGTCGGCTGTTTGCTCAGGTCTGGTGCAGGTCGGCGGCTCGTCCTTGGGCCTTCTGGTGGCCTAAACCACCGCGGAAACCCTATGGCCAGGTCGTGCCCCTGTTCGTCCTGCACATGGCCCGCAGGCGCAGGGATTCGCCTGTCGGTGCGGTCTCCTTCGTCAACAGATCACCCCCGGCTCACCTGACGGCGGACAGGCGGTCGGTGGAGGGGCCTTGGCGGCCGAGCCGGAGGCCGCGCTCCCCGGAGGGTGCTTCAGCGGGGCCTTCACCGGCCGCGCCGGGGGCGGAGGGCGGCTCCGTACGCGGTGCGGCGGGGCGGGAGCCGAGGAGGGACTCGGCCAGCGCGCGGAACGTCGGGCACGGCCAGCGCCACATGCAGCTCCGGCAGCGCAGGATCGGGCGGGCGGCGTCGCTGGTGATGCCGCCCGCGTCACGCGGCTGGTGCAGGTCGAGCAGGCGCAGCAGGAGCGAGCCGAGGCACAGCAGCTCCTCGCGGGCGGTCGCGAGGAGGTCCAGGTCCTCCACGGCGAGCTTGGCGCGGACGGGGACGTGACCGTCCCGGTTGACCAGGGCGCGCAGCGGGGCCAGGCGACCGGCCCACGACGAGGCGCGCTCCGCGCGGTGCAGCATGGACGTCAGGCGCTCGCGCAGCAGGACGCGATGCGGATCCTCGGGTGGTTCGGTTCTCATGAGCCCCTTCGACCCCCGTACCTCGGCATCTCGGAGAGTCAATACTCGCGGACTCTCCGTTTCCATGTGAGGGAATCGGGGAACCTGAGGCCGACGACTCTTCTGTTAGGTCAGGAATCGACAGAGAGCGTGACCGAGAGCCGGTACGGCGCTAGTGTGCCCGCTGTGGAGCTGAACGTCTCGACTCGATCAACAACTGGTTACGCCGTGATGGCCATCGCCGGTGAAATCGATCTTTATACCGCGCCGCGCCTGCAGGCCGAGTTCGCTCGCCTGCTGGAGAACGGCCCGGCGAGGATCGTCATCGACATGTCCGGCGTGGAGTTCTGCGACTCCACCGGCATGAACGTCCTGCTGTCCGCGCTCAAGCGCATGCGTGAGCGTGGCGGGCAGTTGGAGGTGGCCGCCCCGCGCCCTGCGGTGCGCAAGATCCTTCAGGTGACCGGCCTGGACTCGGTGTTCACCGTGCACGACGCCGTACCCGCCGAGCTGCTCACCGACCAGTCCGGCTAGGCGCGGCCGGCCCCGCGCCCGGCATGCTCGCCCCGTGCCGGGCCGGGTAGACGCACGCCCTCCGACGGTCACACCCGACCGACCGCCGGCGACGCGCGCACCCGCGTCGCCGATCCCTGGTTGGCCATGCCCGGCCATCTCCATCGCGTTGGCGGTCGGACCGATCGCGTCCGGCCATCGCGGTGGCGTCCAGTCGGCCGAGCCCCGCCGATCACGTCGCCGCCGACGCCCTCCCGCCGGTCTTCCGCACCGGTTGCGTCTCTTGGGCATCCGCAGGGCGATCACGTCAGCGTCGCAGCCGCACTCACAACCCCTCACAACGCCCCCGACAACGCCCCCGACAACGTGGGTGGTCCCTGCCGGTCGTATCCGGTTATGCGAGCTGATGGTCCGAGCCGTCTGCGTCGGCGCGTGAGCGACATCCGCGAGCATCGTCGGGACCGACCCGCTCGGCCGGGCGGTATCCACGGCGCCACCGAGCCGAGCCCGGTGATCAGCAGGCTTATTTACGCCGAGGAGCACTAGCCTTAAGGGCCATGAGCGACACTGCGGTGATCATTCCCGCGAAGGATGAGGCCGATCGCATCGCGGCGACCGTGACCGCGGCCCTCGAACTGCCCGGGGTGGACCTCGTCGTGGTGGTCGACGACGGGTCGACCGACCAGACCGGGCGCGTGGCCAAGGCGGCCGGGGCTCGGGTCGTACGGCACAGCCGCAACCGGGGCAAGGCCACCGCGATGGAGAGCGGCGCCGAGGCCGTGGCGCTGCTCGACGACGGCGCACCCCGTCACCTGCTCTTCCTCGACGCCGACCTGGGCGCGACCGCGGGCCGGGCGGCCCCGCTGATCGAACCCGTTCGCGCGGGCACCGCGGACATGACCATCGCCGTCTTCACCAACCGCGTCAAACGCGGCGGCCACGGCTTCGTCGTACGACTCGCCCACGACGGCATCAAACGGGCCGTCGGCTGGGATGCCACCCAGCCGCTCAACGGCCAGCGCTGCCTCACCCGCGCCGCCTTCGAGGCGGCCAGGCCGCTCGCCCACGGGTTCGGGGTCGAGACCGGCCTCACCATCGACCTGATCCGCAAGGGGTTCCGGGTCGTCGAGATCGAGGTGGACATGGCGCACCGGGCCACCGGCACCGACTGGCGCGCGCAACTGCACCGGGCGAAGCAGTTCCGCGACGTCGCGCGGGCGCTGGCCGTACGGGAGCCGGTGATCGCCGCCAACCTCGCCAAGCTGCGCGGCGGCCGGCGCTGACGACCCGCGGCGTCCGCGCGCTGCCCGCCCTCGCCGTCGGCGGCCTGTCGGCGGGCGTCGCGCTCACGATCCTGATCGGCCTGCTGGGACCGTCGGCGATGGTTCCGGGACTGGCCGGGCCGCCCTGGCACCCGCCGTACTCGCTGGGCCTCGCCCCCGGCCCGCACACGGTCATCGCCCTCGCCGCGGCGGCCCTCGTCGCGGGCACGGTGGGGCTCGCGGCGGGGCTGGCGGCGCTGCGGCGCGGCTGGGCGCCCGACGCGCGGCGACTGGTGCTCGCCGGATGCCTGGCCGCCGCCGCGCTGGCGGTTCTGCCTCCGTCGGGCTCGGCGGACCATCTGAACTACGCGGCCTACGGCCGGATCGCGACGCTCGGCCTCGACCCGTACGTCACCACCCCCGACGCCCTGCCCGGCGACCCGATCGCCGACGCGGTGGAGGAGTGGCGGGACACGCCGAGCGTCTACGGACCGGTCGTGACGGCGGTGCAGGCCCTGGCGAGCCTGGTCGGGGGCGAGTCGGTACGGCTCACCGTCTTCGCCATGCAGGCGGTGAACGCGGCGGCCTTCATCGCCGTGGCGCTGCTGCTGCACCGGTTCACCGCGCCGGCCGATCGGCCGCGTGCGGCCCTGCTGTGGGCGGCGAACCCGTTGATGATCTATCACTTGGCCGCAGGGACGCATGTGGACACGCTCGCCGTCGCCGGTGTGGTCGCGGCCCTGGTCACCGGGGGTTCGCCGGGCTGGACGACCGCCACGGGCCGTCGGCTCGCGGGGGCGGGAGCCTTCCTCGGCCTCGCCGTCGCCGTCAAGGTGAACGCCGGTCTGGCCGCTCTCGGCGCGGCCTGGGCGCTGCGTCCGTGGGGTGCGGAGCGGCGGGGTGCGGAGGGTCCGGTTGCGGGGGCGCAGGAGGCCGAGCTGAGCGGGTCCGGCGGACGTCGGGCGTGGGCGGGGCGTCGCTCGGCCGACGACGGGGGGTGGTTCCGGCCTGCCGGAGGCCGTTATGGCCGGTACGGCTGGATTGGCTGGTATGGCCGGTATGGCCTGGGCCGGCTTGTGGTCGTGGCGGGCAGCGCGCTCGCCGTCGCCGGAGTCGCCTACGCGCTCGCCGGGCCGTACTCGCTGAACCGGGTGCTGGAGGCGAGCAAGATGGTCTCGCTCGGGACGCCGTGGTCGCTGGTGAAGGGGTGGCTGCAGGCGCTGTTCGGGCCGGGGGCCTACCGGTCGTGGATTCAGGCCGGGTCGCTGGCGCTGCTCGTGGTGCTGGCCTGGGCGCTGTCGCGGGCGTTGCGGGAGCCGTACCGGCTCGGGGAGCGGAGCGCGGCGGCCCCCGGGGCGGCTGTGGTGGTCGTGGCGGCGTGGCTGGTGGCGACGCCGTATGCGCTGCCCTGGTACGACGGGTTGCTGTTCGCGTTGCTCGCGCTGGTGCCCGCGACGGCGCTGGACGGGTTCGCGGTGGCGCGGCTGGGGCTGCTGTCGCTGGGGTATCTGCCGGCGCGTCAGGCGGGTCGGCCCGAGGATCTGGAGTGGCTGGTCACCGGGGTCAGGGCGAGTTTTGTGCCGTGGGTTCTGCTGGGGCTGACGGTCGTTCTGCTGGGGTGGGCGTGGCGAGCTGGAGGGCGCGTACGGACGCCGCGAGCGTCAGCGGCACCGCGACCGTGAGCGCCATGGCCGGGATCGCCACGCCGGAGTCGTTGATCAGGAAGCCCACGAGCGCGCAGGTGAGCGCGCCGAACAGGCCTGGGCGCAGCGCGGGGGCGCGCTCGTAGGCGCGGCTGAGCGCCGAGGCGCCCCACTCGGACGGGCGGGCCAGCACCAGGTACAGGAACGCGAGCGCGGCCAGGGAGAGGGCGGTGAGCGGCAGGTTGCCGAGCGTTCCGATCATGGCGCCGAGCTTGCGGCCGATGACCGCGAAGGCCTCGCCGTCGATCACCTGCTGGACGAACGCGCCGAGGTGGGTACGCCGATCGGCCGGGCGCAGCCAGTCGGCCACGGCGATCGCGGCGATCAGCGTGCCTCCGGCGGCGGCGATCAGCGCGAGCCGTACGGGGGAGACGCGGCGGCCGGTGACCAGCAGCATGAAGATCGCGAAGCCGAGCACGAACGCGGGCACACCCCCGAAGTCGGCTCCCCAGCCGGGCCAGCCGTCGGCGCCGATCGCGAACGCCCCGTACGCCAGGCAGACCACCGCGGCGAGCACCCGGCGGCCACGTTCGACGAGGAAGCAGGCCACGCCCGCGAGGGCGAGGATCGTTCCGGTCGAGTACACGGCGAAGGCGATGTTGCTGAAGCCGTAGAAACGCCCGCCGGTGACCGGTTCGTACCCGGTCACCGCGTTCACCTGCAGCCGCGAGCCCGTCATGACGTCGGCGAGCAACGCCACCGACGTCACCCCGGCCACGACCGTGAGCGGCCCGAGCACGTGCCGCCGCCACGGCCCGGCGAACGCGACCGCGGCGATCACCCCCGCGAACCCGAGGATCGTGACGATCAGCCACAGCATCGGGTTCGGCAGACTCCACCACGGCACGAGCTGCGCGAGAAACGTGGACACCGCCACCCCGCCGCTCACCACCGCCACCAGTTGCGTGGCCGTCAGCGCCCGTCCCCGGCCCGGCCGCCTGCGTACGGCGATCGCGGCGATCCCATAGAAGACCAACTGCACCGCCACAAACACGCCGAAGAACGGCGCCCGAACCTCCCGCAGCACCTGGCTCGCCAGGTCGGCGTCGGCGAGTTCGGCGACGGTCGCGGCGGTGGACGCGGGGGCGTCACCGCCCGGCGTCCAGGCCCGTCCGACCATGCCCGCCGGGGTGGGAACGCCCAGCGTCCCCAGAGCGGTGACGGTCAGGTCGGTGATCGTGACCAGGGCGTTCTGACGCGTCGAGGCGGCGGTGAGATATCCGCGCGGGTACGGCACGCCGCTCGCCGTGGCGCCACCGTCTGTGCCCGTTTCCGCGGTTTCGCTTAGGTCCGCGCCGGACGCGCCTGCGCTCGCGACTCTCGTGTCGGTGCTGGTTGTTTCGTCCGGGTTCGTGCGTGGTGCGGTTCCGCTCGAGTCTGTGCTGGTTGTGGTGTGCGCGCCGGCTGCCGCTCTGGTGTCGGTGCTGGTTGTGTTGCGCGGGTTCGTGCGTGTCGGGGTTACGCCGGAGTTTGTGCTGGTTGTGGTCTGCGTGCCGGTGGTTGCGGCTCTGGTGTCGGTGCTGGTCGTTTCGCCTGGGTTCGTGTCTGTCGCGGTGCCGCCCGAGTCTGTGCTGGTTGTGGTGTGCGCGCCTGTGGTTGCCGCTCTGGTGTCGGTACTGGTTGTGTTGCGCGGGTTCGTGCGCGTCGGGTTTCTCGTGCTTGTTTCCGCAGTTTCGCCCGATCCTGTAGCGGTTGTGTCGTTCGTGCCGATGCTTGCCGCTCTCGCGCCCGCGCCGCTCGTGCCCGTGCCGCTCGCGCCCGTGAGAGGCGACGGGCCGATGGCGATCGCGACGTGCAGGTGGGGGCTGTCGGTCAGGTCGGAGATTCCGGCCAGCAGCACGGTCGTGCCCTGTGGGATCAGTCGGAGAGCTTCGCCGAGTCGTGCGTCGGCGGTCTGTGATGCTCGCCGCCGCGCCTCCGGCGATGGTTCGGGGGCGCCGTTCGGTGCCACGCGGACGAGATCGTCGATTTCGATGAGGATGAGGTGGTACGGCGAGAGGTCGCCCAGCTCGGCGAGTGAATCAGCGTATGCCGGGATATTTCCTGACCTGTCCGCAGCTCCGAGGGCGGCTCCCGCGCCGACCGCCGCCACGCGCCCACCTGCGTCGCGTACGGCCTGCCCGAGCAGGCCCACCCGCGCCCGATAGGAACTCGCGGCGTTGAACGCGTCGAACTCCGCCCATCCGGGCACCCGGGCCGATCCGTCAGGGTTTCGCACCGGCACCGGCGGTGCCGTGCACGCCGGGTCCTTCGAGCCGGACCGTTGCCCCGCCGACACGGTCAGCCACCCGCCCACCTGGCAGGTGATCGCTCGCTCCGGCGGTGGCACCGTCCGCGTGGAAAGGGACGCCACGCCGCCCCGGCCGACCATGCCCCACAGGTTCGGCGTCCGGTCCTGGTCGAGATCCGACCATTCCAGCCCGGGTATCCCGATGATGACCACCCGTCCGGTCGGACTTTGCGTCGAGGCGGCCGATCCCGTGACGCCCCGCCCGGCCGAAGCGCTCGCCGAGCCGTACCCGCCGTACCCAAGGAGCACGAGGATCGCCGTCAAGGCGACCGTGACCACGAGCCGCCACGCGCCCGCGCCGAGGGCTCGGCAGGACGCGCGCCGCCGATGAACGGCGCCTGCCATGGCTGGCGGCGGCGTGTGGCGGCGGCGGGGAGCCAGGGTGGGCATTGCGCCGGTCGCGTTCGGGTGTGATGCCCCCATCTGGTGTCCCGTTTCGCCTTTTCTGCTCGTGGTGCCGTTGGTGTGCGGGCCCACCAGTCTGCCGTATGTCGCGGTAGCCTGCCGGGTCGTGACGACTGGCGAGATCTCCGCGATCAAGCGGCCCTCTTGGACCTGGCTGCTGTCGCTTCTGATCATTGTCGTGGCGGCGGCGCCGCTGGTGGCGTACTGGCTGAGCAATCCCGACGATCAGCGGCTGGTCGATCTGGAGGTTTACCGCACCGGCGGGCAGAGCGTCCTTGACGGACTGCCCGTCTACGACGTCGTCACTCCCGCGCCGCAGTTGCTGCCCTTCACCTACCCGCCGATCTCGGTGTTGCTCGCCATCCCCCTGGCCTGGATGTCCTGGCCGGTCGCGCAGTGGGTGTGGACCGTGGGGATCTTCGTCGCGCTCGCCGTGACCGTCCGATACGCCTTCCGCGAGGCCCTGGAGAGGCCGGGCGGACGATTCTCCGGGCCTTGGGCGCCGGTGGCGTTCGGGCTGCTCGTGGCCGCCTGCACGTACCTGATGCCGATCAGGGATCAGGTACGGTTCGGGCAGATAGACATCCTGCTGGTGATGCTCTGCCTGGCCGATTGCGTGGCCCGCCGCCCGTGGTGGCCGCGCGGCGCGCTGATCGGGCTCGCCACGGCGGTCAAGCTCACCCCCGGCGTTTTCCTGATTTATCTCCTTATCACCGGCTTCGGCCCCCGCGGCGATCGTGAGCAGCGCAGCGCGTTCTTCATGGCCGTGTTCACCGCCGCCCTGCTCACCCTCGCCCCCTTCGCCGTCATCCCGCAGGACGCCGCCGACTTCTGGTTCTCCGCGCTGCTCGACTCCGAGCGCCTCGGCGCCAACGCCGCCACCACCAACCAGTCGATGCGCGGCATGCTGCTCCGCCTCTACCTGCCCGACGCGCTCGCCAGCGTCATCTGGCTCGCCCTGGTCGCGGTCGTCGGCTGGTACGGCTTCCGCGCCGCGCGCCGGGCGTTCCTCGACGGCGACACCATGACGGCCGTCGCGCTCACCGGACTGATGGCCGTGCTGCTGTCCCCCGTCGCCTGGATCCACCACCTGGCCTGGGTGGTCGTGATCCTCGGCGCGGTCGTGGCGGCCGGGCGCGACCGGGTACGCCTGTGGACGGCCGCCGGGATCTGGCTCTACTACGTGCTCACCATCCCCTGGTGGGGCGTGTCGCTGCGGGCCGCGGAGATCCCCGTGCTCAGTCCCGTGGCGGGGCGCGTCGTGCAGGACGCCTTCGGCCTCGGGGCGCTGGCGCTGGTGTGGCTGCTCGGCCACCGGCTGCGACGGGAACCCGTGCCACGCGGCGACCTGGAGGGCGACGGCGTCGGCGATGCGGTACCCGGCGGGGAGGGTGTCGCGGTCGGCGCTCCCGCATCGGATGCGGAAAGCGGAGTCGGCGCGTCAGGTGATTCCAGCGAGGGCGGCGAGGGCAAGGTACGCGGCGTGCAGGGCGATTCGGCCGAATAGCCCTGCTTCGGTGTGAAGGGGAACACGACCCGCAACACGTAAGACTGCACGGTACGCGCTCGCCAGGGCGGATACCCTAGTGCACATGTCGAACGTGCCGTCCCAGGAGGGCTCCCAGTCCTCACAAGCGCCCGATGAGCAGACTGCTCACACGCCCACACTCGCATATCTGGGCCCCGAGGGCACCTTTGCCGAGGCCGCGCTCCGGATCATGGCACCCGACGCGCGGGGACTTCCCTGCGTGAACATTCCGGCGGCGATGGAGGCGGCCCGCAGCGGCGAGGCCGACGGCGCCGTCGTCCCGCTGGAGAACTCGCTGGAGGGCGCGATCACCGTCACCCTCGACGAGTTCGCCTGGGGCGAGCACCTGCTCATCACCGGCGAGCTGTTGATGCCGGTGCAGTTCTCCCTGCTGGCCCGCGAGGGCACCGAGCTGCCGCACATCAAGCGCGTCATCTCCCACCCGGCCGCCATCACCCAGTGCCGCAACTTCCTCGCCCGCGAGCTGCCCGACGCCGTGGTGATCGCCGCCGCCTCGACGGCCGGCGCGGCTCGGGAGGTGGGCGAGCCCGGCTCGCCGTACGACGCGGCGATCGCCGATCCGATCGCGGCCGAGCACTACGGACTGATCGAGGTGGCGTCGAACATCGGCGACCGCTCCGACACGGTCACCCGGTTCGTCCGGGTCGGCAAGCCCGGTCCGCTGCCGGAGCCGACCGGGGCCGACCGTACCTCGATGGTCGCCTTCCTGAAGGATGACCACCCGGGCGCGCTGCTGGAGATGCTGAGCGAGTTCATGGTGCGCGGCATCAACCTGACCCGAATCGAGTCGCGGCCGACCGGCGACGGCATCGGGCGGTACTTCTTCCACTTCGACTGCGAGGGGCACATCGCCGACGCCCGGGTGGGCGACGCGCTCGCCGGCCTGCACCGCATCTGCGGCGAACTGCGCTTCCTCGGCAGCTACCCCCGGGCCGACGCGGTCGCGCCGCAGATAAAGCCCGGCACCACGAACGAGGACTTCGCCGAGGCGGCGCGCTGGCTCGAAGGGATGAGGTCCGGAAGGATCTGACACCGGGGCGGACGCTCCCCGTGCGCCGACACCCTGAGCGCGAGCGCGAGTGCGGGCGTGGGGCGTGGGCGCGGGTGCCGACGCTCTGTGGTCGGGTCGGCGCTTACCGAAAAGCCGGGTTGTCTATGGGCGTGTCGGTGCTAATTGCGGCGCGGGGCGCCGCCGTACACCGGTAGCCTTTTGAAGTGTGATTGACCTGCGTACCCTTCGTGAGGACCCGGACCGGCTACGGGCATCGCAGCGTGCCCGCGGCGAGGACGACTCGGTCGTCGACGTGCTGCTTGACCTCGACGAGCGTCGTCGCAGTGCGTTGAGCTCGTTCGAGTCGCTGCGCGCCGAGCAGAAGAGCGTCGGCAGGTCGGTGTCGTCGGCCAAGGGGGAGGAGCGCGAGGCGCTGCTCGCGCGGGCCAAGGAGCTCGCCGCCCAGGTGAAGGCCGCCGAGGCCGAGGCGTCGGAGCTGGCGGCGCGCTTCGACGAGACCTTCATGACGGTGCCGAACATCGTCGAGGAGGGCGCGCCGGCCGGCGGCGAGGAGGACTACGTCGTCCTGGAGGAGGTCGGGGAGAGGCCGGAGTTCGACTTCGAGCCCCGCGACCACATCGAGCTGGGCGAGCTGCTCGGCGCGATCGACATCGAGCGCGGCGCGAAGGTGTCCGGCGCGCGGTTCTACTTCCTGACCGGCGTCGGGGCGCGGCTGCAGCTCGGCCTGCTCAACCTGGCCATACAGCAGGCGATCGAGAACGGCTTCACGCCGATGATCACGCCGTCGCTGGTGAAGCCCGAGGCGATGGCCGGCACCGGCTTCCTCGGCGCGCACGCCTCGGAGGTCTACCGCGTCGAGGCCGACGACCTGTATCTGGTGGGGACGTCGGAGGTGCCGCTCGCCGCGTACCACTCCGACGAGATCCTCGACGCCCGCTCGCTGCCCGCGCGGTACGCCGGGTGGTCGTCGTGCTACCGGCGCGAGGCCGGGTCGTACGGCAAGGACACCCGGGGGATCCTGCGCGTCCACCAGTTCGACAAGGTCGAGATGTTCTCGTACTGCCTGCCGGAGCAGGCGCATGAGGAGCACCTGCGGCTGCTCAACTGGGAGAAGGAGATGCTCGCCAAGGTCGAGCTGCCGTACCGCGTCATCGACGTGGCGGCCGGGGACCTCGGCTCGTCGGCGGCGCGCAAGTACGACACCGAGGCGTGGATTCCGACCCAGGGGCGTTACCGGGAGGTAACCTCGACGTCGAACTGCACGGAGTTTCAGGCTCGGCGCTTGAAGGTTCGTTACCGGGATGAAAACGGTAAGCCGCAATTTGTCGCAACGCTGAACGGCACGCTTGCCACCACTCGTTGGATCATCGCGATACTTGAAAATCACCAGCAGGCGGACGGGTCGGTGGTGGTGCCGAAGGCGCTGCGTCCGTACGTCGGTCTGGATGTCCTCAAGCCAATCCGATGACCGGGCAAAATAGACAAAAAAGCCGTCAAGGCGTTCCGGTGGGAACCGCGTACGAACGAGGAAGCCGGGGGCGGGAAAGCGGCAGGAGCGGCCGGGCGCGGACCTTCCCCTCAAGCGGGCGAAATCAGGTAGGGCGCGACAAGCCGTGAGCTTCGCCTCGCTATAAGTGAAGAACGAACGAAGGCGGAGTTCTTGCGCGAACTCCGCCTTCCTGCTGTCCGGACGGGGTGCGGGGAACATCCGCGTGCCCGCGCCCTGGCCGACCATCTACGCGCATGACGAGCTGGACTCCCGACGGCAGGCCCGTGCCGTACGCGCCGGGCACAGGGGCGGGAACAGCCGGGGAAACAGCGAAGGCGGGGCCCGCATGAGCGAACCCCGCCGTCAGAATGTCAGTGGTCAGATGCCGCGAACCTGCGACGCCTGCGGGCCCTTCTGGCCCTGGGTCACCTCGAACTCGACCCGCTGGCCGTCCTCAAGGCTGCGGTAGCCGTTGCCGACGATCTCAGAGAAGTGGACGAAGACGTCCGGAGCTCCGCCGTCCGGAGCGATGAAGCCGTAGCCCTTCTCCGAGTTGAACCACTTGACGGTACCCTGAGCCATTAAAGCTCTCCCTAACAGCAAATAACCCTGGGATTCACACCTCGTGAACCCCACATGTTGTCGCACAGCTACCCGGGTGGCTCAGACAGTCAAGCTGGTTTGACACATCGGGAACAGCTAATACAACTCCATCACATCTAACACCATCGGGCGGACCTTGTGTTCCCGTACCCAACAGATTTCGTCGTAGTGGAGCGTTCCGTTGAGGGACGCGCGCTTTCCGTGCATGTCCGCTACCTGTCGGTGCCCGCCGACCGCCCACTTCCGTAGCCCCGCTCACGTTCGCACGTCCGCCCCCGCCACGCTCGTACTCCTCTCGTACACCTTCTGCCCCAAATTCGCGGGTTATCTCCTTCGGTGCCGCGACTTCCTCCCCATCGGCGGGACGGCGGACGCGGGCCTCCATGCGACCGCCCGATGGCGCTCGGTATGTGGACCTTCCCGGCGAACAGTGCAGACTGGAGCGTGTTATGGGAGTTCCTCGCCTCGTCGCCACCGACCTGGACGGCACCGCGATCCGATCGGATGGCACGGTGTCGTCCCGAACCACGAAGGCGTTCGCACGAGTGGAGAACGCCGGTGCGATCCTCGTCTTCGTCACCGGCCGGCCGCCCCGCTGGATGAACGGCGTCGCCGCCGCCGTCAACCACCGCGGCCTGGCCATCTGCGCCAACGGCGCGCTCGTCTACGACCTGCACACCCAGCGCATCGTCGAATCCCACCTGATCGAGACGGCGGTCCTTGAGGAGGTCGTGCACCGGCTCCGCGACGAGATCCCCGGGCTGGCCTTCTCCGCAGAGTACGAGGGCGGCTTCGCCCACGAGTCGTCGTTCCGGGTCGGCAACTGGGACGCGGAGTGGGCCAGGGACATGGACGGCGCGAAGCGGCTGGGGCTGCGCGTGGGCACCTCCACGCTCATCTCCCGCCCGGCCGCCAAACTCCTCGCCCTGCACGAGACCATGGACCCCGACCATCTGCACACGCGCGTGCACCGGCTCGTCGGCGACCTGGTCACCGCCACCCACTCCAGCGGACGCGCCCTCATCGAGATGAGCGCCTACGGGGTGACCAAGGCGTCCGCCCTCGCCACCCTCGCCGCGGAGCACCGGATCAAGCCGGACGAGGTCGTCGCGTTCGGCGACATGCCCAACGACCTGCCCATGCTGATCTGGGCAGGCACCTCGTACGCGGTCGCCAACGCACACCCCGACGTACTCGCCGTCGTGGACCACGTCACGGCAGCCAACGACGAGGACGGCGTCGCCCAGGTGCTGGAGCGGTACTACGGCTGAGGAGGCGCGGCTTTCCTACCTCTCCCACTACGGCCGTTTGTTGGCGGGCCGAAGGGGCGTGGGGGCGTGGCGCGGTGGCGGGATGCCGGGATGGCCCGGATGGTCGGGATGGCGCTGTCGGGGGGGTGCGCCCGATGGTCGCGGGCCGCGCGGTCGCGGGGGTGTGCGGGCGTGCGCCCACCGGCGAGTGGGCAGGGCGATGCCCGCTTGGCGGCGGGGCAGGCCGTACCGGCACTCGCCTGGGGTGGGCTGGGCCGTACCTGGAGGACCTGGAGGACCTAGAGGTACGGGCCGGATGCGCGCGGGTGCTGCTGGCCCTCCTCGCCCGCGCGGCCTCCGGGAACGGAGAGGCCTTGCGGGAGGGCACGGCGCATCTGCTCAAGCTGGGCACGGGCGGCCATCTGCTGCGCGAACAGCGTCGTCTGGATGCCGTGGAACAAGCCCTCCAGCCAGCCGACCAACTGGGCGTGGGCGACCCGCAGCTCCGCGTCGCTGGGCGGCTCGCCGTTGTCGT
Source organism: Thermopolyspora sp. NPDC052614 (assembly GCF_040678635.1). Classification (NCBI taxonomy): domain Bacteria; kingdom Bacillati; phylum Actinomycetota; class Actinomycetes; order Streptosporangiales; family Streptosporangiaceae; genus Thermopolyspora; species Thermopolyspora sp. NPDC052614. Next base: position 72,976 of record NZ_JBFATZ010000023.1, read on the forward strand.
CGGTGAAGGGCAGCGACAGCCGTTCCAGCTCGTCGACCAGCTCGGGCGCCAGGCCGTCCTCGAGCTCCTTGATGGAGCTCTGGTGGATCTCCTTCAGCCGCTTGCGGCTCGCCTCGTCGAGAGGCGCCGCGCGAACCTCCTCCAGGAGCTGCCGGATCATGGACCCGATCCGCATCACCTTCGCGGGCTGCTCGACCAGGTCGGTGACCGACCGTTCCTCGCGCTCTTGATTCTTGTCCCCCTCGACCGTCAGGCCATCGGGACCGACGACCACGATCTGAGGGGTGCTCTCCTCAGGGCTCATGGCATTCAACCTAGCTCACCTGGCCAGCAGGATTTTGCCGACGTGACCACCGGAATCCAGCATCCGGTGCGCCCACGCGGCCTCGTCAATGGGTACCCGTTGGTAGATTACCGGCCGTACCGCGCCTGTCTCGACCAGTGGCCAGACGTTTTCCACCACACTGCGTACGATGACGCCCTTTTCGTCCACCGGGCGGGCGCGCAGGCCGGCGGCGTGGATCGAGGCCCGCTTGCTCAGCAGCATGCCGATGTGCAGTTCGCCCTTCGTGCCGCCCTGCATGCCGATGATGATGAGGCGTCCGCCGGTGTTGAGTGTTTCGACGTTTTTGCTGAGGTATTTGGCGCCGACGATGTCGAGGATGACGTCGGCCTTCACCTTCTCGGCGAAGTCCTCCTCGCGATAGTTGATCGCCTCGTCCGCGCCGAGGGCGAGGCAGCGCTCCGCCTTCTCGTACGACCCGACCGTCACCACCGTCCGCGCCCCGAACGCCTTGGCGAGCTGAATCGCCATCGTGCCGATGCCGCTCGCGCCGCCGTGCACCAGCAGCGTCTCGCCGCGCCGCAGCCGGGCCGCCATGAACACCATCGACCACACCGTACACGTGACCTCGGGCAGCGCCGCGGTCTCGACCAGCGGCACCCCCTTCGGCACCGGCATCACCTGCTGCCACGGCACCGCGACCTTCTCGGCGTACCCGCCGCCGGCCAGCAGGGCGCACACCTCGTCGCCGACCTTGAAGCCCTCGACGTTCTCCCCGACCTGCGCGATCACGCCCGAGCACTCCAGCCCCGGCACCTTCGTCGCGCCCGGGGGCGGATTGTAGAACCCTTGACGCTGCAACACATCGGCCCGGTTCACCGCCGACGCCGCGACGTCGATCAGAACCTCGTCAGGTCCGGGCACCGGATCGGGGACCTCCTGCCAGGTCAGCACCTCTGGGCCGCCCGGCTCCGAAATAACGATGGCATGCATGACGACAACGGTAACCGGCGGGCGAAGTGTAGAGTTGGCCGGATTGCGGGTAATGGGAGACGCTAATCTTCTTTGTGTTTGCAACCCCTTTAGCCAATCCGAGGGGGAGACCCGGTGGCACGGCAGAACCGCGACGATCCTGGTTCGCTCGAAGAGCAGCTTGCGTGGCTCGACGCCATCAAGGAGAACGAGGACGTCCCCACCAGCCTGGACACGGTGGGTGAGGAGACCGGGTCGCCGTATCCCAAGGATCCGTGGCTGGCCGTGCCGACGGATCCGTCGCCGACTCCGCCGCCGATGTTCCGGGCGGCGATCGACGCGGTCTACAACCCCACCTCGGTGGCGGTGGCCGACGAGCCCGGCTCGGCGGACACGACCAGGATCGACGATCCTCTCGCCACCCGGCCCGTCAAGCCGCAGCGGTCCGGTTCGGCTGGCGGCACTTCAACCGGTGCTGCTGCTGCTTCATCTTCTTCTTCGGATTCTGGTACGGGTTCCTCCGGCATCGGCTCGACGTCCGGGTCGTCCTCTGTGGATGCGACCGGTTGGGGGGCTTCCAGGGGGAGCGGGCGTTCCGACGACGCGTCCGCCGGATCCTCGCGGGCTGAGAGCACTGGCACGGCGGGGCCTGGCATGTCGCCTTCCGGGCTCGGCCGTACCGACGACACGTTCCTGGAGCCCCTGCCCAAGCCCGCGAAGGCCGATCCACTCGGCCTCGGAGCGTTCGGCGACCGGGCGCGCGACACCGGCGGCCGCTCGACCGGCTCCCTGGGGGCTTTCGACGTCGAGTCGCGTGCATCGTTCCCGTCCGTCCCCTCCGCCGCCTCCGCGCCGGACTCCGAGACGTCCAAGGAGCAGCCGGTACGGGGCTGGCTGGAGCCGGCCGTACCGCCGCCTTCGTCGGCCGTCACGGACGATGACGACGATCTGGAGCAGAAGCGCTTCGAGGCGTTCATGTCGGGCGGCGACGCACGCGACCGGGACACGGCGCCGCGCGTGGACCGCAAGACCCGCAAGCGCGAGACCCCGCCCGAGCCCTCGTACGGCGCGCGCCAGACCGGCCCGTCGAGCGGCACCTCCGACCCGTCATCGCGCCCGGAGCCCCGCACCCCCACCCCGAACCCGCTCACGGACCCGCTGACGGACCCCCTGCCGTCCTCCGCCACGTCGTCCACCGAGACCGATTCGCACCTGCGCGCGCCGGGCGAATCTCGTCTGCGGCCAGGCGCGTCGGGCCTCGACGCCGGGCCGCAGTCGCCGCTGGGTCCTTCCGGCATTTCCGGAACCTCCGGCATGGACAGCGGTCCGCAGCCGCCGCTGAGCATGGGCAGGGGGCCGCAGACGCCCTCACGTACGGACACCGGCCCGAAGGCGTTCCCGCGCGAGGACAAGGGCGCAGAGGACCTTGCGCAGGCGGATGCAGGCACTCAGACGTTCTCACGGCCCGACCTGGCCGCACAGACCTTCCCGCGTACGGACACGGGGCCGCAGGCGTTCCCGCGTACCGACACCGGATCGCAGGCGTTCCCGCAGGCGGACGCGGGCTCTGCGGCCTTCCCCCGCACGGACACCGGCCCCCAGGCGTTTCCGCGTACGGACACCGGCCCTCAGCCGTTCCCGCGCACCGACACCGGCCCTCAGCCGTTCCCGCAGGCGGACGCGGGCTCTGCGGCCTTCCCCCGCACGGACACCGGCCCCCAGGCGGACACAGGGCCTGCGCCGTTCCCGCGTACCGACACCGGCCCCCAGGCATTCCCGCACGCGGACACGGACGCGCAGACGTCCTCGCGCCGGGACACCCAGGCGTCGTCGCGTACGGACCTTGACCCGCTCGCATCGGCCCTCTCCGACAGCGCATCGCCCGCCGCACCCCGTGTCGACCCCGCCGCGTCACCCCGCCCCGAGCCCGTTATGGACCGTTCTGCCGGGGACCGTCCCACCGCGGAACACCGTGCCCAGCATGCCCGCCGCCGCCCGATCCCACAGCAGGCGTTCACCTCGCCCACCCGGCTGCCCGCCGCCACGTCGAAGCCGACCGCCGACAGCCTCGACCCGCAGAACCTGCTGAAGGGCCGCCGCAACGCCCCGGCGAGCGGCTGGCGCCGCCTGGTCTACAAGGCGTCCGCCGGCTGGATCAAGCCGGGCGAGTCCGCCGAGGTACGGCGCCGCCGCGAACTGGTCTCCCGCGCCCGCACCCCCGTCGCCAGCGGCCACCACCGCGTCGCCGTACTGAGCCTGAAGGGCGGCGTCGGCAAGACCACGACCACCGTCGGCCTCGGCGCCACCCTCGCCCAGGTCCGCGGCGACCGCGTCATCGCCGTCGACGCCAACCCCGACCGCGGCACCCTCTCCGACAAGGTCGTCCTGGAGACCTCGGCCACCGTCCGCGACCTGCTCAACGAGCGCGACCAGATCCAGCGCTACGTCGACATCCGCGCCTTCACCTCCCAGGCCCCCTCCCGCCTGGAGATCCTCGCCTCCGACCGCGACCCCTCGGTCTCGGAGGCCTTCAGCGCGACCGACTACCAGACCATCGCCCAAATCCTGGAAAACTTCTACTCCATCTGCATCACCGACTGCGGCACCGGCCTCCTGCACTCCGCCATGTCCGGCGTCCTCGGTATGGCCGACCAGATCGTCCTGGTCAGCTCCCCCTCGGTGGACGGCGCCCGCGCCGCCTCCGCCACCCTCGACTGGCTCGAAGCCCACCACTACGGCGACCTGGTCAAGGCCGCCTCCGTGGTCCTGTGCAGCGTCCGCCCCCGCTCCAAGTCCACGGTCGACCTCGACCGCCTCGAGGCCCACTTCGCCGCCCGCTGCCGCTCGGTCGTCCGCGTCCCCTACGACCCCCACCTCGAAGAAGGCGCCGAAATCGACCTAGACCGCCTCCAACCCGCCACCCTCGACGCCTACCTCCGCCTAGCCGCCGCCGTAGGCGACGGCTTCGCCGGCCCCCAGTACTGACGCACGACGCACCCAAACTCACTCGCGTCCCCACGCACCCCAGTGAGACACTAAAGTGCATCGTGACACCCGTACGGGTGGCCACAAGGAGAGCTCGCCTAGTGGACGATGGCGGCGGTCTTGAAAACCGCTAGGCCGGGTGACCGGTCTCGTGGGTTCGAATCCCACGCTCTCCGCCAATCCCCCTGAAACGGCACCTGACCGGCGAGAACGCTGCGATCGGGTGCCGTTGATCGTTCGGACGCCGGGGTTTCAAATGCGGCAGAAGGCGGCGGTGGCGTCATCGAAAATCTTGCCGCGCGGCCAGCGAGACCCGACCGGGTCCGATCGTTCCGCTGCGCGAACCCGGCTGATCAGCTCCTCCGGGCCGTCCTGAGCCAGGACATCGAGCGCCTGCCGCCAGGTGGCCAGTTCGAACCGGTCGACGAGCCGGGAGGCCCCGTCACTCAGCACGGCCGCGGCAGCCACCCGATCGGCCGGGACGGTCCCAGTCAGGGCCTGCTCGGCGGCGAGGGGGTCGATCGAGGCGACCCAGAAGCCACCGTCGCGGTTGCGGTGCTCGCGCATGGCCTGGATGTACTCGCGGAGCGCCTGAGTGTGCTCGGGAGTGCCGCCAGGCAGGGCGTTCATCGCCGCCCGGTAGCGTGCCCCGATCTGGCCCTCGCGTTCATCGCAGACCACGAGCGGCTCTGTCTCTCTGGCATCCAGGACCAGGACCGAGTCGGCCAGAACCAGCCACTCCAGCTCCCCGGCGGTCTGACGCAGCACGACGACCGTTGCCGAGGGGGAGCCGGGATGAGCCAGATCGCAGGTGGAATCATGGAGAGACGCCACGGTCTTGATGCCCTCGGCGAGGAGTTCGGGCAAGGCGCCGGCGCTTTGCGTCACCGACGCCAGCAGGGTGGAGCCGAGGGTGTGGGAGTACCAGGCCACGCCGTGCGAACAGCCGGAGTCGACTCCCGCCGGGGTACCCGCACCATCCAGGAGAACCACCGCCTGCGGGGTGGCCGCGATGAAGTCCTCATTGGCCCGGCCGGGGTGGGCGGGTTCGCTGGCGAAGGTAACGCGCATGCACTACTCCTCGTGCCGGTACAGCGGACTGGCGAGCTCAACCTTGACCGGTTCCCCGGTCTGCGGGGTCATATTCGACCGCAACCACTGTCGAGAACGGCTGATCGCCCACTTGCCCCACAGCGCCGCGATCGAGTTGGCCAGCAGCTGAACCACTCCCAGCGACCCGTTGGGGCAGATACCCGCGATCGCCAGGAACGTCCCCTTGCCGTCCGGCCGCATCAGCCGCCCCAGATAGGCCGAGTCGGTCGGCTGTTCCGGTTGCAACTGGCTGCCGGAACGATAGACGATGCCGGTGCGCCGTTCGCGAAGCAGCCACCCCTTGTCATCGCGATCCCAGCCGATCACCGGATCGGTCTGGTAGGCGTCGTGCATGGCCTGCCCCTGAGCCGTTCCCGCGCGTACAGCAGCCCGACCAACACCCCTGAGTTCCACAGATCACCGCGGGCGATCATCTCCGGGATCTCTCTGGCCGGGATCCACTCGATCAGGTCCGCCTCGACCTCCCCCGTAGGCTCCCCGACCAGCTCAGCCCCGCGAGCCAGGAACACAATGTGCTCGGAGTCGACCATGCCGACCATCGGCTGAAACGTGATCAGATGCTCGATTTCCCGAACCCGATGACCGGTCTCCTCTTCCACCTCACGGATGGCCGTGTCCCTGGGGTCCTCCCCAACTTCGACCAAGCCGCCAGGCAGCTCCCAACCCCACCGGTCGAAGAGGAACCGATGCCGCCACATCATCAACACGCGGTCCTGATCGTCGACCACGACCGTCATAGCCGCCCGCCCCAGACGCACCGCGTGATGCTCGAACCGCTCACCACCCGGGATCTCGACATCGACCAGCCCCAACCGGACCCACTCGTTGTCATAGATCAGCCGCTCACCACGCACGACCCAACGCGTCCGCTCGCCGTCCCTCACCACACCGCGAAGCTACCGCCCCACACCCCCGCCGTATACGGCTTCCGGCCGAGACCTGCGGCCGTTGCCGAATTACGCCTATAAGATCAAGGGTGGCGCTCCGCGCCGCCTCGCGGCCCTGCGCCCGCTCGGCGGCCGGGCATGCATCCTTGAGCCAGGCCCCTTCCGCCGACGCCTCCGGGCTACGGCCGAGGTCGAAAGCTATTCGACGATTTTGTTAAGTGCGTCCTCGTACGTCTTGGCGTCGGAGGGGGCCATGTCCTTGTCCACGCGCACTACAACGTTTCCCTTGACGTACGTGTACTCAGCGAGCATCGGATTCTTACCGAGCGCCTGAATGTACTCGGCGCGGGCCTCGGCACCACTGGCGTCCTCGAACACCTCAACACTGCCTGCCTTATCGGCCTTGACCCTACTATCGGTGAACTCAGCCTTGCTGAGGTAACCGTTGGGGCGGCCAAGCAACTTGTTCGGGTCGGTGTTCTCGTCGTAGACGGTGCCGAGTTTGGCGGGTACGCCGTTCGCGGCGAGGTCGCCGATGATGGCGGCGGCGTCCTTGTCGGTCGTGGTCCCGCCGCAGGCAGTGAGGAAACCGACCAGTGCAAGCGCGACGGCGGTGTGGGAGTGTCGTCGTAACCAGATCATGAGACCCTACATACACTCTGGATCGATCCAGCACAGCATTGTTGATGCAATTGGTAGCTATCTCCTTCGCCACCGAGTATTACGGTTCACGCCACTGCTGTGCAGCACCAACGCAGAGCAGCACAGTCCTACTAGAGGTCTTCGAAGGCTGTGGTCACGGCGGCTGAAGTCGACGCAGGGCTTGGCGAGGAAGCCGCTGATGAGCTGGGGGCGGTACACCACCTTTTTCAGCCGTATCTTGACCAGCCGGGCGAGCTCGTCGAGCGTCTTTTTTGGCCAGGTTGGTCAGTGGGCACTTCAGATGAGCCTTGACCGCCTCGACCGGGTTGAGTTCGGGGGCGTAGGCGGGCAGCCGGATGATCGTCAGCCACGGGCGGGCGTCGATCAACGCGCGCATCCTGGCGCTGATGTGGGTGTTCAGGTTGTCCCGGCAGACCACGATCGCGCCGCCGAGTCGCTGATGGGCGGCGTCCGGCAAGGCGGCATAGTCGGTCTCACCAAACGACTTGCGGCCTTCACCCAGAAAACGGTCGCCCAATGAAACTCGCTACGACGCGCTGGCCGGGTTCACCCGGCTTTCTGCCGCATGTAACGCTGACTGGCTCTCCGGCGCACCGGGCACTGCGGACAAGGATGGCCTGGGCTCCCATAGCTGCAACGCCCGTCAGATGACCGCGGTGCTTAAGCGGCTGAAGCATCCCGTGCTCGTCATGGTCAGCTACGCCCCTTTGGCAGGAGGTATCAGCCAACTTGGGAAGTCAACCGCTGAGCCTGACGGATTGGAGATGTGTGTAGTGTGCTCGACCAAGTCGCACTGGCGCAGTTGGATATGGTTTCTAAAGGACGACAAGCTCATTTCCATGACGGTTTCGTAGCCTGCGAGAGTTGGCCCCGGATTATCATCGGCGATCGTACTGTGAAGCGGGTTGGCCTCCACTGGTGGGTGATGCTGTGAGGGCCGATGTTCGCTTTGACCTCAGTGGTTCGATTGAGTCTGCCGGTCGTCCGGCGCGGTGGCGCTATGGGCGTGGCCACCGATTTAAGAAGTGTCCACGGCACGGCTTGCCTGCGTATGCCGCGTTGCCCATTAATCGGCAGAAGACGCTCACGCACGAGAATTGGGCCCGGGAGGCCGTACGGCTTCTTGGGACGATGCCATATTCGGTGTGGCGGGTGACTCTCCGGACGACGCGCGACCATGCGATGGCACGGGGCGACCCGGATGTCGATGGACCTGGAGTGGTGGCGCGGCGGGAGGGCTGAGTCGGTCGCGGGGCGGGTCGGCGTGCTGCGGGGCGAGGTGTTCACGAACTTGTGAAACTTTGGGGGATGGTGTGGCCGTCACTCTCATCCCATGGCTTCCCTTACGAGTAAATCTCTCATTCGGGTGGCGGGTGAGCCTGCCGCTCTGGCGGCCTATATCGGCGGACTGACCGTCGGGCTCGCCGCCCTGGTCTGTGCGGTTTCGGTGCATCCGCGCGTGTTCACTGCGGTCATCGAGGGCGATGCCGTCGCCGACCGCCTCGAGCGGCCGTTGATGCTCGACATGGCCGCGGTGGCGTGGTCCATCGCCTGGCCGGTCACTTGCGCGCGGCCGATGCCGCGCGCCTCAGGGGGCGGTGCCGCCAGGCCGGCGGCGTTGGGGGCAAAGACGTGGGCGGCCGAGACGGCCGGTGACCTGGACGGGAGGTGGACATGAGCGAGCAGGGCAGGCCGGTAGACGGCCAGGAAGCCGATGAGGGGCAGGCTGCGCTCGAGGCGCTGCTGTCGTGGCTGGAAGCGCGGTATCCGTCCTTTCTAGGTCCGTCCATCAGCGGGAGGTGGGTGTGATCGGCGGACCGCAGTTCCTGTCGCACATGGCCTACATCGCCTCGCCCAAACGCCTCGCGGAGAACGATCCGGCCGCCGTCGAGTACGACCAGGGGGCGTCCGGCGAGATGCTCGGCGAGTTGGACGACGAGTCGAGCGGCCAATAGCCCTGGACGCGGCGGCGTGAGGCTCCCGGGGAGGGGGATCAGTGGGGGAGGACCCGCCGCCGCGTCCAGCACCACACATCGCCGGTTTGCGCGCGCTTCATTGCCCATCCGTTGTGGGGGGTGACGGCCCGATGGAACGGCGTGTGGTGCGGTTACGCGATGAGGAGGAGCACACTGGTCCGTCAGCATTACCGCTGCGTGCCGCCGTGGATGTTGTAGGCGGCCACCTTGGGCTTCGTCCGGACAACATGCGACGCGAACTGGTCGCCGAAGTCCTCTGGAGCGCGTTGCACGGCATGGTCACTCTGTCGGACGGCGGTCGTATCCCTGCGAACGGGCAGGATGAGCGCCTCGACCTCCTCGTCACGCAACTCGCCGGCATCCCAGCCGACCGGCCACATGCGGAGTGCGGTCAGCTCTCGCCGTCTTCGAGGGGCGGACGACGCCGTTGCCGCCACCACGGCAGGTCGGGCGATGCATGGGGGTCGTGCGCGGTCCGGGCGAGAAAAGCCCGGTCGATGGGGGAGACCAGGCTGAGAAGGTACGGCCGAGCCCAGGGCGGCAAGGTGATGAGCGCGTGTTCGAGTCGTTGGCGTGGCGCGTCTCCGCTGCACTCTGGACATATGCATGCGGGGCCGATCCGGTCGACGGTGCCGGGAAGGACCGCCTGGGTCCAGGCCAACAGTGCCTCGGCCACCGTGCCCGGTCTCATCCGGGTATGCTCCAGCGCGATCACCGCCGTCATGGGGCGGCGTGCGAGGCCGGCAACCTGATGGATCGAAGGTCTGTGAGTCCGGCATATCGATCCGCTTGCGCGAATCATCGAGGGGCGCCTACGCGGCATGGCCCTTTCTGATCATCGTCATGGGGTGATGTTCGCACATCCGCGTGGGGATTTCCGGCTGGCGACAGGGCATGCCGACGCCCTCCTTGAGGTTCGCGTGCGGCGTTCGCCGATCTTTCGGAGTACAGGTCAGAACATGACCGCTATGCCGCCTAGCTTCATCACCGACCGAAGAACCGAGACAACCGGAGGCGGAAGAGCATGAGCGTCAACACCGAGGCCGTCAGGGGCGAGCGCGCCGACTTGCTGGAGACACTGGCCAAGCACCGGAACTTCCTGCGCTACACCACACGTGACCTGACCGACGAGCAGGCCGGGCAGCGGACGACCGTCAGCGAGCTGTGCCTGGGTGGGCTGATCAAGCATGTGGCCGCGACCGAGCGGACCTGGGTGGACTTCATTTTGGAAGGGCCGTCGGCGATGGGCGACTTCGGCTCCATGACCGAGGCGGACTTTGAGCGGCGGGCCGACGAGTTCCGCATGCTGCCCGGTGAGACGCTCGCCGGGGTGCTGGCCGGATACGAGCAGGTGGCTCGCCGTACGGACGAGGTGGTCGCCGGCCTGCCGGACCTGGACGCCGCCCAGCCGCTGCCGAAGGGCCCGTGGTACGAGGACACGTCGTGGTCGGCCCGTCGGGTGGTGCTGCACATCATCGCCGAGACCGCTCAGCACGCCGGTCACGCCGACATCATCCGGGAGTCCTTGGACGGCGCCAAGACCATGGGCTGATCGGCGGCGCGTCACGCGCGTGCTCCGAGGTGGCGGTGGCTCGCCTATCACCTGGGGGCGGGGCGGGCGCGCAAATGGGCGCGTTCGCCCTGGGGGCCGAAGAGGGCGAGGACCTCGGTGGAGTCGGGGGAGACGCTGTCGAACCAGTGGGGGACGCGGGTGTCGAACTCGGCGGCTTCGCCGGGGGTGAGGATGAGGTCGTGTTCGCCGAGGATGAGGCGGAGGCGGCCGCTGAGGACGTACATCCAGTCGTAGCCCTCGTGGGTACGCAGGTCGGGTTCGCATCTGACGTTCGGCGGGATGATCATCTTGACGGCCTGGATGCCGCCGGCTCGCCGGGTCAGGGGGATCAAGGTCATGCCGTTTCTGCTGACCGGGCGCATGTGGACGCGTGGGTCGCCGGTGAGGGGGGCGCCGACGAGTTCGTCCAGGGTCACGGCGTAGACCTTGGCGAGGGGGAGGAGCAGTTCGAGGGTGGGGCGGCGCTCGCCGGACTCCAGGCGGGACAGGGTGCTGATGGAGATGCCGGTGGTGGCGGACAGGTCGGTCAGGGTGATGTCGCGTTGTCGGCGTAGGGCGCGGAGACGGGGGGCCACCACCGCCAAGGCCTTGACCAGATCGTCGTCCATAGTCCGATCGTCTCGCCGGTCGTGCTGGAATGGCAGATGGGTTTGCCGTTTTTAGGTGGTGTGCGTCGGCCCCGGCAGGGCCGTTGGGGCGGCGGGCCGCGAGTCCGAGATCGGTGTATCGGACCCGGGCTTCGGCGGAGGGTTGCGCGATGTCCCGTGTCCGCTACCGCTCGGCGAGGGCCTTGGCCATCTGCTCGACGGCCAGGCGCATGATCGGGCGCGGGGTGGCGAAGTTGAAACGGGCGAAGCCGGTGCCCGCGTCGCCGCAGAGCAGGCCCTCGGTCATGACCACGTCGGCCTTGTCGGCGAAGAACTGCGCGGGGGGCTCGTCCAGGGCGAGGTCGCGGCAGTCGAGCCAGGCCAGGTAGGTGCCCTCCGGTGGGTCGTATCGCACCTGGGGAAGGTGTTCGGCCAGGAGCCGGGACAAGTACGCGCGATTGCCGTCGAGGTACGCGAGCACCTCGTCGAGCCAGGGTTCGCCGCACGAGTACGCGGCGATGGTCGCGGCCAGGCCCAGGTTGGCCGCGGCGTACTCGACGTACCCGCCGACCTGTGACCATTTCTCCAGGTCCGCCTCGTTGGTGAAGATCACCTGGGCGCTCTTCATGCCGGGGAGGTTCCAGGCCTTCGAGGCCGAGGTGGCGGTGATCGTGTGGGCGGCGGCGGTCTCCGAGATCGACGCGTACGGGACGTGCCGGTGACCCGGGTAGGTCAACGGGCCGTGGATCTCGTCGGCGAAGACGCGGCCGTCGTGACGGTGCACGATCTCGGAGATCGCGGTCATCTCGTCGGGGGTGAGCACGCGGCCGATGGGGTTGTGCGGGTTGCACACGACGAGCAGATGGCCGCCGGCGGCGAAGGCGGCGTCCAGCGCGTCCAGGTCGTAGCGCCAACGGCCGTCCGTTTTGAGCATCGGCACCTGGATGATGTCCCTGCCCAGCTCTCCGGGGACCGTCAGGAACGGCATGTACGCCGGGGTCGGCAGGATGACGGGCGAACCCGGGCGGGTGAAGTACTGGATGGCGGCGCTGAACGCGGCGACCACGTCCGGCACCGGGCGGATGGCGGCGGGGGGAACGTCCCACCCGTAGCGGGAGCGGGACCATTGCGCGCAGGACCGCGCCATGCGGTCGATCAATGCCGGCGGCAGGTATCCGAAGGCGCCCACGTCCACGGCGGCGTGCAGCGCCTCGGTGATGGGCGCGGCGGTGCCGAAGTCCATCTCCGCGATGAACGCGCCGATCTTGCCGGGGAAGTTCGACCATTTGACGCTGCCGGCCTCGCGGAGTGCGTCGATCGAAATGTCGTCGAAGCGCGACGTCGTCATGGTCGTCATGGTAGGAGCCCTTTCGCTCTGGCGGCCACCGCGACGCGATGAACCCCTCGGGGGTGAACGGGGCAGCGAACGACAAGCCATCCGATCCCGGTAACCGGGGGCGAACGGCATCGAACTTCCCTGTTGGTGATGCCCCGATCGTTTCGGGTGAATCAGCAGACGGTGGGCATGCCACGGGTTTCCCCGGTGCCGCAACGGCGGTCCTCCGCGCCGGATCCGCTGCGATCGCATGCTTCACGGAGGACTCGCCTGGTACGGCACGCCGGGGCGCCTGCGGACAGAACCGGAGAGGTTTACTAACGGATGATCTATCGGTGAGAGCTGGAAGTGGTGTATACCTCTGGAGGGCGACCGGCTCACGGAGCTGTGCTCATGAATCCGGTCGCGCTGCTGGTGCGTCGAACCGACACGGATGTTGCCCACAAGGGACAGGAGAGGCGTATTGGCCCTGCCTCACTGGATGAGTTCCGCCCCGCTTCCCCCGGCGTGGCCGGTCGACCGCTACAAGGTGCGATGCGAGCTTCCCGCACCCGACTTCGTCACCGTCTGCTGCTACCACTTCGCGGAACACGCGCGGGAGGCGGCGGTACGGCTCCAGCGGGAGGGGCTCGCCCTCGGCGTCCAGGTGGTACGGCTGGCCGACAACGCGGTGCTGTTCGACCTGGCGGCCGGCGTCGAGGTCGCCTTTGAGGAGTGGTGAGAGGCGCCGCTACCCCGGACTTGACGTGACCATCGCCCGCGTCCGGGCAAACCCAAAAACCGTCAACGTGGCGCGGCTCACTTTTTCGGCCCCATTGATCTTAATCCCGGTAATCGGTAGATCTATTTTCCGGCGCGTTCCTCCGACGGTGTAGGAGTTAGCGAAAACTAATCTACAGTTTCGCTTTCCTGGATCTACCCGTCGCCCCTCCGTGTCCGGCCTCAAGCGCGTCCCACCCCGCTTGACCTGGGCTTGGGCCATGTTGTTATCTGTACGTGCAGCGGTTAAACCGCACATCAACGCCGCCCCGTCCGCGCCAGGCGACACTCGCCGGACATTGCGCGTGGGCAAGCCCCGTCACCTACTGAAGCGGCTCGGCTCGGCCTTGTCGTATGGCGGCACGACATCTCTCGCACGGCCACGAGTAGCGCACTTCTTTTACTTATGGCTAACACTGACACGTACAACTACAGCGACGCACTGCTCAAGGTCGCCGAGTCCCAGCTCGGTTACTCCGAGGGCCCCGGCGGGCTGACGAAGTTCGGCCAGTGGTACGAGGCCACCCACGCCAAGGAGCCCGGCTACAGCAACGCCGCCTGGTGTGACATGTTCGTCTCCTGGGCCGCGATGCAGGCCGGCCAGCAGGAGGACGTCGGCCAGAACGCGTGGACCGTTGACCACGCCAAATGGTTCCAGCGCCATAACGCGTGGGGTGACAAGCCCATGCCCGGCGCGGTCGTGTTCTTCGACTGGGGCGGCTCCAAGGACATCGACGCCATCGACCACGTCGGTCTGGTGAAGAGCGTTGTCAACGACCACACGATCAAGACGATCGAGGGCAACATCTCCAACGCGGTCGTCTCCAAGACCCGCACCTCGGACAAGATCGTCGGCTACGGCTACCCCGACGCCGTGCGCAAGATGAACCAGCGGAAGGTCGTCCTCGCGAACAAGAAGAACGGCGCGACGACCGAGAAGGCGGCCACAAAGGCGGCCGAGGCCGGCACCGCCGCGTCCACCGAGACCACGACCTCGACGGGCGCCTCGACCGGCACCGCCATCGAGCACGGATCGAGCGACATCTTCGCGCCGCTGGCGCTGAGCGGCGTGCTGCTGCCCGCGGTCCTCATCGCCGCGCTGGCCAAGAAGCCCGCGGTGCGGGAGCGGCTGACCAAGTGGATCCCGTCGCTCGCCCCGATCCGCCGCGACGACTCGGACTGAGCCCGGCGCGGCCTTCCCCCATCCTTCCCCCACGGACGCGGGCCGGTCAGGCGCACTCCCCCGCGTCGCCCGACCGGCCCGTCACGACGTTCGTCATCCGGAGTTGGTCATCCGGAGTCGGTCATATCCGGATATCTGGACCACCGCCCGCTCGTACGGCCCGCCGTACGGGCGGGTGTCGCGTACACGGACGCACCTACTCGTACGGCTCGGTCGGCTGCGGAACCTTGGTCACGTTGATCGAGGCGATCTCCGGCGGAACCGTCCCGTTCGGAAGTTTGCCGGACTTGGGCGGTATCCAGGTGCCGGTGACCTCCACCCAGGTGTTCTCCGGCGGCGCGGGCGCACCCTTCACGGACACCTTCAGCGCGATCGCGTCGGCCGCGCAGCAGGCCAGTTGCATCCGCGTCACATACCAGGCGTCCTTTTTCTTCGACTGCACCACGAACCCGGTGAGCCGTACCTGCTTGCCGGTGAGACTGTGCTTGCGATCCCCCCAGGCCCGCCCGACGAACTCCCCGATCGGCATCGCGACCGGCGCGTCCCCCTTCAGCGGGGCGTACCCATCGACCACCTCGGGCGGCGGCGGGGGAGGCGCGACATCGTCGCGCGCCGCGGCGAAGGAGCCCAGCGCGGGCGGCGCGATGAGGAAGATGGCGAACACCGGCAGGCACATCAGCCACGCCACCCGAGGCCCCCGCGAGTGATCATGCCCGTGCCCGTCGGCCCGCCCGTCCCCCTCCGCACGCGCCCGCTCCACCTCCGGGACATGCGGCTTACGCCACTCCTGCACCAGGCTGACCACGCCCAGGACGAACACCACCGCCCCGGCCGCGATCAGAAACGGCCGGAACCCCGGCTTCACATAGTTCAGGTACGCCGTCGAGAAGGCCGAGATCCGCAACACCGCGCCACCGAGCAGCAGCAGCACCAGCCCTTGCGACATGCGGTTCACAGCAGCACCCACCCGGTGACGACGCTGACGAGCACCGCCAGCGTGAAGGTCAACGGCACGAACCGGGCCGCGAACGACCGCCCGAACGTGCCCGCCTGCAACGCGATCAACTTCAGATCGACCATCGGCCCGACGACGAGGAACGCGAGCTTGGCCGTCGATGAGAAGGCCGTCAGCGACGCCGCCACGAACGCGTCCGCCTCCGAGCAGATCGACAGCACCACCGCGAGCAGCGCCAGCGCCAGCACCGACAGCCACGAAACCCCGGCCACGGCGGTCAGCCACGTACGCGGCACCACCACGTTCAGCGTCGCCGCGGCGAGTCCGCCCACGACGAGGAACCCGCCGGCGTGCAGCAGATCGTGCCGCATCGCCTCCTGGAAGGCCGCCCACCCGCGCCCGGTCTCCCGGCGCGGAACGCGCAGCCACTCGGCCCGGCCGAACCGCAGCCACAGCCACCCGGCGAGCACGGCCACCACCAGCGAGGCGGCGAACCGCGCCAGCACCATCTCCGGCCGCCCGGGAAAGGCCACCGCCGTCGACACCAGCACGACCGGATTGATCGCCGGAGAGGCGAGCAGGAACGCCAGCGCCGCCGCGGGTGTCACCCCCCGCGCCATCAGCCCCGACGCCACCGGCACCGACGCGCACTCGCATCCGGGCAGCACCGCCCCGGCCGCCCCGGCGACGGGCACGGCCGCGTACGGCCGGCGGGGCAGCGCCCGCGTCCAGAACGACGCCGGCACGAACGCGGTGATCGCCGCCGACAGCAGCACGCCGAACACCAGGAACGGCAGCGCCTGCACGCAGATCGCCACGAAGATCGTCGCCCAGGTCTGCAGCGCGGGCGAGGTCAGATAGGGCGCCAGCAGAAAGCGCCCCACGATGAGCACCCCCACCAAGGCGGCGAAAACCCACGGCAACACCGGAGCCGTAGGTGCCTTGCGCCCCCACGACGAGGGCGGAACGGGACTGTTGGCATCGGCCGACCAGTCGAGCATGGCCCTGTCGGACATGGCCCACATCTTTACAGACCATCGGTCATGTTCTTGTGTGTATGCGGGAAGCCACGCCGATCGGTTCGCGTCAAATTTGGGACAACAACCACTTCGGCCCGGTGACCGACGCCCCCAGCGCGGTCACCCGCTCGCGCAGCCCCCGATCCGCCGTGACCACCACGACCCGCTCGTACGGCCGCGCCTCGCGCACCGCCGCCACGATCGCGTCGTCCCCGCTCCCCGGCGCGGCCACCACGCTCACCTCACCCACCGACTCGACGCCCCGCGCCGCCCCCTCGACCACCATCGTCATCCGCGGAAACCACCGCGCCAGCTCCGGCCCACCGTCCACCGGCCGCCGCAGCCCCTCCCGCGCCAGCCGCCCCACCTCGTCCAGCAGCCGCCGCGTCGCCCCGGCCCGATCCCGCCACCACCCGTGCTCGGCCCGCGCGCCCACGATGTTCGCCGCGTCAAGCACCACGACCGCCGGCGTCAGCGCCTGCCGTACCACCGGCCACGTCTCGGCGAACCCCGGATGCAGCGGCCGCTGCGCGACCTCCTCGACCGGCACCCAGCGAATCTCGACGCTCTCGGCGTTCGGCGTCGCCTCCAGCAGCCGCGCCGCCTCCGCGATCACCGTCTGAAACGCCCACCCACCGTGATCGTCCACGTAGACGCCGGACACCCGCAGCCCGTCCCCGTTCAGCGCCGCCTCCTCACGCGCCTCCCGCAGGGCCCCGCTGATCGCGTCCTCGTGACTGTCGGTCGCCCCGCCCGGCAACCCCCACGTGCCCCCGTGATGGCTCCACACCGCCCGCTTCTGCATCAGCACACGCGCCGTCCCGGCCTCGTCGTGATGAACGGCCAGCAGCCCCGAGGCCCCATGCACCCCCCAGTGCCGATGCCCCCGCCCGCACAGTGCCCACCCATCGCCATCGCTGACCGCCATGTCTCCATCCTGCCTGCTCGCCACCCCCGCGAGCGGCCCGCCCGCGCCTGACCTCCGGAAGCGTGATCACGGCCTTTCCGGTCGTTCGCGCATAGTCTGTACGCCACGCGGCTTCGCGTTCCTAGTCGGGTATGTCGGGATGGTGCCAGGGGAAGACGAAGGGCTTATCAGGGCGATCCCCGGCGATCAGGCGTTCCAGCACCTCGGCCAGGCCGAGGGGAATGACCCATTCCTCCGTGGTACGCAGTTCGGGCAGCGTCCACCATCGGTGGCTCACGATCAGCGACCGTTCGAGTTCCTCCATGCCGGAGGTGTCGATCTCCAGCCTGCCGACCCGGAGGAAAAAGAAGGAGTCGATGGAGTAGAACAGCCGGCCGTCCGTGTGCCGCCAGTGGCCCTCGCTGGTGGCCACGATCGCGCCGAGACGCTCGGGGGAGACCCGGTACCCGGTCTCCTCGTGCAGTTCCCGGGCGGCCGCCCGCACCACGGACTCGTTCTCGCGGACGCCGCCGCCAGGGGTGAACCAGGCGTGGGACGAGTCTTTCGCCAGTCCCAGGCCGCGGTAGAGCAGAATCTGCTCCCGGTCGTCAAGGAGCAGGATGCGCGCGGACGGCCGCAAGGTAACATTCGGCATGGCACGACCATAAGGCGCATGTGACGCGTACCACTGAGGACGTCCCGGCTCGGCCGCCCCACAGGGGACACGCACTGCCGATGGTGCGTCAAGTCCGGAAACCGACCCGAACCGAGACGTCCTGGCCGCCCCCGCTCGCGCGGCGGGCCCCGGCAGGCGGGCCGGGGTGCGCTCGATGCCAGCCGCCGCCCTTGCTGACCCTAGCCGCCGCCCTTGCTGAAGTGCTGGTAGTCCTTGGCTCCCGACCAGTAGCCGCCCCACTCCCAGCCCTCGGCGGCGAAGGTTTTGATCACGCGGTCGCCGGGGTTGATCACGCCGGGCTTTTTGAGCGGGCGTTTGACGAAGGCGTCGGCGTTGCGGTGGGAGTTGGTGCCGTCGGCGTAGATGTACGGGTTCTCGCGCGGGTTGAGGTCGATGGCCTTGCCGTACGAGTGCTTCGACCAACTGGTCGAGCCGGTGGCGGGGCGGCAGTTGAAGGCCGAGGTGTTGTCGGCGTCGATGGAGCGGTAGTCGTCGCCGTCGTACTTGTCGACCGGTTCCATGCGGCGGATGGGGTAGCGCTGGTCGTACAGCTTCTTGAAGATCGAGGCGACCTCTTCGGCTACGGACTCGTGGACGACGAGGCGGCCGGTGTGCTGCTTGCCGTCGAAGCCCCAGTAGGTCATGACGATCATGCGGAGTTGCGCGGGGGAGACCGGGCAGCCCGGGCGCCAGGACTTGCTGAGGTCGGCGCGGTCCACCTTTTGGATCTTGGCGGAGAACGGTGGCGGGCCGGTGGGCGTGGGGCGCGGGGTGACCGTTTCGGCGGGTGCGGACGGTTCGGCTTGGTCGGTCGCCGTGCGGGTCTGGCTCGGCGTCGCGGGTGCGGCTACCGCGTCGTGGGCTCCCGCCGAGGTGCCGCCGCCGCAGGCACAGATCCCAGCCAGTGCGAGAAACCCCAGGTAGGGGAGCATCCGTATGCGAGCCATACATCAGCCTAAGACGGTTTCCGAGGCTCCCGGCCACGGTGTGAAGAGATTGCGTTATCAGGGGGAATCGTCGAACCGGGCGTGGCCGAGGCGTGGCTTGCCCTTTCGATGCCGCATCGGGGGACGGCTCGGAAAGCACCGGCTGGAGTCGGGGTCGGCGTGGGTCCACCGTTGACGCGGTGGCGTACGGCCCGGCGGTTTCTCCGGTGATCGGCCCCGCTCTTCGTGCGACCGAGCCTGCGCCGGAGCGGTGCTGTCGCCTCGCCCTGTACGGCCACAGAGGTGGGTGGCGGATCCGGGTGGTCGCCAGAAGGACCGTCTGGGTCCGGCTCGGGCGTGCCTGGCGATGCCGTGGCCGCAGGACCTGGATGCGGGAACCGGGCGTGGGATGCGGGCGTGGGACCTGGGCAAGTGTGGCGTATCGGGGCAAAAGGGGGGCCTGCTGGAGATCCTAGGCGGCTCGACCGACATTTCTTGGCGGAAGGCCTCGCGCACCTGTTCGATCTGGCGCTAGAGTCTTCCCATCGAATCGAACGCAGGTTCGGTGTCGGGCGTGACGATTCGTACGCTTGTGCAGGGAGCCATAGTCGCAGGTGGAAGGGGTGAGCGCGATGGCCGTGCTGGTGGCATCGGCGGCGGTGCCGGCCATGCCGACGGCGGCTTCGGCGCCGCTCGGGGCGCCGCCGGTCGGGCGTCCGGCCGAGCCGTCGCGCCGCCCGCGACGGGCGACACGCCGTAGCACTTTCTACGGAAATCTACGGCGTCCGCTAGATCCCGTCATAAAGTCCGAGAGCGTGGATCCCGTGCGCAACCCCTACGCCCCCGGCGCCGGCCAGCGTCCGCCCGAGCTCGCCGGTCGCGATCGCGAGCTGCGGCAGTTCGAGGTCGTGCTGGAGCGGGTGGCCCGGGGCCGCCCCGAGCGCAGCATGGTGCTCACCGGCCTGCGCGGCGTCGGCAAGACGGTGCTGCTCAACACCTTCAAGTCGATGGCGATCCAGCGGCTGTGGGGCACCGGCAAGATCGAGGCGCGGCCCGACCAGTCGATCCGCCGTCCGGTCGCGGCCGCGCTGCACATGGCGACCCGGGAGCTCGCCCCCCGGCACCGCGCGCCCGAGCGCATCGAGTCCTTCCTCAGTGTGCTGAAGGCGTTCGCGATGCGCGACCCGGCCGCCGCGAAGGGCACCTCGCACTGGTCGCCCGGCATCGACGTGCCCGCCGCCCGCGGTCGCGCCGACTCCGGCGACCTGGAGATCGACCTCACCGAGCTGTTCGTCGACGCCGCGTCCGTGGCGACCGACCTCGGCGTCGGCATCGCCCTGTTCATCGACGAGATGCAGGACGTACGGCCCGCCGACGTCTCGGCGCTGTGCGCGGCCTGTCATGAGCTGTCGCAGTCCGGCGGGCCGCTGATCGTCGTCGGCGCCGGGCTGCCGCACCTGCCGAGCGTGCTGTCGGCGAGCAAGAGCTACTCCGAGCGGCTGTTCCGCTATGCCCGGATCGACCGGCTCGACCGTGAGGCGGCCGACCAGGCGCTGATCGCGCCTGCCGAGCGCGAAGAGGTGGAGTTCACCCCGGAGGCGCTCGACGCGCTTTACCAGGCGGCCGACGGCTACCCGTATTTCGTGCAGGCGTACGGCAAGGTCGCCTGGGACGCCGCGCCCCGCAGCCCGATCACGGCGGACGACGTCAAGGTGGCCGCCCCCGAGGCCGAGCAGGAGCTCGCCGTCGGCTTCTTCGGCAGCCGGTACGAGCGGGCGACCCCGGCCGAGCGCGACTACATGCACGCGATGGCCACCATCGGCGCCGCCACCGGCGACGACCCGGTGCCCACGGCCGAGGTGGCCGAGGTGCTGGGGCGCAAGCCGTCCAGTCTCTCGCCGGCCAGAGACAGCCTGATCAAGAAAGGGTTGATCTACAGCGCCGAGCGCGGCCTCATCGGCTTCACGGTGCCGCACTTCGGGAAGTTTTTACGCTCCCAGCCTGTTTGACCAGGTAGAACCCCATAGACCTCTCTACGGCTTTCTAGAGGGGAAGCTAGAGAGCCGTAGAGAGCTGAATTCCGCACGACGACGATTGGAGAATATCGACCTCTCTAGCCTCATGCCGATACGGCCATAGATTCCGGCAGAGACTCCAGAGAGGTCCCGTCGGCGGCGATCAGCACGCTGCGGACGGGGGCATGCCGACCGCCGCTCAAGTAGACGGCGAAGACCACGTCGACATCGTCCCCGTCCGCCGTGCGGCCGGGAAACACGAAGAAACGCCAGCACAGCTCCCGCCACGTGTCCTCCGGCGTGGTGGACGTCAGCACCGGACGGCGCGCCCGCCAGGCCGCGCTCGTCGTCAACCGCGACAACGCGTCCTCCACCGGCAGCTCGCGCCGCTCGCAGGGGGCCTTATACCGCATGCGGGCGATCGCCTCGCCGACCTCGGGCGACAGCGCCAGCACCAGCGCCACCCCGGCCGCCGTCCAGCCCAGCATCGTCCAGGACAGCCCGGCGACCAGGTCGGCCCCGGTCACCGGCCAGAGGACGATCGCCACCGCCATCGCCCCCAGCGCCATCGCGCGCCCGATCGAGCGCAGCCCCACCGGCGTGCTGCTCACCTCGCCGAAACAGCCGCACCCCGCCTCCGGCCGCCGCCGCCGAAGATCGACCAGCACGTAGGTGGCGAGCGCGAAGAAGATCGCCATCCACCAGCGAGGCACCGGGTGGTCCCAGAAGAGCAGGGCGATCGCGCCCGCCAGCTCGATCAGCGCGCAGCAGACCAGCGCCGAGGCCCGCCACCGCTCCGGAATCAGCGTGGCCGGGCCCAGTCGGCCCAGCCCCTCCGGCTCGATCCCGCGGGCCACCGCCACGAACTTCGCCACCGCGCCGAGCACCAGCGTCAGCACGACGATGGGCAGCGCGGCCAGGGCAATCGTCGTCGTCAACTCACTTCACCCCAACACGATCCTGGCATTGAAACAGCCCCTGGTCAGCTCCCCGCCGAGCTCGACGAACGACGCCGGGGACAGCTCCACGATCCGCCCCCGCGGCGAGGTGCCGCACTCCACGCACCGGTCGCAGAACCGCCCCGCCACGCACCCGCACGCCACGATCGGCACCACGGCCGACCGGTTCGTGCACACATTGTCCACCGCCAGCGCCGACCCCATCGCCAGGTACGGCAGCGGGGCGCACGTGGTGCCGGCCCGCTCGCACTCGGCGTCCGCACGCTCCAGCATCGGGTACGCCGCGCCGCGTTCATCGTCGTCGAAGACGTCCGACCAGACGGCGGACCCCGAAATCTTGGGGGCGGCGCCGTACATGGGGGCGGAGACAGGGTCCGAAACGGGGCCGGAGGAGTGGGTTGAGGCGGGGCCGTCGTCGGTGAGCGGCGGGACGGGCGTCGCCTCGGCGCGGTAGGCCGGTTGGGACGCGGCGGGGAGCAGCGCGGTCGGCTCCCCCCGGCCGAGCGTGCCGATCGCGTCGAACAGGTAGCCCGGCTCCAGCCGCGGGTGACGCACCTGGATACGCCCCGAGGCCCGGTACGGAATCCTGATCGTCCGCCGCCCCCGATGCGGGCCGCAGTCGAGATCGACGGTGAGATCCCGCGTGCCGCGCACCTTCAAGATCTTCCCGGTGAACCTGCTGATATCCACCCAGATGCGATCGGCCACCCTGCCGTGCCCGCCGGCCGTCCTGATGATCGCGCGGGCCCCGCGCGGCACGTCGGCCGGGGCCATGTCGCTTCCGCACCAGGCGGTCGCCCACGGCGCGACGACAAGGCGGATCTCGTCTCCCTCGGCGTTCTCCACCACGAGCAGGTGGGGGCTGACATCGCGAATCTCGCCGGTCACGACTCCGGGCGCGGGATCGCCACCGGGCACCGGCCCGAGCGGCGCCGGCTCACGCCCGAGCACGGCGGCCGCGCGGGCGCGACGGCGGTCGACGCTCATGATCTCTCCTCTCCCCCCCCGGAAACCAGCCTCACATGTCCCGCGCGTACGGCTCTGCGGATCCGTTGAATCCCGTATGACTGGGCGGGAAGGGGGACAAAATATGTACTCCCAGTTGCAGTGGATTCACTCTGATATGCGGCACTTGTGAACCTGTAAGCCGCAATGGGGACGGCGTCGGCGGTTCCATCACCCCCTTGGGCGATCTTTGCATTCGGCGGAGGGAACCCTGAATCCCCGTTCGGCCGGACTAGGGGCAAGGGATGTCATTCTGGCCACAATATGGGTACGAACCATGACCGTCCGCAGTGGAGTGGCGACGGGGCTCACGAGGCGTTCCACGACTACGTGGCCGCTCGCGGCCCCGTCCTTCTGCGCATGGCCCACCATCTCGCGGGCAATCCCGCCGACGCGGAGGACCTGCTGCAGACGGCCCTGATCAAGACCTACCTCGCCTGGGACCGCATCGACGACCGCCGGGCGATCGACGGTTACGTACGCCGCGCCATGGTCAACATCAACATCTCCTGGTGGCGCCGCCGCAAACTCGAGGAGTATCCCTCGGCGGAGATCCCCGAGGTGCCCGTGCCGGACGCGGCCGTCCAGGGCAGGGCGTACGAACTGCTGGAACAGGCCCTCGACCGGCTCCCGGTCCGCCAGCGCACGGCGATCGTGCTTCGCTACTACGAGGACATGAGCGAGCCGGAGATCGCCAAGACCCTCGGCGTCAGCATCGGCACGGTGAAGAGCACGGTCTCCCGCGCGATGGCCAAACTCCGTGGCGACCTGGCGGTGTCCTCGGCGTCCTCGGCGTCCTCGGCCGTTTCTCCCGCGGTGCACCCGCAGACCTGAAGGTTCCCGCCTAAAGCCCGGCGAGGCGGGCGTCATCGGGACCGTGCGCCTCTGGCGCCCGTCGCCTCGATCGGTTCGACGCCCGCGGTGGCGCAGGGCCGTACGGTGTCGCGGATGATCCGTAAGGCGTCCAGCATCGCGTCGAGTTGGTCGGGGTCGAGCAGCCCGGTGAACCACTTCTCGATGTCCTCAAGATGCTGCGGCAGAACCTGGTCGAGCCGCGCCATGCCGGCATCGGTGATCACCGCATAGGACGCCCGCCGGTCGACGTCGCACGCCCTGCGGGTGACCAGCCCCTCACGTTCCAGCCGGTCGATCACCCGGGTGACACCGCTGGTCGACAGGCTGGTCTGCGCGGCGAGATCGCTCATCCTCAACCGTTGGTAGGGCGAGCGGGCCAGACGCAGCAGGGTCTCGAAGTCGATCGCGGACAGTCCGGCGCCGCTCAGGGTGGGGGTGAGCCGCGTCATCATGCCGGTGAAGACCTCGGCGAGCAGGCCTGCGGCGGTGAGCCGGGGATCATCTAGCGCTTTCACATTCACACTATATCCGACGATATTTGACACGAGGAAGATTTGTCCGGTAGACATCTGTTGTCGCAACTATCTGGACGACCACCGCCTATTGAGGAGACGACATGAGCACCCGTGAGTGGGAAGGCCTCACCATCCCGACGCCCGGCACCTTCGTCTTGGACGCCGCCCACACCCGCATCGGCTTCTCGGTCAAGCACATGATGGTCGCCAAGGTGCGCGGCCACTTCGGCGAGTTCAGCGGCAGCGTCACCATCGCGGAGAACCCGCTGGAGTCCAGCGCTGAGATCACCATCAAGGCCGCGAGCATCGACACCAACGCCTCCGACCGTGACAACCACCTCCGCAGCGACGACTTTTTCGCCGTCGACAAGTACGAGAACATCACCTTCCGCAGCACCCGCGTCGCCGGCCACAAGGGCGACGAGCTGAAGGTCCTCGGCGACCTCACCATCCGTGACGTCACCAAGGAAGTCGAGCTCACCGTCGAGTACGGCGGCGCCGGCGCCAACCCCTGGGGCGTGGAACTGTTCGGCTTCTCCATCACCGCCGAGATCGACCGCGAGGACTTCGGCCTCACCTGGAACCAGGCCCTCGAGACGGGCGGCTTCATGGTCGGCAAGAAGGTCAAGATCGAGATCGAGGGCGAGGCCACCCGCCAGGCCTGACAGGGCGTTATCCACACCTGTCCACACCTCATCCACAGTTCATCCACAGGTTGCCCACACCCGTTATCCACAGGCTGTGTATAACGGGTGTGGGCAACCTCACCTCCACCGACACGAACCCCCAATTCACTTTGCCGCCTAGCCCACGGCCCGGTACTCTGGCCTGAGCCACCCGGCTACAAGGAGGCTTCGCCTAGTCAGGTCTATGGCGCCGCACTGCTAATGCGGTTTGGGCTCACCGCCCATCCGGGGTTCAAATCCCCGAGCCTCCGCCGCTTACGACCCCTCTCCCGGCCATCCCGGAGAGGGGTTTTTCGATCTTCGTACGCGTCAGGGTTGCAGTTTGGGTTGCAGTTCTCACCCATCGCCCCAGAGAGCGGAGCCCATCCGCTCGCTCGCGTCCTGTACCTGAGCGCTGGCGACGTGGGTGTACCGCTGGGTGGTGGTCACGCGGGCATGGCCGAGGATCTCCTGAACCACTCGGATGTGCACACCCTGCTCTACAAGGAGCGAACCGGCCGTGTGCCGTGCGTCGTGAAGCCGAGCCCTCGGACACCGGCACGTTTGAGAAGCGCCTTCCACGCCTTGTAGTCCTCGCTGCGCTCCATAGGCCTGCCGCGCCTCGTGGCGAAGACGACGTCATGGTCTTCCCACAGATCACCGGCCTTCTCCCGTTCGGCCTGCTGGGCGACCCGGTGAGCGCGAAGGATCGGGAGCAGCTCCGGCGGACACTGGAGGGTCAGCCGGCTCTTCCCCTTGCGTTGCCGAAAGACCAGCCCGCCACCTGTCCGCTTCGGACAGCGGTCCGCGTGACCCGTGCACCCTTTCGGGCACGTCCGGGTTGGGCAGACGTGGTTGGGCTTCTTGCATGTCGCGGCGCAGTCCGCCGAGTGCCTGTGGATAGTGCAGCGCTTCTTACAGGGCATGCGGTGCCACGCCTCACCGCATGCATGAGGGTCGTCACAGCCGTGCTCCCAGGGCTTCCGCTGCACCTGGTACCACGCCTTGATCACTCCGGTATCGAGATCCACGAAGGACCAGCGAAGTCCGAGCGCTTCACCCTGACGGAGACCCAGCGCGAGAGCCACCGACCAGCGAGCGCCGTTGCGTCTGGTCTTGGCCGCCTCCAGAATCTTTCGAGCCTCCTCAAGAGAGAGCGGCGCGATGTCCGGGTCGGCGGCGACGGGAGCGTCAACGAGCGTCGCGACGTTGCGGGTTATCTTCCGCGGCGTACAGCGATCTTCAGCGCCCGGGACAGGATGCGATGCACCTTCAGCACCGTGCTCGTCGAACGGCCGCTGTTCATCATCGTGGCGTACGCCTGGTCGAGGTGTTCCGGCGCGAGCTTGTCGAGACGGTGAAGGCCGAGCAGCGGAATGATCCAGTGACGCGTCTTCGACCGGTAGTCGTCGAGAGTCCGGGGCGCCATCTTTCCCGAGGTGACGAGCCGCTCGCAGACCACATCGAGGTATTCCGTCATCCATTCGGCGACGGTCGGGGCACGGCCAGGCTTGCTGACGTGGCCCGTTTCCCGCTGGCCCTCCAGTTCCCGAACCTTGCGGGTCACCTCTGCTTCGGTTTTGCCCTTGCGGTGCCGTCGGTCGGGGGAGCCGTCCGGTTTGATTCCGACCGTCACCCAGCCGTGCCAAAGGCCGTCGCTTCCGAGGTAGATCGATGAGCGCCCGTTCGGCTTCCTAGACGCCATCAGGCCACCTCTTCGAGGCTTCTCGCGAACGCTTCTAGGGCGGCGGCCGGGATGAGCCGATACCCCTCGTACTTGACCGAGCGAAGTTCACCCGTCCTGATCAATCGGAAGACAGCTGTACGGCTCATTCCGAGCACAGCCGCCGCTTCCTTCGGGCGGTGGAGCAACTTCTCCATGTCAGGCCGCCTTTCCGATCCCGCCTGGATCCGAGGGATCTTGGACGGGGCGTCCCTCTGCTTGGGCTTTGAGCCGTTCCATGGCGTTGCGCCATCGCTGGCGTTCGGCCACGCTGCGCAGCAGCCGCAGCGCCAGAGGTGCCAAGCCAGGGTCGGCGCTGCTGACCGGCTGCCAGGTGTAGCGGTGTGGGTCGGTGGCCTGGTCCTGGTCGAGGCCGAGGGCTTCCAGAACCCAGGTGCGCCGGTCCTGCTTGTGTTCGGTCAGGGTCTTGTTGGACCACTTGCGCGAGACGAGCACGCGGCGTCCCGGGTAGCCGAGGTGTTCGGGTTTGTGGGCCTTGCCCTTGCAGCCGCCGGGGCGCATCCCGGCGTGGGCGTTCTTGGGCTGGATGCCGTAGCGCAGCCAGTTCGGGCAGGCCGGAGAGCATGGTTCGTACCGCAGCGCCTCCGCCAGCCGCGCGGCATGCTCGGCCTGGGCCGGGTTGGCCGGGTCGAGGGTGTCGCCGATGGACTTGGTGAGGTACTTGGACAGGTAGCGGATGCACTGGTCGGCGTCCTTGGACCCGGCGAGCACGCCCTGTATGTCGATCTGGGTGCCGAAGCGGATGACGTGTAGCGGCTCGGCCTGGTCGTCGGCGTCGAGCTGGTCGAGTGCCTGGTCCCAGGTGGGCAGGACCTCGCCGGTGTCGGGGTCGAGGTAGCCGGCCTGCTCATCCCAGATGGGCAGGTGGTCCCCGTCGAAGACGACCCGAGCGATCGCGGGCCACCAGACCTGGTGGTAGGTGGCCGCCGCGATCTGCTTGATCTCGGCCCGGGGCAGGGTGCCCCGGATCGCCATGTGCAGGTGCGGGGCCAGCCGCCGTTGTGGTTCGACGGTGGCGAAGTACTGCACGTCGTAGCCCGCCACGCGGCGAAGGTTCTGCACGAACCGGTCCACCAGCTTGGAGAAGTGCAGCGCGTCCCGAGCGGCCCGCGCATAGTCGTAGCCGTCCGGGTCGACCGGGACGCCGTTGGTGACGCGTCCATACGACGGGAGCGTGAGCGTGATGAACATCGACGGCCGGTAGACCTTGCCGTCCGGCGCGGTGAAGGTGCGCCCGAGCGTGGTCGCGGCCATCTTGCGCTTGGGCAGGTCTGGGGCGTCCTGCCGACGCCGGGTCGAGCGGTTGCGCTTCGATGCGGACCGGCCCAGGACGTTACCGCGCATGCCCGCAGCATTGATCTCGTGGTCGAGATCGGCGATCGCGCCGTCGAGGTCCTCGGTGGGCCCGCCCGCCGCTTCGGCCGCGTCCCGCCAGGTCTGCATGTCGGCTCGTAACTCCACCAGGTGCCGCTGATGCTCGTTCGGCTCATCTGGGGTCATGGCGGGTTCGGTCTCAAGGTACCAGCCCTCACTGCACTGCGTCATGCGGAGTTGCCGGTTGCGCTTGGCACACGGCGGGCACACGGCCTCCTGGGTGGCCCCGCAGGGGACATCGACGATCTCGGACTTTCCCGTGCGGGTGTCGATGCGCCGCAGCGCCACCGGCCGGATGCACACTCCGTGCTGGACGGCGATGTGTTCGACGACGTCCCGGGCGAGCGGCATCGCCTGCCGTACCGCCCGGGGCATCGCCCGCGTCGTCGGCGTCGTCTGGTCGTGCGGGTTGCTCACACGACCTCCCAGACGTCCTCGGCGTTCCCGGCGGTCCCGATGTTCTCGAAGGCGACGTTGGCGCGGTGTCCGCACTCGCGGCACTCGACCAGTCCGCGGACCGGGTCGTACCAGAGCACATCGATGGTCAGGCAGTCGGCGCAGCGCAGCCCGTCGAGCAGGTGAGCCAGCCTCATCGGCCCTCACCCCCGCCACCGCTGGGAAACGCCGCGACCATGGTCCGGATGTCGGAATCGGAGACGTAGGCGGCGCGGACGCGAACCGGGTCGGGGCAGGTTTCCAGCCGCACGTACCCGACGCCAGCCCCCCGTTCGGGGATGGGTGAGATGTGGTCGGCCAGCGCGCCACGGTCCCGGGCGCCGTCGCCGAGGACCATGTCCACCTGCTCGGACTCATCCAGCCGGAGGGCGATCTTGTCGGGGAACAGGTTGCGGATGCTCATGACCTCTTTGCGCGGGTCCTGCAACGCCGCCATCACGCCGACGCCGACCGCGCGGCCCTGGGTGGTGAGCGTGGCCAGGGCAGCGACGATCCGGACTCGGAGATGCTTGTCGGACTGGTAGGCGGTCAGGAACGCGACCTCATCGACGATCACCAGGATGAACGGGTCATCCACGGTCGGCACGTGCGCGCGCTGGACCCCGGCGTACCGGTCGGCGCGTTCCTGCATCACCGCCACCGCGGCCTCCAGCAGGTCGGCGCAGTCGGCAGGGTCAGCGGCGTACCGGCCGCCGAACAACTCCCGCCCGTAGGACAGTTCCATGCGCTTGGGATCCAGCGCCCAGATCTGGACCAGGCCCGCGCGTACGGCGGGGAGCAAGCCACGGATGACCGACCACAGGTAAGAGCCCTTGCCCGAACCGGTCGCGCCCGCGATTAGGACGTGCGTCCCGTGCACTTTCAACCGGTAGGGGGTGCCGTCCTCACAGGTGCCGATCTCCACCGGCCCCACCGTCGCGGCCCCCGGCATTGGTACGGCAGGGAACGGAGCCGACAGCGGATCATGTCGCGGGAAGGTCAGGCAAAGCCGACCGGCCCGGGTGACCGATACCCGGCAGCCTGCCGCGCCGAAGCCGTGCGCGAGGTGTTCGATGCGGTCGGCCCAGTCTTTGACCGCTTGTCCGTGCAGCATCTTGACCGTGACGTGGTCGGCCCAGCCGTCGCAGCGCACCTTGATGAGTGTGGGCAGGTAGTCGCGTCCGCGCAGGTGCCGCCCAAGGCCGGAGACGATCATTACCGGTTGCCAGTGCCACCGGTAGACCCAGACCCAGCGCCACCAGGCCAGCAGCCGCCAGCCGACCAGCCGGGCGAACGACGGCCGGTCCAGGGACGCCCAGGCGGCCAGTGCCGAGCCGGTCATGCAGACGGCGGCGACCGTGATGCGCCAGCCGTACAGCCAGCACACCGCGACCGGAGCCGCCGCCACGACCAGGGCGATCGGGTGCCGCCAGACCAGCCGGACCAGGCTCACGAGCAGCCGGGCCAGCAAAAGGACGATGGTGACGATGACGGGAGTGGAGACGACGGCCGGGCGGAACACCACGGCCGTGTCGGGAGTGGTGGAGACCAGGCCCTTGACCTCGTCCCCAGGGAGCTTGCGGAGCATAAGCTTGATTCCTCTTTCGATGAGCGTCGGGAGAGATCCAGGGGCCGCTGGAAGGACCAGTTCCAGCGGCCCCGTCTTTGAGGTCAGGCCGCGCCCTGGTCGAGCGGCTCGCCCGCCTGGTCGGCCTTGCCGGTGGCCCCGGCGGTTCCGGTGCCGGTGGTGGTGAGGCGCTCGCAGTCGGCCAGGAACGCCGCCGCCGCGTGAAACAACTCCCGGGCGAACGCCACGTGGGTGCCGGTCACCTGGGTCTGGTCGGGGATGCAGATGTGCACGTTGGCGCCCGCATGAGCGAGCCGGATGAAGTCCCGCGAGCCGTCGTTCCGCGCGGAGTAGTAGGTCACCTCGGCGTGCTCGTCGGGGTGGATCGAGACCCCGATCTTCGGCTGCTGCCCAGGGTCGATGCTGATGGTGGTGTAGCTGTAGCCGCTCATCTCGCGATCTCCTTGCCGTCGTCGCGGGTGCTGCTGGTTCCGGTCTTGGGGTGGGTGGCGGAGTACTGCCGGGTGATCTCCTCGGCGAAGGCACCGGCCGCGCGGGCGAGCTGGCGGGCGAACGCCACGTCGCCCGAGGTGACGTGGTCGCTGGCCGAGGTGCGGATCACGACCCAGGTGGCGCCGAAGTCCAGCGCCAGGGCCGGAGTCCACCTCCCGTTGCGGTGCCGTTCGACGCGGGCGGTGCGCCCGGTGCTGAGGCTGATCACGCTGCTGCGCCGGAAGGCGATCCGTCGCCTCACGCCTGCTCCCGGACGGCGGGCTTGGCCTTGCCGGCCCCGGTGCCGGGGGCGCGCATGACGCGGGCGCGGACCGAGTAGGCGAGCCGTCCGGTGGCGTTGACGTAGGGGGTGACGGTGATGTCGTCGAACTCCACCGGGGTGAACGGCAGCCCGGCCATCATGGGCGGGGCGATGGGCTGGTCTTCGGCCAGGAGCTTGACCGCCACCGTCTTCTGCGCGGGCTTGAGGGTGGGGTCGGCGTCCATGACGGCGACCTGCCACACCGGCAGCCCGGTGGACTTGTCGCGCGCCTGGACGAAGCGGTTGTTGGTCGAGGCGTCGAAGTCCTTGACCTTCTCGACCTCGCCGACCACGTAGCAGCCGTGCGGGAACACCTGCTCGAACGTGACCGCGATAGGACCTTGCAGAGCCATGCTGTTTCCTTCCAACAGACGACCGTCGTCCGGTCGTCCACTTGTCCGATTGAGTTGAGAGTACGTCGAGCGACTTGTCCGCACAAGTGGTTAAGCATGTGGCGCGGGAAAGATCTACCTCACCGGATAGACGTCCTCAAGTTCGTGCAGGTCCCCGGGCAGGGCCACGCTCATGACCATCAGCACCGCGCCCGCCGGATCGTGCACCGTCGCCAGCACGCCGAGCACGGGATCGGCGGAGCCGAGCGACTCGGCTTCCTGCTTGGTCGGCTTGCGCGCGGTCAGCCGCTCGGTGATGTGGTCGAACCGCACATGCTTGACCGCCTCAAGGTGGTGGCGCACCCCGCGCGGCAGCGGATCGGGCTTCTCCAGATCCGTCCCAAGGGCGATCTCCAGCGGAAACCACAGGGTCTCCACCGCCGCAGGCCGCCCGCCCTGCCGTGTCACCCGTTGCCGCATCAAAACCGGCGTCCGCTCGGCCACGCCCATCAGCCGGGCGACATGTCGAGGGGCCGCGACACGCTCTGCTCGCATCGCCCCGTCGCCGGTCTCGGCCTGCTCGGTCACGGCCAGGCCAGGGCGGACGCGTTCGGCCGGGCTGTCGGGACGGCCCTTCACGAACGAGCCGCGCCCGTGCTCGCGGGTGATCCACCCCTGCATCGCGAGTGTCTGCAACGCCCGCACCACGGTGGTACGCCCCACGCCCAGTTCGCGGACAAGCTGGGTCTCCGAAGGCAGCATGTCGCCCGGACGGTACTCGCCGGCCTCGATACGCTGCTGAATCGCCGACATGACCTGGATGTACTTGGGGGGCGTGTAATCCATGCCCATATCATCCGCCCAATCGCTCTTGTGCTTGTCCGCATAAGCAGACTAGCGGGAACCGGCGAAGGTGTCAGGTGAGCAGTACCTTTCCGAGCAGTCAGGGCAGGCACGCTCAAGCGCCGGGCTGAACGGCGGCGACCAGCCATCGACCAGCACCGGCCGCACCGAAGCCCCGCACCGGGCGATCGTCGGATCAGCCGGAATGATCGCGTGCCGCGTACCGGCCGCCAGCCCGACACCTGGCACCGGCCCGCTAGCTTGGCCGCGCGGCTCAACCAGTTCGATGCGCAGGTCATCGACGTGGAGATGCCAGCGCCGTACGCCCAGCAGCGTCGACGGCGGGTCGTCGAGCTCCACGAGGGCGTACGAACCCTCACGCAACAGCCGCACGACCACCCCACGCTGCGACACAAGCCCGTGCTCATACGCGCGAGCACGCGCGTGACTGTGAAGAACGCCGACGATTGTCGCGCGGTCACCCGCCCGAGGAGGCCGCGCGGGTCGGCACTGCTCGACATCCTCAGCGTGGAGCACCCGAAGGCCACCGACGTGCAATTGCCACTCCCGGCGCCGTCCGTACGGCAGATCCTCGGCGAGCAACTCGACCTCGGCCCACACGCCCTGAGCCGGGGCGAACAGCACCCGGGCAAGATGGCCGACCAGCCATGGAGACTGCCGCGCCCTGTACCGGCACTGATCGAGCGACACGATGCGCACCAGGTCACCGGCCGGCACCCGGCCAGACACCTCAACCGGCATCGCGACCGGCCTGCCCCGCGCCCCTGCTCATCGAAGCGCATGCCGAAGGCGAGCGACGCAACTGCGCCAGGCGGAACGCGATACGCCGGGCGGCCCTCTCGGAGTCGGCCGCCGGGTGCCAGGCGAGACTGTAGCGCCGACGGCGGGGGTTCCATCTGGTACGCCACCAGAACCGATCGCCATCGGTCCACACCAGAAGATCGGCACAGACCGACACCACCGCCAGTCCGTACCCGCCGTTGACATCGGCGGCGATCCCGTGCGCCTCCAGATGATGGCGCAGCCACAACGCAGCGACAAGCGCCGGAACCTGGGGCACCGCCACGCCGGTCACGACTCGACCCGCGTGAAACGCACCGAGCCAGCCAGATCCACAACCGCCTCGAAAATCACCTCACGGCGCCAGTCATCGAGCGCCACCCCGAAGTCGAAGAGCCGCCGGACGATGCGCCCCCGCGCGTTCTGACCGGGTTCGGTCCTGCGCAGCGCCTTGCGCAGCTCATCCATCGCGGTCGCCTGACCGGAGTTGCTCCCGCAGGGCCCGAGCCGCTCACCGCCGCCCTCGGCAGGGAGGAGGACCTCCCACTCGAACATCTCCGGCATCGGCGATGGACCCTCGCAGTGCAGGCAGTCCTCCCGGGAGGAGTGCGCAGCGCCCAGCATCGACGCGCCGACGTGGCCCCGCCGGGTGACGACCTTCCACCCGCGCCCGCCGCACGCATCGCACCTAACCGCTTCTGTCATGCCGAAAAGCATCAGTGGTCAGACACGTACGCCACTATTCCTCGAAGATATTCCCCCAGCGCATATAAGCTGCCGTCCAAAGCGCCACCCACCTCACAGTCGAGGCCACCGGAGGCACGCCTTGCGTGAGCAGGCATTCGACCCGATCAAGATTCCCGCCCAGATATGGGAGCGGGAGGAAACACGCGAACTTCTCAAACGCCGAGACGTTCCCGCATTGCTGAAACTCGCCACCCAGTACGCGGGCGCCAGCCAAGTCCGCATCGGGGCCGCGACCGGCATCGCCCAAAGCCGCATCAGCCGCTACATGCGCGGCCTGCTCCAGGCCACCGACCTGGACGTCTACGAACGCATCGCCACCGGCCTCGGCATGCCCGACCACGCCCGCGTCCTGTTCGGGCTGGGCGTGAGCCACACCGACGCCTCCGACCCCATCGACGATCTCCAGCAACGCCAGCAGCACGACGAATTGACCGCACGCCTAGACGCGGCAGCCTCCATCGACTCCACCATGGTCGCCATCCTCACCGTGGACACCAACAATCTGCGCCTAATGGACCGGAAACTCGGAGCCGCCGCAATCGCGGACAAAATGCGCGCCCAAAGCAACCAAGTGCAGCGCGCGCTCCACCACGCCGTACGCCCCGGAATCCGCACCAAACTCGCCCACGTACTCGCCGAAACCGCCTCCCTGGCCGGATGGCAGGCCATCGACATGTGCGCCCTATCGGATGCCTGGCAGCACTACGAACACGCCAAAGCCGCCGCCTACGAGGCCAACGACCCCGCCCTCATCGCGTACGTGTCCGGCGAACAGGCATTCGTCCTGGCCGACCTCGGCCGCCCCGCCGAAGCCACCGAACTCCTCCAGCACGTCCACGCCACCTACCGCAGCCGCATCCCCGCACTCACCCGAACCTGGCTATCAGCCGCGGAAGCCGAACTCGCCGCCATCCTCGGCGACGAACACACCTGCCGCACCGCCCTCGACCAGGCCGCCACCCTCCTCGGCGACACCGGCCACGACCCCGACATGCCCTACATCTCACTCAACCCGCACCACCTGGCCCGCTGGCGCGGCAGCTGCCTGCTCCACTTCGGCGACCCGCACACCGCCGACGAGCTGCGTTCCGCACTCGCCGGCATGGACGGCACCTACAACCGCGCCGAAGCCGGAACCCGCTGCGATCTGGCCTACGCACTCCTGGCCGCAGGCGAACCCGAAGCCGCCCAGCCCCACATCCACCGCGCCCAACAGCTCGCGACCATGACCGGCTCCCGCCGACAGCGCCGCCGCATCGACGAGGTGGCCCGCCTGGTCAAGCGCGCCCTGAACTGAGCCGCTCCCGAGCGGCGTACACCCCGATCAACGTCCCCGACGTCCAGATATCCCCCCGGGCGATCATCTCCGGGATCTCGGCCATCGGCACCCACCGGATCAGATCCGCCTCGATCTCCCCGGTCGGCTCCCCGACATACTCGGCCCCGCGCGCGAGAAACAGCAGGTGCTCGGAATCCACCATGCCCGCCATCGGCTGATAGGTGATCAGCGGCTCGATCTCCTTGGGCCGATACCCGGTCTCCTCCTCAACCTCCCGGGCCGCCGT
>NZ_JBFATZ010000024.1:0-380 GCF_040678635.1 Thermopolyspora sp. NPDC052614
CGGCCCAGTCCTCCACTTTCAGCACCCTCCAAGATCTCGGAGGGGGGTTAACTTTCAAAGTACCCCAGGGGGTCAGCTTTCAAGATCCGGCGACAGTACGGCTCGGCCAGACCGACCCCGCCCGCCTGCTGACGATCGTAGCCACCGAACACGATGCTCTCCCCAGATTCTCCCTCGCCCGACTGGAGTCGGCAGCCAGCTTCACCCATATCCTCACGTCGCTCTATCGAGCCCTAACCGCCCACAATCGCGACGCCCACCTCCCCGCCCTCGCCACATCGCTGAGCAATCACGCCCTCCGCCTGTCGGAGACCGGACGACGAACCGAAGCGGTACCGGTCAGCGAAGAAGCCCTCCGCCTCTACAGCGAACTGGCCGAT
>NZ_JBFATZ010000024.1:479-107392 GCF_040678635.1 Thermopolyspora sp. NPDC052614
ACAAAACCGCGACGCCCACCTCCCCGCCCTCGCCACATCGCTGCACAACCACGCCAGCTATATGTCGGAGACCGGACGACGAACCGAAGCGGTACCGGTCAGCGAAGAAGCCCTCCGCCTCTACAGCGAACTGGCCGAACAAAACCGCGACGCCCACCTCCCCGCCCTCGCCACATCGCTGCACAACCACGCCAGCTATATGTCGGAGACCGGACGACGAACCGAAGCGGTACTGCTCAGCGAAGAAGCCCTCCGCCTACGACGCGAACTGGCCGAACAAAACCGCGACGCCTACCTCCCCGACCTCGCCACATCGCTCTGGGTGCGCGCGGAGGTGCTCGACTCCGATGTAGAAAATCTCACTGCCGCAATCGCTGCCGCTGAGGAGGCGGTAGTCCTATTCGAGGAACTCGTCTCAGTGCTTCCGCAAGCGTTTGAGGAACGGCTTCTTGCGGTCCGCAACCTCACCGCGAAGCTGCGAAGGCAACGTGATCGCGGCGCGGGACCCGGTCAGGGCGGACTCGTTGACCTGCAGCCAAATGCTCCCTGTTCATGCGGATCTGGCAAGAAGTACAAGAGGTGCCATGGTGCACCGTCGTGAAGCCGGCGCGGTCCCGCCGCGCTGTCAGCGACATGTAGTTGGAGACGATTCAGTTCAGAGGTCTGGTGAATGATCTGGGAAACGTGGAGGGCGGGTGGCGAGCAGTTCACGGAGTTCGGCGACCGCTGGGCGCTCTTGCTGGGCTAGAGGTACGGTGCGCAGTACCAGTCGTCCCGTCTCGATGATGTGGCGACTGCGGTAGGCCGAATCGAGGTGGTCGATAACCGAGGCTGCGCGGCGTGCTCCCTGATCCACGGCGCCGTTGACGACCATGCAAAGCGCATCGTGGAGTTGAACGTTCGCTTGATATTGATAGTCGCGGGTCAGGCCGAGCACGTCTTGGCGGGCTGCGTCTGCTTGCCGTTCATCGCCCATGCCCGCGTAAACCCAGCTTTTGGCGAAATGGATTTGGCTCGGTGTCCAGAAGCCGAGCGGGTCCGGGGTGACGCCCTTGTCGGCGACGTCGAGGAGAGTGTGCAGAGTCTCCCGGGCCTGGTCGTGTCTGCCGAGTATCGACAGGGCTTTGGCCTGCGTGGTCATCAAGTCCACGGAGGGCTTGTCGGTGCCCAGGAGTTGTTGCGCGCTCTGGACCAAGCGGAGCACGGCTTCCGGGGCGCGCTGGCCGTAAAGGCCGTGGCCGGCCTCTTCGGAGCGGACCAGTACCCGCAGTTCGAGATTTCCCGACGCGTCGGCGGCCTGGCGGGCGGTTTGCCACCAGCGGATGGCCGCGCCGTGGTCGCCCAAGCGGGTGAGGGCGTTGGCGTGTACGGCGGAAAGGCTTGCCGTTACGCGGTACAGGTCGGGCACTTCGGTGGGCGAGGACAAGTCCAATTGCCGTTTGACGGCGAACAGGTCCATAACGAGATCGGCCGCGACCTGGGCGGGAGGGCGGGTGCGGAGCGCGTAGAGGTGGTCGGTGCAGGCGAGTTCCCAGTCCGGAATGCTTCGGAATCCGTTGTCGAGGGTTGTTCCGATCAATTGTCGGGCGGATTCGCTGGAGATGCCGAGGGCCCCGATTCCGGCGCCGACGGCGGCGAGACGTAGAAGCTGTCGGCGTTCCGTGGCGGCCTCCTCCGTGGAAATGCCCTTCTTCGCCAGGGTACGCAGCCGTTCCATCTCGACCGCAAGTGCGTGCAGGGCTACAAGACGGCCACCCGCGCCGTAGATGTCGTCCAGGCGTCGTACCGTGTCGGCGTGCGGGCGGGTGAGGCCGCGTTCCCATTTCGACAGGTCGCCGTCGTCGCAGAACGCCCGCTTGCCCACCTCGCGCATGCTCAGCCCGAGCACCTTCTCGCGCCAGTGGCGCAGCTCGGTGCCGAGCAGGTGCCAGGGTGAGCGACCGGGGTCCACGTACTCGGAGATGCGGCGCACCAGTGCCTCCCGTCCGCTGCCGACCGCCGGAGAGGCGTGTCTCCAGCGGCGAGTCTCTTGGTTGTCCTGCGGGGCCACCCCATGATGACACTCCGTAAAGAGACGTACACGAAACTCTGCTTGTTCGGCACGTGTCGTCGCGTCTTTCCGCCGGGCAACGGACGGAGAGGGGTGGCGCCGGGCCGTACCGGCGGATGAGCGGTGCGATGACCCGAGGGCGCGGACCCGCGCCGCCGCGCCCTCTCGAGAAACGGAGACCCATGTCAGCGGAGTACTCCCCCTTGATCCCTCCGCAGGATCCGACCGGCGCGGCGGCCGATTCCGGCGACGGAGAGGATGGTGGCGGGCGATCGGTCTGCTGGGACCTGCCCGCGGAGGCGGCGATCGTCCGCAAGGTACGGGCGATGACCCGGAGCACGCTGATCGGCTGGAGGTATCCCGGCGACGTCCACGATGTCGTGCTGATGGTGGACGAGCTCGTGGCGAACGCCGTCACGCACGGCCGCGCGCCCATCCGTCTGTGCCTGCGTGTCACGCGATGCCCGTCGGGACGTGGCGTGACGCTGTTCGGCGAGGTCGCCGACGCGAGCCCGGAGATGCCCCAGGTGCGGGAGACCGAGCACCTCGGCGTGCACGGCCGGGGCCTGTGGATCGTCAGGCACCTGGCCGACGACTTCGGCGTCCGCCCGTCGCCGTATGGCAAGGCCGTGTGGTTCTCGCTCTCCTCGCCGGCCTGACTCCCGGGCGCTCGCGCTCGTGGTCGCCTGAGCGGGCGTCGGCGTCGGCGGCGTCGAGGCACGTCAGGCGGGCGGATCCGACATGCCGGGCATGGCAGGGTCGGCGCTCACCCCTGTACGGCTCCCGCCCCCAACCGTGCCGCCACCTCTCCCGAGACGACGTCGTGCACGGTGAACCGGGCGAGCTCCTCCGCGACGGCGTCCGCGACCGCGCGGTCGAGGGCGGTCAGCGTCCTTTGCACCTCTCGGCCGACCGGGCACGAAGGGTTCGGTCCGTGCAGTCCGAGCACCGGATCATCGCCCTGGAGCAGCCGCCAGACCTCGGCGAGCGCGATGCCCTCGGCGGGGGCGGCCAGTTCCCATCCGCCGTGCGCGCCGGGACGTGACCGCACCAGGTTGGCCGCCCGCAGCGGGCCGAGCACCCGGCGTACGTGCACGGGGTTGACGTTCGTGCTCGCGGACAGCTCGTCGGAGCTGACGGGACGCGCACCGGCGACGCCCGCGAGGTACGTGAGCACGTGCACGGCGACCGCGAACCGGGTGTTCGTCGATCGGGCCATGACGCCATCTTGCCATATCGCAATCACTGTGGCTACAGTTCAGCCCGGAACCGCAACCATCGCGGTTACGAATTGGAGGAACGATGACCGTCGCCATCACCGGAGCATCCGGGGCCCTGGGCCGCAGCACCGCCGAGCACCTGCTTCGGCTCGCCGACCCGCGCGAGGTGGTGCTCACCACCCGCAACCCGGACGCGCTCGCCGACTTCGCCGCACGCGGCGCCGACGTACGGCGAGTCGACTTCGCCGAACCCGGCACGCTCGACACCGCGTTCGCGGGCGTCGACCGGCTGCTGATCATCTCCACCGACGCCGTCGGCACCCGCCTCGACCAGCACCGCGCCGCCATCGCGGGCGCGGCCGCGGCCGGAGTCCGGCACGTCGTATACACCTCGGTCCCGGAACCGGTGCCCGACAACCCCGCGCTCGTCGTCGCCGACCACGCCGGTACCGAGCAGGCGCTCCGCGAGAGCGGCCTGAAGTGGACGATGCTCCGCAACAACCTGTACGCGCACATGCAGCTCCGCGTCATCGAGCAGGCGATCGCGTCCGGGCGGCTCGTGAGCAACGGCGGCGACGGCGGCGTCGCCTACGTGACCCGCGAGGACTGCGCCGCGGCCGCGGCGGCGGTGCTGGTGCAGGACGGGCACGAGGACCGCGCGTACGACGTCACGGGACCGGAGGCGCTCACCGCCGCCGACCTCGCGAAACTCGCCGGAGAGGTCGGCGGTCGCCAGGTCGAGCCGGTCATCGTGGACGACGACGCCATGGCGGCGGGTCTGCGGGCCGCCGGGGTGCCGCAGGGAGGGGCGGAGTTGCTGGTCTCGTTCGGCAAGGCGACCCGCCTCGGCTTCTTCTCGCACGTCAGCTCGACGGTCCCCGACCTCACCGGACGCCCGGCCACGCCTCTGGCCGACCTTCTCCGGACCACGTCGCCGACGCGATGACCGCTGACGACCGCTACCAGGGCAGGTCCCCCATCCTGCTGCTCGGGTCGCTTGTCGCGCTCGCGCCGCTGTCCATCGACGCCTACCTGCCCGCCCTGCCGCAGCTCGCCGCCGCCCTGGACGCCGCCCCCTCGGCGGTCCAGCTCACCGTGACGGCGTGCCTGATCGGGCTGGCCTGCGGTCAGTTGCCGGCGGGGCCGCTCAGCGACGCGTACGGCAGGCGTCGGCCGCTGCTGATCGGGCTCGGCGTCCACACGGTGGCGGGACTGCTCTGCGCCGTCGCGCCGAACGCGGCGAGCCTCGTCGTGTTCCGCGCGCTGCAGGGCATGGGCGGCGCCTTCGGGCTGGTCATCGCCTACGCGAGCGTCCGCGACCGCTACACCGGCGCGGCGGCGGCCCGCGTCTTCTCGTCGCTGATGCCGGTGAGCGGGCTCGCGCCGGTGCTCGCACCGCTCGCGGGCGCCCAGGTGCTGCGTTTCGGGGACTGGCGCACCGTGTTCCTCGGCCTCGCGCTGCTTTCCGGCGTGACGCTCGCCGGGTGCGCCGCCGCGTTCCCCGAGAGTCGGCGCCCGCGGCTCGTCATGGCGACGAGGGTGCGGTACATCGCCCTGCTACGGGACCGGACGCTGCTCGGGTACGCGGTCGTCAACGCGCTGGTGTTCGCGGCGATGTTCGCCTACATCGCGGGTTCGCCGTTCGTGCTCCAGCACATCCACGGCATGTCCCCGCAGCAGTACGGCGTGGTCTTCGCCGTCAACGCGATCGGGCTCGGCGCGGCGACCCAGGCCAACGGCAGGCTGGTGCGCCGCTTTCCCCCGCGTACGCTGCTCGGCGCGGGGGTCGCCGGCTCGGCGGCGGGCGGCGTCGCCCTCCTCGTCGTCGTGCTCACCGACGCCGGCCTGTGGCCGCTGCTGACGGCGCTGTTCATCGTGGTCACGAGCGTCGGCCTCGTACTGCCGAACGCTCCGGCCCTGGCCCTGCACGACCACGGCGCGCACGCGGGGGCCGCCGCGGCCGTGCTCGGCTTCGCCCAGTTCCTCGTCGGCGGCCTCGTCGCCCCGCTCGCGGGAGCCGACGGGGCCGGCAGCGCCCTGCCCATGGCCGCGGCCGTCGCGGCGCTCGGGCTCGCGGCGGCCGTCACCTTCCTCATGCTCCGCCCCGTTTCCGGATCCGTACGTCACAAGGAGGCTCATCATGCGCGGTGAGAACGCCGTGGACAATCCGGTCGACACTCTCCGGCTGCGCCGCCTGGCCTGGGCGGGCGTCGAGGTGCGACTCGGCGACGTCCGCCTGCTGATCGACCCGCTCGAACACGCCGAGCCGCTCGCCCCCGCCCTCGGCGCGCCGCGCACGCCGCTGCCGCCGATCAATACCGGCCCCGGCACGCACGCCCTCATCACGCACCTGCACCCCGACCACTACGACCAGCGCCTGATCGCGCGGCTCAGCGCTTCCGGAACCGTCGGCTGTCACGCGCCGATCGCACCGGCGCTGGCGGAGGCGGGAATCGACGCGGTCCCCCAGGAGCTCGGGCAGCCCCGCCGGATCGGCCCGCTGACGGTCACGCCGGTGCCGTCGCTGGACTGGCGCGGCGACGACTCCGACCAGGTCGCATGGGTCGTGGAAGGCGGCGGCCGGCGCATCATCCACTGCGGCGACACCATGTGGCACGGCAACTGGTGGCGCATCGCACGCGAGCACGGCCCGTTCGACGTCGCGTTCACGCCCGTCAACGGCGTCATCGCCCGTTTCGAGGGGTACGAGGCCAACGTCCCGGTCACCATGACGCCCGAGCAGGCGGTCGAGGCCGCGGCGGTGCTCGGCGCGCACACCGTCTGCGCCATGCACTACAAGCTCTTCAACAACCCGCCCACGTACGAGGAGCAGCCCGACATCGAAGCACGCTTCCGCCGCGCCGCCGAAGCCCGCGGCCTCACGGCCGCGGTGGTCGCCGACGGAGAACCGGTCCCGGCGGCACCCGCAGGCCGATGACGGCATGCCCCGAGCGCAGGCGGCCCCACGCCCAGCCCGCCTGGCTCCTGCCACCCGCGCACGTCCATATTCGGGCGTGCGTACGGGCGGTCATTCAGCGATGAGGCGTCGCAGCGCCGCCTGTGCGGGTGGGCCCCACGTGGCCTTGCCTCCTGGGCGGCCGCGGACCCTCGTCCCACACCGCGCGTACGGCGTCAGGATCGGGAATGAGTCCCAGCTCGGTGGCCGAGGCGAGTTGCGCCGCGAACCCGTCGGAGTGGTCGGACAGCGGCCCTCCACGGTCCCGCTACCCGGGGCGCTCGTCGCACCCACGCCGCTGTCCATCGACGCCTGCTTGCCTGCCCTGCCGCGGCTCGCCGCCGACCTGGCGGCCGGCACATCAACCGGACGCCGAGGGAAGGGGTGCGGCATCGGCGGGTGTGCGGGCGTCGAAGGCCCGGCGACTGGCAAGGATCTCCGAGGCGTGCGCGATCGACCAGTCGGCGATCGCGGTGGTCAGCTTGCCGACCTCGACACCCAGCTCGGTCAGCGCGTACTCCACCCGGGGCGGCACGGTGGGATACACCGTGCGGCTGACCAGGCCGTCGCGTTCCAGCGTGCGTAGCGTCTGAGTCAACATCTTCTGCGTGATGCCCTCCAGGAGCCGTCGCAGGGCGTTGAACCGCATCGGGCCGTCCTGTTGCCGCAGCGCCGCCAGCACGTACAGCGCCCACTTGTTGGCCAAGACCTCGATGACCGTGCGCGAGGGGCAGTCGCGGCGGTAGCGGAAAGCCAGGCGCCCTGGATCGCGAGTCGAAGTGGTATCCATGAGGTACTTAGATATCATCCGGGTGCCTTCTTTACCATGGATACCGCTGACGACCAGCATGGGAGCCGCGGCCTGACGGGGTCGCGGCGACCATGAAGGGGACGTGAGCGGTGAGCATGCGCATGTTGGCCGTGAGCCAGCGGGCCTTCGGCGGCCCGCAAGTGCTGGAGATCGTTGAGACCGGACGGCCCGAACCACGCCCGAACGAGGTACTCGTACGGATCAAGGCGGCCGGAGTGAACCCTGCCGACTGGAAGATCCGCTCCGGACAACTCCGGCACAGGGGCGAACCGCCCCTCACCCTCGGACTGGACCTGTCGGGCACGGTGGAGGTGGTCGGCGAGGCGGTGACCCGGCTGCGACCGGGCGATGCCGTGTTCGGCAACGCCTTCCCGCCGAACGGCGCCTACGCCGAATACGCGGCGGTGCCGGACACGTGGCTCAGCCTGATGCCGTCCGCCCTGGACCATGTGCAAGCCGCCGCGCTACCCACCGCGGCGCTCACCGCCTGGCAGGCGCTGACCCACGTCGCGCCCATCATCGCCGGACAGCGCGTCCTGATACACGCGGCCGCCGGCGGCATCGGCCACCTGGCCGTGCAAATCGCCAAGGCGCGCGGAGCGTACGTGATCGGCACCGCCCGCGCCGACAAGCACGCCTTCCTGCGCAGGCTTGGCGCCGACGAACTCATCGACTACACGCAGGACGACTTCGCCGAGGTCGTACGCGACATGGATGTCGTCCTGGATCCGATCGCCGATGACTACGGGCCCCGTTCGCTGGACACCCTCGCGCCCGGCGGAACGCTCATCGACGTACGGGGCACCGGCCCGGACCGCAGCGCCGTACGCGAG
This sequence comes from Thermopolyspora sp. NPDC052614, assembly GCF_040678635.1. NCBI lineage: Bacteria > Bacillati > Actinomycetota > Actinomycetes > Streptosporangiales > Streptosporangiaceae > Thermopolyspora > Thermopolyspora sp. NPDC052614. The sequence continues at coordinate 8,350 of NZ_JBFATZ010000024.1, forward strand.
TTGGCCGACGAGCGCGGCCTGCGCTTCGTGGAGTTCGGCTTCACCCCGTCCGCAGCCGACCTGGAGGCGATTGCCGACCTGGCGCAACGCGGCACCCTCCGGGCCACCGTCGAGACGGTCCTCCCACTGGCACAGGCGGCCAAGGCACACGAGCTCAGCGAGACCGGCCGGGTCAAAGGCAAGATCGTCCTCGTGGTGGACGAAGCCGCCGAGGGCCTGCACAGGGCTTCGGACCTGCAAAGGCGGTGAACAGCCGGCGCAGCAGCCGGTTGTTACGCTTTTTGCCCCCGGTGATTGCCGGTCACTCGGCCGGAGTCGCGTTGGACGGGTATCAGCCCGGCGTAGGAGGCCAAACGTCCGGCATTCACTTCGAGAAGAAGTCGAATTCGCCTTCTTTGACACCGGCGATGAAGGCTTCCCATTCGCCTCGGGTGTAGACGATGACTCCGGCGTTGGGATGACGGCTATGGCGCACGGCGACGCGGCCCGTGCCATCGCCGAGAGGGCCTGCCTCCACGCAGTTTCCGCCCCCACCATCACTTATCGTGCTGATATGCCAAGCGACGCGGGCCAGTTCCTCCTGCGTGAGCACGTGCGGACTGCTCGTCTCGTTCACCGGAACTCCTCTGCGATAGCGGACACGAGATCGACTGATTCCTGCTGGTCGAGTGAAAGTTTCCGCAGCTCATCGTACATCAGCACGCAGCGGTCGATACCTGGTGATTCAACATAGATTGACCCGTCGGTATGTCCGCGCACAACCTCGGGATAGGGATCATGCATCGTCAGAATACGCTCAACTAGTCACTCGGCGGAAAAGTCGAATTCGCCTTCTTTGGCTCCGGCGATGAAGGCTTCCCATTCGCCCCGGGTGTAGACGATGACTTCGCCGTTGGGATGGCGGCTGTGGCGGACGGCGACGCGGCCGGTGCCGTCGGCCAGGGGGCCTGCCTCAACGCAGTTTCCGCCGCCGTTGTCGCTTTTGGTGCTGATGTGCCAGGCGACCTTGGCCAGTTCGTCGGGGCTGAGTGCGTCGCGCGGTCTACTCATCGCAACTCCTCTACGATCGTCGATATGAGCTGGACGGACTCGCCTGGTGTAAGCGTTAGCTCGCGCAACCTATCGTACGTCCGCATCAAGCGTCCGGCATCTGGAGACTCTATGTAAACGGCTCCTGTCGGTGTCTCCGCATATCCGATTTCGGGAAGCGGATCTTCCATGGTGAAGATCCGGAAGGCACCTGCGGGGCTGGCATGCGCGCCCGCGCTGAGCGGCAGCACCCTTACCTCGATGTTCGGCTGCATAGCCTGCTCGGAAAGATACTCGAGTTGCGCTGCGAGACACTCTCGTCCGCCAACCTCTCGGCGAAGGATGCCTTCATCTATGATCGTCATCAGGCATGGAGGCTCATCACGCTTCAATATTTTCTGGCGGGCCATACGAAGATCAAGCCAGTGATTGATCTGCTCTTCGCTCGCGTCCAGTTCGGCTGCGGTGATAGACGCCCGCGCATACTCCAGCGTGTGGAGCAGACCAGGCAGCAGCGCGTTGTCGAACGCACGGATCTCTTTCGCGCGGGACTCCAGCCATACGTAGTCCACGAACGTGCCGACGAGGTGCTCGGAGTAGCCGTCCCACCAGCCCTTCTGCCAGACGTCTTGGCTGAGGCGGAGCAGGGCGTCGCGGCGGCGTCCGTCGGAGACGCCGTAGAGGTCGAGTAGGGCCATCAGGTCGGGGCGTCGGATGGGGTACTCGCCTGTCTCGAATCGCCCTACGGTGCCGGGGTTGCGCTGCAGGTACTCGGCCGCCTCCTTGAGCAGCAAATTGTTGGCCTCTCGCAGCTCACGGAGCTGCTGCCCGAGCCAATGCGCCCGCAGCGTCGTCCACTTCACCGCAGCCATCCCCTCTCACCCTTCTGCTCGTTGCACAACCGAGCCACCTCCACATTCCGGGGGCTGTAGGGCGTCTTGGCTTGTTAAGCGACGCCTCCCGTGCCACTATACGCAAAGTAAACTCTCAACCGCAAAGAGTTAGCAGAATGTCCCGAATGCCCGGACGGCGGTCAAGGGCGGACGCGTGACACGCACGGGAAAGGCCGGGGATGGGCCGCTTGCAGGCCTCGCCCATCCCCGGCCTGAGACGGAAAGGAAGCACATGGAGCACTTCTCTGGTTCCGACTACTCGACTGTCTACCACGGTCCGAACGCGGAGGGGAACGCGGCGGGGCCGGGCGGGCGCCTCATGCCGGACGCGGGAGGGCCCGAGACGGGTGAGCGGGTCCGGGCGTTCATCGGGACGCCGCGGCTGTTCGCGCTCGTACGGCACGACGAGGACGAGGGCAGCACCGAGGTGGTGGCCTACGGCATCGCGCTGCCCGAGGGAGGCGCGGCGACCATCGGCGTCGGGCGGTCCTCGTTCGGGCGTTGGATCAGCGCCCAGACCGCCGCCACCCGGCTCCGTACGGAGCTCGTCTGGGTCGGCCAGGGCGGACGTCCGTCTATGGCGTGATCGGGCGGCGGCGTGCGATCGGCGCATGGGTCTCGGCAACGCGGCCAGGCCCATGCGCCGGCATGGGGACCTTGCGAGCGGTGCCCGAACCGTTCATACCACATCTGGCTACGCCCTGGGGCGCAGCGACCTCGGTTCCGGGGATCTGCAGGCCATGCCGATGGGGCGCTCACGGAGGTCGGGCCGTCGTGCAGGGGGTTGGTCATGCGCGGGCATCGGCGGTCGCGGGCTGGACGCGGAAGGCGGGATAGTTCGCCGCGATCGCCTCGAACTCGGACAGGGGCGCGTGCCGGTCGATTGGCATGTGCGGCCGGGCCCCCGGGACCTTCTGCAGGTACCGCTTGAGGATCGGCGCGCGCTGGTCGACCGGCACCTCTACCAGGTGGCAGCGGCGGGCGCGTCCGTGCCTGATCGTCGCCAGGCCGCCGGCGGCCCGTACGTTGCGGACCCAGTTGCAGTTCTGGCCCAGCATCGGCACCAGGTACCAGTCGCCCTGCCAGTCGGCCATGCCCAGCGGGAAGCGGGTGAGCCGTCCGGTGCGGCGGCCGGGAACCTCCAGCGTCACCCAGCGTCGGGGGGCCAGGCCGATGCCGAGCACGAACGCCCACAGGCGGGAGAAGCAGCGTGCGGTGGCGTTACCGCGTCCTCCCGCGTACATCGCCCGAAGACCGTCCGCGGAGAGCCAGCTTCTCATCGCGTCCCCCAATTCGCCGCCCACGAGCGCCCGCTGGGGCGCTCCAGACCGAGGATTCGCGATGCCGATAAGTGAATATAGAGGCCAAAGTCCACAAATAGCCGTATGGCGACGGCGAGCCCGGATCCCGAAGGCTCCGGGCCGCCCGCCGGGCCACCGCCGCCGTCTACTCCTTCAACTGGGTGAAGCGGATCGAGTTGCCGAAGGGGTCGCGCAGGCCGCAGTCGATGCCGTACGGCCGCTCGGTGGGCTCCTCGGTGAACTCGACGCCTCGGGTCAGCAGCGTCTCGTACGTCTTGCGGCAGTCGTCGACGCTGAAGATGAGGTGGCCGCCCATCGCGCCCTTGGTCAGCAGGTCGCGGACCTGCCGGGTGGTCTCCTCGGACATCCTCGGGCCGCCCGGCTTCTCCAGCAGGATCTGGCGGTCGGGGTGGCCGGGGACGCTGACGGTGAGCCAGCGCATGAAGCCCATGTCAACGTCGGCGTTGACCTCCAGGCCGAGCTTGCCGACGTAGAAGTCAAGGGCCTCGTCCTGGTCGAGGACGTAGATCTGCGAGTGCGTGATTGCCGTGAACATGTGCTTCACGCTACCGACCAGGTCGGAGGGAAAACTTATCCGAAACTGCTCGGTTCGCCGGAGGTCACGCTCTCGGCCGGGTCCACGCCATCGTGAAGCACGTCGGCACGTTGACGGAGATCGCCTGCCTGCGGTACTCCCTCGGGGACCGGCCGACGATGTCGCGGAACGTGCGACTGAAGGTGCCCAGGCTGCCGAAGCCGACCTGGAAGCAGATGTCCGTGACGCTCTGGTCGGTCTCCCGCAGCAGGAACATCGCGCGCTCGACGCGGCGGCGCTGCAGGTAGCGGTGCGGCGTCTCGCCGAACGTGGCGCGGAAGGTGCGGGTGAAGTGCGCCTCCGAGACGTGGGCGATCCGGGCGAGGGCCGGGATGTCGAGCGGCTGGGCGTAGGAGCGGTCCATCGCGTCGCGTGCCCGGAGCATGCGAAGGTTGGTGTCCTCCTCGGGGGTACGGCTCATCGGGCGGCCCCTAGCGGTTCGACGCCAGGCCGAGGGGGGCGCCGAGGGCCTGCGAGACCTCGCGGGCGGCGGCGACGACCTCCGGGCCGAGGGCCTCCAGGGTTTCGCGGGAGGCGTCCATGGCGAGGGCGGAGACGGAGATGCCGCCGAGGACGTCGCCGCTGTGGTCGAAGACGGCGGCGGCGACGCAGCGTACGCCCGGCTCGTTCTCCTCGTCGTCGATGGCGAAGCCGCGGGCGCGGACGGCGGCCAGGTGGGTGAGGAGGTCCTCGTCGCTGGTGAGGGTGGCGGCGGTGCGGGGCTGCAGGCGGGTGCGGGCCGCGATGGCGAGGACCTCGTCGTCGGTCAGCGCGGCGAGGATGGCCTTGCCGATCGCGGTGCAGTGCAGGCGCAGGCTCATTCCGACGCGGGAGTGCATCTGGTACGGCCGGCGGCCCTCCAGCTTGTCCACGTAGACGGCCTCGTCGCCGCTGCGTACGGCGAAATGGGTGGTGTAGCCGGTGCGGTCGTGCAGGGCACGCAGCGCGGCCGACGCCTGCCGGGCCGGGTCGAAGCGGCTCATCACCTTGCCCGCCAGGGTGAGGATGCGCGGCCCCGGCTCGTAGCCGCCCGCGCCGTCGGGGCGCGCGAAACCCCACTCCACCAGGGATTGCAGGATGCGGTGCACGGTCGACTTCGACACGCCCGTGGCCGTGGCGATGTCGGTGACGCGGTGACGCTCGGCCACGGCCTCCAGCACCGCCAGCGCCTTATCGATGGAACTGCCTTCCCTGACCACGGATCGAGCCTACTCGCGCCGATCCGCTGCGGGGGCCGTCGATCGGGGCATGCGGGCACGGCGTGCCCGGCGGCGTACCGCGTCCGGCGCGGCGGGGCCACGTTGCTCCTCAGCCAGGCACAGCGGGACGCGGGCTGCCGGTGGCGGTACGACGAGCCCAGGGCCGTGCATCGGTTCAAGGGCAAGTCCGACTACTGCCACGTGTACCGCCGACGCGAGAGAACGCGGCGTGCGGGGGGCGGTCGGCGGTCCGGTCGTGGCCGTGGTGAGGCCGCTCCCGTTGGCGGGCCGGTCCGGCCCCGGCCGGTGCGTGCGCATCGGCCGGGAAGCCGGTCAGACCTCGACCACCACCGGGATGATCATCGGTCGGCGGCGGAAGGAGTCGCTGACCCAGCGGCCCACGGTGCGCCGTACCACCCGGCGGATCTGCTGCTCGTCGGCGACGCCGTTGGCCGCGCTCTCCTCAAGCGCCCGCTCGATCTGCGGGATGACCTCGTCGAACGCCTCGATGGCGATGCCGGACCCGCGGGCGTGCACCTCCGGGCCGCCGACGATCTTGCCGGTGGTCGAGTCGATCGCGACGACGATCGAGACGAAGCCCTCCTCGCCGAGGATGCGCCGGTCCTTGAGCGCCACGTCGGTGACGCCGCCGACCGAGGTGCCGTCCACGTACACGTAGCCGCACGGTACCGCGCCGGTCACCTTCGCCTGGCCGTCGACCAGGTCGACGACCACGCCGTCCTCGGCGATGACGATGTTGTCCTCGGGGACGCCGGTGAGCGCGGCGAGCTTGGCGTGCGCCCGCATGTGCCGCCACTCGCCGTGTACGGGCAGGAAGTTCGACGGGCGGGTCAGGTTGAGCACGTACAGCAGTTCGCCGGCGGCGGCGTGGCCGGAGACGTGCACGAGCGCGTTGCCCTTGTGCACGACCTTGGCCCCCCAGCGGGTGAGGCCGTTGATGACCTTGTTGACGGCGGTCTCGTTGCCGGGCACGAGCGAGGAGGCGAGCAGCACGGTGTCGCCCTCGGCCACCCGGATCGGGTGGTCGCGGTTGGCCATGCGCGACAGCGCCGCCATCGGCTCGCCCTGGGAGCCGGTGCAGATCAGCACCACGTCCTCCGGCGGCCACTCCTCGATCTCACGGGAGTCGACCATGAGGCCGGCCGGCACCCGCAGGTAGCCGAGGTCGCGGGCGACGCCCATGTTGCGTACCATCGAGCGCCCGATGAGCGCCACCTTGCGGCCGTGCGCCTCGGCCGCGTCGAGAACCTGCTGCACGCGGTGCACGTGCGAGGCGAAGCAGGCCACGATGATGCGTTTGCTCGCGGCGCGGAACACGTCGTCGATCACCGGGGTGATCTCGCGCTCGCTGGTGACGAACCCGGGCACCTCGGCGTTGGTGGAGTCCGACATCAGCAGGTCCACGCCCTCGGCGCCGAGCCGGGCGAAGCCCGCCAGGTCGGTCAGCCGCCCGTCCAGCGGGAGCTGGTCCATGCGGAAGTCGCCGGTGTGCAGCACGAGCCCGGCCGGGGTTCTGATCGCCACGGCGAGCGCGTCCGGGATCGAGTGGTTGACCGCGAAGAACTCCAGGTCGAAGGGGCCGAACCGGTCGCGCTGGCCCTCGGCCACCTCGATGCGCACCGGCTGGATGCGGTGCTCGGTGAGTTTGCTCTCCACCAGACCGAGCGTCAGTCGCGAGCCCACGAGCGGGATGTCGGATCGTTCCCGCAGCAGGTACGGCACCGCGCCGATGTGGTCCTCGTGCGCGTGGGTGAGCACGACGGCCTCGATGTCGTCGAGCCGGTCCCTGATGTACTCGAAGTCGGGCAGGATCAGGTCCACGCCCGGCTGCTCGGGGTCGGGGAACAGCACGCCGCAGTCGATGACGAGCAGGCGGTGGTCGAACTCGAAAACCGCCATATTGCGACCGATCTCCCCGAGACCGCCGAGCGCGACGATGCGCAGGCCGTTCTCCGGAAGGGCGGGAGGTGGACCCAGTTCAGGGTGCGGATGACTCATTTGTCTCCATCTAGTTGCTATCCATGACCTTTACCCCACTCGCCACGAGGTCGGCGCGAAGCATCTCGATCTGCTCGGGCGTGGCGTCGATCAGCGGAGGCCGTACGGCGCCGCCGGTCTGGCCGACCAGGTTGAGGGCCGCCTTCGCCATGATCGCCCCCTGGGTGCGGGTCATGATCCCGGTGACCACGGGCAGCAACCGCCGGTGCACCTCGGTGGCGGCCGTGACGTTGCCCGCGAGGTAGTGCTCGATCATCGCGGCGAGTTGCGCGCCCACGACGTGCCCCACGACGCTGACGAAGCCTGCGGCCCCGACCGAGAGCCAGGGCAGGTTGAGCATGTCGTCTCCGGAGTAGAACGCCAGGTCGGTCGCGACCATGACCTGGGAGCCCTCGAACAGGTCGCCCTTGGCGTCCTTCACGGCCACGATGCGCGGGTGCGTGGAGAGCCGGATGAGGGTCTCCATGGTGATGGGTACCCCGGTACGTCCGGGAATGTCATAGAGCATCGCCGGAAGGCCGGACGCGTCGGCGATCGCGGTGAAGTGTCGGTAGATGCCTTCTTGCGGGGGCTTGTTGTAGTAGGGCGTGACCAGCAGAAGCCCGTGCGCGCCCGCCCGCTCGGCGGCCTTCGCCAGCTCGACGCTGTGGTGGGTGTCGTTGGTGCCCGCGCCCGCCACAATGGTGGCGCGGTCGCCGACCGCTTCGATCACCGCACGGAGGATGCGGTCTTTCTCCTCGTCGGTGGTGGTCGGGGACTCTCCGGTGGTGCCGCTGACGACGATGCCGTCATTGCGCTGTTCATCGACGAGATACACGGCGGTCCGCTGAACCGCGTCGTAATCGACCGCTCCGTCGGCGGTGAACGGGGTGACCATCGCGGTCAACATGCGGCCGAAGGGGGCGCCTGAGGTTCCTGTTGGCGATGCCATAAGGGAACGGTACCCGGAACCGGCCAAACGGTGGACCCCGCCACCCCGGCTCGGGGCGGCCGAGGTCGGCCCCGCAGGGCCCGCTGCCTGCGGTGACCGCTCGGCGTACCGGCCTGTCCGGCCCGGCCTGCGCGGTCACGCGGCCCGGGGCGAAAGGGCACGTCGCGCGGCCCTCGGAGCGAAAAGGGCCGCCGATATGTGCTCGGGGGTACACACATCGGCGGCCTCTACCGAACAATCGGCGCGGCTTACATCCGCGTTACACGGATGACAAGGAAATTTTGCCGACGCCCCGCGCCACCGGAATCGCCCCGGCGTGCGTAGCCCCTATCGCGTGACTCCTCCACCTCCTGAAGGAAGCGCCGTTTCGCTTTCCTCTGCCGAGGTAGGCAAACGGACAAGCCCTGCCCGTGTCGAACACAAGATCCATACCGGGGAGGCGATTCCCCCGCCGGGTGAACCCGGCGGTCCTCGCGTCCCCTCGCCAGATCCGATGGGAGCGCATGCCATGCCGATGTTGGAACAGTCCAGAGACTTTCCCTAGGCTTTGGGTAAAGTTGGCGCTCCACCCGACCATCATTACCCAGCGTTGTGCAATGAATACGGCAGGATTGGAAAATGCCAAGGCGGCCCCCCGCGCCGGGTTCCACCGTGCGTGTGGCGCCGCCGAACCGGCGCGATCGTCGTCGGTTGCGACCTAGCGGAACCCAGGGATGGACCAGTGGCCAGCTCCGATCCGGTATACCTGCGAGTCGTCGAGGACCTGCGCCGGCAGATCATCGACAGCACGTTGCCGCCGGGGGCACCGATCCCCTCGCGGGTGCAGCTCACCCAGCGATACGGCGTGGGCGAGACGGCGGCCCGCCACGCGCTTCGCGTGCTCGCCCAGGAAGGCCTCATCGTGGGCCGGGTAGGCGCCGGGCACTACGTGCGCGAACGCCCCGTGCTGATGCCCTTGCAGAGATCACGTCTACACGACCAGCAGACCGCCTTCACCGCCGACATGCAGGCCCAGGGGCGGCACGCCTCCTGGGACTGGCGATCCGAGCTCGTGGAGGCGCCTCCCGAGATCGCCCGCCGGCTGAAGCTGCGCGAGTGGGAGCAGGTGATGCGCACCCGCTTCGTGCTGCGCGGCGACGGCCGCCCACTACAGCTCGCCACCTCGTACGAGCCCGCCGAGTTCAGCAGGGGCCAGGCGCTGCCCGCCGAGGGCAGCAACGGCCGCAAGGGGCTCGCCGCCCGGATGGCCGCCGCCGGGATGCCGATCACGACGGCCAGCGAGGAAGTCTACATCCGCGTGCCCCGGCCCGAGGAGAGCGACCGGTTGGAGCTGCCCTCCGGCACCCATGTGCTGCATTTGGAACGCACCCATTGGTCCGGCGACCGTCCGGTCGAAACCAGCGACATCATCGTGCCGGGCGACAAGTTCCGCCTCTGCTACAACATCCCCGTCGCCTCCGCATAGGTCGGCCATCAGGCAACCGGTCGTGCGAGGGCGGCCGGTTGACCGGGGATTACGAAGTCGGTGACCGCGGCTTCCCGGCCGGATGCGACGCCCGTCGACGCCGCGGGGCCGTGCCCGTTCCCCATCGCAGGAAATCTCCGCAGCAAGGAACAACGGCCGGTCACCATGCACGACCAAAGCACTGGCCTTCGCCTTCACGGCCTGGCGCCCGCGCCCTCCAGGCCGTGTCGGCGCACGGCGAAATCCTCGTGTGGCGAAGGTGAGGGCTGCCGGGCCCAGGGCGCGTAAGACAGGCCTTGCACACATCCGCGACGCTGTATCGGCTCAGCGCAAACGCTGGGTGAGGGCCGCGCAGACCAGTACCGCCACCGCGCCCACCTCCGTAACCAGGCCGAACCTCTCGCCGACCAGCAACCACGCCCACACCAGCGCCAGCAGCGGGCTGGACAAGCCGCCCCGCCCGCGCAAGACAGGCCCCGCACACACTCACGGCACCGTACGGCTCAGCGCAAACGCTGGGTGAAGGCCACACAGACCAGCACCGCCACCGCGCCCACCACCGTGACCAGACCGAACCTCTCGCCGACCAGCAACCACGCCCACACCAGTGTCAGCAGCGGCTGGACGAGTTGGGTTTGCCCCGCCCGGGCGATGCCGCCTCTGGCCAGGCCTGCGTACCAGGGGATGAAGCCGAGGAACATCGCCACCAGGCCGGCGTAGGCGAATCCGGCGATCGACGATGGCGATGGGTGGACGTCGGTGACCGCCGCCAGCACCGCCGTCACCGGCACGGTGACGGGTGCGGCTAGTACCAGGGCGTGGGAGATTACCTGCCAGCCCGGCCGGGTTCGGGTGAGCTTCGCTCCCTCTGCGTAGCCGACGGCGGCCGACACCAGTGCGCCCGCCAGGAGCACGTCGGGGAGCGTGACGTGGCCGCCGCCCCTGCTCAGGGTGAAGGCGGTGACGGCGAGGGCGCCCGCGCCGACGGCGAGCCAGAATCCTGCCCTCGGCCGCTCGCCCGCCAGCAGCACCGCCACGGCCGCGGTGGTCGCGGGCAGCAGGCCGATCACCACCGCGGCGTGCGAGGTGCTCGCCCCCAGATCCAGTGCGACCCCGCTGAACAGCGGGAACCCGAACACCACGCCCAGCGCGATCAGGCCGTGGGAGCGCCACTCGGATTTCGGCGGCAGCAGCGGCACCCGCGCCGCCAGCAGCCACACCACGGCGACGGCGACGGCGATCACCGCCCGGCCCATGGCCACCAGATAGGGGTCGAAGCCGCGCATCGCGAGCACGGTGCTCGGAAACGAGCCGGAGAAGGCGAACACCCCGATGAAGGCCAGGGCGGTGCCCTGCCAGGCGAATCCGGCGGAGGAGGCGGTCGGTTGAGGGAGGACCGCTACTCTATTGGTCGCAGTAGCGCTATCGTTATCTCTCATGAATGACGATAGCAGTATTCAGCGCCTTGCGGCCATACTGCGATCCGAGGTGGCGCGCCTTGGCCCCGGCGACCGGCTGCCGGCCAGCCGGGAGCTCGTCGCCCGGCACGGGGTGAGCCCGGTCACCGTGTCCCGGGCCCTGGCCGTGCTCGCGGCGGAGGGCCGGGTGGTCACGCGGCCGGGCAGCGGCACGTTCGTCGCCTCCGCTCCTCCGGCCAGGACCGGCGACACGGCGGACCTGTCCTGGCAGACGGTCTCCCTCGGCGACCGCGTGATCGACGACAGCGGCGTCGCGGCCCTGCTCGCCCGGCCCTCGGACGGCGTCATTCCGCTCACCGGCGGCTATCTCCACCCGAACCTCATCCCGGTCAAGGCGCTCGCCGCCGCGGCCGGGCGGGCGGTGCGGCGCGCCTCGACCTGGCTGCATCCGCCGCTGAGCGGCCTGAGCGGGCTGCGGCGCTGGTTCGCGACCGAGGTCGGCGGCGACGTCACCTCGTCGGACGTGCTGGTCGTCGCGGGCGGGCAGGCCGCGCTCACGCATTGTTTCCGCGCGCTCGCCGCGCCGGGGCAGCCGGTGCTGGTCGAGACGCCCACCTACCCGGGGGCGCTGGCGGCGGCGAAGGCGGCCGGGCTCCGTCCCGTGGCGGTGCCGATCGACCACGAGGGGGTGCGGCCCGACCTGCTCGCCGAGACGTTCGCGGTGACCGGGGCGCGGGTGTTCTACTGCCAGCCCACGCTGCACAACCCCACGGGCGCTACGGTGCCGCGAGAGCGGCGCGAGCAGGTGCTCGCGGTGGCCCGGGCGGCGGGCGCGTTCGTGATCGAGGACGACTACGCGCGGCATCTGGCGCTGGGGCCGATGCCGCCGCCCATGATCACGTTGGACGGGCACGGGTCCGTCGTCTACATCCACTCCCTGACGAAGATCACTTCGCCGAGCGTACGGGTGGCGGGGCTGGTCGCGCGCGGGCCCGCCGCCCATCGGCTGCGGGCCGCGCAACTGGTGGAGTCGTTCTTCGTGGCGCGTCCGCTGCAGGAGACCGCGCTGGAGTTCCTCGACTCCCCCGCGTGGCGGCGGCACCTGGCCGCGGTCGCCGCCGAGCTCGCCACCCGCCGCGACGCGCTGGCCGGGGCCCTCGCCCGGCACCTGCCCGACGGGGACCTTCACCTGCTCCCCCAAGGCGGCGTGCATTTGTGGGTACGGCTGCCGCGCGACGTCGACGAGGCCGCCCTCGTCGAGACGGCCCGGCAGCGCGGGGTGCTCGTCAGCCCCGGTCGCATCTACTACCCGTCGGAGCCGCCCGGCCCACGGATCCGGGTCACCCACATCGCCGCCACCCACCTGCCCGAACTCTCGGAGGGAGTGCGGCGGCTCGCCGCCGCCCTGGCGGATCAGCAGGTCGCGAAGACCTCGTAGTGATCGACGGTCGTCTCGCGGGCGACCAGGAAACGGTCGTCCTCCGGGTAGAAGACGGCCCGTTCGGGGACGTCGCCGGCGAAGGCCCGGACGGCGTCCCAGGACTCCCATAGGGAGATCAGGAAGAACTCGGCGCGGTCACCCTGATCGCGGCGGGTGAGGTACACGCCCTTGTTGCCCGGGGTGGCGCGGTACTCGGCGAAGCCCGTCGCCATTAGGTAGCGCTCGTACTCGGCCGCGTCCTCCGCACGGGTCCAGCCCCGCCAGGTGCGTGCGATCATCGCCCGCCGTCCTCGTACCACCGTGTCCCCCGGGTCCGCGCGGCTCCGGTGCCCTCCGAACAGCTCCGCAGGCGTGTCTCCCGCTCGCGGCGTCGCCTCGCCTGATGCGCCAAATAAATCAAGTACGGCATGTCATCACCCTCTCGACACCACCAAAAAGGCTATACCGGTGTTGTGATCTGGGCAACCGGCGACTCGCGTACAGTGGTGTCGGAGGTGGGGAGGATGAGCGACCCGGCGGAGCTGCTCCGCGACTTCGTCAACACCTACGACGTCGAGGACGACGCCGACGAGCTGACGTCGGCCGCGGCGCTGGCGGGATGGCTGCGCGACCACGGGCTGATCGCCGACGATGACCGCCCCGCCGACGACGACCTGGCCGTCGCGGTCGCACTCCGGGAAGGGCTGAGATCCGCGCTGCGCCGCAACCACGACCGCGCCGGCACGCCGCCGACGGGGGCGTCCCAGGTGACCGGTCCGGGCGAGCCGCCGCAGGTGCCCGAAATGAGCCGTGTGTCGGAACCGGCCGGGGTCTCCGAGGGGCTGGACGCGCTGCTGGCCGCCTTTCCGCTGCGGGTCGCGCTCGCCGGAGCCGTACCCTCGCTTGAGCCGATCGACGGCGGGGTGCGCGGCGGCCTCGCCCGCCTGGCCGCGGCGGTGATCGAGGCGTACGCGGCGGGCACCTGGCCCCGGCTGAAGGTGTGCGGCGAGGACACCTGCCAGTGGGCGTTCATCGACTCCTCCAAGAACCGCTCGCGCTCGTGGTGCTCGATGAAGGTGTGCGGGAACCGCACCAAGACGCGCGCCTACCGCGCACGCCACAAGACCGCGGGATCCGCCGAACGCCGCTGACGCGCGCACGGACGGCTACCCTTACCCGTAGGAAAGGGGCTGGCGATGACTGACGTGGGCGTACGGGTCGCACGGCGGGGGGACGTCGACGCCGTGACGAACACCCAGATCAGAGCGTGGCGGTACGGATACGACTTTCTGCCCGAGGGGCCGCTGGAGCAGATGGCGGGCGAGGGCGCCCGCGGGCTGTGGCGCCGCCAGTGGGAGGAGGCGATCGTCGCCCCGCCCACGCCCCGGCACCGCCTGCTGGTCGCCGTCGAGCGCGGCCCCGACGAGGCACGCGACGACGCCGACGGCGGCGATGACAACGAGGGCGGCGCCGCCGGGCCGTGGCGCGAGCGCGTCGTCGGCCTCGCCTCACACGCGCCCGCCGAGGATCCCGACCTCGACCCAGCCAAGTACGCCGAACTGCTGACCCTGCTCGTCGATCCCGACCACGTGCGCCGCGGCCACGGCAGCAGGCTGCTCAACGCCACCGTCGACCACCTGCGCGAGGACGGCTTCGCCGCCGTGGTCACCTGGGTCTTCGCCGACCACCTGCCGATGCTCGCCTTCCTGGAGTCGGCGGGCTGGGCGGCGGACGAGGCCGAGCGCGTCCTGGACATGGGCCGCCCCATCCGGATGATCCGCCTCGCCACCGACATCAGCTGACCTGCGGCCACGCCCCTCGCGACCGCACTCCTCGCCTGGCTCGCACTGATCGGACGGCGGGTCCGGCATGGAGAAGCCGATGGCCCACCGCCGGGACGGGCTATGTGCCGGTACGCGGTCACACCGCCTGCTGCGAAACCGTCGCGATCGGAGTGACCGCCGGGACGGGCTATGGTGCCGGTACACGGTCACACCGCCTGCTGCGAAACCGTCGCGATCGAGGTGACCGCCGGGACGGGCTATGGTGTGCCGGTACACGGTCACACCGCTGGCTGCGAAGCCGTCGTTCGATCGGGGCCGAGGCCACGCCATCGGTCGGGAAAACGATGTTTTAGTCTGCATTGAGCAGCTTGTACATCGATGAAAGGCAGACCTTGGCGACATCGGCTCAGTGGCTCGCGGGGGCCCGGCCGCGCACTCTTCCCGCAGCGATCGTGCCGGTCGCCGTGGGAACGGGCGTGGCCGCCGCGTATGGCGGCGTCATTTGGTGGCGGGCCCTCACGGCGCTGTTCGTGGCACTGGCGCTGCAGGTCGGCGTCAACTACGCCAACGACTACAGCGACGGCGTGCGCGGCACCGACAAGGCACGGGTCGGTCCGATGCGCCTGGTCGGCTCGGGCGTGGCCAGCCCGCGGTCCGTGCTCGTGGCGGCGATGCTGTGCTTCCTCGCCGCGGCCGTGGCCGGGCTCGCCCTCGTGGTGGCCACCCGCGCCTGGTGGCTGCTGCTCGTCGGCGCGCTCGCCATCGCCGCCGCCTGGTTCTACACCGGCGGCTCCCGCCCGTACGGCTACCGCGCCCTCGGCGAGGTCTCGGTCTTCGTCTTCTTCGGCTTGGTGGCCGTGGTGGGCACCGCGTACGTGCAGCTCGAACGGCTGCCCTGGACGGCGGTGGTCGCCGCGATCCCGCCGGGCCTGCTGGCCTGCGCGCTGCTCGTCGTCAACAACCTGCGCGACATCCACACCGACGAGGCGGCGGGCAAGCGCACGATGGCGGTCGTCCTCGGCGACCTGCGCACCCGCGTGCTCTACACGACCTGCCTGCTGGTGCCGTTCGCCGCCGCGCTCGTCCTGGTCCCCTGGCGGCCGTTCGCCGCGCTCGCCGTGCTGGCGATCCCGCTCGCCCTCGCCCCGGTCCGCGCGGTCCGCACCGGCGCGGTCGGCCCGGACCTCATCACCACCCTGCGCCAGACCGGCCACCTGCAACTGGCCTTCGGCGCCCTGTTCGCCGCCGGGCTGGCCCTGTAGGGGGCGGCTCTTCACACATCGGCGGTCCGGTCGGCCTACCCGCGACCCTGCGGTCCAGGTCCGCCATGCCGTCGCGGACGCTCTGCCGCGAGCGGCTCGGCGTGGGGAAGGCCCGATCCGGCACGAGGCCGAACCGAGCCCGTCACACGCATTCGGCGTCGTCGAGCGCGCCCGCCCGCGCGGCGCGCCAAACGCCCGCAGCGGCCCGTCGGTCGCCCCCGCGCCGGGTCGCGTGCGGGGTGCCAGCGCGAGCATGGAACAGAGCGGACCGATGTCAGGCGAAAACCGCGGTGGCCGCCGCACCCTGCCACATGGGCGGCCATCGCCGAACAGAAGCGTTAGAGATCGAGCAGGTGCTCCAGGCCGACGGTGAGCCCGGGCGTCTCGCGGATGCGGCGCACGCCCAGCAGCACGCCCGGTGTGAACGACGTCCGGCTCATGGTGTCGTGCCGGATCGACAGTGTCTCGCCCTCGCCGCCCAGCAGCACCTCCTGGTGGGCGATCAGGGCCGCCAGCCGCACCGAGTGGACGTGGACGCCCTCCACATCGGCCCCCCGCGCCCCGGGAAGGGACGTGGTGGTCGCGTCCGGCGACGGCCCCCGGCCCGCCTTGCGCCGCGCCTCGGCGACCAGCTCCGCCGTACGGCGGGACGTGCCGGACGGCGCGTCCGCCTTGTTGGGGTGGTGCAGTTCCACGATCTCGACGGAGTCGAAGTAGCGCGCGGCCTGCTGGGCGAAGTGCATCATCAGCACCGCCCCGATGCCGAAGTTGGGCGCGATCAGCACGTTGACCCCGCCCTTCTCCTCCAGCCACCCGCGGATCGTCTCCAGCCTGCCCGCGTCGAACCCGGTGGTCCCCACGACCGCGTGGATGCCCTGCGACACGCACCAGTGCAGGTTGTCCATGACCACGTCCGGGTGGGTGAAGTCCACCACCACCTCGGCCGCGGTCAGCGCCTCACGCGGATCGTCCTTGTCGACGGCGGCGACGAGTTCCATGTCGTCGGCCGCCTCGACCGCCTTGCAGACCTCTACTCCGACGCGCCCGCGCGCGCCCAGCACACCAACCCGGATCACGAGCCCCAACTGTATACCTGTCGCCGATCCGCGTGCGCGAAGCCCTCGGTGCCCCGCCGATCGACGTCGCGGCCCGCCGCGAAGGGATCGTTGTCAGTGCCTTCGCGGCGGGACGCGGTGGTGTACGTCGGTGGATGTTCTGGTGGGGTTGGTCAGGAGATGGCGTCGGTGAAGTCCTTGCCGGCGTAGGGGCCGATGACGGCGAGGGTGAGGGGACGGTTGAGGACGTCTGCGGCTACGAGGGCGATGTCCTCGGGGGTGACGGCGTCGATGCGCTCGAGGACGTCGTCGACCGACATGAGGGTGTCGTAGACGAGTTCGCTTTTGCCGATGCGGGACATGCGTGAGCCGGTGTCCTCCAGGCCGAGGACGAGGCCGCCGCGCATCTGGCCCTTGCCGCGGACGATCTCCTCCTCGGTGATGCCGTCGGCGACGACGCGGGCGACCTCGTCGCGGCAGATCTTGAGGACGTCGTCGATCTTCGTGGGGAGGCAGCCGACGTAGATGCCGAACTGGCCGGTGTCGGCGTACTGGGAGGTGTAGCTGTAGGCCGAGTAGGCCAGGCCGCGCTTTTCCCGGATCTCCTGGAAGAGCCGGGACGACATGCCTCCGCCGAGCGCGGCGTTCAGCACGCCGAGGGCGAAGCGGCGGTCGTCGGTGCGGGCCAGGCCGGTGGTGCCGAGCACGAGGTTGGCCTGCTCGGTGGGCCGGTCCACGACCCGTACGCCAGAGCGGGAGGCGACGCCGGGGCCGGTGACGCGCGGTGGCGCGGGCGGCGCGTCGCCGTTCAGCGCACCCGCCCGGTCGTACGCGGCGGCGACGAGTTCGACGACCCGGTCGTGGTCGACGTTGCCGGCGACGGCGACCACGGTCTGCGGCGGCCGGTAGTAGCGCTGGTAGTACTCGACGATGCGGTCCCGGCCGAGCGCGTTGATGGAGTCGACCGTGCCGAGGATGGGCCGCCCGATCGGCGTGTCGCCGTACAGCTCGGCGGTGAACTGCTCGTGCACCACGTCGGAGGGGTCGTCGTCGTGCATGGCGATCTCTTCGAGGATCACCCCGCGCTCCGACTCGACGTCCTCCGGCGTGATCAGCGACGAGGTCACCACGTCGGCGAGCACGTCGATCGCGAGCGGGAGGTCCTCGTCGAGCACCCGCGCGTAGTAGCAGGTGTACTCCTTGGCGGTGAAGGCGTTGATCTCACCGCCGATGCCCTCGATCGCCGCGGAGATCTCCAGGGCGTCGCGCCGTGGGGTGCCCTTGAACAGCAGGTGCTCAAGGAAGTGGGTGGCCCCCGTGTGCTCGGGGGCCTCGTCCCGCGATCCGATGCCGACCCACATGCCGACCGCGACGGAACGCACGGTCGGCATGCTCTCGGTCACCACGCGGAGGCCGCCGGGGAGGACGGTGCGGCGTACGACGCCGACACCGTCCCTGCCCGGATGCAGAGTGATCGTATTCAGTGGTCCTTCACCCGTTCAGTGATCGGCCCGGAGGGCTCAGGAGTTGCGGTCGTCCCGTCCGCCGCGGGTACGGGTGCGGGTGCGCCGGCGCTCGGGGCGCTCGCCGCCCTCGGCCCGCTCGGCGCGCTCCTCGCCGCCGGCGGAGTCGTCGCCGTCGCCCGCCTGGCCGCTCTCCTTGGCGGCCGCGGCCTGGGCCTCGACCACCTCGACCGGGACCAGGGACAGCTTGCCGCGCGGGTCGATCTCGGCGATCTCCACCTGGATCTTCTCACCGACGCTCATCACGTCCTCGACGTTCTCGATGCGCCGTCCGCCGTGCAGCTTGCGGATCTGCGAGACGTGCAGCAACCCGTCCTTGCCCGGCAGCAGCGAGATGAACGCGCCGAAGGCGGCGATCTTGACGACCGTGCCCAGGTAGCGCTCGCCGACCTCCGGCATGTGCGGGTTGGCGATCGCGTTGATCGCCGACCGCGCCGCCTCGGCGGACGGGCCGTCGGTGGCGCCGATGTAGATCGTGCCGTCGTCCTCGATGGTGATCTCGGCGCCGGTGTCGTCCTGGATCTGGTTGATCATCTTGCCCTTGGGGCCGATGACCTCGCCGATCTTGTCCACCGGGACCTTGATGGTGATGATGCGCGGCGCGGTCGGGTTCATCTCCGCCGGGGAGTCGATCGCCTCCTGCATCACCTCCAGGATCGCCAGCCGGGCCGCCTTCGCCTGCTTCAGCGCGCCGGCGAGCACGTTCGCCGGGATGCCGTCGAGCTTGGTGTCGAGCTGCAGCGCGGTGATGAGGTCCTTGGTGCCGGCGACCTTGAAGTCCATGTCGCCGAAGGCGTCCTCGGCGCCGAGGATGTCGGTGAGCGTGACGTACTCCCCGCCCTCGTGGATCAGGCCCATCGCGATGCCCGCCACCATCTCCTTCAGCGGCACGCCGGCGTCGAGCAGCGACATCGTGGAGGCGCAGACCGACCCCATGGACGTCGAGCCGTTCGACCCGAGCGCCTCGGAGACCTGGCGGATCGCGTACGGGAACTCCTCGCGCGACGGCAGCACGGGGATCAGCGCCCGCTCGGCGAGCGCGCCGTGGCCGATCTCGCGCCGCTTGGGCGAGCCGACGCGGCCGGTCTCACCGGTGGAGTACGGCGGGAAGTTGTAGTTGTGCATGTAGCGCTTGGTCCGCTCGGGGTTGAGCGTGTCGATCATCTGCTCCATGCGCAGCATGTTCAGCGTGGTGATGCCGAGGATCTGGGTCTCGCCGCGCTCGAACAGCGCCGAGCCGTGCACCCGGGGCACCACGTGGACCTCGGCGTTGAGCTGCCGGATGTCCTTGACGCCGCGCCCGTCGATGCGGACGCCCTCCTTGATGACCCGCTCGCGGATCAGCTTCTTGGTGAGCGCGCGGAACGCGGCGGCGATCTCCTTCTCCCGGCCCTCGAAGTCGGCCAGCAGCTTCTCCGCGGCCAGCGCCCTGACCCGGTCGAGCTCGGCCTCGCGCTCCTGCTTGCCGGCGATGGTGAGCGCGGAGGCGAGCTCGCTGCGGATCGCGCCGACGACGGCCTCGTAGGCGTCGTCCTGGTAGTCGATGAACAGCGGGTACTCGACGGTCTCCTTCGCCGCCACCTGCGCCAGCCGCGACTGCGCCTCGCACAGCACCTTGATGAACGGCTTGGCGGCCTCCAGGCCCTCGCCGACGGTCTCCTCGGTGGGCGCCACCGCGCCCTCGGCGACCAGCTTGAGCGTGTCGCGGGTGGACTCGGCCTCGACCATCATGATCGCGACGTCGCCGTCCTCCAGCACCCGGCCGGCCACGACCATGTCGAAGGTCGCGCCCTCCAGCTCGCTGTAGGTCGGGAAGGCGACCCACTGGCCGTTGATCAGCGCCACCCGTACGCCGCCGATCGGGCCGGAGAACGGCAGGCCGGCGAGCTGGGTGGACATCGACGCGGCGTTGATCGCGACCACGTCGTACAGGTGGTCGGGGTGCAGCGCCATGACGGTCGCCACGATCTGGATCTCGTTGCGCAGCCCCTTGACGAAGCTCGGGCGCAGCGGGCGGTCGATCAGGCGGCAGGTGAGGACCGCGTCCTCGGACGGGCGGCCCTCGCGACGGAAGAACGAGCCGGGGATGCGGCCCGCGGCGTACATCCGCTCCTCGACGTCGACGGTGAGCGGGAAGAAGTCCAGGCTCTCCTTGGGAGTCTTGGACGCGGTGGTGGCGGAGAGCACCATGGTCTCGTCGTCGAGATAGACCACGGCGCTGCCCGCCGCCTGGCGGGCGAGCCTTCCGGTCTCGAACCGGACGGTACGCGTGCCGAACGAGCCGTTGTCGATGACGGCCTCTGTGCTGTGGACACCCTCCACGGGGGACCTCCTTCTCGGGTCGGTCACCCGCGCCCGGCGTTTCGCCTGCTCCCCGTCAGGTGTAGCGCCGGTCTTCGATTGAAGCGCCCGGTCTGTACGGCTATCGCCGTGATACATCCGGAGGCCACTACCGAGGACCGGCCCTCCGACGCCGCGGGAACGCGCCTGCGCGGACGCGGGGGTTGCGTCTTGTTCAGTTGTCCTTCAGGCCCAGTGTGCTCAAAACCTGGGTCATGTAACGGGCGCGACGCGCCGGGCGCTCACATCAGGCCGGTATTTGACCTGATATGAGGAGGGGGGCGACCCGACCGCCGCCCCCCGTCGACTCTATCGGCGCAGACCCAGCCGCTCGATCAGCGTGCGGTACCGCTGGATGTCCTTGCTCTGCAGGTACTTCAGCAGGCGGCGGCGGCGGCCGACCAGCAGCAGCAGGCCGCGGCGGCTGTGGTGGTCGTGCTTGTGCGTCTTCAGGTGCTCGGTGAGCTCGCTGATGCGCTTGCTCAGCAGCGCGATCTGCACCTCCGGGGATCCGGTGTCGTTGTCCCCGGTGCCGTACTCATCGATGATCTGCTTCTTCGTGGCGGTGTCGAGCGACACGGCTCTCCTCTGAATTGTCTACGGGCACACTCAACACGGATGACCTTCGAACGACCGTGTGTGCCTACAGTCGCCGGGAGGAGTCGACGGGCAGCGCACAGCAGCGCCGGTGTACAGCCGACATGCAAGGCTACCACCGCGCAGCGCTTGGTCGCACACGATCATCACGGCCCCGCGGGTCCGTGCTACACGGCGCGGTTCCCGCCGTCAGCCCACCATCAGCCTGACGTCAACTCGCGGGCCCGGTCGATGTCGCGCCGCATCTGGTCGATCAGTTCCTCCACGCTGTCGAAGCGGAGGTTGTCACGCAGCCGGAAACGGATGTCGACGGCGACGTGCGTGCCGTACAGGTCGAGGTCGTCGCGGTCGAGCGCGTGCGCCTCGACGGTGCGCTCCACCCCGTCGAAGGTGGGGTTGGTGCCCACCGAGATCGCCGCCGGCCAGCGCTCCCCCGGGTACGCCCGGGGCACCCCGGCCACCGGGATGCACTCCATCCACCCCGCGTACACCCCGTCGGCCGGGATGGCGGTGCGCTCGGGCGGCTCGACGTTGGCGGTCGGCACGCCGAGGGCGCGTCCTCGCTGGAAGCCGCGCACCACGACGCCCTCCACCCGGTGCGGGCGGCCGAGCGCCTCGCACGCGGCCTCCACGTCGCCCGCCGCGAGCCGTTCGCGGATCCCCGTGGACGAGATCGCCTCGCCGTTGCTCACCAGGGGCACTCCCTCGGCCACGAAGTCGTACTTCTCTCCCAGCGTGCGCAGCGTCTCGACGTCGCCCGCCGCCTTGTGGCCGAACCGGAAGTTCTCCCCCACCACCAGGCCCGCCACCCGCAGCCGGTCCACCAGCACGGTCTGCACGAACTCGTCCGGGGACATCCGGGAGAACTCCAGCGTGAACGGCAGCACGCACACCGCGTCGACGCCGAGCCCGGCGAGCAGCTCGCCGCGGTGGCGGGCGGTGGTCAGCCGGGGCGGGTGGGTGCCGGGACGCACCACCTCGTCCGGATGCGGGTCGAAGGTGACGACCACGGAGGGCAGGCCGAGGGTGTGCGCCATCTCCACGGCCCGCGCGACCATGCGCTGATGGCCGCGATGGACGCCGTCGAACACTCCGATCGTGACGACGGATCTGCCCCAGCCCTCGGGCACGTCGTCGAGTCCGTGCCAGAACTGCACCTTGACCTCGTTCCCTTCGGCTTGTCGGTCGGCCCTCACCAGGGTGCCATGCCCCCGCGGCCGATCCATCACCGGGTACGGCCATCGGGCGTCCGCCCGGACGCGTCCGTCGTGGGCCCGGGAGGTCCCAGGGCGACCCGACGCCGATGTCAGGGGGCGAACACGGCCAAGGCTCGGGCTTGACCGCCCTTTTCCTCCACCAATGCCAGAAGAGTACCGTCTGGGCCGAACACTCCGATTGGTCCGTCCCCGAGCCCGGCGGCCGGCAGCCGCCCGCCGTGCGCGACCACCCGGGCCTGCTCGGCGCTCACGTCCCGGCGCGGGAACGCGGCGGCGACGGCCTGCGCCATCGGCAGGATCTCGCACTTGTCCGCCAGCTGCTCGATGGTGCGCGCCGAGGAGACGTCGTACGGCCCGACCCTGGTGCGGCGCAGGTAGGTGAGATGGCCGCCGACGCCCAGGCGCTCGCCCAGGTCGCGGGCGAGCGAGCGGATGTAGGTGCCGCTTGAGCAGCGCACGGTCACGTCCACGTCCAGCACCGGCCTGCCGGCGGAGCCGCCGCCGACCGCGACTGCGGCGTGCGCGGCGTCATCGGCCCGCCCGGACGGCTCGCCTCCGGGGTGCGCTTCGGGCGCGGATCGCGCGCCGTCGTCAAGGTTCTCGTGCTCGGCGGGGGGCTCGGCGTGCTCGGCCGGGCGCAGGGCGGTCACCTCGAAGGCGTACACGGTCACCGGGCGGGCGCTCAGCTCGACGTCCTCGCCCGCGCGGGCCCGTTTGTACGCCCGCTTCCCGTCCACCTTGATCGCACTGACCTGCGGCGGAATCTGCATGATCCTCCCGGTGAGCGCGGCGACACCCGCCTCCACGGCCTCGCGCGAGACGCCGTCCGCCGCGGTGACGGCGAGCACCCGCCCCTCGGCGTCGTCGGTGTCGGTGGTCACGCCGAGCCGGATCGTGGCCTCGTAGACCTTCTCGGTGAGCGCCAGGTGACCCAGCAGCCGGGTCGCCTTCTCCACACCGATCACCAGCACGCCGGTCGCCATCGGGTCGAGCGTCCCGGCGTGGCCGACGCGGCGCGTTCCGGCGAGCCGCCGCAGCTTGCCGACGACGTCGTGGGACGTCCAGCCGGACGGCTTGTCCACGATGATCAGACCGCTTTCGGGCGGGGGCGGCTTCATCGGCATCTCCTCGGCAGGGCGTGTGCGGCCCGCGTGGCGCTCACGCCTGGGCATCTAGGGTCGGACATGTAGACAATCTCGATAGGCCGGGATTGTGCACCCCGGACGGCGGTGGCATCTGAGCGGAGGTCGCGCGGCCCGGCCGGCGGCACGCGGGAAACGGCCACGTGCGTGACCGGGTCCGGCGGTCACATCGGTTTGAGCACCGGCCGCAGCTTCTCCACGATGTCCTCCGGCGACGCGTGCGAGATGAACCCGGCCGCCCTGGCGTGACCGCCGCCGCCCAGCGCCGTGCAGGCGCGGCCGACGTCGATCGCGCCCTTGGATCGGGCCGACACCTGCCAGGCGCCGTCGTCGTCCTCCTTCAGGACCACCGCCACGTCGGCCTCGTCGGCTCGCCGTACCACGTCGATGACGCCCTCGACCTCCTCGTACGGCAGGCCGGCGGCGGCCCGGTCGGCCCGGGTGACGTACGTCCACACCAGCCCGTGCCCCTCGGCCGCGTCCTGGTCCAGGACGACCCGGTCGAGCGCGGCGGCGAGCACCTTGAGGTAGCCGAACGGGCTGCGTTCCCACAGCTCGCGGGCGATCTCGTCGGTACGCAGCCCGGTGGCGATCAGCCGCCCGGCCATGGCGTGCACGGCGGGCGTGGTGCTGGAGTAGCGGAACGAGCCGGTGTCGGTGACCAGCCCGGTGTACAGGCAGGCGGCGATGTCGCGGTCCACGGGCAGGCCCAGCCGCGCGATGAGCTGCTCGGTGAGCACCGTGGTCGCGGCGGCCGAGGGGTCCACCAGCCGCAGCGTGCCGAAGCCGGTGGCGCCGGTGTTGGAGGCGTGGTGGTCGAGCACCACCAGCTCGGCGGCGGCGCGGGCGCTGTCGGCGAGCAGCCCCAGCCGCTCCGTCGTCGAGACGTCAAAGGTGATCATCAGCTGGGGGGCGGCGGGATAGTCCGCGGGCTCCACCAGCAGGTGCTGCCCGGGCAGGAAGCGCAGCAGCCGGGGCACCGCGAACCGCCGGTCCCCGAAGGAGGCCACCACGCGCCGCCCGGCGGCCCGCAACGCCAGGCCCAGGGCGAGCATGGAGCCGAGCGCGTCCCCGTCGGGCGAGACGTGACACGCCAGCGCCACCTCCTCGGCGTTCGCGATCGCCGCGACGGCCCTGTCCCAGGCGTCCTCCGCGATCGCGGAGCCCGCGCCGGCGGACCCGGCCGCGGGCGCGGGATCGTGCGTGGCGGTCACCGCGCCGAACGTCCCGCCGAGGCGTCCGGCCCGCGGCGGCCGTCCGACGCGACGCCGTCGAACCCGTCGTCCAGCTCGTCCAGCTCGTCGAGGTCGTCGAGTTCATCGAGGTCGTCGAACCCGTCGTCGGCGTCGTCGTCGAGGTCACGGGCGGGCTCTGGCTTGCGGTACGGGTCGGGCTCGCCCGCGTGCCGCGCCCCCTCCGCCTTCTTGGCGATCTCCGCGTCCTTGGCGCGGGCCTCGGCGAGCAGCTCGTCGATGTGTCGGGCGCTGTCGGGCAGGGGGTCGTGGGCGAAGGTCAGCGTGGGGGTGTGCCGCAGCCCGGTCTGCCTGCCCACCTCCGAGCGGATGACGCCCTTGGCGCTCTCCAGGGCCGCCGCGCTGTCGGCGCGCTCGGCGTCGGAGCCGAAGACCGTGTAGAAGACCGTCGCGTCGCGCAGGTCGGCGGTGATCCTGGCATCGGTGATCGTCACGAAGCCGAGCCGCGGATCCTTGATCCGTCGTTCCAGCATCTCGGCGACGACCTGCTGAATGCGGTCGGCAAGCTTGCGAGCACGTGCTGCATCCATCTGGCCGCGCTCCCCCCAATCCTTGTCAGTCGCCAAAACAGTACGAATCGCCTACGGGTCGAGGGTGGAATCCTCGTGTTCGTTGAAGATTCGCTGCCGAGCGGACAAAAGTTCGATCTCCGGATGAAAGGCGACCATCCGCTCGCACGCGTCCATCACCTCGTCGCAGTTGGCGGCCGTGGCGGACACCACGGCGATGCCGATCTCCGCTCGGCGATGCAGGTCCAGATGGCCGGTCTCCGCGACGGCGACGGCCGGGAACCTGCGCCGCACCTCGGCGATGAGCGGACGCACCACGGAGCGCTTCTGCTTCAGGGATCGAACGTCACCGAGCAGAACGTCCAGGGTCAGAGCACCTATGTACATGTGTTGGCGATCGAATCACGATCATTGTCGGCATGGGTCCGCGGCACCGGGAACCCGCCCCGGCACCGCCGCCCACGATCGGTGTTCAGATGAACTCGCGGCCCGATCGGCCCCGGCCGGCGTGAGCGGCCGGGGCCGATCGGGTACGACGCGTCAGACGCGCGGCTTCTCCCGCATCTCGAACGTCTCGATGAGGTCGCCGATCTTGATGTCGTTGTAGCCGATACCGATACCGCACTCGAAGCCCTCGCGGACCTCGGTCGCGTCGTCCTTGAAGCGGCGCAGCGACTGCACGGTGAGGTTGTCGGCCACCACGACGCCGTCGCGGATGAGCCGGGCCTTGCTGTTGCGGGTGATGACCCCGGAGCGGACCATCGCACCGGCGACGTTGCCGATCCGCGGCACCTTGAAGACCTCGCGAACCTCGGCGGTGCCGAGCTGGGCCTCCTCGAACTCCGGCTTCAGCATGCCCTTGAGGGCCGCCTCGACCTCCTCGATCGCCTGGTAGATGACCGAGTAGTACCGGATGTCGACGCCCTCGCGCTCGGCCAGGTCGCGCGCCCGGACCTCGGGCCGCACGTTGAAGCCGATGATGACCGCGTTGTCGTCGGCGATCGCCAGGTTGACGTCGTACTCGGTGATGGCGCCGACCGCGCGGTGCAGCACGCGGAGGCTGACCTCCTCGCCGACGTCGATCTTGAGCAGCGCGTCCTCCAGGGCCTCGACCGAACCGGAGACGTCACCCTTGATGATGAGCTTGAGTTCCTGGACCTGGCCCTTCTCCATGTCCTTGAACAGCTCTTCGAGGGTACGGCGACGGCTGGACTTGGCCATGTCGGCGATGCGCTGCCGGGCCGCCCGCTGCTGGGCGATCTGGCGGGCCATGCGGTCGTCGCTCACGACGATGAAGTTGTCGCCGGCGCTGGGCACCGCGGTCAGACCGAGGACGAGCACCGGACGCGACGGGTCCGCCTCCGCCACCGGCTCGCCGGTGTCGTCGAGCAGCGCCCGCACGCGGCCGAACGCCTCGCCGCAGACGATCGAGTCGCCGACCCGCAGCGTGCCGCGCTGCACCAGCACGGTCGCGACCGGGCCGCGGCCCTTGTCCAGGTGCGCCTCGATGGCCAGGCCCTGGGCGTCCTGGTTCGGGTTGGCCCGCAGGTCGAGCTCGGCGTCCGCGGTGAGCAGGATCGCCTCAAGGAGGTCGTCGATGCCGGTGCCGTTCTTGGCCGAGATGTCCACGAACAGCGTGGAGCCGCCGTACTCCTCGGCCACCAGCCCGTACTCGGTGAGCTGGGCGCGCACCTTGTTGGGGTCGGCCCCCTCCTTGTCGATCTTGTTGACCGCGACCACGATCGGCACGTCCGCCGCCTGGGCGTGGTTGAGCGCCTCGACGGTCTGCGGCTTCACACCGTCGTCGGCCGCGACCACCAGCACCGCGATGTCGGTGGCCTGGGCGCCTCGGGCACGCATGGCGGTGAACGCCTCGTGACCCGGGGTGTCGATGAAGGTGATCTTCCGCTCTTCGCCCTCGTGATCGGTCGTCACCTGGTACGCGCCGATGTGCTGGGTGATGCCACCCGCCTCGCGCGCCGCGATGTTGGTGTGCCGGATCGCGTCGAGCAGCTTGGTCTTACCGTGGTCGACGTGACCCATGACGGTCACCACCGGCGGACGCGGGGCCAGGTCGGCCTCGTCGCCCTCGTCCTCGCCGAACTCGATGTCGAAGGACTCCAGCAGCTCGCGGTCTTCCTCCTCCGGGCTGACGACCTGAATGTTGTAGTTCAGCTCTTCGCCCAGAAGCTGCAGGGTCTCCTCGTTCACCGACTGCGTGGCGGTCACCATCTCGCCCAGGTGCAGCATGATCTGCACGAGGGAGGCGGGGTTCGCACCGATCTTGTCGGCGAAGTCCGCCAGCGACGCGCCGCGCGGCAGGCGCAGGACCTGCCCGGTGCCACGGGGCACCTGCACGCCGCCGATGGACGGAGCCTGCATGTTGTCGAACTCCTGCCGGCGCTGCCGCTTCGACTTGCGGCCACGGGTCGGCCTGCCGCCGGGGCGGCCGAAGGCGCCCGCGGTGCCGCCGCGACCGCGGCCACCGCCGCCACCGGGACGGCCGCCGAAGCCGCCGCCGCTCGGGCCCGCTCCGCCGGGACGACCGGCGCCGGTGCCCGTGCGCGCGCCGCCGAAGCCGCCACCCGGGCGACCGCCGCCGCCACCACCGGGACGCGGACCGCCGCCACCCGGACGGCCGCCGACGCCGGGGCCGGGACGACCGACGCCCGGAGCCGAAGGCCGCGAGCTCGGCATCATCGACGGGCTGGGCCGCGGACCACCGGGCCGCGGGCCACCGGCGGCGAAGCCACCGGGACGCGGACCGCCGACGCCGGGGCCGGGACGCGGGCCGCCGGGACCCGGACGCGCCGCGGGCGGACGCGGCATCGCCGCGTCACGGCCGCCGTCGCGCCGCTGCCCGTCCCTCGGAGCGCCCTCGCGCGGACCGCCGTCGCGACCGCCCTCGCGCGGCGGGCGAGGACGGGCCTGCCCCATGCCGCTGGCGTTGGAGGAGAAGGGGTTGTTGCCGGGGCGCGGACCACGCGGGCCGGGCTTGGGAGCCCCGGGCCGCGGAGCGCCGCCGCCACCGGGGCCGGGCCGCGCCGGAGGCGCGGGCACGGCGGGACCGCCGGGGCCGCCTGCCGGGGCGCCCGGACGGGGACCCGGACGCGGGCCGGGGGTCGGCCGGGCCTGGCCGCCGCCCGGGGTTCCCGCACCGGACCCCGCGCCGGGAGCCGTCGGACGCTGCTGCCGGTCGGGCCGCGGGGCGTCCGGGCGCGGCGGGGTGTCGAACCTCGCCGCCTCCGGGCGCGGCACCTCGGGCCGAGGCGGCCGGGGCGTCTCCTGACGCGGCTGCTCCTGCGGGGGATGGGGCATGGGAACCGGCGGGCGCGGCGTGGGCCGCGGACCCGGCTTTGGACTGGGACCCGGACGGGGAATCGGGGGGGTCGGCACCGGAGCGCCGTTGCCCGCCTGCCCGTCCCCGGGCCGGGGAGACGCCGCACGCTGCGGCGCCCTGGACGACCTGTCGCCGCCCCTGTCGGACGATCGCCTGGAACCGCCCGTGAAAGCCTCTTGAAGTTTACGGACCACCGGCGCCTCGATCGTCGAAGACGCCGACCGCACGAACTCGCCCATTTCCTGGAGCTTGGCCATGACGACCTTGCTCTCCACACCGAACTCCTTGGCGAGCTCGTAGACCCGGACCTTCGCCACTGCACTCCCTAACTCGGCCCGGGAGGCTCGCAGTGCCGCCGGACCGTCTCTACCTAGACGTCCTCATCGCCGCGTACTCATCAGGCGCTCATCGCTATCTGACCCGCCCATCAACTCGGCGTCCTACATGACAGTTGGTAACCATTCACCCGGTCCTAATCGGCGTCAAGCCCCTCAAGGTGAGCACGCACGGGCGTCGTATCGAGCGCTCCCGTGACGCGAAAGGCGCGCGGGAACGCCCGGCGACGCTCGGCGAGCTCCAGACAGCTCCGGGTGGGGTGCAGCGACGCACCACGCCCCGGAAGCCGTCCCAGCGGATCGGGGACAACCTTGCCCTCGACAACCACCAAGCGGAGCAGCTCGGACTTAACCGTGCGAATCCGACAACCCACGCATGTTCTCAGCGGGGCTGCCCGACCACCATATTCCAGCTTACCGCGTTGACGCATCTGCGGGACCGACGGCATCCTCCGTCCGGCCCTCGGCCGAAGCCGTCTGGGCGTCGGACCTGATGTCGATGCGCCACCCGGTGAGCCGCGCGGCGAGCCGGGCGTTCTGCCCTTCCTTGCCGATCGCGAGCGAAAGCTGATAATCGGGCACGGTGACCCGGGCGACCCGGCCGTCGGCGTCGACGACCGCGACATGGGTAACACGCGCGGGCGACAGCGCATTCCCCACGAACTCGGCCGGATCCTCCGACCAGTCGATGATATCGATCTTCTCGCCGTGCAGCTCACCCATGACGTTGCGCACCCGCGAGCCCATCGGCCCGATGCACGCGCCCTTGGCGTTCACCCCGCTCTTGCGCGACCGGACCGCGATCTTGGTACGGTGACCCGCCTCGCGGGCGATCGCCGCGATCTCCACGGTGCCGTCGGCGATCTCGGGGACCTCCAGGGCGAACAGCTTCTTCACCAAATTGGGATGTGTTCGCGACAAGGTCACCGACGGGCCCTTGTGGCCCTTCTTCACCTGCACCACATAGCAGCGGATGCGCTCGCCGTGCGTGTACTCCTCCCCCGGGACCTGCTCGTTGTGCGGCAGGATCGCCTCGATCCGGCCCAGGTCCACCAGCACCACCCGCGGATCCTTGCCCTGCTGGATGATGCCCGCCACCAGCTCGCCCTCGCGGCTGGCGAACTCACCGAAGTTGATCTCGTCCTCGGCGTCCCGGAGCTGCTGCAGAATCACCTGCTTCGCGGTCGTCGCCGCGATCCGGCTGAAGTTGCCCGGGGTGTCGTCGTACTCCCGGACGACCTGCCCGGATTCGTCGAGTTCGGCGGCGTAAATGGTCACGTGACCCGTCTGCCGGTCGAGCTCGGCGCGGGCCTTCGGCGCCGCCCCCTCGGTGCGGAAGTAGGCGATCAGCAGAGCGTCCTCGATCGCCTTGACGACCAGGTCGAAGGAGATGTCCTTCTCACGCTCCAGGCTGCGCAGGACGCTCATGTCAATGTCCACAAGGCTCCCCCTTAGCCCTCGTCGCCATCGTCGTCGTCATCGTCGTCGAGACGGCGGAACTCCACCTGCACCCGCGCGCGGGTGACCTGCTGATACTCCACCCGGCGGACGACGCCGCCGACGTCCAGCTCGGCGCCGGAGTCGTCGGACGCCGTCACCCGGCCCTCCACCGGGGCGTCGCCCGCCAGCTCCACCCGGACGAGCCGGCCCCGCGCCCGCCGCCAGTGCCGCGGCAGGGTCAGCGGACGGTCCACGCCCGGCGAGGTGACCTCGAGAACGTACGGATCGGAGCCCAGCGCGTCGTGGGCGTCGAGCGTCTTGGACACCGCCCGGCTCACCTCGGCCACGTGATCCAGGCTCACGCCGCCGTCCCCATCGACGACCACCCGGACCAGACGCCGCCGGCCCGCCGGGGTGATCGTGACATCCTCCAGGTCGAGCCCTTCGGCCACGACCACCGGCTCCAGCAGTTTCACCAGGCGGTCGCGCCGAGCATCGCTGCCCATCCGACCTCCCACACGCGCGCGGCCGTCGTCGGACGGCCACGGGGCGTATCTCGCCCCGATGACCACCAGCCTATCGACACCCGGGGTGTCGCCGGGCGTCAGTCGGACGACCACCCGGCGACGCGCCGTACGATGCTGTGGTGCATGACCAGCTCAACGCCCCGACCGGCGGGGCTTTGAGATCGGAACAACGAGCGGCACCAGGAGAACGTTCCCGTGGGTGATCGTGGCCTGACGCGGCGTCTGCTGCTGCGCGGGGCCGCCGTGGGCACCGCCGCCACGGCGACGATCGCGACCGCGGGGTGCTCGGAGGAGCGGCGGCCGCCCGCCGCCGCGCCCGCGACCCCGGATCCGGACGCCGCGCTGCTGGGTCGGCTGATCGACGGCAAGGAGCAACTCATCGCCCTCTACCGGCAGGCCGCCCAGGGCACGCCGAAGCTCGCCGCCGCGCTGCGCCCGTTCGAGCAGCGCCACCAGGCCCACCTGGCCGAGCTGCGCCGCCGTCTTCCGGCGCCGCAGGCGGGGCCCGCGTCCGCCGACGCGCTCGCGTCGAGCCCTCCCGCCGCGTCGCCGACCGAATCGGCCACCGGACCGTCGGGGGAGTCCGCTGTGGAGCCCGCCACCGCGTCGGCCGGGTCACCCGGCCACTCCGGACCCTCCGGATCCCCGTCGCCCGGGGGCGCGGGATCCCCCGAGGCGTCCCCGTCGGCCTCGCCGGCGGTGGTGACGGTGACGCGGTTGCGGGCGGCCGAGCGCGCCGCGGCGGCCTCCCGCGCCGGTCAACTCGCCTCCGCCTCCCCGGCCCTGGCCCAGCTCGTGGCGTGCATCGGCGCCTGCGAGGCCGCGCACGTGATCGCCCTGCCCTCCTCCCGGGCGACGTGAAGGCGGCGCGTTCGGGCATGCGGACGGGCGCGGGCCCGCGGGAGAATCACGGACTGAAGACGGGATCGGTGATGATGACGGACGCGCTGGACGGGCTGCGCAAGGCGCTGGAGGCCGAGCACGCCGCCGTGTACGCCTACGGCGTGGTGGGGGCGCGCACCGGCGGCGACCGCCGCAGGACGGCCGCGTCCGCGTTCGACGCCCACCGGGCGCGTCGGGACCGGCTCCGCGAGCTGATCATCGCCCGTGGCGGCACCCCCGCCGAGCCCGCCGCCGGGTACACCCTGCCGTTCCCCGTCACCACGGCCGAGGACTGCGTGCGTCTCGCCGCCCTGGTCGAGGAACGCGTCACCGCCGCCTATCTGGAGCTGGTCGCCGTCGACGACCCTGCCGTACGCCGCATGGCCGCCCTGGCCATGCAGGAGAGCACGACCAGGGCGTACGCCTGGCGCCCGGACATCCCCGCCTTTCCCGGCTGGAAGTAGATCCGGACATTCCGGCAGGAACCACGGACCCCCACGCCGTGAATGCGAGGGCCCGACCCGACGTCACGCTGTGAACACGAGGGCCGGACCCGACGTCCGGCCCCACGTTCCCCGGTTCCTGTATTTTCGGCCGCGCCGGGACTCAGGCGCGGCACGCCTCCAAGACGCGGTCGACCGCCTCGTCGAGGGGGATCTCCCGCTTCTCGCCGGTGGCCCGGTCGCGGAGCTCGACCACGCCGGAGGCCAGGCCGCGGCCGACGATGAGGATGGTCGGCATGCCGAGCAGCTCGGCGTCCTTGAACTTGACGCCGGGCGAGACGCCCGCGCGGTCGTCCACGAGCACCCGCAGGCCCTTGGCCTCCAGCTCCTCGGCCAGGCGGGTGGCGACCTCGATCTGGTTGTCCTTGCCCGTGCCGACGATGTGCACGTCGGCCGGGGCGACCTCGCGCGGCCAGACCAGGCCGAGCTCGTCGTGCCGCTGCTCGGCGAGGACGGCCACCAGGCGGGAGACGCCCACGCCGTAGGAGCCCATCGTGATGCGGATCGGCTTGCCGTCGGGGCCGAGCGCGTCCAGCCCGGCGGCGTCGGCGTACTTGCGGCCGAGCTGGAAGATGTGGCCGATCTCGATGCCGCGGTCGAGCGACAGCGGGTGCCCGCAGCGCGGGCAGGCGTCGCCGTCGCGCACCTCGGCGGCCTCGATGGTGCCGTCGGGGGTGAAGTCGCGCCCGGCGACGACGTGGGCGGCGTGCTTGCCCGGCTCGTTGGCCCCGGTGACCCAGGACGACCCGGTGACCACGCGGGGATCGACCAGGTAGCGGATGCCCAGGTCGGCGAGGATCTGCGGGCCGATGTAACCGCGCACCAGGCCGGGGTGCCGGGCGAAGTCGTCGGCCTCGAAGATCTCCGGGATGCCCGGGGAGAGCGCGGCCTCCAGGCGCTTGAAGTCGACCTCGCGGTCGCCGGGGACGCCGATGATGAGGGTCTCGACCTCGTCGGAGCCGGGCGTGCGGACCTTCACCACGACGTTCTTGAGCGTGTCGGCGGCCGTGATGCCCAGGCCGTACCGCTCGTTGACCAGCGTGACGAGGGACTCGATCGTCGGGGTGTCGGGCGTGTCGAGCACCTGCAGCGGCGGATGCTCGGCGGTGATCGCGGGCGGCGCCGGGGTGACGACCGCCTCGGCGTTGGCCGCGTATCCGCACTCACGGCAGGAGACGAAGGTGTCCTCGCCGTTCTCGGCGGGCGCGAGGAACTCCTCCGACGCCGAGCCGCCCATCGCCCCCGACATCGCGAAGCAGATGCGGTAGTCGAGGCCGAGCCGGTCGAACATCTTGATGTAGGCCTCGCGGTGCAGCTCGTAGGAGCGCTTGAGCCCGTCGTCGTCGAGGTCGAAGGAGTAGGAGTCCTTCATGACGAACTCGCGTCCGCGCAGGATGCCGGCCCGGGGACGCGCCTCGTCCCGATACTTCGTCTGGATCTGGTAGAGGATGACCGGATAGTCCTTATAGGAGGAGTACTCCTTCTGGACCATGTCGGTGAACAGTTCCTCGTGCGTCGGGCCGAGCAGGTAGTCGGCGCCCTTGCGGTCCTTGAGCCGGAACAGCGTCTCGCCGTACTCGGTCCAGCGGCCGGTGGCCTCGTAGTAGTCGCGGGGCAGCAGCGCCGGGAAGAGCACCTCCTGGCCGCCCATCCGGTTCATCTCGTCCCGGACGACGTGCGCGACGTTCTCCAGCACGATCTTGCCGAGGGGCAGCCAGGAGTAGATGCCGGGGGCCACGCGGCGGATGTATCCGGCGCGGACCAGCAGCTTGTGGCTCGGCACCTCCGCGTCCGCCGGATCCTCACGCAGGGTGCGCAGGAACAGGGTGGACATACGCAGCAGCACGGCTACTCCTCGGTGGGTCGTGACGTACCGTCTAAGGCTATCGACTCCTCGGGCACGATCGCGCCGTAAATGCGAGCCGTAAACGCGGCGGGTGTGCCCGCGGCGCATTCAATTGGTGAGCGCGAGCGACAGCACGTAGCAGGCGGCGATCACCAGCGCCACGGCCAGGGCGCGCAGGCGGGCGCCGGGCGTTCGCCGCATCGCCGCGAGCAGGCCGAGCACGAGCAGCGTCACGACCAGCGCGGGCCACGGGCGGAAGGCCGGGACGGTGTCGGGCAGGCCCGGCAGCGCGCGCCCGCCGACGTCGGCGAGGAGCACCCCGCAGATCACCCCCGCCGCCACGTCGCCGAGCAGTCCGAGGGACCGCGCCACGTAGGCCACGAGACCGAAGCCGAGGAGCACGACGATCAGGATGTTGAGCGTGGTCGGGTCGCCGCCGAGCGCGTCGATGTCGTGCTCGGCCAGCCCGGCGCCGACCAGCGCCGGGATCACCGGCGCGAGCGCGGCCAGCGTCGTCGACAGCAGGGCCCAGCCGAAGCCCACCGCCGTGCGCCCGACCAGCACCGTCAGCGCGAAGTAGGCGTACGGGTCGTAGATGTGCTCAAGCGGGTCGAGTCCCGCCACGTGAATGAGCGTCCCGATCGTTCCCACGATCGTCCCGGCCACGAGTGCCAGCATCAGATGCCGGAGTATGCCGCGATAACGCTTCTCAAGCGCTCGGTAGTCCCCGTACGGACCCTTGTCCTCTTCCGACATCACCGTCATTGATCTCCCCCTGGAGCAGGTGACCGTTGCCGGGCAAACTAAACGCCGGGAACCGTCATGGATGGGCCGGGGGGCTGAAGGTCATGCCTGGTCGGATCGGGTGGAACGGGTGAAGCAGGTGGAACCTGTGGCCTCGGGCGGCACCGGGCGGGCTCAGCCGCCGAGCAGTTCCTCCCAGTGACGGCGGGCCATGGAGCGGCGCGGGGAGTCGGGGTAGGAGGTGTTCAGGGCCGCCGCCAGGCGCCACAGTCCGGCTCGCCCGCCCAGCCGCTCGCGCCCGAGCGGGTCGATGGCGCGCAGCGTGAAGGGTACGCCCAGCACCGTGACGGCCGCGCTGGAACGATCCGTACGGCCCGCGGCCCCGACCGGCCCCGGTACCCGCGCCGCCAGCAGCGCCACCACCTCCGAGGCGTACGGCCCCTCGCGCCATTCGATGTTCCAGTCCTGTTCGGTGCCCTGCCACCAGGTCAAATCCCGGCTGGTCTCCATGAAGTCCGCCTCGGTCGCCAGCGCCGCCATCACCCGGCCGAGCGCCTCGAACCGCATGGCCTCGCTACGTGCGGTCTCGGGGTCGGTTTGACCCGCTCGGTCGGCGCGACGCGCCTGCTCGTGGCGCTGCCGCGCCACGGCACCCACGTCCCGCCGCTTCTTCGCCCCAGAGGCCACGGTCACCTACTTTGATTGGCGGGACCGCCTGGGTGCAACCCCTCCACGCTGAGCATTTGCCACATTCCACCCCATGAAAACCCTGGCATGGCCTCAGCCAATCCCCGTTCGCGTCCTTCCGCGCGGGACGGTCGCGCACGACCGGGAGGCCGTTCCCCGGGTTCGCGTACGCGGGCGGCAGGGCGATGACGCCACGACGCCGACGACCTGATCTCCGTTCCCGGCTTACGCGGGTGTCGCTCCGGGTAAGCAGCTCAGTGCCTGGTTTTTACGCATTCTTTCGCGAGGGCTCCTCCGGGCGTCCTCGTTCGCCTTTCCGCTCAGGGGAGCACCCGATGCTGCGTCTCCTCGCCGCAGAGGCCGCGCGCAGGTTCGGCGCACGCGCGGCGTTCGACACCGGATCCGTCCGGCTGTCCTTCGCCGAACTGGACCGCCTGTCCGACCGCGTCGCCGCCGGTTTCGCCCATCGGGGCGTGCGCATGGGCGACCTGGTGGCCCTGGTGCTTCCCGACGGGCCGGAGTTCCCCGTCTGTCACCTCGCGGCGGCCAAGCTCGGGGCGGTGACGGCGGGGCTGACCTGCGACCACCCCCGGCTGGCCGAGACGATCGAGCGGCTGGATCCGGCCATCGTCGTCACCGGCCCGGCGCACGCCCCGATCGCGAACGGGCGGGATCTGGTGATCGTGCCGCCCCTCGCGCCGGCGGGCGGCGGCGGGGGCGAGTACCGCGGCGAGACCCTGCGCGCGGCGCTGCGGAACGAGCCGCCTCCTCCCCCGCTTCCGCCCGACCCGCTGCGCCCGGTCGCCATCGTGTTCACCGCGGGCACGACCGGCCCGCCGAAGCCCGTCGTCTTCGCCAACCGGCAACTGGCCGCGATCCGGGCGAACGGGGCGGGCGCCCGCTGGGGCGGCGGGGACGCGCGGCTGCTGTCGCGGCCTCTGCCGTACGTGGGGGTGATGACGCGGCTGCCGGTGCTGCTGCAGACCGGCCGCACCTCGCACATCATCGCCTCCTGGGCCTGCTCGTGGGCCGCGGGCGTCGGCCCGGCCGCGCGGGAGGGCTGGGACGGCGAGCCCCGGTTCGACGCGGTGCGCGTGTGGCATCTGCTCGAACGGGAGCGTGTGGGGGTGCTGCAGGGCACGCCCGTCCAGCTCGCCACGCTCGCCGGGGCCGTCGGCGAGGCGGCGGTCGATCCGCCGGCCTTCGTGCGCATGGTCCTGTGCTCGGGCGCGCCCGCCTCCGCGACGCTGGTCCGCATGTTGCGCGAGCGCTTGGGGGTGCCGGTGTGTAACCGTTACCTGTGTACGGAGGCCGGGCTCGGCCTCGGGACCGGCCCCGACGACCCCGCGGAGGACGCCGAGGAGACCGTGGGCCGGCCGCGACCGGGCATCGACGTGGACGTGCGCGACGCCGGAGGGCGCCCTTTGACACGCGAGGAGATGGACCGCGGCGAGGCGGGCGAGGTGCTGCTCCGGTCTCAGGCGGTGATGAGCGGCTACTTCCGTGACCCCGGGGCCGATGCCCGGGCCTTCGCCAAGGACGGCTTCGTCCGTACCGGTGATCAGGGATATATCGATCAGTTAGGCCGGTTACACCTCATCGGACGTATATCTGGATCAAACACATCAAACCCCGACAAATCAGCAAAAGAGGATACATAGGCATGACCCTTCGCGTGGCAATCGTGGGATCGGGACCCGCCGGCATCTACACCGCGGACGCCCTCACCAAGCAGGCCGGCCAGGAGGTCGAGGTCGACGTGCTGGAACGCCTCCCCACCCCCTACGGCCTGGTCAGGTACGGCGTGGCCCCCGACCACACGTCGATCAAGTCGATCGCCCGGTATTTACGAGCCGTCCTGGAGCGACCGTCGGTGCGCTTCCTGGGCGGCGTCGAGCTTGGTTCCGACGTCTCGGCCGCCGAGCTGCGCGAGCGCTACGACGCGGTCGTGTACTGCACCGGCGCGATGGTCGATCGCCACCTCGGCATCCCCGGCGAGGACCTGCCCGGCAGCGTCGCCGCCACCGACTTCGTGAACTGGTACTGCGCCCACCCCGACATGCCCGCCGACGCCTTCACCCTCGACGCCGAGGAGGTCGCGGTGATCGGCGTCGGCAACGTCGCCGTGGACGTGGTGCGCATCCTGTCCAAGACCGCCGACGAACTGCGGCCTTTCGACGTGCCCGAAGAGGTCATCGAACGGCTCGCGGCCAGCCGGGTCCGCGCCATCCACATGATCGGCCGCCGCGGCCCCGAGCACGCCAAGTTCACCCTCAAGGAGCTGCGTGAGCTGGGCGAGCTCGACAACGTCGACGTGCTCACGCACCAGGGCGAGGTCAAGGTGGACGACGTCGCCTCGCTGTCCCGTGGGGCGCGCGGCAACGTGGACGTGTTGCAGGCGTGGGCCTCCCGCGTTCCGGAGGGCAGGCCCCGGCGGCTGGAGCTGCGGTTCTGGCTGCGTCCGGTGGAGATCCTCGGCACCTCGCGCGTCGAGGGCGTCCGCTTCGAGCGCACCCGGCTGGTGGACGGCCGGGTCGTGGGCACCGGCGAGTTCGAGACGATCCCGGCCACGCTCGTGCTGCGCTCGGTCGGCTACCAGAGCGTGCCGCTGCCCGGCGTGCCGTTCGACACCGCCACGATGACGGTGCCGAACCAGGCCGGCCGGATCATCGCCGACGACGCGCAGGCCGGGACGGACGATCGGCTGGCGGACCAGTACGTGGCCGGGTGGCTCAAGCGCGGGCCGACCGGCGTCGTGGGCACCAACAAGTCCGACGCCGCCGAGACCGTGCGCACCCTCCTCACCGACCTGCAGGGCCGGGAGACCGGCGGGAGGCCGCCGCTGGACGACCTGCTCGCCGAGCGCGGCGTCAAGCCGATCACGTACGACGAGTGGCTGGCCATCGACGCGGCCGAGGCGGCGCTGGCCGACTCCCTCGGGCGCGGGGAGCGCGTCAAGCTGGTCGGCCGCGAGGCGATGCTGGCCGCCTGCGGACGCATGCCCCGCTGACACCGCGAACCATGACGCCGCGACCGTGATACCGCGACCGCGGGCTTGTTCACCGGGTCGGGTTCGTGCGGCAACGCGCCGCCGTCCATGTGGCACGCGTACCACACCACATGGACAGCGCCCGCTCCGGTGAACGCCCGCGGGCCCGCGCCCGCGACGCGGACGATCCGATGTCCGCGACCGCATGCCCTGCTCCGGGCCGTGCCGCGCAATGCCGCGCACCCGTTCGCGGCCCGGAGCTCCGACCATGCCGAGATGAGGGAACGATGAGGGAGCCGCGATGCGTGTGAGCCTGGGTGGACCGGCGACTCCTCCCGGGTTCGACGAGGCCCACCGGGAGCAGACGGCGAGGTATCCCTGCCCGCCGACGGGCTGGCAGCCGGTTCACACGGTCTACGTTCC
This sequence comes from Thermopolyspora sp. NPDC052614, assembly GCF_040678635.1. Taxonomy (NCBI): domain Bacteria; kingdom Bacillati; phylum Actinomycetota; class Actinomycetes; order Streptosporangiales; family Streptosporangiaceae; genus Thermopolyspora; species Thermopolyspora sp. NPDC052614. The sequence goes on from NZ_JBFATZ010000024.1 coordinate 47,018, forward strand.
CGCGGACGTCTTCGACGCCGGCACCGTCGCCGCGTGGGGCGACGCGGCCTCGGCTCTGCTGGAGCGCCACCTGCCGACGGCGGCGGAGTTGGCCGCCGTGTTCGAGATCGCGCCGCACGAGGTGGCCCGCGCGGTGTGGCATCGGCTGGGGCTGAAGCTCGCCGGCGACCCGGTCGAGGACCTGCGCGTGGACTTCGAGGACGGGTACGGCACGCGCTCCGACGACGAGGAGGACGCCGACACTGTCAAGGCCGCCGAGGCGATCGCGGAGATGTACCGGGCCGAGACGCTGCCGCGCCGCTGGGGGCTGCGGGTGAAGTCGTTCGCCGACGGGAACCCGGCGCGCTCCCTGCGTACCCTGGACGGTTTCCTCACCACGCTGGCCGAGCGCGTCGGCGTGCTGCCGCCCGGGTTCACGGTGACCTTCCCCAAGGTGATCATGGAGGCGTACATCGGCCAGTTCGCGGCCCGGCTTGAGGCGCTGGAGCGCGCCCTCGGCCTGCCCGCCCGGACGCTGCGCTTCGAGATCCAGGTGGAGGCGCCGCAGACGGTGCTGTTCCTGCAGCGCTCCCCCGACGCGGTGGCCGCTGCCGGGGGGCGGCTCGCCGCCGCCCACTTCGGCGTGTTCGATTACACCGCCGCCTGCGGTCTGCCTCCCCACGAGCAGCGCCTGGACCACCCGGTCTGCGATCACGCCCGGCACGTGATGCGGACGGTCTTCGCGGGCACGGGCGTGGAGCTGTCGGACGGCTCCCTCGCCGCCGGCCCCGCCTCGGACGACACCGCCGACGTCCACGCCTTGTGGCGCCGCCACGCCGCCCTGGTCCGGCACTCGCTGAGCCACGGCTTCCACCAGGGCTGGGACATGCATCCGGCGCACCTGGTCAGCCGGTACGCCGCCGTCTACGCCTTTCACCTGGCACGTTACGACGAGTACCGCGAGCGGGTCCACGCCTGGCAGGAGGGCCGCGCCGCCGCCGGGGGCGTGCTGGACGAGCCGGCCACCATCGCCACTCTCACCGCCGCCCTGCGCCGCGCCGACCACGCCCTGGGCAACACCTGACCGCGGGCGTCACCCGTCCAGGAGCTCGCGCCACCGGCGGACGAGGCGGGTCTCCACCGGGTCCGACCACGAGGTCCGGACCGCCCCTCCGACGTGGAAGGCGTGGATTCCGTAGCCGCGCAGCACGGGCACGTGGCGGCGTTCGAGCCCGCCTCCGGCCATGATCAGCGGCCCGTCGCCGGCGTCGGCGCGGGCGCGCAGCACCGGCAGGCCGTCCTCGACGCCGGTGGCGGCCCCGGCGGTGCGTACGGTGGCCAGGTTGGGCAGCAGCCGTACGGCCCGCCAGGCGGCCTGGACGTCGGCCGCGTGATCGACGGCCCGGTGGAAGGTCCAGGGCAGCGGCGCGACCGCGCCGATGAGCGCCTCGGTGGCCGCCAGGTCCACGGTCCCGTCGTCGGTGAGGAAGCCGAACACGAACCCGGCCGCGCCCGCCGCGGCGAGTTCGCGGGCGCGGCTGGTGAGGTCCGCGAGTTCGGACGGGGTGACGGTGTGATCGCCGCCGGGGCGCGCGGCGGGGCGCAGCAGGACCATCTGCGGCAGCGCGCACTCCTTGGCGATCGCCGCCACCGTGGCCGCCTCGGGGGTCCGGCCGCCGGTGGAGGCGTCCGCGATGACCTCCACGCGATCGGCGCCGCCCTCTTCGGCGGCCACGGCGTCACGCGCGTCCAGCGTGACCACTTCGAGCAGCGAACCCGTCATGATGGGAGGCTATCGGAGGAGTCGTCCGGTCTTGCACGGCTACCACCTGCTCTCAGCGATTCTCAGCGATGACGGGGTGAAGAGCCCGGCTTGTCTCACCGGGTGAGGACCAGGTCGCGGTCGGACGCCGCGTCCGCGGCCTCGGCCGCCAGGTCGACGGTGAGGTCGATGACGCGGGCGCCGGCGGGGTGGCCGGGGGCGACGGGGGCCGTCGGGGCCTCGACGTACCCGGCCGTGAGGGTCGCCGGGCGCTGGAAGAGAGCGCCCGACGCGCGGTGCGGCAGGTCGACGGTGCGGACGTGCCGGAATCCGAGGGAGCGGTAGTAGCCCTGCAGGCCCGCGTTCGTCTTGGCGCAGTCGAGCCGCAGCCAGGCCATGCCGTCGGCGAGGGCGCGCAGCGTGGCCCAGTCGAGCAGGGTACGGCCGAGCCCGAGGCCCGCGCAGGCCCGGGACGTGCACAGCTTGTGCACGTAGTAGGCCGTCTCCGGCCGGTCGTCGGCGGTCCAGAACTCGGGGTCGGCGAAGCCGTCGAGGGCCATCGTCGCCACGATCGCCGGGCCGCCGACGCCGTCCCGGTGGGCCCCGCCGAGTCCCGCCTCCAGGCCCGCGTCGAGGCCCGCGTCGAGGTCGCCGAGCCCGGCCGCCTTGTCGCTCTCGTTGACGCTCTCGTTGACGCTTCCGGCCTCGAGGACGTAGAGCGTTCCGGCGGCGATGAGGGGCTCGATGCGGGAGGCGGGGAAGCCGCCGACCGGCCACTGGCGCACGCCGCGGTCGTTGAGCCATGCGGCGGCCTCGGCGAGCAGGGCGAGCGCGGCGGGGAGGTCGGCGGATTCGGCGCGACGCAGGGTGAGGGACAGCGGCTGGCGGACGGCGTCGAGGACGGTGTTCCTGTGCATGGTGCATCCTTTCGGTGCTGGTGGTACAGCGCTGAATACGGAGAGTGACCAACAGATGGCGTGAGGTTGCCGCCGGACGATCAAGAAGGGGGGTCGCCGGAGGGGTGCGCGGCACGGGCTCAGCCTTCAACGGCGACGGGAAGGATCACCCCCAACCACGAGGGCACGCCTCTTCGCTGGGTCGAGTCCACCTCGCCTGGCTGATTGCGGGTCGCCCGCGTACGGCTCCCGGTCCCGTCCCCACGACGGGCGCATTCATCACCACGGCGGACCGGAGCGGCGGTTCCGGAATCGGCCCTGACGGCCGCCCCGAAAGCGGCATCGGCAGCGGCCCCGGAATCGGCCCTCGTCCACGCGTCGAACACGACGGCCGCCGTCCCATCCGAGGATGGTCCGGCCGGCGCAGCGTCAACGACGTTCCAGCTCGTATCTGATCAGATGCTTGTCGGCGGGCAGCACCGACACCGCGACACGGACCGGCATATCATCTTGGTCGTAGCCAACTCGGACATATACGACGACAGGAGTACCAGGTTCGAGCTTCAGGCGCGCCGCTTCCTCAGAAGTCGGCATACGTGCCGAGATGTCGTCGATCATCCGAACCTGAGGATGTCCGAGTTCCTCCAGCACACGGTTCGCACCCCGGGTGATGTCCGCCGGACGGGCGATTTCGGAGTTCGAGACCAGGGCGAACGGGAAGTAGGAATCGTTGGTGTTGTAGGGCTGGTCGTCGACGTACCGCAGCCGGCGGCGCACCACCGCCAGTTCGCCGTCGGGCAGTGCGAGCCGGGTGGCGATGTCCTCGGGCGGCTCGACGATGGCCACCTCGATGTCCTGGCCGGGCTTGCGTCCCTCCTGGGCGACCGCGCGGGCGAATGCCTCCTGGCGAGCACCGTCCTCGCCGGACTGGGGCTCCAGCTCCTTCTGGGGGTACATGAGCAGCGGCCGGCGGTCCCGCACCACGCTGCCGCGCCGCGGGGTGCGGCTGATCAGGCCCTCGTTGACGAGTTCGCCCAGCGCGAGCCGTACGGTGTTGCGGCTGACGTTGGACTTGCGCATCAGGTCGACCTCGGTCGGCAACGCGTCACCCGGGCGGAGTTCCCCCGAGTAGATGGCGCGACGCAACTCCGACGCCACCTGTTGATACAGCGTTGACCGTGCCACTCCGACCCTCTGCATGCCCTTTTGTTCCAACAAATTTAGACGATCTCGTTCTAAGTTGGAACAACCCCTTGACCCCGGCGCGCCTTCCAGCGCATCATCCATTCGTTGGTACAAATCCATCGAAAGGTCGGCGGCAGGGTGATCGCCGATCTGACGGCCCGGATGATTCCGCGCATCGGAGCCCGAGCCGTCGCCCACTGGCTCCCCGTGCGCCAGAGGGTTCAGGACCCCATCCCTCGCCGGGGTCCTGGGCCTCCTACGCCGGGGCGGAGCGTGTCCTGGCGGGTCCCCCACGCCCGCCAGGACACGTTCCACTTTCCGGGGAGCACAGCCGGACATGGACGCACCTCCGCGATCAAGGGCCGTGGATCAAGACAGTTGTTCACCCGCTGTCACGTCCCGTCAAGGCCCAAAAAAACGCGCCGAGCCATAACCAACGGGCATCGGCGGGGCTCCCCCGACCGGTGCGAGGCCGCTGACGACCGTGTCGGGCACCGTTCGCCGGCCCACCCGGCGCTCATCGACTCCGCCCGCCGGCCTTGGTCCTCGGCCGGCCGTCCCGTGATCCGCCGACCGATTTCGCGCCCCGAATGCGAGAGACCGACCAGTCGGTATGGACTCGGGTCGTCGGGTACGGCATGCTGTCCGTCATGAGCCTGTTCTCGGTCGAAGGTAAGACGGTCATCGTCACAGGTGGATCTCGCGGCATCGGCAAGATGATCGCGCGCGGTTTCGTGGAGGGCGGTGCACGGGTCTACATCGCCTCCCGCAAGACCGCCGAGGTGGAGAAGACGGCGGCTGAGCTGGGATGCGTCGCCGTCACGGCCGATCTGGCCACGCCCGCGGGCATCGAGTCCCTGGTCTCCGCCGTGTCCGCGGCCGAGACCCGGCTGGACGTGCTGGTGAACAACGCCGGGGCCGTGTGGGGCGCGCCGCTGGAGGACTACCCCGAATCCGGTTTCGACAAGGTCTTCGCCATCAACGTCAAGGCCGCCTTCTACCTGACGGTCAAGCTGCTGCCGCTGCTGCGGGCCGCGGCGAGCGCCGACGATCCGGCCCGCGTCATCAACATCGGCTCGATCGACGGCCTTCGCGTGCCCATACTGGAGAACTACGCCTACTCGGCCGCGAAGGCCGGCGTGCACATGCTCACCCGGCACCTGGCGAGCAAGCTCGCCCCCGAGCACATCACGGTCAACGCGATCGCCCCCGGCCCGTTCGAGTCGAAGATGATGGCCTTCGCCCTCGACAACCCGGAGACCCGCAGCGAGATCGAGGCGTCCGTCCCGCTCGGCCGCATCGGTCGCCCCGACGACATGGCCGGCGCCGCCATCTACCTGTCCTCCCGCGCCGGCGCCTATCTCACCGGGGCGGTCATCCCGGTCGACGGCGGCATCTCCCAAATCTGACCGCCCGCTCCGCGATCAGGCGTACGAGGGATCAGCGGACGGTGAAGCCGCGGTCGGTGAGGATGGCCGCGGCTTGGGCCGGGCTGATGACGGCGCCGGTGAACCGGCGCAGGTCGGCGTCGTCGAGCGTGCCGAGGTCGGCCCCGCGCAGGTCGGCCTCGGTGAAGCGCGCGTTGACGCACCGGACGCGGATGAGGCGGCAGTCCTCGAAGACGGCGCGGGTGAAGTCGCAGCCGGACAGGTTCGCCTCGTCGAAGCGCACGCCGGTGAGCGTGGCGCCGCGGAAGCCGCAGCCGGTCAGGTCGGCGAGCATGAGGTTGGCGCCCTCCAGTCGGTAGCCGGTGCCCCGGCAGCCCGCGAGGACCGCGCCGATCAGGCGGCAGCCGGTGAAGACGGCGTCGGTGAGCAGCGCGTTGCCGAACTTGGCCCCCGACAGGTCCACGTCGGTGAAGACGGCGTCGATCAACTCGGCGTCCTCGAAGCGCAGGCCGGTGCCGCCGCCCCCGGTGAAGTGCGCGCCGTCCAGATCCGCCCCGCGGAAATCGGCGCGGTCCAGCGCGCATGACTCGAAGACCGACTCGGCCAGCCCGGCGCCCCGGAAGTCCGCGCCGTTCAGCACGCACCTGCGGAACGCGTACGGCCCGGGGCCGAGCCGGGCGCCGACGTCGGTGTCGGACAGATCCTCGTCCTGGATCTCCCGCGGACCTCGCGGGGCGACCATCTCCATGCCGCCGATTCAACCAGCCTCCACCGACAACCCGGCGCGGCTTTGACAAGCCGCAATCGGCTGACAAGCGGCAATCGGCCGGGCGGGGGCCGGTTAGTGGCCGGTCAGGGGCTGGTGACGCCGGCGAGGACCTCGGCGGCGGCCTGGCCGCAGACGCGGGCCGAGCCGTGCGTGGCGATGTGCGCCGCGCCCAGGTCGGTACGGCCCGGCAGCCCCATCTCGACCACGATCCCGTCGGGGCGGGCGGCCAGCAGGTGGTCGATGGCCTCGGTCAGCCAGCGGTGCCGGTTGGCGTACCTGACGACGATCACCAGCGGGCGGCCGGCGGCGGCGGCGAGCGCCGCGTCGAGGTCGGCGGCGTCCGGGGGCGGGCCGTCGCCCGACTCGGGAAGGCGCGTCACCGTGGTGCCGGGCATCAGCTCGGTGAGCGGGCCGCCGACGCCCCAGGGGGTGTGGCGGTCCACGGCGAGCGACAGCAGCGGCGACATCTCGATCACGTGCGGCGCGGCGCGCAACGGCAGGACCGCGCTGCGCCGCTGGGTGACGCGCAGGGCGCGCCGCGCGGCGTACAGGCCGAGCGGCACGTCGCCCGAGATCCCCGAGCCCCACGCGGCGCCGGAGGACGACTCCCACGACAGGCCCCCGGACGCCTCGCCGGAGCCCGCGGGACCCGACGGCGAGCCGGCCGTCGCGGCGGAGGCGGTGCGTGCGGCGAGCCCGCGCATGCGCTCGGCCGCCTCGGCGAGGCGGTCCTCCGGGATGAGCCCCTCGACGACGGCGTCGGCGATCGCCTCGCGGAGCTCCTCGACGATCTCCTCGCCGCAGTTCTCGCCCCCGACGCAGATGCCGTCCGCGCCCGCGGCGATGGCGTGCGTCGCCGCGCCGGCGAGGCCGTACCGTTCGGCGACGGCCGCCATCTCGATCCCGTCGGTGATCACCGGCCCGTCGAAGCCCAGCTCCCGCCGGAGCAGGTCGCCCAGGATCCGCGGGCTGAGCGTGGCCGGGCGCTCGTCGTCGTAGGCCGTCACGACCAGGTGCCCGGTCATGATCGCGGCGACGCCCTCCTCGATGGCCGCGCGGAACGGCAGGAGCTCCACCTGGGCGAGCGCCTCACGGCTGCCGGTGACCACCGGCACGCCGTGGTGGGAGTCCACCGCCGTGTCCCCGTGGCCGGGGAAGTGCTTGGCGCACGCGGCGACCCCGGCGGCCTGCAGGCCCCGGATCCACGCCGCGGTGTGCCGGGCCACCAGGCGCGGGTCGTCGCCGAACGAGCGCAGGCCGATGACGGGATTGTCCGGGTTGGAGTTGACGTCGGCGGCGGGCGCGAAGGTGATCGTCACCCCCACGCCCGCGAGCGCCTGCCCGAGGTCGCGGGCGAGCTCCTCGGTCAGCTTGACGTCGTCGACGACGCCGAGGGCGTAGTTGCCCGGCCGGGTGCTGCCCGTGGCCGCCTCCAGGCGGGTGACCTCGCCGGACTCCTCGTCGATGCCGACGATCACGTCGGGGCGCTCGGCGCGCAGGTCCGCGGTGAGGCGGGCGACCTGGTCGGCGTCGCCGATGTTGCGCGAGAACAGGACGACGCCGACCAGGCCGTCCGCCAGCCTGCGGCGCACCCAGTCGGGCGCCCGCCTGCCCGCGAATCCGGGCAGGATGACGCCGTCGGCGAGACGGAGCAGGGCAGGGTCGCGGCTCATGCCGTGTACTCCTTGAGCATGCCGCCAATCTAATAGGAAACTTTCCTATCTTCTAGTCCCCGCGCTCAGACATCCGCCCTTTTGAGACGCCCCTCCTCCACGGTGAACCGCGCCACCGTGCGTACGGGCGCGTCCTTGCGGTCCACGAAGTCCACGATACGGAACTCGGCGGTGAAGCTTTCACGGCTCGCCTCGCACACCACGTAGCCCCGGTGCCCGTCGAAGAACTTGATATGCGGGTTCAGCCGCATCACGGCGTCGGCGTCCACGGCGGCGGGCATGCTCGTCACCGAGCTGGACACCAGCTCCACGCCGAGCGACGGCGCGTCCGGCTTGTCGAAGTCGGCGAGCACCTCGGCCGCCCAGTGGTTGTGCACGTCGCCGCTGATCACGATCAGGTTCGGCGTCCCCGCCTCGCGCGCCGCGTCGAGGATGCGCCCCCGCTGCGCCGGGAAGGCGTCCCAGGCGTCGGAGCTGAGGGTCGGCGGCGAGCCGGGGAACCGGCGACGGGAGAAGAACAGCGGCTCGGCCAGCACCCGCCACCGCGCCTGCGAGTCGCGCAGGCGGTCGATCAGCCACCGCTCCTGGTCGGCCCCGAGCATCGAGTCGTCCGTGCGGTACTGCCGCGAGTCGAGCAGGTGGAAGTCGGCCACCGTGCCGTACGGACGCCAGCGGTACATCTGCAGCCCGTCACCCGACGGCCGCACCCGCAGCGGCAGATGCTCGTAGTAGGCCCGATAGGCCGCGGTACGGCGACGCAGGAACGCGGCCTGGTTCGACCCGTCCCCCGGCAGCTTCCCGCGGTAGTTGTCCTTGACCTCGTGGTCGTCCCAGATCGTCACCCAGGGCGCGGCGGCGTGCGCGGCCCGCAGGTCGGGGTCCATCTTGATCCGCGCGAACCGGTTGCGATAGGCCTGCAGGGTCTTGGCCTCGGCCTCGGGCGGCTCCAGTTTGCGCACGTAGCGCCCGAGGGCGGGGCGGGCGGGCCTGCCGTACTCGTAGATGTAGTCGCCCAGGTGCACGATGAGGTCGGGCCGCTCGGCCGCGAGGTGCCGCAGGGCGGTGTAGTAGCCGTGCTCGTAGCGCTGGCAGGAGGTGAACGCGAAGCGCACCGGCGTCTCGGCGTCCCGCGCCGGGGCGGTCTTGGTGCGGCCCACCGGGCTGGCGGTGTTCTCGAACGGCTCTGCGACGCCGAACCGGTAGAAGTACTCCGTGCCGGGCCGCAGTCCCGTGACCCTGACGTGCACGCTGTGCGCCCAGTCCTGGGTGGCGCGGGTGCGGCCCTCGGCGACGATGCGGGTGAACGCCTCGTCCTCGGCGACCTGCCAGCGTACGAGCACGCTCTCGTCCGGCATGCCGCCGGGCCGGTCGGGGGTCCTGCTCAGCGGATCCGGCGCCAGCCGGGTCCAGATGATCATCCCGTCCGGCAGCGGCTCGCCGGAGGCGACGCCCAGCGTGAATGGATAGCCCAACTTCGCCATGCCACTGATCCTGCACAACACGCAGCGCCGGTGTGGCCTACTTCACGTAGCTCACTGGAGAATCGACTTACGGTGAATTGCGAAGATTCAGCCGTTTCCCCGCGCAGGTTGGTGAACAGGCGATTGCCCGCAGGCGCATAACGCGGGCTCACAATGGGGCTCATAATGGGGACGTGAAAACGCGAAGAAACTCCGGCGGCACCGCCGTGTCCGGGGACGGATCGTCCGCCCGGAGCGGGCGGCGCCAGGGATCGGCGCGGCGGCCGGCGGGCGGCACGGGTTCCGCCTCCGATCGGCGCGACCATCTCGTGAAGCTCGCCGCGGAGATCTTCGCCAGGAAGGGGTTCCAGGCCACCACCGTCCGGGAGATCGCCAAGGAGGCGGGCATCCTCTCCGGGAGCCTCTACCACCACTTCGACTCCAAGGAGACGATCGTCGACGAGGTGCTGTCGACGTTCCTTGAGGATCTCATCGGGCGCTACCGGGCGATCCTGGCCAAGGGCGGCGACCCCCGGCAGGTGCTCACCGCGATGGTGCACACCGCCTTCGGCACGCTGGAGCCGCACCGCGCCGCGATCACGGTGATGCAGAACGACTGGAGCTACCTGCGCTCCCTGCCCGGCGACCGCTTCGACTACCTGGTCGCGGCCGAGGACGAGGTCGAGCGCATGTGGGTGGACCAGATCAAGCGGGGCCAGGCGGAGGGCTTCTTCCGCGCCGACGTGGATCCCAAGGTCACCTACCGGATGATCCGCGACACGATCTGGGTGTCGGTGCGCTGGTTCCGGCCCGACGGCCGGCTCGACCCCGACGCCATCGCCGACCAGTACATCACGATCCTGTTCGACGGCCTGGCCACCGGCGAACGCACCAGCCAGCAGGGATGACTCCGCTCCACAAGGCCGTACGGCTGGCGCTGACCGAGGTCGCCGACCCCGCCAAGGCCCCGGCCATGCAGGCCTACATGAAGTCGGCCATGCCGTTTCTCGGCGTACAGGCAGCCCCGCGCCGGGCCGCGCTGCGCGCGGTGTTCGCCGAGCACCGCATCGAGTCCGCCCCCGAGTGGCGGCGGGCGGTGCTGGCGCTGTGGCGCGAGGCCGAGTACCGCGAGGAGCGGTACGCCGCGATCGAGCTGTCCGGCTTCCGCTACTACCGGCGCTGGCAGACCCTCTACACGCTGCCGATGTACGAGGAGATGATCGTCACCGGGGCGTGGTGGGACCTCGTGGACGACATCGCGATCCACCGCATCGGCCCGCTGCTGCGCGAGTACCCCGAGACGATGCGCCCGCTGATGCTGGAGTGGGCCCGCGACGCCGACCTGTGGAAGCGCCGCACCGCGATCCTGTGCCAGAACAGGTTCCGCCGCGACACCGACACCGGCCTGCTGTACGCGTGCATCGAGCCGAACCTGTCCGACATCGACTTCTTCGCCCGCAAGGCGATCGGCTGGGCGCTGCGCGAGTACGCCAAGGTGAACCCGCGCGAGGTGATCCGGTACGTCGAGGCCAAGGGCATCACGGGCCTGAGCCGCCGCGAGGCGCTGAAGAACCTGCCCGTCGCTTAGGGCTCACTTCGCTGGGGCTTACTTCAACGCCCCGGCGGTGAGACCCGCCTGGATCTGGCGCTGGAACACCGTGTAGATGATCAGCATCGGCAGGATCGCCATGCTCAGCGCGGCGAACAGCGCCGACCAGTCGGCGTCGTACCCGGCCGAGGTGGAGATGCTCGCGATGCCCTGGGTGAGCACCCACTTGTCCCGCGCCTCGCCGGACAGCAGCACCAGCGGCAACTGGTACTGGTTCCACTGCCCGAGCACGTTGAAGATCGTCACACTGACGATGCCGGGCCGCGCCATCGGCAGCATGATCTGGAAGAACACCCGGGTGTGCGAGGCGCCGTCCACGAACGCCGCCTCGGCCACCGCGGTCGGCAGCGTGCGGAAGAACGCGGCCAGGAAGAACACGGTGAACGGCAGCGAGTAGGCGATGTAGACGAGGATGAGCCCGCCGTGGGTGTTCAGCCCGATGAAGGGGCCGATGATCGGGATGTTCCCGATGTTCCGCACGACGAAGAACAGCGGCGTCAGCGCCAGGTACACCGGGAACGCCAGCCCGGAGACGAACAGCAGGTAGATCGGCCGATTGCCGCGGAAGCGGTACCGGGACAGCACGTACGCCGCCATCGACCCCAGCAGCATCGTGCCGAACGTGCTGAACGCGACGACCACGACGCTGTTGAGGAAGTACTGCCCCACGTGCGCCTGCTCCCAGGCCCGCGCCCAGTTGTCGAACCTCGGCACGGCCGGAAGCGTCCACGCGCCCCCGAAGATCTCGTCCTCGCTCTTGACCGAGGCGAGGAACGTCCACGCCAGCGGCACCACGACGAGGATCGTCCACACCGCGAGCGCCGCGTGGGACAGGTACGACAGCGGCCCGAGGCGCACCCGCCGCTCCCGCCGTACGGCCGCGCGGGACACCCGCGGCTCCTGCGGCGCCCCGCGTACCCCCCGGCGTGCGCCCCTGAGTGCGGCCTTGCGTGCGGCCCGATCCACGACCGGACGCGCGGCCCGGACCCTATCTGTGATCACGTTGGGCACCCCTCAGAACTCGATCCGCTCACGCCGCGACAGCCGCATGGCCAGCGCCGCGAAGCCGATCGTGAAGAAGAACAACACCACGCCCATCGCCGAGGCGTAGCCGAACTTGAAGTAGTCGAACGCGTTGCGGTAGATCTCCGCCGCGATCACGGTCGTGGACGAGTCGGGCCCGCCCTGCTCGGCCGTCATCACCCACACCACGGCGAACACGTCGAGCGCGGCGATGCCGAGATAGATCCAGCCGACCTGCACGGTGTCCCACAGCAGCGGCAGCGTCACCCGGAAGAACATCGGGATCCGCCCCGCGCCGTCGATCTGCGCGGCCTCGTACAGCTCCTGCGGGATCGAGGCCATGCCGGCCGAGAACAGCACCACGTAGAACCCGACCGCCTGCCAGATCAGCACCCCCAGCACCGACCACAGCGCGATGTCGGGATTGGACAGGAACCCGATCGGCTCCAGCCCGAGCGCGGTGAGCGGCCCGTTGATCATGCCGCCCCGGTCCGGCCGGAACACCTGCTGGAACAGCACGGCGATGATCGCGACCGCGAGCACCTGCGGGAAGAAGAACACCACCCGGTAGAAGCCGGACCCCCGCACGCCCCCCACGCCCCGCCCGCCGCCTCCGGCGTTGAGCAGGTAGGCGAAAAACAGCGCGATGGCGATCGTGCCGAGCGGCAGCAGCACCAGCAGCAGCAGGTTGTGCGTCACCGCCCGCCAGAAGATCGTGTCGTCGAGCAGCCGCCGGAAGTTCTCAAGCCCGACGAACCGCGGGTTCGCGTTCACCCCCCGCCAGTTCGTCATCGCGATGTAGAACGCCTGCGCGTAGGGGGAGATCACGTAGACGAGATAGAGCAGCACCGGGAGCACCAGGAACCCGATGACGAAGCGTGTCCTGCCGTGAGTCATGGTTGCCCCTCCGGCTCAGCGCTTGAACTTCTTGACCGAGGAATCGTCTCTGAGCTGGTCGGACTTGCGCTGGATCCGGTCGGCCCAGGCCGCCGGGCTCAGCCGCCCGTTCATCAGCTGGCCGGTGGCCGCGGCCACCTCGTCGTGGAGCTCGGCGTACCACTGCCGGAACCGGAAGTAGACGGTGTTGGTCCCGGCCGCCTTCAGCGCCGCCGACGCGCTGGCCAGGCCGGGCGAGAGGCGGCGCCCCTCCCCCGCGCCCTTGACCACGGTGAGCGTGCTGACCAGCTCGGTGAACTGCCCGGCGCCCTGCGCGGACAGCATCGCCCGCATGTACTCCATGCCGGCCAGCGGGTTCGCCGACCGGGCCGAGACGAAGAACTCCTCGCCCGGCCGGGCGTGCAGCGTGCCGTACGGCAGGGCGTCGGAGCGGGAGAACGACGGCAGCGGGAACATCGCGTAGCCGAAGTCGTCCGGGGTGGAGTCCTTCTGCTCGTTCTCCAGCCAGGAGCCGTTCGGCAGCATCGCCACCTGGTACTTGTTCTGCGCGGTCTGCGTCTGGATGTGGTCGAGCCCGGCGGTGCCCTGCATCAGGTACTTCGCGCCGACCTCGGCGAAGGCGGTGGCCGCCTGGGTGACCGGCTCGGCCTTCCACGCGCCCTCGACGAGGTTGTCGATGTTCCGCAGCACGTCCACGCCGCCGATCTTGGCGGCGAGGGTGAGGATGGTCTCGTAGATGTAGAACGGGTGCTTGCCGGCGTAGGTGAACGGCGCGGCCTTGCCCGACTTCTTGATCGTCGCGCAGAGGGCGAGGAAGTCGTCCCAGGTCTTGGGCACCTCCCAGCCGTTGTCCTTGAACAGCTTGGTGGAGTACCAGATGCCCCAGACCGTGTTCGCGTACGGCAGCACTCGGAACGTTCCATCGTAGCTGCCGAACTCGATCGCGGTGGGCAGCAGCGTGTCGCGGACCTTGACGTTCGGGTCGTCCCAGCTCGGCGCGTCGAGCAGCGGGGTGAGGTCGGCGACCTGGCCGTCCTGGATGAGGGCGCCGAAGTCCATCGCGTTGTCGCCGGAGTTGTTGACGAACTCCGGCGGGTCCCCGCCGGCGAAGCGCGGCTGGAGCGTCTTGGCGATCTCCTTGGTCGCGGTGTGCTTGATGCGCACCTTCGGGTGCCTGGTGCGGAACAGCGGCTCGTGGATGTCGCGCGCGTACGCGTCGCCGAAGCCGCCGTCGAAGATCACGACCTCGAACGGCATGCTCTCGGGGACGCCGAGCGGGTTGGCCGCGCTCACGGTCCCGGTGGCGACCGCACGCGAGGCGCCGTCCGCGCCGCCGCCGGTCGGGGTCGCGCAGGCCGCGGCGAACGGCAGCAGCACGCCCGCCGTGACGGCGGCTCTCAGCATTTCGCGCCTGCTGAGAGGGTTTGTGGGGGGCTTTGCTGGCATGAGTCCTCCAATGGATGCCGGTCCGCTCGCGCGCACCGCGGATGTCGGGTGGTCAGGCTCCGCGGCGGATGCGGCCCTCGTAGCGGGCCTCAAGTGCCCGGTTGTGCTCGTCGCCCCCGACGACGTTGACCGAGCGGTACAGCGGCGGGGTCTCCCCCGCCTCCAGCAGCGTGCGCACCACCTCCGCGACGACCATCTGCGCCAGCAGCGCCGAGGTGATCGTGGACACCGCGCCGGTGGCCGCGCCGCCCGGAACGTCCAGGACCGCGTCCCCGTACGGCGCGCCGTTGTCGAGCACCACGTCCGCCAGGTCGAGCAGTTTGCGGCCCGACGGGTGGCGGGACGGCATGGCCCGGCTGTGCCGCACCGAGGTGATCGCGATCACCGGGTGGCCGCGGTCCTTGACGAGGGTGGCCATCTCCACGATCGAGCCGTTCACGCCGGAGCTGGAGATGAGCACGAAGGCGTCCTTCGGGCTCACCGGGGCCAGGTCGTAGATGCGCTGGGCGATGGCGGGGTCGCGTTCGAGCTCCTTGGTGAGGATCTCGGGCGGGGCGCCGCCGTACAGGACCAGGTCGCGCAGGGCGAGCCGGTTGGTCGGGATGAGCCCGCCGGCGCGGCCGGCGATCTCCATCGCGATCGCCTCGGAGTGACCGGAGCCGAAGGCCTGGACGACCCCGTCCGCGCGCAGCGCGGCCACGATGATCTCGGCGGCGCGCCGTACCGGGTCGGCCTGGCTCTGCGAGACCTCGCGGACCAGGTGCTCCACGTGCCGGACGTACGCGGTGGCGCCGATGTCGCCGATGTCCACGTCGTTCAGTTCCTTTCGACTCGGTGGCTGTCCAGGGCCTTGATCGTGCGATCGAAGGCGTCGGTGGCCCGCTCGTAGGTGCGCTGGGCGACCGCCACGTACACCGCGTCCAGCACGAAGAGCTGGGAGTGCACGGCGGCCAGCCCGGCGGGGCGGAAGGCGGTCTCCCGGCTCGCCGTGGTGAGCACCAGCTCGGCGAGCTCGGCGAGCGGGGAGCGGGCGAAGGAGGTGACCGCGACGGTGGTCGCCCCGCGCCCGGCGGCCTCGGCCATCGTCTCCAGGACCTCACGGGTGCGGCCCTGGTGGGAGACGCCGAGCGCGACGTCGCCCTCGCCGAGCAGCGCCGCGTCGGCGAGCGCCTGGTGCGGGTCGCGGTAGCTCCAGCACGGCACCCGGATGCGGCGCAGCCGACCGCTGAGCATGCCGGCCACCTCGCCGCTGGTGGACATGCCGAACAACAGCACCCGCCCGGCCGCCACGATCGCGTCGGCGACCTTGGCGATCACGCCGAGGTCGAGCTGGGCCGCGGTCTCCTGGATGAGCCGGGCGTCGGCCGCGGCCATCGTCTGCACGACCGCGTCGAGCGGGTCGCCGGGCCCGATCGCCTGGCCGAGCACGCCGACGCCCCAGCCGGCCTGCGCGGCCCGCCCGTTCTCGGTGGCGAGCACGACCCGCAGCTCAGAGTACCCGGCGAAGCCGAAGGCGCGGCAAAACCGGGTGACGGTCGCCGCCGAGGTGCCGCTGCGCTCGGCGAGCGTGACGATCGTGGACCTCGCGGCCTCGGCCGGGTCGGCCAGGATCAGCTCGCCGACCCGCCGCAGCGCGTTGGGCAGATGCGGCAGCTCGGTCTCGATGCGTCCCAGCGCGCCACCGGTCACAGGCAATCCTTCCAGGTCAGTACGGTTGACATGAAAATAATTCTCATGACTGATGGAGTCAAGTTCAGGTTAGCGGGAGGAAAACGCAGGTCAGACCACTTGCGCCGGGTTGCCGTGCGGTGCGGTCCGAACCTTCTGCCTCGTACGGCGGGCAGGCGGGAGCGGAGACCTCACCGGCCGATCCACGAGCCCGCGCGGCGCACTCCGTCCACAGGGCACCGGCCGGGGGGACCGGCGTTGGATACCAGTACTATCTGACTATGCGGATTTCCGAGCTGAGCGCGGCGTCCGGGGTGCCCATCCCCACGATCAAGTACTACCTGCGCGAGGGCCTGCTCCCGCAGGGCGAAACGACCGCCGCCACCCGCGCCCAGTACGGCGAGCGCCACCTGCACCGCCTGCGCCTGATCCGCGCGCTCCTCGAGGTCGGACGCCTCCCGCTCGCCTCGATCCGCCAGGTGATCGCCGCGGTGGAGGACGAGAGCCTGCCGGTGCACGAGATGCTCGGCACCGCACACTACGCGCTGGGCCCCAAACCGGGCCATAAACCGGGCCCCAAGCCAGGCCCCAAGACCGAGCCCCTAGGCGACGCCGAGGACGACCCGGCCGCGCGGGAGCGGTGGCGAGAGGCCCACGCCGAGGTGGACCGCCTGCTCGCCGCCCTCGAACTGCGCGTGAGCGCGGACGCCCCCACCCGCGACGAACTCGCCCACAACCTGATCGCGATGCGCCGCCTCGGCCTGCCCGGCACCGCCGAGGCCCTCATGCCGTACGCCGAGGCCGCGCTGCGGCTCGTCCGGGATTACGAGATGGGTACCATCCCCTTCGACGGCCCGCGGGACCAGGCCGTCGAGAGCATCGTGCTCGGCACCGTCATGTACGGCAGGGCCTTCGACGTACTGCGCCGCATCGCCCACGAGTCGGAGTCGGCCCGGCTGCTCAAGAGCCGCCCTCCGTCCGACGTCTCCGACGGCTGACCCTCCCCCGCACGGCCTCACCGCACGGCCTCCCCGCACGACCTCACCGTCGGCGCACCGGTGCCCTCGCACGACCCGGACGCCGCGAGCCGCCCGCCGTCAGTCGCCGAGCACCACCGGGCGTTTCAGCAGCCACAGGGCCGCCCGCTGCAGCAGGCGGCGGTGGACCGGGCTGTCAAAGGAGCGCACGTCGTGGCCGAGGGCGTCGTACACGACACGGCCGCGCCGTACCGTGCGCGCCCACAGCAGCGGCTGACCGTGGGCGGAGGCGAGCGGGCGGACGTCGGGGAGCACGTCGAGGTCGGAGTAGACCTCGTCCACGACGTCGAAGTCCCGTAGCCCGTCGACGATGGGGTGGCCGCCGAGCACGCGCACCTCGGTCCAGCCGAGCGGGGGATGGTGGGACTTGCCCGGGTTCCAGCAGGCCCCGACCACCCGGGGCCATCCCCGCCAGTCGTCGAAGCACAGCGTCGCGGCGTGCACCGCGAGCAGGCCGTATCCGCGGTCGAGGTGGTCGAGCAGGGCCGTGCGCGCCTCGGCCGACAGCTCGAAGCGCCAGCGCGCCGCCTGATCGCCGTAGCGTCCGTCCGTCATCCGGCAGCGCAGCGCGTTGACCGTGATGAGCTGCACCTCGGGGCGGTCCTCCAGCGCGCCGGCGATGTCCTCGGTGATCTCCGAGTCGACCCCGACCTCCGTCAGCACCTCGGCCAGCGCCTCCGAGGTCGCCGCGAAGTCATGAAACGCACCGCCCGACAGGATGAGGTTGCGAGCCATCCGATCCCTCCACGCGCGTACGGAATCCTGCCTCCACCTCACCACACCCTTCGCCGCGAAGCCATACGCCCCCGGCCCGCGCATTCACCGCCCGCGGCGGCGTCACAACGGGGACTCACGACGGGCGGCGCGCCGACGAGGGGAAAGGCCGCGCCCGACCGCCTCAGATACGCGTTCCGGCCACCGTGCACATTTCATGGAAGATATTCGCGAATGTGCCATACGCCCCTTTCGCCGACCGATTTGAGCAGGTCATCCGTACGGCGCGGGATCCTCATTGAGCGAACGCGGACCACAGGGTCGCCCGCGACCACCGGAGCCGAATAATATTCACAATATCGCCTCATGTCGCACATGCAGAAATGCAAGTAACCAGCTTGACCGAGGCACACCGTCAAGGGCAGGATATTCCCCGCGCAACATCGGCAAATCGCGCAAATGTATGCTCACTGCAATCAACGCCACCATGCCCAAAGTGGGCAGATATCGACATTCCCCGTAATTTGACGATTTTAGATGTTTCCGGCCTGTTCACCCGGTCTCTCACGCCTGGAGGATCCCATGTCGGCGGCCCTTTCCGCTGCTCCCCCTCCGCCGCCCCCGGACAGCGAACCGGCCGCCACCGTCAAGCTCGCCCAGGCGCTGACCCCCGCGTCGGAGCAGCGGCTGACGGGCCTGCTGCGGGTGACCGGCAGCCCCGGCGGCGTCATCGCCCTCGCCCGGGGCGTCGTCACCGCCGTCACCTCGCCCGGTGCCCCCGACGCCGCGGCCCTGCTGCTGCGCTCCGGCCGGATCACCGAGACCGACTGGTCCGACGCGGTCAAGGCCGGCGCGGCCGACGAGCGCATCGGAGCCGAACTCGTCGCCCGGACGCTCGTCGGCGCCACGGAGTTGCGGGCGATCTGCCAGATGGCGGCGCTCGACGGAGCCTTCGCGATCGCGGCGGGACGCGTCGACGAGTGCGTCCTGGAGCGGGACACGGCCGCGTCCTGGCTGTCGGTGCCGCTGGACATCGAACCCGACTGGCTGCTGGGCGAGACCGAACGACGCCTCGCCGCCCTGCGCGTGTCCCGCCGTACCCCGATCTCCCCGTTCCTCGACCGCCTGGTCCCGACCCCCCGGGCGGCGGAGCGGCCCCAGGCGCCGCCCAGCGACCTGCGGCGCGAGATCCTGCGCCATCTCAACGGCCGGCGCAGTTGCCGGGACGTCGCCTTCCTGCTCGGCCGCGGCCTCTACGCCGTCACCGTGGAGATCTCGGCGATGCTGGCCGAAGGGGTGGCCGCCGTCCACCCGCCGGACGGCGATCCGAGCCACCGGCCCCGCTCCCCCGGCGACCGCCCGTGGCCGGAGCCGCCCCCGGGCGCGGAGCCCGATCGGCTGCCCCGCCGCGCACCCGGGGCCAGCGGCTTCCGGGGCGATTCCCCGTTGAGACCGCTCACCCACCGTCCCCGGCTCCGGCTGCGCGCGCACTCCGACCAGGACGCGCCGCCGGGCGGGGGCGCGGGCGCGCGAGAGCCCGTCGACGACGTGACCCGGTCCGGCGAACGCGGCCAGGAGACACGCGACCAGGAGACAGGAGAGCCGTGAGTACGAACGATGAGGAGCTGGCCGACGAGATCCGCCGGCTCCGCGACCGGGTGGTCGGCGTCACCGACGTCGCCGTGGCCACCACCGACGGGATACTGATCACCGCGGACGCCGACGCCGACCTGGTGAATCCGGACACGCTGGCGGCGCTGTCGGCCGCCACCCTCGGGCTCGCCCGCCGCGCCGGCGACGTGCTGGGCAGGGGCGGGCTGCAGCAGACGGTGGCGCAGTTCAACCACGGCTACGTGGTCGTGCAGGCGGTCGGCGAGCTGGCGCTGATGGCCGTGCTGGGGGACGCGGGCATGGACGTACGGCACCTGCACCGGGAATCACAGGCGGTCACCGAGCGAATCAACCACCTGCTCACCGCGCCGCAGGAACCGGCCAAGCGGGCCTGAACCGACCTGCCCGCCCTGACACCGAGGGGCACCGAATCGCCGGGAAAGGCCCGGCCCGGCCCGAAGCGGCCGATCGACACCCATGAGTACCACCGAACACGACGTCCGCGCCGGGGCCGAACCGTACCCGTACGCGGCACAACGAACGCTAGGAGCGCGATGAGCACGTCCAGAACCTCGGGCGCCCAGGAGTCCCCGAGCATGACCGACCGGGTGAACAGCGTGGTCAAGTACCTGCGCTCGGAGGTCCCCGAGTGCCTCGCCGCCGGGGTGATCGACATGGCCACCGGCATGCTGCTGTCGGTGGAGACCGTCGACACGCACCCGCCGGAGGTGCTCGACCTGCTCGCGGCGACCACCTTGGAGATGTTCCAGGGCCGCAACGTCATGATGATCGAGGACATCTTCAAGGAGCGCCGCGGCGTCGTCACCGACCGGCACTACTTTCAGGAGATCCTCGTCAACAGCGAGAACCTCGCCCACCTGTTCCTGCGCTCCGGGAGCAACGACGACATCGTCGTGGCGGTGGTGTGCCGCAAGTCGGTGAACGTCGGCATGCTGTTCGCCCAGGCCAGACGCGTGCTGCGGGAGCACGGACGGCTGTGAGCCGCCGGCGGCGCGGCCGACGCCCGAGGTCGTGGTCTCCCCCGGCAGGCCACGACCGCCCCTCTTTCGGACGAACCGTTATTACGGGCCGAAAATGGCCTTTATAGGCATGTCATGGCCCTTGCAGGGATCGGCAATGAGAAGGCGGGGGCCCGGGACCACAAACCGGATCTTCATTTCCACCCGGCGGACCGGATGCGCGACGCCATTCGCACATGCGCCCCGGGACATCCGCCGGACCTCGGCGACCTGGGAATACGTTCGGCCGATAGCGGCCGGCAGGAACCGCGGGCCGGACGACAACCGCCGACGTACCTGAAACGTCATATGAAGAACAGAAATTACCGTGACAAGTAACGTTTCGGGATGAGACCTTCTAGTGGGGTGGGGTCTAGAAGGGCACGCGATGGGCAGCTGGGTGGTACCCGGTTATCGGGAAGAGCGCGTCCTCGGCACGGGGGGTGCCGGCCGCGTCGTTCTGGCGACATACACCGCTACCGGGGCGTTTGTCGCCATTAAGTACCTGCAGGACGAGCTGCGGAGGGATCCGGAGTTCCTGGCGGGGTTCCGGGCCGAGGCCCGGGTCATGGTGGAGCTGGACGATCCCAACATCGTGCGGCTTTACGAGTACGTCGAGACGATGGCGGGGGCCGCCATCGTCATGGAGCTCGTCGACGGCGTCTCGCTGCGCAGGCTGCTCGCCGAGCACGGGGCGACCAGCCCCGAGGCCGCGCTCGTCGTGCTCAAGGGGTCGCTGCTCGGCATGTCGACGGCGCACGCCTCGGGCATCGTGCACCGGGACTACAAGCCGGAGAACGTGCTGGTTCAGGCCGACGGCGCGACCAAGCTGAGCGACTTCGGCATCGCGGCCCGCCATGGCCAGGTGGGGGTGCACTCCGGCACGCCCTCGTACATGGCCCCCGAGCAGTGGGAGGGCAGCCGCGCCACTCCGGCGACCGACGTGTACGCGGCCACCTGCGTGTTCTTCGAGTGCCTCACCGGGCATCGGCCGTACCGGGCGGAGAACGGGCTGGCGCTCATGCACCAGCACAAGAACGCCCCGATTCCGCTGCTGGAGGTGCCGTCCTCGGTGCGAGGGCTGGTCGCCCGGGGCATGGCCAAGAACCCGGCGGACCGGCCGATGACCGCGCGGGCCTTCCTCGCCGAGCTGGAGACGGCCGCGATCGAGGCGTACGGGCCGGAGTGGGAGCAGCGCGGGCGGCGGCACCTCGCCGAGATGGCCACGTTGCTGGCGCTGCTGTTCCCGCTCGCCGATCCGCCGCCGCAGGTGTCCACCTCGCTGGCGCAGACCCGGCTCGGGAATCCCGGCGTGGTCCGCAACGGCCTGAGGCGGCTGCAGGAGGTCGCGCCCCGGTACGCGATCGGGGCGGGCGCGGTCTCGGCCGCGATCGTCGTCGCGGTGCTCATCACCATGTCGCGGCCGAACATCACCCTGGGCAACGACGGCCCGCTGCGGCCGGAGCGTACTCCCGCGCAGGTGTTCGCCCAGCCGCCCGGCGGTGGCGGCGGGAGCGAAGAGTCTCCGGCTCCGCCGCGTACGGCGGACCCCGCTGCGGAAAGCCCTTCCCCGGACAGAGCGGAGAGCCTGCCGACGCTCTCGCCTGCCGGGAACGAGGTCGGATCCGGATCAGGAGCGACGAATTCCGCGCGACCTCCGTCCCCCGAGCCGCGCCCGACCGACAAGGGGACCGACCCCGATCCGACGCCGAGCGAGACCTCCACCGGCCCATCGCCGACGCCTACCCCGACTCCCACGCCCACGCCCACGCCCACGCCGACACCTACCCCAACCCCGACACCCACGCCGACTCCCACGCCCACCCCGACACCCACACCCACTCCGACCCCGACTCCCACCCCGACGGTGGTCACGGTTGACGCGCTGAGAATCGTCAACTTCGACGGGAACAACGCGACCGTGTACGCGGGCACGAACGTGACCGCTCCGGTCAAGTTGACCGTGCGGTACGCGCAGGGCCGCGTGGGCGGTGATCTGTCCCCGGTGGGACGGCCGCAGACCTTCACGCTCTCCGGCAGGACCGTCTACACCGTCACCACGACGGCCGACCTGGGCGAGCCGGACTGCGGCACCAGCGTGGTCCGCCGGGTGACGGTCGACACGACCCCGGCGGCGTCCGGCGGCCCGCGCAGCCAAACGATCACGGTGCGGGGACCCGCGTGTCCGGCGCCGCAGGTGGAGAGGCTGTCGATCGGTTCGTGGAACGGCCGGCAGGCGGTCGTCAACGTCAACACCAGCGGCCCCGGCGCGGTCAGGCTGAACATCGGCTTCACCCTGCGCCAGGGCGAGGGCGAGGCCAAGGTCGTTGACACCGCCGCACGCGCCCTTTCTGGCGAAACCTCGTACCGCTCGGTGGTGACCGGCGACTTCCCGAAGATCCCGTGCGGAGAGACGGCCGTGCTCGGGGTCTCCGCGGCCACCGTGCCCGCCGCCCCCGGCGGCACCGTCACCCGCACGACCCGGGTGTCCGGGCCGAAGTGCGCGCCGCCGCGCGTGCGGATCCTGTCGTGGAACGGCACCACCGCGCGGGTGGCGGTCACGACGAGCACCACCGAACCGGTGACCGTCACGGCGACCTTCAAACAGCGGGTGGTCGTCAACGGCGACCCGATCACGCGTACGGACGCCCGCACGGTCGTGGTCAAGGGCAAGACCTCCTATGTGCTGTCGCTGAGCAAGAGGTTCGCCCCGCCCAAGTGCGGCGGTGACGCCCGAAGCGTGGTGGTCTCCACCTCGCCCACCGCCGGGAACGGAAGCCCGGGCCGGACCGTGAACCTCGACCGCCCGGCCTGCGACACCGGCGGCGACAAGCCGCAGGACAAGCCGGCCGACAAGCCCGGTGACAAGCCGAGCGACAAACCCAGCGACGAGCCGAGTGACAAACCCACGCAGAACCCTGACGACGGTTCCGCGGGCGAGTCGGACGTCGAACAGTCGGACGGCGAACAGAACGACGATCCGCCGCCGGTCATCAACTGACATCGACCCTTCACTGATGTCGCGGTCGTCCACGAGTCGCTCGTAGTCGATCCCCTGCAACCCGCTGGGCACCATGCCCACGGCGTTGTGCGGTGACCGCCTGTTCCGGCGGCCGTTGAGATCGCTTGCGCGCGGAAAATCACCGGACCTGCCCAGGTAGGCATGCGCCGGGCTGGTCGAATTCCGCCTTCTCCGTTGCGGCGACGGCCCCCGACGCCTTCAACTCCTCGGACTCACAAGGGTCGGCACCGGCGGTCACGGCCTCGCTGCGGCACCTGTCCGCAACGGCAGACTCCTGTGGCCCGGCGGTCGGCGGGCGCTCTCGCCTAGAAAAAGTGATATCACTTTGCTAGGTTCTAGATAGACATCAAGGAGGAGCCATGACAGAGAGCGCGCTCGTCAAGAACGACGTCGCGGTGGACATGCCGAAACCGCACACCAACGAGTTCCCCGCGTGGGAGACGAACGGGTGGCCGATCCTCGGCCTGTCCCTGCTGGCCATCGTGGGCGGCACCGCCCTGATGGTCGTGGGGACGGTCACGGCCGCCACGGGCGGCCCCACCGCAGGGACCGTGATGATCGTGGTCGGTGCGCTGCTGGTCATCGGCGGGGCCTGCCTCAGCACCAGCCTCACCGCGGTCGCGCCGGGCGAGGCCCGGGTGATCCAGTTGCTCGGCCGCTACAAGGGCACGGTACGCACGCCCGGTCTGCGGTGCGTGCTTCCGTTCACTCAGAAGGGCAAGATCTCGACCCGGATTCGCAACCACGAGACCGGCACCGCCAAGGTCAACGACGCCGACGGCAACCCCATCGAAATGGCCGCCGTCGTCGTCTGGCAGGTGGAGGACACGGCCATGGCCCAGTTCGAGGTCGATGACTTCGTGGAGTTCGTCGCCTTCCAGACCGAGACGGCCGTGCGTCACATCGCGGGCAGCTACCCCTACGACTCGCACGACGGGCAGCAGCTCTCCCTGCGGGAGAACGCCGACGAGATCACCGGGCGGCTGTCGGCCGAGATCGCGGCCCGGGTGGCCTCGGCGGGCGTCAAGGTCATCGAGTCGCGCATCACCCGCCTGGCGTACGCGCCCGAGATCGCGCAGGCGATGCTGCGCCGGCAGCAGGCCGGAGCGGTCGTGGCGGCCCGGCAGCGGATCGTCGACGGCGCGGTCGGCATGGTCGAGGCCGCCCTCGCCCGGCTCGACGAGCACGACGTCATCGACCTGGACGAGGAGCGCAAGGCCACCATGGTCAGCAACCTGCTGGTCGTGCTCTGCGGCGACCGTGACGTGCAGCCGGTCGTCAACACCGGCTCCCTTTACCGGTAACCGTGGCGACCGAACGAAAGAGCATCCTGCTCCGGCTGGACCCGGCGGTCCACGACGCCTTGGCCCGGTGGGCCGGCGATGAGCTCCGGAGCACCAACGCCCAGATCGAATTCCTGCTCCGCAAGGCGCTGGCCGACGCCGGACGCCTCCCCCGCGACGCGGGACGCATCCCCCGGCGAGGACGTCCTCCCAGACAGCCCAGGGGAAACGGCTCCGACCTGGCGGCGGCCCCCGAAGCCACGCCGGAGAACGCCCGGCCCCCCGATACCTAGCGCGTGACCGCATCGCTTCACCGAGGTGGCCATCCCTGGCGCCGCGACGGCGCGTCAACGTACGGCGCCGACCGACCCAAAGGCGCCCGGCCCGAGGGACCCGTTGCAAGACCCCGGCCCGAGGGATTCGGCCCAAGACGCGCGGTGAACGCCCGCGGTCATCGCACCAGTTCCCCCGTTCGTTCCGGCCAGGCCGGACACCCGGCCTGGCCCACTGAGAGGAGAGCCATCGTGAACGTTCCCGAGACCCTGCCGGCCCAGCTCTATCTCCTCGCCTACGACCAGGACAAGCACCGCCTCGCGGGCGGCATGTACTTCCGCTACCTGCTCCGCGCCGCCGCGTTGACCGAGTTGCTGTTCAGCGGCAGGATCGCCGACGAGTCGGGCAAGGTGCGGCCGGTCGAGCACGCCCGTCCGCTCGACGACCCGGTGCTGGCCCAGGTCCTCCAGCAGATCTCGGAGTCGAAACCCCGGTCATGGCAGCACTGGATCCGCACCCACGGCAAGGCCACCGCCAAGGCCGTCCGCGACGAGCTGGAGGCGGGCCGCTGGATCAAGGTGGAGTTGCAGCGCCCGTTCCTCATCTTCAGCCGAACCGTGATCCACGTGCGCGACCCCCGGGTCGTCAAGCGGCTGGCCGCCGAGGTCTCCGCGGCCCTGTCCGCCCCGCTCACCCGGGTGGAGGACCGCGAGGCCGCCCTGGTCGCCCTGGCCGCGACCGCCGAGCTCAAGACGGTCTTCCCCCGTAAGCGCCGCCGTACCCACAAGGACCGCATCGCCGCTCTGCAGGAGCGCGGCGGCCCGGCCGCCCCCGCCCTGCGCAAGGTGATCCAGCAGGCGCAGGCGGCGGCCGCCGCCGCCGGTTGACCGCGGCCGAGGAGTCGCCGCGACGCCTGCCGCGTCGACAGGTGCGACCCTCATGGTCAGGAGGTGGACCTCACATCAGCCGCCGTACCCCCGACGATTCCCCGAGTGAACGGTGGCCGCCATTTTCCGACGTGGCGGCCACCGTTCATCTTCGACGCATCGGCGATACGGCGTTGTGGGTCAGGTCATGGCAGGGCGGTCAGCAGGCTTTCCTGCCCGCTTTGAACCCCGCGGCGTACCCGCGGTCGTAGGCGGCCGACACCGAGACCTTTGGCTTCGTGACACTACGCCGCTTACAGGTGGACTTGGCGTAGCTGAACCCGTCGTTGTAGCCGTCCTGACACGCCCTTCTCTTGCGTTTTCCCTTCAGCTTTTTACAGGTCGGCGCGATGAGCTTGTCGACGACCGTGTTCGTGCTCGTCACGACGCTGCCGGACGCCGGGGCGGCGGACGCCGGCGGAGCCTCGGCCACGCCGAACGCGAAGGTGGCGAGGAGAGCCGGACCAAGGAAGATCAAACGCCTTTCGCGCATATCATCCTCCCTTTTCTGTGATCGACATGCGCACACCCCGAGACCGGCACGACAAGCACACGGCTCGGCACGGGCAGCCTCACAGGTGTGAACGATTGACGGTGTCTGGGGAACCCCTCGCTACGCCACCGCCTGAAGGCCCCTATTTCCTATGGGGCAGGTACGATGCTTCGCGCCGATATGCGCGTGACGGCCGGTCCCCCATATCCATGGCCATTTCGGCGCCGCATGTGAATCCATCGTCGGCCGCCGTTTGCGGAAAGTCCAGGGCCTTGACCTCGATATGGCTCATCCTTCACCCGGACGGCGATCGCGGTGAGGACGGCCGCGGGCGAGTCGTCACACCGCGTTTCATTACACCGCTCATCACACCGGCGTTTCGTCACACCGCGTTGGCGGGACCCTCTCCTGAGCGCACCCACTCCATGGGCGTGATGAACAGCCCGGTGGCCTCGACCAGGACTGTGTCGTCGGGCGTGGCGATGCGGCCCTCGACCCAGGTCTTGCGCCCCTCCGTGCGGGAGATCTCGGCCGTGGCCACCAAGGGCCGGCCGTACGGCGTCGGGCGGCGGTAGCGGATGGTGAGGGTGCCGGTCATGCCGCCGCGACCGGCCGCGGCGACGGTGTTGCCGAGCACATGGTCGAGGATCATGGCGCTCACCCCGCCGTGGACCGCGTTGGGCGGGCCCTCGTGGATGGGGCGGAAGGTCAGCTCGGACCGGGTGCCGCCCTCGGGGGTGACCTCCGTCCGCAGCGGAAGCGCGTGCGGGTTGCAGGCGCCGGTGACGGCGTTGCCAAGGTGGCGGTAGCTGCCGTCGGGGGCGATCTCGTGAGGCTGCGGGGTGGCGCGCTGGGCCGCCCGCAACCGGTCGGTGAGGGCCACGAGCTCGGCCGTCACGGCGGTCATCTCGTCCTCGTCGACGTCGGTCAGGGCCACCGCGTCCATCAGGTCCCGTACCTGCTGGGCGAGGACGCTGAGCGCGGCCAGGCGCGACTCCTTGCCGTCGGACTCCTCTGTGGACGCGAGATCAGCCGTCATGACCGTTTAGTTTAGAACAAGTTATAAATGATCTTTTGGGCGGGTATCACGTCTGCCATTGCCAACGTCCCCGAATGTCACAGGTGTGCGCGGTTCGCGCCGACGAGTTCCTTTTGCGGCGGCGCGGCGGGCTCGTCGTCGTCGTGCTCGGCGACCGACAGGGGCGGGAGGATGCGGTCGAGCCAGCGGGGGCACCACCAGTTGAGCCTGCCGAGCAGGACCATCGTGGCGGGGACGAGGAAGCCGCGGATGAGGGTGGCGTCCACGGCGATGGCGACAGCGAGGCCGACGCCGAAGACCTTGACCAGGGGGTCGGGGTAGGCGACGAAGGCCACGAAGACGGCCACCATGATCAGGGCGGCGGAGGTGATGACGCGGCCGGTGGCGCCGAGGCCCTCGGCGACCGCCCGGCGGTTGTCGTCGGTGCGCAGGTACGCCTGGCGGACGGAGGTGAGCAGGAACACCTCGTAGTCCATGGACAGTCCGAACAGCACGGCGAACAGCATCACCGGGACGTACTGGTCGATCGGCACGGTGAAGAACAGCAGGTTCACCGGCGACGCGTCCGCGCTCGGCGGCGGGTCCATGCCGACCAGGCGGCTGCCCACGCCATAGCTGAAGACGATCGCCAGCGCGCCGAACGCGGCCCCGAGCGAGACCATGTTCATCAGCGCCGCCTTGATCGCGACCAGCGGCGCGCGGAACGCCAGCAGCAGCAGGAACGCGCTGAGCAGCACCACGACGGCGATGACCAGCGGCGTGCGGGAAGTGATGCGTTCGCCCGCGTCGGCCAGGGCGGCGACCTCGCCGCCCACGTGCACATCGGCCCCCGGCACGTCCAGCGCCCGGATGCGATGCACCACGTCGGTCGCCCGGTCGTCACTGGGCGCGAAGCGCGAGATCGCGTTCACCATGACGACGGTGCCGTCAGCGCCGATCTTGGGCTCGGTGACGTGCACCACGCCCTCCACGCCCGCGACCCGCTGCCGCAGCGCCTGCACCGTCGGGTCCTGGAGCTTCGTCCCCCCGTCCGAGCCCTTCTCGCCTGTGCCCTTCTCGCCTGTGCCCTTCTCGTTCGTGGCCTTCTCGTCGGCCGGGGCCTCGGCCTTGTGGTCGAGTTCGGCGATGACGATCATGGGGGCGATGGCGCCCGGCCCGAAACCGGCGCTGATCAGCTCGTACGCCCGCCTGGCCGAGGTGCCCTCCCCGGCGTACCCGTCGTCGAGCGTGCCGAGTTTGAGGCCGAGCGTCGGCGCGGCGAGCGCGGCGAGCACGAGCGTGGCGGCGACCAGCACCCGCCACGGCCGCCCGGCGACCCAGTCGCCGAGCGCGGCCCAGCCCGTCGCGGGGCCGTCCCGCCCGGTACGACGCGGCCCCACGATGGGAATGCGCAGCGCGTTGACGCGATGCCCGAGCAGCCCCAGCAGCGCGGGCACCAGCGTGAGCGAGGTGAGCACCGCGCATATCACCGAGATCCCGGTGAGCAGCCCGAGAGTGCGCAGCAGCGGGAACCCGGCCAGGAAGAGCGCGCTGAGCGCGATCACGACGGTGCCGCCCGCGAACAGCACCGCGCCGCCCGAGCCGGCCGTGGTGCGGGCGATCGACTCACGCACCGTGACCCCGTCGGCGAGCAGCCGCCGATGCCGGGAGATCAGGAACAGCGCGTAGTCGATGCCGACACCAATACCGATCATGGTGGCCATCACCGACGCCTGCGAGGGCACGTCGATCACATGGCCGAGCAGTCCGATGACGCCGAGCCCCACGGCCACGCTGAACAGCGCGGTGAAGATCGGAATCAGCGCGGCGACGAGCGTGCCGAAGGCGAACAGCAGGACCAGCAGCGCGATCGAGACACCGATGATCTCGCTCGGGCCGGTCTTGATCTCCTTGTCTGCCGGGGAGGAGGAGTCGACCGGGACCACCTCGATGCCGGCCTGGGCCGCGGGCGCGGCGGCCCGCACCAGTTCCTCGGTGCTCGGCGAGGACGAGCCCCCGGAGCCCCCTGACCTCCCGGACGATCCCTTGGAGGAGTCGTCGGACTCCATCCGCACCGTGATCATTCCGATGCGCAGGCTGGAGGAAAGCCCACCGATCCGGTAGGGGGTATCGACGGACACCACCCCCGGCAGCGCCCGGATCTCCTTGAGCGACTTCTCGACCGCCCGCTTGGGCGCCTTCTCGGTCAGTGCCCGATTCGCGGAGTAGAGCACCAACTGGGCCGTACGCCCGCCCCCGTCGGCCGCGCCGAACTCCTCGCGGAGCAGGTCGTGGGCGATCTGCGCGTCCACCTCGGGAATGGACACGTTGTTGTTGACCGGAGCGCCGAAGATCACCCGGCCGCCCATGACGGCACCGGCGAGGGCGATCCACAGCGCCAGTACGATCAGGCCGTGCCGACCGCACCAATCGCCCAATCGCCGCAAAAAGTTCGTCATAGTCGACCTCTGGGGCAATCATCCTGGAAGGCTGTCCTGTATGGTCGTACAGGACCTACGGAAAGAGACTAGGGCGCAACCCAGTGGAAACGCACCAACTCGCCGGTTAATGAGACAATGGCCACACTCGATCAGGGCCAGGACACCCGGGCCCGCATCCTCGCCGCCGCCAGCGCGCTTTTCGCCGAACGCGGATACGCCGCCACCTCGCTGGCCGACATCGCAGCGGAGGTGGGGCTGACCAAAACCGCGGTCGCCTACCACTTCCACCCGAAGGACCGCATCGCCGCCGAGCTGATCGCCCCGGCGGGTGACGACATGCTCGCCCTGCTCGGCACCGACTTCGGCGACGACACGCCCTCCTTCATCGAGGCCCTGGTGGACTTCAGCGTCCGCCATCGAGCGGTGCTGCGCCTGATGATGGAGGACATCGGCGCGATGGATCACGCCCCGCCCGGCTCCACCGGCGAGATCATCCGCAAGTTCCGCGACGAGCTGTACGCCCGGCTCACCGGCGGCCAAGCCTCCGACCCCGTCGAAGGCGAGGCCCGCGTCCGCGCCTGGGCCGTCCTCGGCACCATCCAGCTAGCCGTCCTCAAAACGATCGACCTGCCCGAGGAGACGGTACGCCCGGCCCTGCTACGCGCCGTGCTCGCCGCCTACGCATCCTGACCTTCCCCGGCGGCACGACCCGGGCGCCCGTGCCCCAGGCCATCGGCCTGCCCGGCCTGCCCGCGCGGAACGTACGAGCGCCTCGCCACACGCTCACACTTACCGCCCTCCCAGACCAATTCGGCACGCCCCAGACGCCCGTGCTCCAGGCCACCGGCTTGCTCGGCCTGCCCGCGCGGAACGTACGAGCGCCTCGCCACACGCTCACACCTACCGCCCTCCCAGACCACCTCGGCACGCCCCAGACGCCACGCCGAATCACCCAATCCGCGCAAGTCGCCCAAAGGACCTACGACCCCCAGGCGGGTCACCGGCCCTGATTATCACTCGCCCCCACGGCTCCCGGCCCTTCCGGACGGCCCTTGATGCACGACGGGCACCGCGTACAAGAGCCACCGACCCGCCGGAACGGGCGCCCCTCTGCCCGCATGTCCTGGCGTTTCCGCCCATCTATATCAGAACGGTAAATGTCACTCACGTCAATAATGAATGTCGCAACGGATGAAATCCGGAATCATTCCAGAAGATGACACGCCGGGCAGCGCTCCCCCGCCACCCTCACCTCCCCTCCCTCTCGGGCACGACCCGGCCTTGATGCCGCCGTGCAACGCCATCGGAAAGGTCGGCCGTAACGCACGCCGGCAAGGCACGACGCGTACCTCGGCGTGTTCGGGTGAAGCCACGCGGTGAGGCGTCTTCGGTATCGCCAATACCCGAGTGTGCATAGCGCTTCGGAAAGATAGAGAATTGCAGTAACTTAACGGAGTTTAGTCAGCAAGCTGCAGTTCGCCGATCGTGAGGTATCCCGGTAGCCCGATGAAGGAGCCCGCCGCCGCCATCGGGCGCGCGCACGCCCTGCGCCGCCTGTTTGACGCCCTGTCCCGCACCCCCGTGACCGTGCTCGTCCTGGGCGAGGCGGGTATCGGCAAGACCCACCTGCTGGCCGAGGTGAAACGGCACGCCCGCGAGGCCGGGGCGCGCGTGCTCGACGGCCGCGCCCGTGACTTCGGCGGCGGCCTCGCCTACGCCTCGCTCGCCGAGGCGTTCTGCTCGCTGCGCGAGGACCCCGGTGCCCGCGAGCCGCTGCGCGCCCTGCTCGACGCGATCGACGAGGCGGCCCTCGGAGGCTCGGCCGCGGCGCCCGCGGTGCTCGCCGTACGGCTGCTGGAGTCCCTGCCGGGACCCACGTTGATCGCGATCGACGACGCGCACCTCGCCGACGCGGACACCCTCAGCGTGCTCGCCCACCTGCCCCGCCGCGTCCCCGATCTGTCGGTCGTCGTCACCGCCCGCCGCCCGCCGGCCCTCGACGCCGACGAGACGATCACGCTCGCGCCGCTCACCCTGGACGAGGTCACCGACCTGGTCACCCGGCTGCTCGGGCGCACGCCGAGCCCGGCGACCGTGCGTCGCATCCACGAGGGCAGCCGGGGCAACCCGTGGTTCGCCCGCGAGCTCGTGCTGGAGCTGGTGCAGGGCGGCGCGGTGCATTCCACCGACCCCTCCGCGCGCCGCGGCGCCATCCTCGGCCGCCTGTTCCAGCGTGACCAGGGGGCGAGGGACCTCGCCCGGGTGCTCGCCGCGCTGCGCCGCACCCGCCCGGCCTACCCGACCGACCTCGAGGTGCTCGCCGAGGTGGCGGGGCTGGCGCCGGAGCAGGCCGAGCGGGCCTTCGACGGGCTGGTCCGCGACGGCGTCGTGGTGAGCGGCGAGGACGGCTCGCACGAGTTCGCCCACCCCCTGGTCGCCGAGGCGCTCTACGCCGACCTCGGACCGGCCGAGCGCCGCCGGGTGCACGCCCGCATCGCCGAGCTGCTGCGGCGTCAGGGCCTGCGCGGCACCCGCAGCATGCTGGAGTGGGCCACGCACGTCGCCGAGGGCGCCACCGCGCCCGACGCGCTCGCCGCGATGCTGGAGGCCGCCCGGCTGACCCGCGTCACCGCTCCGCTGTCGGCCGCCCACTGGTACGGCCGCGCCGCCGACCTGGCCGCCCCCGCGGATCGCGGCGCGCTGCTGTCGCGGCAGGCGCTGTCGTACTGGAAGGGCTCCCGGCCCCGGGAGACGGTGACGGCGGGGCTGCACGCCTTGCAGCTGCTCCCGCCGGGGCGGCGGCGGGTGCGGACCGCGTACACGGTGGTGCACGCCGCCGACTCCCTCGGCAACTACGACCAGGCGCTCGCCGTCATCGACGAGCAGCTTCCCGACGCCGACGACACCGCCGCGCTGCTCGCCCAGCGGGCCGCGATCAACGCGCAGTTCAGCCGCGACACCGCCGAGACCGCGCGGCGGGCGTGGGCGGGGCTGGCCGAGTGCCCGCCGGAGGACCGGCTGATCACGCTCACCTCGCTGGGGCTGCACGCGGTGGTCACCGGGGACTGGCCGAACGGCGAGCGGGCGGTCGAGCTGATCGTCAAGGGCTCGGTGGCGCTGCCTCCGGTGGCCCGGATGTCCTCCCTGGAGACCGCCGCGCACCTGCTCGCCATCGCCGGCATCCGCGCGCGGGCGCTCGCCCTGCTCAACCAGGCCGAGGAGATCCGGCGCGGGCTCGGCTGGGGGGACATCGCGGGGCAGGCGAGCCGTACGATGGCGGTGATCCGCAGGCTGGGCGGGGAGTGGGAGCGGGCGCTGGCCGACATCGCCGCCGACGCCGAGGCGATGGCCGAGGCCGGGCTGGCGGAGAACCTGGCGCTGCTGCGCAACATTCAGCTCGACATCCTGCTGGAGCAGGGCCGCTACAAGGAGACCGAGCCGATCTTCGCCCAGCCGCCGCCGGACTGCCCGCTGCACAGGGGGCTGCGCACGGTGCTCGCGGCCCGGCTGGCGTTCGGCCGCGGCGATCGGGAGACCACGGCTCGTCTCCTGGATCAGGCCCTGGAGGCGGGGCCGACCGAGGTCATGCACCGCGCCCTCGGGGTGAAGGTGATGCTGCACGGCACGGCGGGCGATTGGGACATCGCGCGGGAGCTGTCCCACCGGCTCGACGAGGGCGCGAAGGACGGCATCCCCCGGGCCCGGCTCACCGCCCACCTGTGCGCGGCGGCGGCCTTCCGCGACCCGGAACGGGCCGAAGCCGCCTTGGAGCTGGCCCGCGCCGACGGCATGGTGTTCGAGGAGGCGCAGGCCCGGCTGGTGCTCGGCGTGCACGGCGACCGCGGGCAGCTTCAGCGTGCGCACGCGATCTTCACCGAGCTGGGCGCCGAGCCCTGGCGCAGACGCGCGGCCAACAGACTGCGCGAGGCCGGGCTCGTCCCCGCCCCGACCGTCACCCTCACGGCCGTGGAACGCCGTGTCGCCCAGCTCGTCGCGATCGGCCGCAGCAACCCGCAGATCGCCGAGGAACTGCACTACAGCCGCAAGACGGTCGAGGTGTACCTCAGCCGCGTGTACGCCAAGACGGGCCTGCGCTCACGGGTGGAGCTGGCCCTGGCGGTGGACCGCGGCGAGCTCTAGACAAGCCTTTCACGGGCCTCATACGCACCGCAGGCGAACCAGCCGCACGCCGAGCGGCGTGGCCACAGCACTAGGGACCTCCCTACTTCCTCGGCCTGTGCCTTCGAGGTCATTGTTTCCGGTGAGGGTCGGGAGGCCGGGCCGGGGGGATCGCGGGTGAGTCGCGGGAGGAGGGGCGAGAAACATGCTCGACTACGCCGAGCGGGTGTGGCAGGGCGTCACGAGCCCCGGCGACGTGCCGCTCGCCGACCTGCGGGCGCACGGCGTGCACCGGGTCGCCGAGAACGTGGTGCTGTGGCCCGCCTCCGGCAACGTGTACGCGATCGCCGGCTCCGGCGGCCTCGCCCTGTTCGACCCCGGCAACACGATCGATCCCCCGGCGTTGTACACGGCGATCCGCGACTGGTCGTGGGTGCCGGTCCGCTACGCGATCCTCGCGAAGGGCCGCTACGAGCACGCCTCGGCGCTGCAGCCCTTCGAGGAGGAGGACGGGCCGCGCCCGACGGTGGTCGCGCACGAGAACGCGGCCGGCCGCCTCGCCCGCCGGGCACGCGCCGCCGGTTACCACAGCGTCGTCAACCAGCGCCGGTTCGGCTTCGCCCGGCTGTCGTGTCCCTCGGCGTACCGGCCCGCGGATCTCACCTATCGGGAGAAGCTGACGCTCTCCCTGGGGGACGTCATCCTCGAGCTGCGTCACGCGCGCGGGGAGACCGACGACGGCACCTGGGCCTTCCTTACCGAATCGGGCGTGCTGCTCACCGGCGACCTGTTCACCTGGGGGGTGCCGCAGGCGGGCGACCCCCATCTGGCGCAGCGCCACCCGGACGAGTGGGCGCAGGACCTGCGCCGGATGGCCGCCCTCGACGCCGAGACCCTGCTCCCCGGGCAGGGCCCGCCGATCCACGGGCGCGAGCGGGTACGGTCGGCGCTCACCGACACCGCCGACTACCTGGACAGCCTGATCGATCAAACCCTCGAACTGATGAACGCCGGCGCACGCCTCGACGAGGCCCTGCACACCGTACGGCCCCCGGCCGCCCTGGCCGAGCGGCCGTACCTGCGCCCGTGGCATGACGAGCCGGAGTTCCTCGTCCGCACCATCTGGCGGCTGTACGGCGGCTGGTATGACGGCAACCCCGCCCATCTCAAACCGGCCCCCGACGCCCGGCTCGCCACCGCGCTGGCCGGGCTCGCCGGAGGCGCCGCCGCGATCGCCGGGGGGGCGGTCGCGACGGCGGAGGCCGGCGATCTGCGCCTCGCCTGCCACCTGGCCGAGCTCGCCGCCCAGGCCGACCCCGACGACCACAAGATCCAGGAGATTCGCGCCCGCACGTACGCCATGCGCGTGCGCGGCGAGCTCTCGTCCACGGCCAGAAGCGTCTACGCCTGGGCCGCCGCCGAGTCCCGTGCCCGCGCCTCCGGCGTGGACCTTCTCGACGTCTACCACGAGGTCTGCGAGGGCAGGGACTGGTGGACGCCGGAGCCGGCGGCGGACGAGGCGGCGCGGGAGGCTAGAACAGCACGGACATGAACGTGTCGACCTCCCGGAAGCCGACCTTGCGGTAGACGGCCCGCGCCGGGTGGTTGAAGTCGTTCACGTACAGGGTGACGAGCGGCGCGAAGTACTTCAGGGCCTGCTCCACCACGGCGGCCATGCCGGCCACGCCGTAGCCCTTGCCGCGATGGTCCGGATTCACCCAGACGCCCTGGATCTGGCAGGCCTGCGGCGTCACCGCGCCGATCTCGGCCTTGAAGATGACCTCGCCGTTCTCGATGCGGGCGTACGAACGCCCGATCCGGATCAGCTCGGCCACGCGGGAACGATACAGCGCGCCGCCGTCGCCGACGTCCGGGGAGACGCCCACCTCCTCGGTGAACATCGCCACGCACGCCGGCAGCACGATGCCGAAATCCTCCGGCCGGACGCGGCGCACCAGCGGATCCGGCGCGACGGGCGACGGCGACGAGGTCACCATCACCGGCTGGGCCGCCCGAATCGCCCGCGCCGGGCCCCAGTACGGCTCCAGCCGCTCCCACAACGATTCCACGGCGGGCGCGGGACCGACGATCGACGAGCAGCGCCTGCCCTGACGGCGGGCGCGCTCGGCGAAGGCGCCGATGGCCTCGGGCCCGGCGTTCACGGGGACCAGGTTGGCCCCCGCGTAGCACACTGAGGTCAGCCCGCCGCGCGAGCCGAACCCCCACATCTGGCCGCCGAGCCGGGGGGGATTGAGGCCGACGGCCCGCACCCGTGACGCGACGAAGACGTTGGCGACCGGATCGGTGTCGAGGAGCCGAAGCACCTCGTCGCGATCGTTGTCGTCCAGCACGCGCGACGCCGATGTACGCAGCATCACATGGTCAAGCCTACGCGACCACCCGCATTTTTACAGGAATGACCTCTACAGGTGGAAAGGCAGACCGATCCGGGCCGCACGCCCGGACGACGCGGCCTCCTCGCCGCGGCCGGACGGGACCGGCTCGGGCGGGCGCGCGCAGGTCGCGCCCTTCCCCCGCTCGGGCGGCAGCGCGCCTCCCAGCAGGTAGAAGGTCAGGCGGCGGTCGGCGCAGGCGTTGCCGTTGAGCACCACCCCGTGGTTGCCGCCGCCCACGGTCAGCAGCCGGGAGGTGGGGAACAGCCTGCGCATGCGCACCGCCCCCGCGTACGGCGTGGCCGCGTCCCGCCGCGACTGGACGAGCATGATCGGCGGCAGTTTCGCCGAGCCCACCTTCATCGGCGTGCCGCCGCGCACCGGCCAGAACGCGCACGGCGCGTTGTACCAGGCGTTCGCCCAGGTGAGGAAGCGGGCGGAGGCGCTCACCCGGTGGCTGTCGGCCCGCCAGACCGCCCAGTCGCGGGGCCAGGCCGCGTCCCGGCACTCCACGCCGAGGTAGACGGCGTAGCCGTTCTCGGCCTCGGCCGTGCCGTTGCGGACGAACCGCTTGAAGGCCCGCACCAGCCTGCCGGGCTCGCCGTGGCGGGAGTACGCCGAGAACGCGCGGGCGAGTTTGGGCCAGGCCGCGTCCGAGTAGCCGGCCACGGTGAACATGTCGTCGAGCTCGCTGGGGCCGACGACGCCCTTGGCCGGGTGGGTGCGCAGCCGCTCGCGCATGGCGTACCAGGCCGCGGTGGTCCGCTCCGCCGTACGGCCGAGCCGGTAGACGGCGTCGTGCTCGGCGATCCAGGCCATGAAGTCGCGATGGCGGCGCTCGAAGGCGTGGTCCTGGGCGAGGTTGTTGTCGTACCACACCCCCTCGGGGTCGACCACGCTGTCGAGCACCATGCGCCGGACCCGGCCGGGGAACATGGTGGCGTACACGGCCCCGAGATAGGTGCCGTAGGAGTAGCCCAGGTAGTTGATCCGGGGCTCGCGGAGGGCGTGCCGGATGGCGTCCATGTCGCGGGCGCTGTTCTCGGTGGTCATGTGCGGCAGCAGCCACCGCCAGCGGGCGGCGCAGCCCTCGGCGTACTGCCGTGCGCGGGCCAGCAGCCCCGCCTCGTCGTTGCGGTCCCGCGGCACGTTGTCCAGCCGGGGCGGCTTGTAGTAGCGGACCGGGTCCACGCACGTGAGCGCCGGACGGCTGCCGCCGACGCCGCGCGGGTCGAACCCGATGACGTCGTACCGGGCCGCGACCTGGGCGGGCAGGTGCTCGGCCACGTAGGTGGCGAGCTCACGTCCCGACGCGCCCGGACCGCCCGGGTTGACGAGCAGCACCCCGAGGTGGCCGGAGCCGCGCGGCTTGGCGGCCTTGATCCGGTTGATGGCGAGCCGCAGCTTCCGCCCGGTCGGGTGGGCGTAGTCGAGCGGCACCTCCACCGTGGCGCACTCGGCCTTGGCCGAGACCTCCTGATCGCCGGACTTCTCGCACGGCCCCCACTGAACGGCCGCCGCACCCCCCTGTTTCGCCGCGGCCCGCTCCGTCTCGGCGGTCGCGCCCTCCGCCCAGCCCAGGCCGGCCGCCAGCACGGCGGCCCCCGTCGCTATCCCGATGACCCGCTTCACCGTCACGTCCTCTCTGCTCCCGATCGATGGCAGAGACGATGTTCTCCTATGTGACGGTGCGATTACCGACGGTCAGCTCCGAGGTTGCCAAAGTGTAGTCAACGAATTACTTACCGCGGCATGAATGCGACACGGCCGAGCCCGGCACGCGGGCACGGACAAGGGCACGGCCGGTCGAAGCACGGATGCCGGGCCGCGGGGATCACCCCCCGGCCCTCGGGGTCAGCGGACGATCACCTCGGGGGCGGGCGCGTCGTCGCCCACGGCGTCCGGGTCCACGTCGATGCCCATGCGCTCGGCGAGGGCGAGCGCCTCTTCGATGAGGGTCTCGACGATCTGCGACTCCGGCACGGTCTTGATGACCTTGCCCTGGACGAAGATCTGGCCCTTGCCGTTGCCGGAGGCCACGCCGAGGTCGGCCTCGCGCGCCTCGCCGGGGCCGTTGACCACGCAGCCCATGACCGCCACCCGCAGCGGGATCGGCAGCCCGGCCAGGCCCGCCTGCACCTGCTCGGCGAGCGTGTAGACGTCCACCTGGGCCCGGCCGCACGAGGGACAGGAGACGATCTCCAGGCCGCGCTCGCGCAGGTTCAGCGACTCCAGGATGGCGGTGCCGACCTTGACCTCCTCCACCGGCGGGGCCGACAGCGACACGCGGATGGTGTCCCCGATGCCCTCGGCGAGCAGCGCGCCGAACGCCACCGCGGACTTGATCGTGCCCTGGAACGCGGGGCCGGCCTCGGTGACGCCGAGGTGCAGCGGATAGTCGCACTGGGCGGCGAGCAGGCGGTACGCGGCGATCATCACCACGGGGTCGTGGTGCTTGACCGAGATCTTGATGTCGCGGAAGCCGTGCTCCTCGAACAGCGAGCACTCCCACAGGGCGGACTCGACCAGCGCCTGCGGGGTGGCCGAGCCGTACTTGGCCATGAGGCGCTCGTCCAGCGACCCGGCGTTGACGCCGATGCGGATCGGCACCCCGGCCGCCGAGGCGGCCTTGGCGATCTCGCCGACCTTGTCGTCGAATTTCTTGATGTTGCCCGGGTTGACGCGGACCGCCGCGCACCCGGCGTCGATGGCGGCGAAGACGTACTTGGGCTGGAAGTGAATGTCCGCGATGACCGGGATCTGCGACTTCTTCGCGATGATCGGAAGCGCGTCGGCGTCATCCTGCGAGGGGACGGCCACCCGGACGATCTGGCAGCCGGCCGCGGTCAGCTCGGCGATCTGCTGCAGGGTGGCGTTGACGTCGGCGGTCACCGTCGTCGTCATCGACTGCACCGACACCGGCGCGTCCCCGCCGACCGCCACCGGCCCCACCATGATCTGCCGCGATCGCCTGCGTTCGGCGAGCGGTCGGTTGCGCACGGTGGGGATGCCGAGATCAACAGAAGTCATTGCTGCCTCTTGGGTGGATGGGCGATGTCAGCGGCGAGCGCTGCGGCACCAGTCTAGGCAAGCCCGCAGGCCGATCAGGCCAGAACCTCATGCCGTCAGCTCCCGGGCCCGGGCCCGGGCCCATTCGTCGGCGGCGAGGACCTCCTCGACGGAGGAGGCGGGCAGGACGTCGTGCTCGCCGACGACGCTGGCGATGGTGTCGACGATGCCGGTGAACGGGAGCCTGCCCTGCAGGAACGCCTCGACGCACACCTCGTTGGCGGCGTTGTAGACGGCCGGGGCGGTGCCGCCGGACTCTCCGGCCGAGCGGGCGAGGGCGACGGCGGGGAACGCCTCGTCGTCGAGGGGGTCGAAGGTCCAGGTGTGGGCCCGGGTCCAGTCCACGGCGGGCGCCGCGCCGGGGACGCGCTCGGGCCAGCCGAGGGCGAGGGCGATCGGCAGCCGCATGTCCGGCGGGCTCGCCTGGGCGATGGTCGAGCCGTCGGTGTACTCCACCATCGAGTGAACGACGGATTGCGGATGAACCATGACCGAAATCCGGGCGTATTCGATGTCAAACAGCAGATGGGCCTCAATCACCTCAAGGCCCTTGTTGACCAACGTGGCGGAGTTGATGGTGATCGTCGGTCCCATGGACCATGTCGGGTGCGCGAGCGCCTGCTTCGGCGTCACCTCCGCCAGTTCCGCACGGTTACGTCCCCGGAACGGCCCGCCGCTCGCCGTCACCACCAGCCGCCGCACCCGCCTGTCGTCCGGCCCGTACGGCCCGGCGGCCCACAGGCACTGGGCGAGGGCCGAGTGCTCGGAGTCGACCGGCAGCAGCCGGCCGGGCCGGGCCAGCCGCTTCACCAGCGGCCCGCCGATGATCAGCGACTCCTTATTGGCCAGCGCGAGCACCCGCCCGGCCTCCAGGGCGGCGAGCGTCGAGGTGAGGCCGAGCGCGCCGGTGACGCCGTTGAGGACCACGTCGCACGGCCACGCGGCGGCCTCCGCCACCCCCTCCGGGCCAGCGAGGATCTTCACCGGCCGCCCGGCGAGCGCCTCACGCAGCGCGGGGACCGCCGCGGGATCCGCCACCGCCACCACCTCGGGCCCGAACTCCGCCACCTGCCGCGCGAGCAGCTCGATGCGGCCGCCCCCGGCGGCCAGGGCGACCACGCGGAACCGGTCCCGGTTGCGCGCGACGACGTCCAGCGCCTGGGTGCCGATCGACCCGGTCGATCCGAGCAGGGCGACGGACCTCGGCGCACGGTCCGCGCGCTCGCGGGCGGGTTCCCCGCTCATGGGCGCACCCTCCAGGACCTTATTCCGCAGGACCTCACGCTGCAGGACCTCATTCGGCAGGACCTCACTCGACAAGGGCTCCTTCGTCACCGGATCGTCTGTCACCGCCTCGTTCGTCGTGACTCCCCCGTTTTCCGGAGAGAGCGTCGCACACCCGCTCGACGCGCGTTCACCGTCCCCGGGCTCCGGGCGTCGCCGGTCGCCCTCGCGGGCGGGTCGCCGGACGCCCGGACGGGCGGACGGCAGCTCTCCCCCCGCGCCTTCCACCACGTCTCCGGCCATGCCACGACCCATGCCACAACCCACGCGACGGCCTATGCCAGGACCCACGCCAGGACCCATGACACGACGCCGCGTAACCATTCAAACACATGTCCGAGCCTATCGGTTCGCGCTCTCCCGCGCCGCCCGCGCTCCGATTCTTCCCCGCCCGTTCCCCGGGTCGCCATCGGGCCGGCCTCGGATTGACGCCTGTGACTCAGGAGGCTTCACACCATCCATGCCTAAATCACGCCATATCCAACTTGACAGATGAGCAGAAAGCTCAGTCAACCCCCAACTACCTTCCCGCGACAGGGACACCCGCTCACGGAGGTACGAATGCACGCAACCGCACGACGTCTCGCCATCCTGGGAGTGATCCCGCTCAGCGTGGCCGGCATGATGCTGCCCGCGGCGAACGCCGACAGCACCGCCAGAACCGCCGCCGGAACGAGCGCGGTGACCTCCACGGCCGCCCAGACGGACCCCGACTCCCGCTACGTCAGGTGGAACGCCGCGAACACCTGGGCCAAGCAGCAGACGGTCCGGACCTACTGGAACCGCTCGCGCCTGATGGGGGCACAGCCGTTCGACATCGTGCTCACCGCGTCGGGCGTGTCGAACAGCACCGGCAGGTCGAACAGCCGGTCGAACGGCTCGTCCGCCACCGTCGGGCAGCCGTCCGCCTTCGCCCCCACCCTCGGACGGCAGGCCATCGGCAACTCCAACCGCGTTACGAAGGGAGCGCTGTGGCCGGGGACCGGCGCGATCGCCACGACCGCCGGACGCGTGTTCTTCACGCTTAACGAGAACGGCCGCGCCCGCACCGCCTCCTGCTCGGGCACCGCCGTCACCAGCGCGAACCGCAGCGTCGTGATCACCGCCGGGCACTGCGTGAAGTCGGGCGGGCGCTTCCACACCAACTGGGTCTTCGTGCCCGGCTTCAACAACGGCAACCGGCCCTTCGGCACGTGGGTCGCGACCAACCTGTTCACCACCCCGCAGTGGAACGCCAACGAGGACCTGAACTTCGACGTCGGCGCCGCGGTGGTGGCCCCCCTGAACGGGCGCAACCTCGTCGACGTCGTCGGCGGCCAGGGCATCGCCTTCAACCAGGCCCGCCGCCAGCAGATGTACTCCTTCGGCTACCCGGCCGCGCAGCCGTTCGACGGCAGCAGTCTGATCTTCTGCGCGGGCCGTGCGAAGGACGACGACATCTCGTCCAACGACCTCGGGCTCGGCTGCATCATGACCGGCGGGTCGAGCGGCGGTCCGTGGTTCCTCGCCTTCAACGAGCGGACCGGCGCCGGGGTCGTCAACTCGGTGAACAGCTTCAAGTACAACTTCGACCCCAACACCATGTACGGCCCGTTCTTCGGTCAGGAGGCGCAGGCCGTGTTCGCCGCCGCCCAGGCCCAGGGCGCCCAATAGGCCGTATCGACCGACGACGGCCGAGCCCAGCCGATCACAGCCGATCACCTGATCGTTCGCCGAAGCCTCCACCCCCCATCGGCGATTTACGGAAAGTAGCGGCAAGAGCACGACTTGTAGTCCACACTCGGGAGGCATGACCCCGAGCCTCCCCCTGATGGCCGCCGTCTGCCTCGCCGCCGTCGTGGCCGGACCGGTCCCGGCCGGCCCGACCCCGATCGTCCGCACCGGCCCGGCGCACGC
This sequence comes from Thermopolyspora sp. NPDC052614, assembly GCF_040678635.1. NCBI lineage: Bacteria > Bacillati > Actinomycetota > Actinomycetes > Streptosporangiales > Streptosporangiaceae > Thermopolyspora > Thermopolyspora sp. NPDC052614. Next base: position 89,371 of record NZ_JBFATZ010000024.1, read on the forward strand.
GCGTGGAGACGATCATCCCGGCCCCCACCTTGGCCCTCACCCCGTGTCTCACCCCGGCCCTCATCACGGCATCGTGCAGTACACCGCCGCGCTCGACGCCGCCGAGCAACGCCGGATCCTCGCCTACTGGACGCCCGGCCGCATGGCCGGGGCCGTCCCGATCGACCCGATCGACCCGCTCGGCCTGATCGGCGGGCTCGACGGTCTGCTGTCGCCCGCGACGCGGCGGCACCAGGCGGCGGGCCCGGTCACCGCGACCAGCGGCGCCCGGTGGATCGCCGCCGGGCGTCGCCGCCCGGCCGCCCCGGGCACGGTGGGCGCGACGACCGGCCGGGTGTTCCTCACCCTGAACGGCCGCGACTTCGTCTGCTCGGCCAGCTCGGTGCGCGCGGCCAACCGCGACCTGGTGGTCACGGCCGCGCACTGCGTCAAGGACGGCATCGGGGCGTGGGCGCGCAACTGGACCTTCGTGCCCGGCTACGACGGGGGACGCCGCCCGTTCGGGGCCTTCACGGCGCGGCGCGCCTTCGTCACCGCGCAGTGGTCCCGGGGCGCCGACGACGACCACGACGTGGCCATGGTCGCGGTCAACCCCGTCGGCGGACGGCACCTGGCCGACGTGGTCGGCGCGCAGCCGATCGCGTTCAACACGCCTCGCGGAGCCTACGCCTACGGTTTCGGCTTCCCGGCCGATCCGCCGTACTCCGGTCGGGACCTGATGTACTGCGCGGGCCCGCTGCGCGACGACCCCAACCGGCAGACCCGGGGCCAGGGGCTCCGCTGCGACCTGACCGCCGGGGCCAGCGGCGGGCCGTGGCTGTCCGGCTTCAACCCCGCCGCCGGCGTGGGCACGATCACCTCGGTGAGCAGCTTCAAGTACAGCAATGACCGCCACACCATGTACGGCCCGTACTTCGACGACACCGTCAGACGCCTGCACGCCATCGCCGAAAAGGCATGACCATCCACGCCACCCTGGGCCACCCTGGGCCACCCTGGGCCACCCTGGGCCACCCTGGGCGATCGCGCCGTTCCCGGCCGCGCCCAGGTCAACCCACGCCGTCCTCGGCGTGCCCGGGCCGGGCCCGCCCGCTGTCCCGGGCGGGCCCGGCCCGTTCTTCGCCGTCCCCCGGCCACCGCGAGCGGGCGGGTCTACAGCGTGAGACCGGTGAAGACCGTCGTCCTCGGGTAGGTGTAGTCCTCCATCGCCGAGCGCAGTCCCTCACGCCCGACGCCGGAGTCCTTGATGCCGCCGTAGGGCATCTGGTCGGCCCGGTAGCTCGGCACGTCGCCGATGACCACCCCGCCGACCTCCAGCTCCTTCGCCGCCCGGAAGGCGGTGGCGACGTCCCGGGTGAACACCCCCGCCTGCAGGCCGTACGCCGAGTCGTTGACCACGGCGAAGGCCTCGTCGGCCGAGGCGACGCGGCGCAGCGTCAGCACCGGGCCGAACACCTCCTCGCGGCAGACCTTGGCGTCGTCCGGCACGTCGGCGAGCACCGTGGGGGCGAACGTCGCGCCCTCCCGGCCGCCCCCGGCGAGCAGCTTCCCGCCCGCCGCGACCGCCTCGTTCACCCACGCCTCGACCCGCTGGGCCGCCTCCACGCTCACCATCGGCCCGACCTGGGTCTTCTCGTCCGACGGGTCGCCGGTGACGAGCGCCTCGACGGCGGGCACCAGGCGGCTGACGAAGTCGTCGTAGACCGCGTCCTCCACCAGCACCCGCTGCACGGCGATGCAGCTCTGCCCGGCCTGGTAGTTGGAGAAGAGGGCGATCCGCGCGGCGGCCCAGTCCAGGTCGGCGTCGGCGAGCACCACGGCCGCGGCGTTTCCGCCCAGTTCCAGGGTGACGTGCTTGCGCGGCACCCGCTCGGCGATCGCGAACCCCACCGGCGCGGAGCCGGTGAACGACACCACCGGCAGCCGGGGGTCCTCGACGAGCGCGGCGGCCCGGTCGTTGGGCACCGGCAGGACCGAGAACATACCCTCGGGCAGGCCGGTCTCGGCGAGGATCTCGCCGAGCAGCAGCGCCGACAGCGGCGTCGCGGGCGCCGGCTTGACGATCACGGGGGCGCCGACGGCGATCGCGGGGGCGACCTTGTGCGCGACCAGGTTGAGCGGGAAGTTGAACGGCGTCACGCCCAGCACCGGCCCGTACGGCTGCCGCGACACGTACGCCATCCGCCCCTCGCCGCCGGGGTCGGTGTCCAGCCGCAGCATCTCGCCCCCGATGCGCCGGGTCTCCTCGGCGGCGAACCGGAACGTCGACACCGCCCGCGCCACCTCGCCCCTGGCCCACAGGATCGGCTTGCCGTTCTCGGCGCGGATCAGCTCGGCCACCTCGCCCGCGCGCTCGGCGAGCCGCCGCGAGACATGCGCGAGGGCCTCGGCGCGGGTGTGGACCGGCAGCGCGGCGGCGGTGCGGCGGATCGCGTCGGCGGCGGCGACGGCCTGCTCGACCTGCTCGGGCGTCGGCACGGAGGCCACGCCGACCACGCGGTCGTCGTAGGGATTGGTCACGGTGAGCTCGGCCTCGCCGGTCGCGGGGCGGCCGGCGAGCCAGAAGGGGCGCACGTCCATGCCCCCGACGCTAAACCGGGCGGGACGCCCCCGATGCACTCCAATTCGTACAGAAGGGGATTTGTGTTGCTCCAGGGCGAACAACTCCCCAGCTTTCAGATTCGTGCACCAGAACTTCCCCGGATTTGCGAGTATTTTGGCTGCGGGACGGTTTGAACGTTAACCCGACTGGTTAGGTCAACCTTGCGGGTCCGCCGCGAGGACCCCCGAAGGGAAGGGCAACGTCGCTCATGGGTTCGCCGGCGCCGCTCGGTCTTCAGGGTGCCACAGCGCCGGGCCAGCGCAGCGCCCACGATGAGTTGCGGCCGCGTCTACTGGACGTCGCGTGCCGACTACTGGCGACCGCGGGCCCGGAGAGTCTGACCGTGCGGCGCATCGCCGCCGAGGCCGACTGCCCCACCACGACGATCTACACGATGTTCGGCAGCAAGGAGGGCTTGGCCGAAGCGCTCTATCTTGAAGGCTTCGAGCGCTTCCGCCGCCGATTAGAGGCGGTGCCGCCACGGCCCGACCCGCTGGAGTACCTGAGCGCGCTCGGCCCGGCGTACCGGGAGGCGTGCTTCGCCGAGCCGACCTACTACAGCCTGATGTTCGAGAAGGCGATCCCCGGCTTCGAGCCGAGCGAGCGGGCGCGCACGCTCGCCCGCGCCGCCCTCAACATCCTGGACCGGGTGATCGCCGACTGCATCTCGGCGGGCTACCTCGTTCCCACCCAGCCGCGTAAGATCGCCGACGCGCTGTGGGCCGCCGCGCAGGGCGCGATCAGCCTCGAACGCGCCGGTCACTTCCGCGACGGCAGCAACTACGAGCTGGTCACCAGCGCCACGATCCTGTACTTCCTCGCCAAGCGCGACTGAGACCGCCACGCGTCCAACCGGGTCCAACAGGGCCTAACCGGGCCTAACCGGGCCTAACCGGGCCTAACCGGGGGACATCAGGCGGTGCCGGAGCCGATGCTGAGGGCGACCCACAGCTCGGCGCGGGTGGCCGGGTCGTCGGGGTCGCGGTCGAGCAGTTCGGCGACCTTACGGATACGGTAGCGCAGGGTGTGGCGGTGGATGCCGAGGCGCTGGGCGGCGGCGTCCCAGTGGCCGTTGGTGGCGAGGTAGGCGCGCAGCGACTCGATCAGGTCGGCGCGCGAGCCGTACTCGCGCAGCGGCGTCAGCAGCGCCTCGGCGTAGGTGGCGGCGGCCTGGGGGTCGAGCAGCGACAGCAGCCCCTGGCCGGCGAGGTCGGCGAACCGGGTGAGCGGCGCGGCCGTCGCGAGCGCCCGCTCGGCCTGGTCGAGGCCGCTGGCGACGGCGGCGAGGGACACCGGGTTGCTCACCCCGGCCCTCCCCCGCTCGGCGGCGGCCGTGGCGGCGCGGCCGGCCTGGCTCTCGGGCACGAGGGCCACCACCATGCCCCGCCACGGCGCGGTGAACCCGGGCAGCGCCTCGGCGAGCGTCTCGGGGTCCTCGGCGCGGCAGGCCAGCACGACGACGGGGTCGCGGGGCAGGTCGCGGCCGAGCACGTCCTCGGCCGCCTCCCGCTCCCCGGCGAGCAGCAGCCGCAGCACCGCCGTGCGCACCCGCGCCTCGGCCGCGAGCCGGCCGCGGCTCTGCTCCAGGGCGAGCGTCAGCAGCGACCCTGCCGCGTTCACGACCGTGTGCGCGAGCGGGGAGAACGGCCGCTCGCAGCCGACCGCGAAGAACCCGCGCACCCGCCGGTGGTCGCCGAGCGGCTGCACGATCACGTGCTCGTCCGGGGTGGACGACGACAGGCTCGCCGGGGCGCCGGTGGCGCGCAGCCGCTCCAGCTCGGGCAGCAGGCCGCGGGCCCGCCGCCGCGCGCCCGCCCCGGCCGAGTGCAGCACGCCGCCCGCCTCGTCGAGCAGCAGCGCCCAGCCATCGATCTCCTTGGCGAGCCGGTCGACGATCGCGTGCATGCCCTCGGGCTGCAGCGCCGCCCGTGTCAGCCGCCCCTGCGCGGCGAAGGCCCGGCTCAGCTCCTCGTACTGCTCGGCGGCGAGCAGCTCGCTGACCGCCTTGCCGATCGCGATGAACGGCGTCTCGCGGTGCACCTCGATGAGCGGCAGCCCCCGGCTCTCGGCGACGCGCACGTACGCCTCGGGCACCTCGTCGTGGCTGAGCCCGACGCCGAAGCCGAGCCCGGCCGCGCCCATGGCGACCAGGCGGGAGATGTACGGCCCGGCGTCGTAGGCGCCCAGCCGCATCCCGGTGGTGAGCACGAGCTCGCCGCCCTCCAGGAACGGGGTGGGGTCCTCAAGCTCGCTGACGGCCACCCAGCGCACCGGCCGGTCGAGCTCGCCGTTCGCCGCCAGCACACGTAAGCGCAGCGGCGCCATGGCCACCACCCTGCGCAGGCTCGGAGCCATGGGGCGTCCCCGTTCCCGATAGGTCCGAAGTTGTCCATCCTGTACAGAAGCTATGGCGCCATTGTGCCATAGTGCAGCATCGGCAGGGCCGGTCCTGCGCCGTACCGTCACCTCATGAGCCACCCCACGAGCCCCCTCACGAGCCCCCCCATGAACACAGTCGCCGCCGTTTCCCAGAACCCACCGCACGACCGCGACGACGCCGCGCACGGCGGGCCTGACCTGCCGCAGGAGCGCCGCGTCGTCACCGAGATCCCCGGCCCGCGTTCGCGTGAGCTGCTCGCGCGCAAGCAGGCCGCCGTCCCGCAGGGCGTCGGTACCATCCTGCCGGTGTTCGTCACCCGCGCCGGAGGCGGGGTGGTGGTGGACGCGGACGGCAACTCCCTGATCGACTTCGGCTCGGGCATCGCGGTGACGAGCGTCGGGAACGCGGCGCCGCGCGTGGTGGAGCGGGTGCGGCGGCAGGTGGCCGACTTCACCCACACCTGTTTCATGGTCACGCCGTACGAGTCGTACGTGGCGGTCTGCGAGGCGCTCAACCGGATCACGCCGGGCGACCACGACAAGCGCACGTTCCTGGTGAACAGCGGCGCCGAGGCGGTGGAGAACGCGGTGAAGGTGGCGCGGCACGCCACAGGGCGGCAGGCGGTGGTGGTGTTCGACCACGCCTACCACGGGCGCACGCTGCTGACGATGACGCTCACCGCGAAGAACCTGCCGTACAAGCACCGGTTCGGGCCGTTCGCGCCGGAGGTGTACCGGATGCCGATGGCGTACCCGTTCCGCTGGCCGACCGGGCCGGAGAACTGCGCGGAGGAGGCGGCGGCGCAGGCGATCGACATGATCGTCAAGCAGGTCGGGGCGGAGAACGTCGCGGCCGTGCTGTTCGAGCCGATCCAGGGCGAGGGCGGCTTCGTGGTGCCGGCCCGCGGCTTCCTGCCGCGGATCGCGGAGTTCTGCCGGGACAACGGCATCGTGCTGATCGCCGACGAGGTGCAGACGGGGTTCGCGCGCACCGGGCACCTGTTCGCGTGCGAGGACGAGGGCATCGTGCCGGACATCGTCACCACGGCGAAGGGCATCGCGGGCGGGCTGCCGCTCGCGGCGGTGACGGGCAGGGCCGAGCTGATGGACCGCGTGCACCCGGGCGGCCTCGGCGGCACGTACGGCGGCAACCCGCTGGCGTGCGAGGCGGCGCTCGCCGTGCTGGAGACGATCGAGGCCGACGGGCTGGTGGAGCGCGCCCGGCGCATCGGCGAGGTCATGCTGCCCCGGCTGCGGGCGCTGGCCGAGCGGCATCCGGTGATCGGCGACGTGCGCGGCCGGGGGGCGATGACCGCGATCGAGCTGGTACGGCCCGGCACCAAGGAGCCCGACGCCGCCACGACCGCGGAGGTGGTGCGGCGCTGCCACGCCGAGGGCCTGCTGGTGCTCACGGCCGGCACGTACGGCAACGTGCTGCGGTTCCTGCCGCCCCTGGTGATGCCCGACCACCTTCTCGACGAAGGGCTGTCGATCCTGGAGGGGGCGTTCTCGGCCTTGTGATCGGCCCGCTGACCAGGGATGACACGGTCAGATAGGGGTTCCTACGCCGTTGTTCCGGTTTACAGCTACCGAGATGGGGCATCCGGCTTGCGCTGGATGCCCCATTTGTGGGTTATACGGCGAGCATCATGCCCGTGATTTAACCGCCGCTTGACAGCAGAACAGTCGATCACAACGTGTTACGGGGTTATAACGGTTCGGGACAAGCTGGAGATCATTGGAGAGGTATGGGCAGGCAAGCGAGGTCGAGGGCGCCCTTGGTGACGTTCGACCCCCAGGAGCTGACCCTGGCACAGCGCGACGGCGACGCCTGCGTGGTGTGCCACCGTAGGTGGCCGCGCCCGCGCGTGCGCGCCGGGCGGCTGCCGGACGACACGATCATCCACGCCTGCGCCGACTGCGCCGAGGCCCTCGCCCCCCTGCCGCCACGCGCCCCCGACGGCCACCGGTCCCGCCGCATGGCGGTGAGCCTGCCGGTGCCCTGAGCCGTCCCGCATGGCCGTCCCGCATGGCCGTCCTGGGGGCCGGGAGCGCGTCACCTCACGATCTCCCGCCAGCGTCTGTCCCATTCGGTGTAGTCGGTGCACTCGGCGCGGCCGTCGCCGCAGTCCTTGGCGGGCCGTACGGCGAAGGCGACGCGGTCGGCCAGGCCGCGATCGGTCACGCGGTAGGCGTCGCAGACGCGGCGCGTCCGGCCGGTGCACGCCTTGGGGTTCGCCGGGGCCAGGCCCGTCCAGGCCGCCACGTCGCGCTGCACGTCCCGGGAGATCATGTGGCCGACCCACCGGTACGCGCAGTTGGGCGCGGCGGCGTTCGCCGAGATCACCCACGCGTCCGCCCAGCCGGTGGTGCGCCCCTTCGTCACGGCGCGCACCGGCTTGCCGGCCCGGGCGAGCACGTCCACCTGGTACGGCAGCGCCTGCGCCAGGCCCAGGTCTCCGGTCGCGAAGCCCGCGATCACGTCGAGCGAGTCGCGCCAGTAGGACCTGTCCTCTCCCGCGCGCCCGCTGAGCAGCGCCACGGCGGCGTCGAGCTGCGCGGGCGTGAGGTGGAACGGGTCGTCCGGGCGCAGGTCGCCGGTGAGCGCGAGGGCGGCGTCGGCGATCGTCAGCGGGTTGTCGTGCAGCATCACCGGGCCGGGCTCGCGGAACAACGCCCCGGCGTTGCGCGGCTCCTCGCCCCTGCGGTACCGGGTCCGGTCGTAGGCGACCTGGTGGTAGGCCCACAGGTACGGCACGCCGTACACGCGGCCCTGCGAGGTCAGCCCGGGCAGCTCGCGCAGGAACCCGGGCAGGTCACGGTAGTGCGGGATGAGCGAGGTGGTGAGCGGCGCCGCCTTCCGCTCGGCGATCAGCCGCCCGGCCACCTCGGGCGGGGCGGAGATCACGTCGAAGGAGCCCGCGGCGAGCTTCTTGTCCAGGTCCTCGCCGCGGTCGGCGGAGGTGAGCCGCACCCGGCAGCCGGTCTTCCGCTCGAAGTCGCTCACCCAGTTGACCAGGGGATCGACGCCGCCGTACTCGGCGTGGCCGCGCAGCGCGAGCACGCTCACCTCGGCCTCGCTTCGGCCCAGCGCCGTCGGGGTGGGGCTCGCGCTCGGCGTCGCGGCGGGCGTGCCGGACGGCGAGGGGTCCACCCTCGCGGACGCCCCGGCCGTCGCGCCGGTCGTGGTCGCGCCCGCCGGCGTCAGACCCGCCGCAGCCGCCGCAGCCGCCGCGAGAGCCACGAGAGCCACTGTCGCGCGCCTCACCCCTGCCATGCGTCACCTCCCGGTTCCGGGAGGAGCCTATCGGCCCGGGCAGGTCATCGGTTGGTGGGAAAGCCCAGGTTCACGCCGCCGTGCGAGGGGTCCAGCCAGCGCGAGGTGACGACCTTGCCGCGCGTGTAGAAGTGCACGCCCTCGGTGCCGTGCATGTGCGTGTCGCCGAAGAGCGAGGCCTTCCATCCGCCGAAGCTGTAGTACGCCATCGGCACCGGGATCGGCACGTTGATGCCGATCATGCCGACCTCGACCTCGTTCTGGAAGCGCCGGGCGGCGCCGCCGTCGTTGGTGAACACGGCCGTGCCGTTGCCGTACTCGCCCTCGTTGATCAGCCGCACGCCCTCCTCGTATGACGGCACCCGCACGATCGACAGCACCGGGCCGAAGATCTCCTCGCGGTGCACGCGGGAGCCCGGCGGGACGTGGTCGAGCACGGTGGGCCCGAGCCAGAAGCCCGGGGTGTCCCGCGCCTGCGTGCCGCCCGCGACCGGGGTGCGGCGGCCGTCCACGACCAGCTTCGCGCCCTCCGCGACGCCGAGGTCCAGGTAGGAGGCGACCTTGTCCCGATGCGCGCCGGTGACCAGCGGGCCCATCTGCGACTTGGGGTCGTCGCCGGGGCCGACGGTCAGCTCCGCCACCCTGGAGACAATCTTGTCGACGAGCTCGTCGCCGATCGGGTCCACCGCGAGCACGACCGAGATCGCCATGCACCGCTCGCCGGCCGAGCCGAACCCGGCCGACACCGCGGAGTCGGCGGCGAGGTCCAGGTCGGCGTCGGGGAGCACGAGCATGTGGTTCTTCGCGCCGCCGAGCGCCTGCACCCGCTTGCCGTGCGCGGTCCCGGTCTCGTAGACGTACCGGGCGATCGGGGTCGAGCCGACGAACGAGACCGCCCGCACGTCCGGGTGCGCAAGCAGCCGGTCCACGGCCTCCTTGTCGCCCTGCACGACGCCGAACACGCCGTCCGGCAGCCCCGCCTCCCGCCACAGCTCGGCCAGGAGCAGCGACGCCGACGGGTCCTTCTCCGACGGCTTGAGCACGAAGGCGTTCCCGCAGGCGATCGCGATCGGGAACATCCACATCGGCACCATCGCCGGGAAGTTGAACGGCGTGATCCCGGCCACCACGCCCAGCGGCTGCCGGATCGAGTAGGAGTCGACGCGGGTGGAGACGTTCTCGGAGAAGCCGCCCTTGAGCAGGTGCGGGATGCCGCAGGCGAACTCGACGACCTCCAGGCCGCGGGCCACCTCGCCGAGCGCGTCGGAGTGCACCTTGCCGTGCTCGGCGCTGATCAGGCGGGCCAGCTCGTCGCGGTTGCGGTCCACCAGCTCGCGGAAGCGGAACAGCACCTGGGTGCGCTTGGCGAGCGAGGCGTCCCGCCAGCCGGGGAACGCGGCCACGGCCGCGGCGACCGCCGCGTCCACCTCGGCGGCGGTGGCGAGATCGACCCGCCCGGCGACCTCACCGGTGGCCGGGTCGAAGATCTCCCCCGTACGGCCCGCCCCCGCGACGGCCCGGCCGCCGATCCAGTGCGTCACGTGCTTCATGCCGCTTGCTCGCTCATCGTCTCAAGGGCGTCCACGATGATGCCCAGGCCCTCCTTGGCCTCGGCCTCGGTGAGGGTGAGCGGGGGCGCCATGCGCAGGGCGTTGCCGTACAGGCCGCCCTTGCCGACGAGCAGGCCGCGCCGCCTGGTCTCCTCCATGAAGCGGTTCGCGAGCGCCGGGGAGCGTTCGCCGGTCGCCGGGTCGCTCAGCTCGATGGCGAACATCAGGCCCTTGCCGCGTACGTCGGAGACGATCGGCAGCCGGGCGGCGGCCTCCCGCAGACCGCCGATGATCAGGTCGCCGAGGCGGGCGGCGTTGGCCTGCAGGTCGTGCTCGATGACGTAGTCGAGGGTGGCGTTGGCGGCGGCCATCGCGATCGGGTTGCCGCCGAAGGTGGACACGCCCGCCGCGGGCAACCCGTCGAGCAGCTCGCCCCGGGCGACCACGCCGCCGACGGCGAAGCCGTTGCCGAGGCCCTTGGCGAAGGTCATCATGTCCGGGGTCACGCCGTGGTTCTGGATGCCGAAGAACGCCGAGCCGGTGCGCCCCCAGCCGGTCTGCACCTCGTCGGAGATGAGCAGGATGCCCTGCTCGTCCAGCACCTCCTTGTAGGCGGCGAGCAGCCCGTCCGGGGGCATCGTGAAACCGCCGACGCCCTGGATCGGCTCGGCGATCAGCGCGGCGACGTTCCCGGCGACGGCGGTGCCGAGCACGTGGCGCAGGTCCTCGACGCACACCCGGATGTAGTCGGCGTCCGGCAGGTCGCTGAACTGCGCCAAATGCCGGTCGGTGCCGTGCAGGTAGTGCACGTTGAACGGCGAGTAGGAGCTGTTCTTCCAGCTCCGGTTGCCGGTGACGGCGATCGCGCCGAAGCTGCGGCCGTGGTAGCTCTGCCGCAGGGCGAGGATCTGGTCCGAGCCGCGGGCGCAGGTGGCGGCGAGCAGGGCGGTCTCGTTCGCCTCGGTGCCGGAGTTGGTGAAGAACACCTTCGCGTCCGGGATGCCGGACAGCCGGGCGATCTTCTCGGCGAGCTCGACCTGGCCGCTGATCAGGTACAGCGTGCTGGTGTGCACGACGCCGCTGGCGAGCTGGCGCTCCACGGCCTCGCGCACCTCGGGCACACCGTACCCGATCATGTTGGTGAGGATGCCCGCGAAGAAGTCAAGGTAGCCGCGGCCCGCCGCGTCGTAGACCCGGTTTCCCTCGCCGCGGACGATCTCGATGGGTTCGTCGTAGTAGAGGGCGACCCAGTTGGGGATGACGGCTCGATGGCGCGCAAGAAGGTCCGGCATGCTGCAAGTATCCCGTTTTTCGCCTCACCTGTCCCGCCGTCACCATGTCCGGAAGTGGCCGATGTGAATTACATGTTGAAATTACTTTCGCTGGTTGTCGTTATGTCGTTTTGTCAGGACTAATGGGCGTACTGGGCGCACGAAGGACGGCGAGTGCGACCACCGCCGCCGCCAGCGTGAAACCGATGCCGACGTAGGCGCCCACCGACATCGCCTCCAGGAAGGCCGACTTCGCCGCGCGGGCCAGCGCGGCGTCGCCGGTCGCCACCCCCTGGGCGATCGAGGCGCGGGCGGCCGCGGGGGCGGACGGCGGCATCGAGGCGGTGTAGACGCCGGCGAGCACGCTGCCCAGGACCGCGATGCTGAGCGCCAGGCCGACCTGCTGCACGGTGTCGTTGAGCGCCGAGCCCACGCCCGCGTGCTCGGGCGGCACCGCGCCCATCAGCGTCGTGTACGCGGCCGGACCGGCCAGACCGCCGCCGACCCCCATGATCAGCAACGCGGTGATGAGCGTGCCGTACCCGTCGGACACCTCCAGCGTCGCCAGCATGGCGAAGGCCCCCGCCATGATCGCCAGGCCGACGACGATCAGCGTGCGGTTGCTCACCCGCTGCCCCAGGCCCGCGCCGACCGCGTTGAACAACGCCGCCGCCACCGCGTACGGCAGCAGCGCCAGCCCGGCGGTGAGCACGTCGTACCCCAGGACGAACTGCAGATACTGGGTGAGGGCGAGCAGCAGCGCGCCCGCGCCGAACGACAGCAGCACCACCGAGAAGCACGCCCCGCTGAACGAGCGGTTCCGGAACAGGCCCAGCGGCACCATCGGCTGCGGCACGCGCGCCTCCCACCACACGAACGCGACCAGCGCCACCGCCGCCACCACGGCCGCGACCGGCACCCCGTTGGCGGTCCAGCCGTGCACCGGCCCGTTGACGATCACCCACACCAGCGCGGTCATGCCCGTGATCGACAGCAGCACGCCGACCGGGTCGAGCCCCCGGGCGGGCCCCTTGGACTCGGGCATCAGCGTGATCGCCGCGATCACGGCGACGACCGCGATCGGCACGTTGATCAGGAACACCGAGCCCCAGTAGTAGTTGTCGAGCAGGAACCCGCCGAGCATCGGCCCGGCGATCACGCCCACCATCGCCACGGCGCTCCACGCGGCGATCGCCTTGCGCCGCTCGCTTTCGTCGAAGACCGTGATGAGGATCGACAGGGTGCTCGGCATCACCAGCGCCCCGCCCACGCCCATCAGCGCCCGCCCCGCGACGAGGTGCCAGGGCTCCTGGGCGAGCGTGGCCAGCAGCGAGGCCGCGCCGAACACGGTCAGGCCGATGACGAGCATGCGCCGCCGGCCGAACCGGTCGGAGAGGCCGCCGGAGGTGAGCAGCAGGCCGGCGAAGACCAGGACGTAGGCGTCGATCACCCACTGCACGTCCGACGGCGAGGCGCCGAGGTCGCGCATGAGCGACGGGATCGCCAGGTTCAGCACGGTGTTGTCGACCACCAGGACGAGCAGGCTCAGGCAGAGCACGAGAAGGATCCACCAGCGCCGGGGATGCGGCGCCGCCGTGGTCGCGGGGTCCGGGTCCCCGGGGAGCTCCTCGTCGTAACGCTCGCTCGGTGGCGTGGTCTGTTTGCTCAAGAGGGGCCTCCCGTACAGTGTGCGATTGACTCGCACACTGTACGGGAAAGTCGAACGGTGTGCGAGGCCATTTATCCTTAGGCGTAATGGACAAGGACGACGGACCTGGACAGCGACGGTTCACCTCGGTGTGGACGCGGGAGGCCGCCGCGAAGCGCGGGCGCGGCCAGCCCGGGCTGAGCCGGGAGCAGATCGTGCGCGAGGCGATCGCGTTGCTGGACGCCGAAGGACTCGACGCGCTGAGCATGCGCCGACTCGCCGCGCGCCTGGCGTCGGGGGCCACCAGCATCTACTGGTGGGTCGCCAGCAAGGACGAGCTGCTGCAACTGGCCGTCGACGAGATCCTCGGCGAGGTGGCCGCGCTGTTCGACGGCCCGTACGGAGAACCCACGCACTGGCGCGAGATCGCCTCCAGGTACGCCTACGGACTACGGGCAGTGATCCTTCGGCATCCATGGGTGGCGCAGCAGATCGGGGTGCGGCCCGCCGCGGGGCCGAACGCGATGCGGGCGGCCCAGCGAATGTACGAGGCGTTCCGGCAGGCCGGTTTCCGAGGCAAGGACCTCGACTACGCCATCGCCGCGGTCGGCGCGTACACGTTGGGCACCACCCTCCCCGAGGTGGCCTGGCGTAACACCATGCTCAAAGAGGGCATGTCCGAACAGGAGTGGACCCAGGCCATCCGCACCGAGGTGGAGCGGGGCGGCGGCGAGTTCGCGACGCTGCTCATCGTCCTCGATGAGTTCGCCACGGAGGATGTGACGACGGTGCGGCAGGTGTCCTTCGACTTCGGCCTGGTGTGCATGCTCGACGGCCTGGAGGCCCGGCTGCCCCGGTGAGCTGGCGCCCCTGAACCGGCGCCAGCGAGTCGCGCGTTCCGCTGACGCGTTGACGCGGCTCTGACGGGAAGACCGGCGGGCGGTGGGGCGGCTCGATCGGAGTCACGGCGGCTGCGCGGCGCGCGGCCTGGCGGTGCCTGTATCGAGTTCGGCTTCTCATCGACGAGGACGGCTTGTCCGAAACCACCCGTCGCGGCGGCCGCGGTGGAGATCGGGGAAAAGGGCAAGGTCGGCTCGCTCGTCGTCGTAGCTCTCGTTCACGCTCTCGTTCACCTGTGGCCGACGCGCCCGAGGTTACGGAAGGCTTCGGCCGGTGGATCCGACCGTCCGAAAAATACTGTTTATGTGGTGACGTTAGTTACACTGTGCCTGGCAATATCGCACCATACTGACATTCTGATCGAATAGGCTCATGGCCATGCTGCCGACCGTCCGCGACGTTCTTGCTCTGGAGGCCGTGCGCCGCGGAGACCCCCGGGTCGTGGCCGGGCGGGACCGGCTCGACGCGCCCGTACGCTGGGTCCACGTGGGCGAGGTCAGCGACATCGCCCACCTGCTCGGCGGCGGGGAGCTGGTGCTCACCACCGGCGTCGCCCTGCCGAGCGAGCCGGACAAGCTCGCCGACTACATCGCCGATCTGGCCGGCGTCGGCACCTCGGGCCTCATCGTCGAGCTCGGCCGCCGGTTCGTCCGGGAGCTTCCGCGCGCCGTGATCAAGGCCGCCGAGGAACACGGGCTCCCGCTGATCACGCTCAGCCGCGAGACGCCGTTCGTGCAGATCACCGAGCAGGTGCACGCCCGCATCATCGACATCCAGCTGCAGGAGCTGCGGGCCTCGGAGCAACTGCACCGGGTCTTCACCGAGCTGTCGGTCGAGGGCGCCTCCCCCGCCCAGGTGCTCGCCCAGGTCGCCAGGTTCTCCGGACGGCCCGTCATCCTGGAGAACCTCGCCCACCAGGTGCTCGCCTGCGACACGGCCGGACGCGACACCGGTGCGGTCCTCGCCAACTGGGAGGCGCGCTCCCGCACCGTCTCGCTCAACGAGCGCACCGCCCACGACCCCGCCTCCGGCTGGCTGGTCCGCATGGTCGGCGCACGCGGGCAGGACTGGGGGCGGCTGATCCTGCTGTGCGACGGCGAGCCGAGCCCGCGCGACATCGTCCTGGCCGAACGGGCGGCGACCACGCTCGCCCTCGGCCGCCTGCTCGAACGCCACCAGGAGAGCCTGGAACGGCAGGCGCACGGCACGATCATCACGAGCATCATCACGCACGCCTACTCCGACCCGGACGAGGCCGCCGCCCGCGCCCGCGCCGTCGGCGTCCCGCTCACCGGGCGCAAGCTCATGGGCATCGTGCTGTGCCCGACCGAGCCCGTGGACGCCGCCCTCGTCGGGCAGGCCCAGCTCGGCGAACTGGCCGAGGCGACCGCGGCGGCGTGCCGCGAGGCGAAGCTGCCCGCCCTGGTCGGGGCCCTCGACCAGGGCCGCGTCGGCGTGCTGCTCCCGCTGCCGCCGCGCGTCGGGGCCGAGGCGGCGCTGCATGACGTCTCCGAGCGGCTCCGCGCCGGGTTCCCCACCCGGTTCGTGCTCGCGGCCGGCTCGGTCGTCGACGACGTCCGGGACGTACGGCGCAGCTTCCTGGAGGCCGAGCAGGTCGCCGACGTCGCCGTACGCCGACCCGACAACCGGCCCTTCTACCGGCTGCCCGACCTGCGGCTGCGCGGGCTGCTGCACCTGCTGCGCGACGACGCGCGGCTGCAGACCTTCGCCGAACGCGAGCTCGGACCGCTGCTCGCCCACGACGCCCAGCGCGGCGGCGACCTCACCCGGATCCTGCGCGTCTACCTGGACGCGGGCCGCAACAAGGCGGTGGCCGCCCAGCGGGCCCACCTGTCCCGCCCGGCCTTCTACGATCGGCTTCACCGCCTGGAGCGGATCCTCGACATCGATCTCGACGACGTCGAGTCCTGCCTCTCCCTGCACGTGGCGCTGCTCGCGCTGGAGTCGTTCCGCCGCGAGAACCGATAACGCGAGGTTCGCGGGCCCCGGCTGGGCACCGATTCCTACCATTTACGCCCTAAAGTGAGCAGAATGTCTGATTCATCGGGCGGCGGGCCTCGATCGGCACCGATCGTGGAAACTCTGAGCACATCTTCATAGCCTTTCCGGCGTTTCGCTCTCCTTCCCTGCGCGACATCGGGACGATGGTTCATCGATAGGCCGGTTACCGACTGGGAGAACGATGAAACGCCCTCTTGTCGCGATAAGTGGCGCTCTGACCCTCACGGTTCCGCTCGCCGTCTTCGGCACCGCCGAGGCCGCGGCCACCACCGTCACGGCCGGCATATCCGATGCGGCGAATCGGCGCCTGCCTGCGAGCGAGTTCCCGCTCGGCGTGCCCGGCGTGCCCAAGTCCAAGCACAAAAGCGCCTTTCCCGGCGTCGACCTGTTCACCTTGCGGCATGGCTCCTCCACCGACGGCTACACGGTGACGGTGCTCATCAACGGCAAGGACTCCGGTTCGGCGCAGGCGGCGGTCGAGACGGCGGCCGCGGTGGAGGCCGCGGGCCTGACGCCGGGCATCCAGCGGTACGTGCGCCCGAGCGTGGCCGACTACCCGGGCACGACCTCCCACATGGTGCGCGTCGGGCTGTGGCCGCTGAAGAAGAAGGCCGCGGCGGAGAAGGTGGTGAAGCAGCTCAAAGAGGCGGGGATCGCCTCTCGCGTGGACTATCTCGGCGACGACGGCTTCAAGACCACCGGCCCCTGGAACGTCCAGGTCGTCATGATCGACCCTCGCCGGTTCCGGGGGACGTACCAGGCCACCCTCGGCCGCTACACCGGCAAGCGGGAGACGACCTCCGCGATGGCCAAGCGAGCCGGGGCCGTCGCCGCCGTCAACGGAGGCTTCTTCAGCATCCATGCGCCTCGGGCGTACTCGGGGGATCCGACGGGCATCTCGGTGGTGGGCGGCAGGCTGCTCAGCGAGGCCGTGCCCGGCCGTACCGCGATCGTGCTGAGGGGCCGCAGCGCCCGCATCACCGAGCTCGACTCCGTCGTCATGGCGAAGGCGCCGGACGGCTCGACCGCGCGGGTCACCGGCGTCAACCGCCTCCCCGCGCAGGAGGAACTAATCCTCTACACCGAGGACCTCGGCACCAAGACCCCGCGTGACCAGGGCGTGGAGGCGATCATCGACGACCAGGGCACGATCGTCAAGGTCCGCACGGCGGGCGGGGCGGTGCCCCGCGGCACCCGCGTCCTGCACGGCACCGGCGCCTTCGCCGACTGGCTCTGGTCGGTCGCCTGGCAGGGCCGCGTGATGCGCATCTCCACCAAGGTCGTGGACCTGCGCACCGGCAGGCGGATCGCCCTCACGCCGAACACGCACATCCTCGGCGGCGGCGTCGGCATCCTCCGCAACGGCAGGCAGTACATCACCGCGGCCGCCGACGGCATGGCCTCCACCCACATGATCCTGCGCCGTCACCCCCGCACCCTCGCCGGCGTGACGAAGTCCGGCACCCTCATCCTCGCCACCGTCGACGGCCGCGCGCCCGGCGTCACCGTCGGCGCCAGCATGATCGAGGCCGCCCGGCTCATGCGCTGGCTCGGCGCCAGGAACGCCATCAACCTGGACGGCGGCGGCTCCAGCACGATGGTCGTCAACAACAAGGTCATCAACGCCCCCTCCGACGGCGCCGAGCGCCCCGTGGGCGACGCCCTGCTCATCCTCCCGCGCTGACTTCGCCATCCACCTGGTGACCCACCTGGGTGGATGAGGGCGGTGGCACGGTCTTGGGACGGGCGAACCCTCCCGCGCCGTGCCACCCCGGCGGCGGGCGAAGCCCCGACACGCCCAGGTTCGGCACGGTTCACCGCACCTGCCCATCGGGCTTATCGACGCGGATGCGTCGGGGTGTTGCCTCCCCGCGCCAGCGACCAGAACCAGGCAAGCACCCCCGGACATGCGAAAGCCCCCGGACGCCAGGAATCGAAACTCCCAGCCCAGGGGCCTTTCACACTATAAAGATGTCCGGCGGCGTCCTACTCTCCCACACCCCTTCGAGTGCAGTACCATCGGCGCTGGAAAGCTTAACTACCGGGTTCGGAATGTGACCGGGTGTTTCCCTTCCGCTATAACCGCCGTAACCCTACCAAACACACAACCCACACAGCCCGCCCAAGCGGGAGCCGGTTGCTGTTCGAGAGTCACATAGTGGACGCAAACGTCTCGCGGCAACCGCACGGCTTCGACGACAACCGCCAAGCCATGCGCACCAATCCCGGGCATCCCGCCGCACACCCCACCCAAAGGCGGGGCGTGTGGATTGGTGAAGCGTGGTTCATGTGAGGTCAAGTCCTCGGTCTATTAGTACCGGTCGGCTCAACACCTGTTACCAGACTTCCACCCCCGGCCTATCAACCCGCTCA
>NZ_JBFATZ010000025.1:0-104405 GCF_040678635.1 Thermopolyspora sp. NPDC052614
TCATACACCAGCCGCTCGCCATGCACGACCCAACGCGTCCGCTCGCCGTCCTCGCCCACACCGCGAAGCTACCGCCCCACACCCCCGCCGTACACGGCTACCGGACGATACCTGCAAGCATTGCCGAATTACGCCTATGATCAAGGGCGGCGCTGCGCTCGGCCGCGCGCTGCGCGTGCGGCCTGGAGGCCGTTCTCGCGCGCGCCCGTGCTCGGACCGCGCTACAGGAGCGCATCGTCATCTGTCGCCTCTGGGGCAGGCACCATCCCCCGACGACTCCATCGGATCACAGGCCGGAAGCGATAGCACAGCACCCGATCGGTAATCAGCGAGGATCCTCATCACGTTTCAGCAGCGATCCGGTCGCGAGGTACATGGTCTACCCGCGATGGAAGGTGCGAGATGCACAACGTGGTTGCAAGGCGGATATCTCATGAATCGGCAGTAGTAGGCCGCATGACCCATCAGGTCCGCATTCTGTGGGTGGCAGAAGCAGGATGTAACTATACCTGGTGAACAGTACCTGTACCATCATCCGCATGACGGCGACGGCGGCAGCCCCTGCAGTAACGTGGTCCGAGGATGCGCTGCGGCTCAACGCCGTCTGTCCGTACTACACGATGTTCCCTCTCGATTTCCCGCTCCAGCAGTTGGCGGCTTATCCGAGCGCGAGTCGCGTGTTGGACCCGTTCTGCGGGCGCGGTACAACTCTGTACGCAGCTCGCTTGGCAGGGCTACCATCCGTAGGTATTGACATCAACCCAGTGGCTGCTGCGATTGCACAGGCCAAGCTCGTAAGCGTTACCGCCGGCGCTGTAGTCCGCCTTGCGAAACGCATCCTTGAGGATGGCTTGGGGGGGGAGGCTCCCCAGGGCGAGTTCTGGCTTTGGTGTTATGAGAAGGAGACGCTCCGCCAGATCTCGACACTGCGAGAGAAGTTGCTCGAGCTGGAAACTCCAACAGCGGCGATGTTGCGGGCGATCATGCTTGGAATCCTGCACGGGCCACAGAACAAGGGTTTGCCGTCGTACCTGTCGAACCAGATGCCACGCACCTACGCATCTAAGCCTGCCTACGCGGTGAAGTTTTGGAAAAAGCGAGACATGACGCCGGTCCACGTCCCAGTTTTGGACGTCATCGAACGGCGAGCACGACGCCTATTGAAAGCCACGCCATTACCCCGCGGTGGCAAGGTATACCTCGGTGACTCAGTCCAGACTCTCAACAAACTACGGCAACGCTTCGACCTGGTAGTCACCTCACCCCCCTACTACGGCATGCGCACCTATGTCGCCGATCAGTGGCTGCGCTCGTGGTTCCTCGGGGGTCCGCCGGAAGTCCCCTATGGTACCCACGGCCAGATCGCTCGACAGCCGAGCCAGGATGCCTTCATCAAGGCTCTAGCTGACGTATGGGCTGCCGCTGCACACAGCTGTCACCCCAAGGCCCGCCTGGCCATTCGCTTCGGCGCACTCCCTTCGGCCCGCACCGACCCCGAGCAGATGCTGGTCGCCTCGCTGAATGAGGCGAAGGCAGGCTGGGTCGTCAAGGACGTCAGCCAAGCTGGCACTCCGGCTAAGCGCGCCCGCCAAGCCGAGCAGTTCGGCAAGGCGGGCTCCGCAATCGGCGAGATCGACCTCGTTGCGGAGCTGTTGGACTGCCCTACTGGTCGGTAATCCAGTTACTTTTCGGAATCAATGGCTTATCGTCAGTATCGCATGCCATGCTGTGGATCCACACTTGTGCACGACTCGCCTGTGGCGATCCAAGGGGGCGCGGGGAGGGGCATGTTCAACGCAGAGCAGATCCAGCAGTTGAAGCAGCTGATTGGCGATCAGGTTGAAGCTGGGCGAGCTGAGCTTGACAAGCTGGTTAGCCAGGCTCGCGCCATGTCTAGCAGCGTGAAGGTGATTAAGCCACGGGTAGCAACGTCGGTCGCGCTGATGGCCTCCGACGGAGGTAACAATAAGGTTGCATTCAACCCCTTCTACCTGCAGGTGGTTCGCGTCGTCGATTCCAACGGCAAGGAACTGTGCCTAGAAGTAGTTTCCCCTCTCTCCGATATTGGCGAATTGGGGCGTCGTCAGTTCCACGAGAACGGCGTACCACGCACCGCGCTAGGCAAACTGATGAAGGGACTGGGCGTGCAGTCGCTCAGAGACCTTTCCCCGATGATGTCCGGAAAGTCTCCGAGCTGGGTGCAAGTCTTCCGTGATCTGTGCGAATGGGCAACTCTATATGATTTGATCTGCTACCGCGACTACCCCGTGGACACCCTTATCGTTCGCGACGGCTTGCTGCGCAGCAAGATCTTTGCCAAGGACTATTTCGTTCGCATGGGCGAGCAGATGCACGAAGCGATTGAGCGAGTCTATAAGCGCGACCGATGTAAGGTATGGCTCGTTGGCCTCGCGAAAAAAACCCAAGTACTCGAATATTACCGCCTGGCGATCTCTTTGTCCGGCCTATTCGACAACGGCGCACCTTGCTTTGCCGAAGTGCCGTCGTCAATGCTCGATAAGGTCTATAAGTGGGAAGAGTACACCCGCGAGCTCGACGACACGACTATCGCCGAGGATCCAAAGTTTAACTTCGGAAGGATGTACTTCGTGCGCTTCGGCCCCTACTCCGGCGACCCTATATGGACCGTGGACATCATGTCCCGCCAGAACAAGGACGCTCAGGCGATCTTCGGCTACCTCCAGGCTGATGCCGTAGCTGGCTTTCCCATCCCGTTTTACCCCAACTGTATCCAGCAGGCAGATAACTTCTCCCGCGTCGCAGACTTGGACATAGACATTGTTGAGGACTATCTCGTAGACGCGGTTCGCACCCAGGTCGGCGAAGATAAAGCTCCCGTCATCGACGCGCTACGGTTGGCTTCGGACGTCGCTGCCCGTCGCTACGAGTAACTCATTCCTATAGCCCCTCGACATCTTGTGGAGCAATAAGTCCTATGAGTCTTTTTGACCGTGACAAAGTTGTTGGCACCTTCCGCGGGTTCTCCGAAAGCGGCATGGAGTTCCACGCCGACCTCGTTCTTCCACACCATGATGACTTCCAGACCATGGCGATGCATGGTCAGTTCGTGCTCGTGCAGCTTGAACACGAACGCGAGGCTATCCTCGGACGGATCACCACAATCGCCTCCCAGGGTCGTCTGGTCTCCCCCATCGGAGAGGACTATGCCCTCCGAGCCGTGCGCGACCAGCGGCCCATTCCTGATGAGCTGCGCGAGCGCTACCTGAAGTACAAGGTCGACATCCGCATTCTCGGCGTGCTTCGGATGGAAGGCGACAAGCACATCTTTGTGCCCAGCCACCGACGTCTGCCGCACGTTGGCGCCCAGGTTGCCATGCTTTCTGAAGACCTGCTGGCCGAGGTCGTCAACGCCAACGACACAGGCGACGGCGCGGTTCCTATCGGTTATCTTGCCTACGGGGAGTTCGTTTACGCGGGGGATGACTCCCGTGTCGGTGACTCCTCGTGGATGCAGATCCAGCACCCGGCGATCATGCCAACGTTTCAGATCAGCAAGCTTGTAGCCCGGCGCAGCTTCGTCTTCGCACGCGCTGGCTTCGGCAAGTCAAACCTCGTCAAGTTGCTCTTCTCAGCCCTCTACAAGGATCAGCCCACCGTGCCGCGCCGCAATGGCGAGGCTCCTGTCGGAACGGTGATCTTCGACCCGGATGGCGAGTACTTCTGGCCTGACTTCAAGGGCCGCCCAGCTCTGTGTGACGTGCCGCACCTGCATGACAAACTGGTCGTCTTCACGAACCGAAAGAACCCGAGCGACTTCTACCAGTCCTTCGTAGTCAACGGTGTGAAGATGAATATAAAGGAGCTCAGCCCGTCTCGTGTCCTGGGTATTGCCCTGCCTCCGGACAAACAGGACCAGCAGAACGTCGTCAAGCTCAAGTCTCTCGACGGCCCTAAATGGAGCAGACTCGTCGATTTAATTTATCGGGAGAAGTACGGTGCCGATCGTGCCCAGGTTCAGGACCTCCTAGGCCTTGACCATAGCGAGGAGGCACAAACCAACGCAGCGGTCGGCAATATGACCCGGGTGGTCAATGCTTTGCATGACCCTGAAAGCCAGTTGCTGAGCGCGTTGAAGGACTGCCTCTCTCAGGGGAAGTTGTGCGTGGTCGACATCTCTCAGATGCGCGGAGCTCAGGGGCTACAACTCGCAGGCGTCATCCTTAGCGATATATTTGAGCACAATCAGACACAGTTCACCGAGGCTGATCCCAAATCAATCCCAACCATTGCGGTCATTGAAGAGGCCCAGTCTGTCCTCGGAGGCTCCAATCAGAGCGAAGACGGCCCTTTCGTCTCTTGGGTGAAGGAAGGCCGAAAATATGATCTGGGCGCTTTCCTGATCACTCAGCAGCCTGGCAGTCTGCCTCAGGAGCTTCTTAGCCAGGGAGACAATTTCTTTGTCTTCCACCTACTGTCCGCAGGTGATCTGCTCGCCCTGAAGAAGGCAAACGCGCACTTCTCTGAAGATCTATTGGCGACCTTGCTGAACGAACCATTGGTTGGCAATGGTATCTACTGGTCCAGTGCTCCCGGAACCGACCGGCATTCACGACCCTATCCCGTATCGGTGCGCGTCCTTAGCTTCGAGGACTCCTACAAAATGCTTGATCCCGACTATGATAGCCCAGCCCCGGACAGCTTTGCTGCGCGCGCTCGTGCCCACGTCATTACACGACGAAACGAAGCCCGAGCTGCGGCAGCCAGCCTCGCAGCGAGCCACCCTCAAGACGGGCACAGCAACGTCGGCAGCCCGCCAGCAGCCGAGGACAAAGACATCGCCATCGCGCACCTGCGGGATAAGGCTGAGTTCCAGCGAAAGATTAAGACCCCTGAAGGGATCAAATGGGGGAGGATCGGCTATCTTCTCGCCGAGAAGGCACCCGAACACGCAAAACGTACCGGCTCTGCTCGTGACTGGGGGTTTGCCCTTGTGAAGGAAGCCTTAGACCGGTTGTATCCCAGTCAGTGGACATCGATCGCTCGCCTCGAGCCCGACAGCAGCGCCCCCCGTAAATGGGTAATGCTTAAGGAGTATGCGGCTGAGTCGAGGTCTGACCAAAGTGATACCCAGTTCGAATCCGAGTCACCGGGTGAAGAACTGCCCTTCTAATCTCGTATAACAATTCAGCGGCAGGAACCCTCTCGCCCGGGCGGGAAAGAGTTGCAGGAAAGGGGACATACCTGCGGCAGGAACTAGGAAATCAATGCTAGCGGCAGGCAAGTGGCGACGGGTACGCCGCTTACTGATTGCGTCGACTGAATAGGGCCATGACGCACCGCACAGATACCACCCCCACGATCGCCCGTCTCCGGTTGACCGCCGTACTTGGCCGTTGACAGTCGGGACAGGGTTCGTTCCTCACCCAGTCCCACCGTAACCGTGGCTGGCGTGCCCGTCACGTGCCCGATGGGATGGGAAACAAGGGGAAACAGCGGGGAGTCACGGGACATGCGGCTAGCCTCCTGAGCTGCATATCTGCAGGTCGGGCGTGACCGGCATGCGTCTTTGCAAGCAGAGGGTCAGGGGTTCGAGTCCCCTAAGCTCCACCTGCGAAAACGCCTCCGCCGATGGCTCCTCAGCGGGAGTGTTGGTGACAAACTAAGTGACGACGAACCTTTGGCGGCAGGGCATGCCGGAGTCATGGAACTATTCGACGCTCTTGTTGAGTGCGTCCCCATACGCCATGGCGTCGGCAAAGGCCATGTCCTTGAGTCAGCCTGCTCGCAGGAAGCGTTCAAAGGCTTCACGTGCCAATGCGGACACTGTCTTGCCCTCTTGCTCTGCACGAGCCTTCGCGCGTTCGCGCAATTCCTCTGGCACTCGGAATGAGACTCTTGGCGAGTGTGTACCTTCGCCGGAGAGTGAAGGACGACCGGCGCGGCCGGTTGGTACGGGTACACGACCTTCGTCGATCGCGCGATGAACGTCGTCGACAGCCTCGTCCACGTACTCGTCGGTGATCTTGTTGCCTTTACAATCATAGATCTCTTCTGAGTCGCTGTCGATTTCGGAGTCCTGGTCCAAGGCTAGTTCGATGTCTTCCGGTGGCCAGGCTGCCGCATGCTCGGTCATGACTTCCTCCTCAACGCGGTCGGCATCACATGGATGATCACTAGGTACTTGTCGGTGAGGATGCCGATCACCTCTAGTTCGATGCCTCTATCGTCCGGGCCTATCCACACCCATCGATCCTCCAATCTCGGGTCCGCCGCCGGAACGATCGCCGGCGGCCCGGACCGGATCACGTGAAGGGCATGCGCCTGCCCGATGCGGTGCCGACGGGCCGACCGGTAGAAGCGCAACTTCCTCATGCCCATATTATGTCCGACATAACCTCGGCGTGGAGGGCAATCATCAGTTCGCTGGGACGAGCAACCAATGACAGTTCAGGGTGTCGGTGCCGATGGAGTCGCTTGGCTGCGGGGACAGAGAACCTGCAACCGGAGCCCCTGTTTACCGACAGATCCCGCATGCCGCCCTGTCCAAAGCCCGCTCCCGGCACGGCGCTCCGACTCCGGATCAACGTCGCTCTGCTCCCACCGCTCAGCTCAATCGGGGCCCCTCAGTCGTGCAGGTTGCGGCGGAGGAAGGTGTGCCAGGTCTGCCCGAATGAGCGGGACAGGGCCGAGGCGGCCGCGAAGCGGTCCCAGGCGTGGAAGGCGCGGGCGTAAAGGTGCAGGTTGACCGGGACGTTGGCGGCGAGTAGTCGGCGGGCGAAGTCGATGCCCTCGTCGCGTAGCACGTCGAACTGTGCGACGGCGATGAAGGTGTCGGGCAGGTTGGTGAGGTTGGTGGCGCGGCCGGGTGCGGAGTATGGATGTACGTCGTCCGTGCCGGATTTCTCGCCCAGGACGGCGGACCAGGCGAGTTCGATGTCTAGGCGGCGAAGACAACCTCGGAGTCGGGCTCGGAGCTTGACGGCGCCTGGAGGCGGTCGTCGAGCATCGGGTAGAGGAGGGACAGCGAGCACGGACGCGGGGGGCTCGGCATCGGCACGCTTGGCGTACTGCTGGTCGTCGCCCAGTCTTCCGTCTGGGACTCTCCCTGGGTCGGGGCGTCGGTGCTCGTCGTCTCCGCCGTCGCGCTCGGCGCGTGGGTTGTGGTCGAACGGCGCGCTGCCGCGCCGCTGGTCGAGCTGGGCTTGTTCGGCCGGGGCGGTATGGTGCGCGCCAACGCGGCGATGCTCGCTTCGGGCGTCGGGATGTATTTGTTGTTTTCGCTGCTGACCCGCTATGTCCAGACCCCGCAGGATGCTGGATACGGGTTTGGGCTCTCCGGTGTGCTCGCCGGGGCCGCGCTCACGCCGTTCTCCGTGCTCGGTTTCGTCGCCGGGCGGCTCGCGCCCTGGCTGGCAGTGCGCGTCTCCGCGCGGTGGAGTTTTGTGATCTACGCGGTGTTCGTCGTTCTCGCCGCGGGGACGTTCGCGGTGACGCGCGGCTCGCTCGTCGCGACTCTCGTGGCGATGGCGGTCCTCGGCTTCGGGGTCGGCGGCGTTTCCGCGATCATGCCGAGGCTCGTGCTCGTCGGAGTTCCGCAGCAGGAAACGTCCAGCGTTCTGTCGATCAATCAGATCGTCCGGAGTGTCGGGTTCAGCATCGGCAGTGCGCTCGCCGGTCTCCTGCTCGCCACCGCCACCCCGGCCGACGCCCGATTTCCGGACGACCACGGCTACACGATCGCCGCCGGCTGCGTACTTCCGTTGCTCGTGCTCGCTGCTTTCGTCATCCTGCCCTCACCTCGTGTGGCGGCGGGGCGGGACGCCCGTGGGAGCCGGCCGTAAGTCCCCTATCGGCACCCTTGCCGGGGAATGGTTTCGCGCCCTATGAGGAGTGGGCTTGGCGTAGTTTGCGGCGTTCCCAGGCGTTGGGGTGGCGGATGATCACGCCTCCTAGGCCGCCGGTGCCGGTGACATGGATCAGCGGGGTTCCCGGGAGGCGGTCGGGGGTTGTTTTGTCTTTCATGCCGCCGAGATCCGGGTCCACTTCGCTGCTGTCCACGGCCCAGCCGTCGGGGACGATCACTTTGACGCCGCCCGTCTGACCGTGCACTTCCAACTCCACCCTGGGGAGGTGGCACTCGGCCTGGGAGAAGTCGAGCCTGACGCCGCCCATGCCGCCGTACGCCGTCATCCTCGCGGGGACCTGCCAGCGTCCGGTGCGGGTCGCGCCTTGTAGTCCTCCCTTGAGGACCAGGGGTTTTTCGGGGGCCGGCGGGGCTTCGGGGGGGAGGTCGGCGGTGAGGGGCTCCAGGTCGCCGTAGGTTTTGGCGGTGAGCGCCCGGTCCAGCCGTTCGTCCAGTTCGTCGAGGTCGATGCGGCCGTCGGCCGCCGCCTTCTTCAGCCTCTCCACCACTTCTTCGCGTTCGGCGTGCGAGACGCGCAGCTCGCTGGAGCGGAGGGGCTCTGGGCGATCGACGGTCATGGAACCGATGATACGGAGACTAGAGCAAAAGTGACGAAGGTGGAGGTGACTGGTTTTTCGGCAGGGCGGGTACGCGACCGCCGTCGCGCTTGATATGCCTTTTGCGGCGAACCGTTTCCAGTCGCGGGCTGGAAACGGTTCGCGGTGTGACGCCCGATTATGTGGCCGGTGTCAGGATGTAGCGGACGTTCGGGTCGCCATTCCAGGCGTCGGCCACGGCCGGGAGCGGGAGGCTGGTGAACGGCGTGTCGAAGCCGGCCGCGGGTGCGGCGGCGAGCAGTTCGCCGGCGCAGGCCGCGTAATCCCTGACGGCCACGCTGCCGATGCCGCTTCCGATCAGTTCCAGGCCGCTGCCGCGCAGCATGTCGCCGCGGATGGGGATGTCGTCGCCCGCCGAAGTGCCGAGCTGGACGTACCGCAGGCGCGGCTCGCCGGCTCGGGAGGCGCGGTCCTTGGTCGCGGCGGTCAGGGTGCGAAGGGCGGGCTCGCCCCAGAGGAAGTCGAGCACGACGTCGACTCCTTGATCGAACTGCTCGCGCAGCTTCTTGTCCGCGTCATCGTTTAGGGCGATGTGCACGTCCGCGTTCAGCCGGTTGAGTTTCGCCTCGTCGCGGCCGACGGCGATGACCTTGCTCGCGCCGAGGTGGCGGGCGGTCTGGAGCGCCATGCCGCCCGCGGCGCCCGTGGCGCCGAGGACCAGCACGGTCTCGTCGGGACGGAGGTGGGCTCGTCGGGAGAGGGCGGTCCATGACGCGACGCCCGCCGCGGCGATGGCCGCGGCGCGGTCGCTGGGCAGGTCCTCGGGAATCGGCGCCGTCGCGTCGATTGCGACCAGTGACTTTTCCGCCATGGCTCCGAATGGGGGCTTCGGGAACAGGAAATAGACGCGGCGGCCCGTTTCGTCGACGCCGACGCCGTCGATGCCGGGCACGAATCCTGCGGACGTGCCGCTGGTGTAGTGCGTGCCCGCGGCCAGGCGCTTCACGATCGGTTGGAGGGCGGCGGCGTGCACCGTGACCACGGTTTCGCCGTCGCCTGGCTTCGGGTCACGGAAATCCTGGTACGCCGGCGGGACGCCGAATGAATTCACGACTGCGGCCTTCATGCTGTCTCACTCCAAAAGATGTCCTGGGTCTCCTCGCCGAGACCCGTCACCCTTGAAATGTAGGCAGCTCAGTTCGTACGAACTATACTTAATGGTCGCTGTTTTGTTCGCAATCGTCCGAGGAGCGCATGGATCCCCTCTCCGAGGTTCTCTCCCTGCTGAAGCCGCAGGGCTATATCACCGGGGGCTTCGACGCGGGCGGGCGATGGGCGCTCGCGCTCGATGACCTGGCCGGGCGCATCAAGTGCTACGCCATCGTCAGCGGCGCGTGCTGGCTGACGGTGCAGGATGTCGACGAGCCGGTGCGGCTTCAGGAGGGCGACTGCTTCGTCCTGCCCAGCGGGCGGCCGGCGATCATCGGCAGCGATCCGGACGTCGAGCCGACGCGGGCGAGTGAGGTGCTCGGGCCCGGCCGCAGCGGAGGCAGGGTCACCTACAACGGCGGCGGGGACGTGTTCATGGTCGGCAGTCGCTTCGAGGTGAACAGCCGCCATGCCGAGGTGCTTCTGCGGACGATGCCGCCTCTCATGCAGGTCAAGACCTCGGGCGATCGGGCCAGACTGCGATGGTCCATCGAGCTGATGATGGAGGAGTTGCGCGAGGGCCGGCCGGGATCGGCGCTGGTGGCGCAGCAGCTCGCGCACATGATGCTGGTGCAGGCGCTTCGTCTGTACCTGTCGGAGCGCTCCCGCGACGGCGTCGGATGGTTCGCCGCCCTCGCCGATCCTCAACTGAGCGCCGCGCTCGAAGCGATGCACGAGGATCCGGCGTACCCCTGGACGGTGGAGAAGCTGGCCGCTCGGGCCGGAATGTCGCGCTCGGTCTTCGCGGAGCGCTTCCGCGCGCGGACCGGGGAGACGCCCATCGCCTATCTCACGCGCTGGAGGATGATGCTGGCGGGTGAGAGGCTTGTGCAGGGCCGGGACGCGTTGGCTCGAATAGCGGGGTCGCTCGGGTACGAGTCCGAGCATGCGTTCAACACGGCGTTCAAGCGCGTCATGGGTATTTCACCGAGGCGGTATGCCCGAGCCGAAGTCTCCGAAGGATCGGGTCAGATGGACGGGGCGGGGGAATCCGGAGAGCGCGGCGTCGGCCGGGTGGACCGCTATGACGTGGAGCGGCTACGTCTGATCAACAGGGCGGCCGACACTGCCTGAATGGCGAGTATCATCAGCGCGATCAGAGCCGATACGGCGCTCGATTCTTCCTCCGAAAGGCCGCCGACACACTCCGTTATGTTGCCGCCCTCGTACGGCAGAGCGCAGCTTGATCTGAGGATCGCGGAAACGATGAACCAGTTGGCGAGCAGGAGAAGGGGAGCGCTCACGACAAGGGACAACGTGAGATTCCTCGCCTTCCGCATACCTCGGACTCTTGACCATCCGTACACTGTTGCTGAATGGTGGGTGCCATCGCGTTGCAGTCGTACATACCCGCAAATCGGCGACGATCGGCTCTAAATTGGAGCTAATGTAGTCCCAGTGAGCCAATCCGACATTCCGCGCCGACACCGGCGCTTTGGTCGCGGTCGGGCGCGCAGACCGGAGCCTCCACAGCGGACCCCGGGCTCGATCTCCGCCTGGGTGTACGGCAACATCATCCTCTTTGCGGCGCTGGTCCCGCTGGTGGACGAGGACACGGCGGACGGGCGGGCGCTGCAGGTGGTGTTCGGGGCCGCGGTGTCGACGTTCCTGGCGCACGCGTTCGCCGCGTTGATCGGTGCCCGAGCCGGTGGCAGGGTGACTCGCGGCGAGGTGCGTAACGAGCTCCGCGACGCGACGCCGATCCTGGTGTCGGCCGTGCTGCCGTGTTTTCTCATGGCCGCCGCCTGGGCGGACCTGGTCCCCGGCTCGGTGGCGATCATCGCCTCCGACGTCTACCTGATGGTGCGCCTCGCGCTCCTCGGACTGATCGTGAACCGTCCGGGCTCAAGACGTACACTCGTGGCCGGACTGGCGCTGGCCGGTGTGGCCGCCGCCATCGCCCTGCTCAAGGTGATCTTGAGCCACTGAGGACGAGCGCGTTCAGCCCGGCGGCGGATCCAGGGGACGCGCGGAGGCCGGCCATGCCTGCGGGTCCGTCGCGTCGATCGGATAGATGAAGAACATGTCGGCGTGTCCGGACGTAATGCTGTCCTCGGCCCACAGCCGGCCGCAGCGGGTGCACCGCAGCACCCCGAGCCATTTCCCGCTAGCCGGCGGAGAAGGTCTCCAGGGCCGCCATGGTCTCCATGGACAGCAGGCGCGCGTTCTCCAAGGCCGCGACCACCCAGCGGTCGTCTCGCCACACCATGGCGAACAGTTGCATCGAGTAGCGCGTCGACGGCGGCTCCTCCTCGCCCGGCAGGAGGATGCCGACGCGGCTGTGGACCACGCCGACGCCCGGGCTGATGATCCGGGCGAACATCACCTCGCCCCGTACCAGCCGGGAGCCTTTCATCACCGTGTCGATGAGCGTCTCGTGTGCCGCGATCGCCTCCGCGCGGTTCCAACAGATGGTGCCCTCAAGTTCCGCGAACACGGCGTCCTCGGCGAAGTCCGCGAAGAAGCCCGGGACATCCCCGCGGTTCCAGGCCTCGTACATGCGCATGGGGATGGCGCTCATCGCCTCGATTGACTGCTCCACGCGATCGCCTTCCTCTGCTGTGTGCACCCCCATCCTCTTCGGACCGGACGGCGGACGCCTTGACCATCCGTGCACGGTTGCTGGACATCAGCGCCGTCGCGTTGTAGCCGTATGTCGCCTTGAAGAGCCTGCTGAAATGCGCGGGGTCGGCGAAGCCCCAGCGGGCGGCGACGGCCGCGACCGTGCGGTCGCCGCGCGCCAGTTCGGCGCGGCAGCGTTCGAGGCGGCACCGGCGGATGAGGGCGGCGACGGTCAGCGGCTGATCCTCGAAGAGCCGGTGGAGGCGGCGTACGGAGATGTGGTGTGCGGCGGCGATCCTGGCCGGGGTGAGCTCGCGATCGGACAGCCGCGCCTCGATGTAGCCGAGAACGCGGTCGCACAGCGCGTCGTCGGCGTCCGGTGGCACGTCGCCCAGTTGTGCCTCGAGCGCCACCGAGATCAGCTCGATCACCGCGGCCGCCGACCGGCCCGCCTCGCCGGCCCGGAACCCGCTCAGCGATCGGGCCATGTCCCGCGCCAGCGAGAACACCAGGGCTCCCGGGCCACGGTCACCCCTGATCCGTACGCCGGTGAGGCGGGCGGCGTCGCCTGGACGGAGCCGCAGCTCCCGCCGGGGCACCAGCAGGGTCACGTGCGTGGAGGCGGTGCTGGCGAACCGGACCGGCCGCGCCGGGTCGATGAGAACCAGATCGGCAGGCTGGAGATCCGCGCTGCCGCCGCCCTGCTCGACGCGCGCCCGTCCCTTCGTCATCAGATCGATCTGCCACAACTCCTCGTCGGCGGCGCGGGCGTGGCGAGCGTCGCGGAAGCATTCGCCCTCCGGCGTGACCAACTCGACCGCTTTGAGCGGCCCGAGGTCGCGCGCCGTGACGGCGGCCCGGAATTCCCCGCCGTCGTGCCGCCCACTGCGCACAGGGGGCAGCCCGCTGGCTGCGAGTGTCTCCTGGAAGGTTTCGATGTCGGTCAGCACAGCCCCACGGTAACGTCGGACGACGATCGTCCCGCGCGTCGGCGACAGTTCTGGATCAAGGGACGGCGTCCTGTCAGCCGGGCGGCGGGTTGAGGGGGTGTGCGGCGGATAGCCATGCCTCGGGGTCCGTCGCGTCGATGGGATAAATGAAGAACATGTCGGCTTGTCCGGATGTCATGCTGTCCTCGGCCCACAGCCGGCCGCAGCGGGTGCACCGCAGCACCCCGAGCCAGCGGGAGTCGTCGCGGGCGACGACGGTCAGCAGGTGGGCGATGCCGGTGTGGTGCCCCGCCAGTGCCAGTGCCTGACGTTGGGTCCGCGGGGCCGCCCAGGCGTCGTGGCCGCAGGGGCAGGGGTCGGTCACGATGTCGAGAGTACGTCGGGAGCGCGAGGTGCCGTGGAGCGGGTTGAGTGGACCAAGTCGGCCGATGGCCGATGGACGCGGACGCGATGGCTTCTCGACGAGGAGACGGTACGGCGGTGGCTGGCGACGATCCGGCCACGGGACTGCGTGTTCAGCGACGTGATCGAGGTCGCGGACCCGGCGATCGCCGTACGGCCGCTGGCCCAGGCGCCGGTCGTCGCCCTGCTGCTCGCCGGGGTGACGAGGACGGGGCCGGTCCTGGCGGGGCTGGTGGCCGGCGGGTGGAACGGCGACGCGGAGGCGTTGGCCCTGACCCGTTTCCTCGCCGACCGTTTCCCGCCGGGCGTTCCGATTCCCGCCGTGTCGGACCGGTGGCTGCCCGCTTTGCGGGACATCGCCCAGGGCGAGCCCGGCGACCCGGTCGCGCACGGGCTGTTCCCCAGCGTTCCCGGCAAGCTCGCCCGACTGGCGCTCGCCCGCGCGGGCGAGCCTTCGGCGCGGGCGGTCCGGGCCGCCGCTCTCCGGGCGTACGACCGGGGCCGTCCTTACCATGCCCACGATGCCCTGGCCTGCGCGATCGTGCATCCGGGCGTGGACGCGGCGGCGCTCGTCGCCGAACTCACCGCCGCCGCGCCCGCTCGCGGGTGGCGTTCGCGCCGCAAGACGCATCGCGTCATCCGCTGGGCACGCGACGCGGGGCATCTGAGCGGGTAGTGCCGCCGTCCTTCCCCGGCGCGGTTCGCCGGCTCAGCAACGTCCGGCGTTCCCGCCCTCGGCCTGCTCCGTACGCTGCCGCGACCTGTTCACGCACCGCAGGTCGACCAACATTCGCGACGCCGGGCATGGCCTTCGCCGCCTCGATCACCGGACCAGGCCGGGATGGTGCGCGGCGAAGATGACGGCCACGTCCACCCGCTCGTGTCCCACCGGTCGCCCGGCGGACACCACATCCACTCTGATGTTCCACAGACGCGTCGGCGCCCTGGATGCTGCTCGCCCGCGGGAACCTGGGTCAGGTTTCGGCGAAGACCTGGCGAAGGGAGCGGCAGGCGCCGTCGAGGTGGTCGCGCATGCGGCGGACGGCCTCGTCGGCGTCGCCGGCGCGCATCGCCTCCAGGATGCCGCCGTGTTCGGCGACGATGCGTTCGCGGCCGAGGGTGTGCCGGGTCTGCACCATCGACAGGTGGACCTCGCCTCTGATCTGGCGGTAGAGGCGGTCGTAGCGGGGGCTGCCGACGGCGTCGACGAGGGACTGGTGGAAGCGCAGGTCGGCCTCGACGAAGGCGGCGTGGGCGGCGGTGGCGTCGATGTGCTCCAGGTCGGCGACGGCGCGGGCGGCCTCGATGACCGGGACGGCGTCGCGGGCGATCAGGATGCGGACGACCTCGGTCTCCAGCGGGATGCGGATGAGGAACAGGTCCTCGATGTCGGCCTGGGAGAGGCGGGGGACGCAGGTCCGCTTGTTGGCCTCGCGGTACAGGAGGCCCTCGTGCACGAGGGCGGTCAGGGCGCTGCGGGCGGTGGGGCGGGAGACGCCGTAGGCGGTGGCGATCTCGGCCTCGGTCATCGTGCTGCCCGGCGGGATCTGGCCGTCGAGTACGCGGTCGCGCAGGGAGGCCACGAGGGCGTCGACGACCGAGACGGTGGACAACCGGAGTGCGGCGTCCCGGGGCATGCACACCTCCCACGTGGGCTTTGTCCCCATTCTGACACGACGGATGAAATGCACTGTTGACATACAAGACACATTGTCTGACACTTTGCCGAACGGGGGTGATGCGACAAACCGGACGTAAGGAGCAGGTCGTGGAGGGCTACCGGCAGGTTTTCGACCCCGTGGCGGGGTCGCTCGGATGGAGCGCGCTGTTCGCCGCGCTTCCTCTGGTCACACTGTTCGTGCTGCTCGGCGCGCTGCGCTGGAAGGCATGGAAGGCATCGCTCGCCTCGCTCGCGGTGGCCCTCGGCGTGGCGATCTTCGCGTACGCGATGCCGGTCGGCCAGGCGATGCTGGCCGCGAGCGAAGGGGCGGCATTCGGCCTGTTCCCGATCATCTGGATCGTGCTCAACGCCCTGTGGATCTACAAGCTGACCGAGGTCACCGGGTGGGACGCGGTGCTACGGAGGGCCTTCGGCTCGCTCTCCGACGACCAGCGCGTCCAGGCCGTGATCATCGCGTTCTGTTTCGGGGCGCTGCTTGAGGCGCTGGCCGGTTTCGGCACGCCCGTCGCGGTCTCCTCGGTGATGCTGATGGCGGTCGGCCTGCGGCCGATGAAGGCGGCGGCGGTCTCCCTGGTCGCCAACACCGCGCCGGTCGCCTTCGGCGCGATCGCCGTACCGATCACCACGCTCGGCAAGATCACCGGGTTGGACGCGGGCACGCTCGGGGCGATGGTCGGCCGGCAGACGCCGGTGCTGGCGCTGTTCGTGCCGCTGCTGCTGGTGTTCATGGTGGACGGCAGGCGCGGCGTGCGGCAGGTGTGGCCGGTGGCGCTGGTCGGCGGGGCCGCGTTCTCGCTCGCGCAGTTCATCAGCGCCAACTTCCTGTCGTACGAGATCACCGACATCGTGGCCGCCTTCGTGGGCGCGCTGGCGATCGTGGGGATGCTGCGGGTGTGGCGGCCCCGCGAGGTGCTCGCCGCGCAGGAGGCGATGCCGGTGGTGGCCGGGGCGTCGGTGACCGACGAGCGGTTCGAGGCCGTTCAGCGGCGGCGGGCGACCGGCGAGGGGTCGGCGCTGATGGCGTTCGCCCCCTACCTGATCGTGGTCGTGCTGTTCGCCGCGACGACCGTGGGGCCGATCAAGACGTGGCTGGCCGCGCACTCGGGGTGGGCGTTCGCGTGGCCCGGCCTGGACGTGGTCAACGCCGAGGGCAAGGCGGTGTCGGCGACGACGTTCAACTTCAACCTGTTCAGCGCGGGCGGCACGACGCTGCTGGTGGCCGGGGTGCTGACCGCGCTGCTGTACCGGGTCGGGATGAGCCGGACGCTTCGGGCGTACGGCCAGACCGTGCACCAGTTCCGGTGGACGATCGTCACGGTGATGGCGGTGCTCGCGCTCGCGTACGTGATGAACCTGTCCGGGCAGACGGTGACGCTGGGGTTGTTCCTCGCGCAGACCGGGTCGGTGTTCGCCCTGCTCTCGCCTATCGTGGGGTGGCTGGGGGTGGCGGTCACCGGGTCGGACACCTCGTCGAACTCGCTGTTCGGCATGTTGCAGTACGCGGCTGCGGAGCAGACGGGCATCCCGGCCTATCTGCTGGGAGCGGCCAACACCACGGGGGGTGTACTCGGAAAGATGATCTCACCACAGAACCTCGCGATCGCGGCGGCGGTCGTCGGGCTCGAAGGCCGCGAGGGCGAGCTGTTCCGCAAGGTGGTCGGCTGGGGCATCGGCCTGCTCGTCGCGGTCTGCGTGCTCGTCTACCTGCAGTCGACGCCCGTGCTCGGCTGGATGGTCGTGGGCTGATGATCTCGCGTGCGGACCTGGCCAGGGCGCTCGCCGGCATCGTGGGCGACACACACGTACGCGTCGACGACGGCGCCCTGGCCGCCCACGCCCGCGACGCCACACCGCTGTTCGAGTCGCTGCCCCAGGCGGTGGTGTATCCGGGCAGCGCCGAGGAGGTGGCGGCCGTGCTGCGGTACGCCACCGCCCACCGGGTGCCGGTGGTGCCGCGCGGCGGCGGGTCCAACCTGTGCGCGGCGGCCGTGCCCCTGCACGGCGGCATCGTGATGGTGCTGACACGGCTCGACCGGATTGTGGAGGTCAGCCGGGAGGAGTTGCTGGCGCGGGTCCAGCCGGGCGTGACCACCGCCCGGCTGGGCGCCGCGGCGGCCGAGCTCGGCCTGCTGTACGCCCCCGACCCCGGCAGCCACACCGTGTCCACGATCGGTGGCAACATCGCCACCTGCGCGGGCGGGCTGCGCGGGCTCAAGTACGGCGTGACGCGCAACTACGTGCTCGGCCTCGAGGCCGTGCTCGCCACCGGGGAGATCATCCGTACCGGAGGGCGGCTGTGGAAGGACGTGGCCGGATATGACCTGACCCGGCTGCTCACCGGGTCCGAGGGCACGCTCGCAGTGATCACCGAGGCGACGGTGGCGCTGCTGCCGAAACCGAAGGAGAGCGGCACCGGCCTGGCCTACTTCGCCTCGCTCGCCGACGCGTCCCGGGCGGTGACGGCCGTGATCGCCGCCGGGATCGTGCCCGCCACGCTGGAGTTCCTCGACCGCAAGTGCATCACGGCCGTGGAGGATTTCGCGCGGCTCGGGCTGCGCGACGACGCCGGGGCGCTGCTGCTGTTCGGCGACGACGGGGAGGCCGGGGCGGTCGCGGGCAACCTCGACCGGATCAAGGGCGTCTGCGTCGACAACGGCGCCCTGGAGGTGACGCTCGCCGAGAACGTCGCCCGCGCCGAGGCGCTGCTCGCGGCGCGGCGGTGCTCGCTGCCCGCGCTGTCGCGGCTCGGGCCGCTCACCGTGCTGGAGGACGTCACCGTGCCGCGGCACCGGCTCGCCGAGATGGTGGACCGCATCGACGAGATCGCGGAGCGGCACGAGCTGCTGATCGCCACCTTCGGACACGCCGGGGACGGCAATCTGCATCCGACGTGCGTGCTCGACCCGCGCGACACGGCGGCGATCGAACGGTGCCACCAGGCGTTCGCCGAGATCTTCTCCGCGGCGATCGCGCTCGACGGCACGATCACCGGGGAGCACGGGGTGGGCGCGGCCAAGCTGCCCTACCTGGCCGAGCGGCTCGGCGCCGACCAGGTGGCGCTGCTCGGGCGCATCAAGCAGGCCTTCGATCCCGCCGGGATCCTCAACCCCGGGAAGCTGGGCTCCTCATGATCGATCATTCCGCCTTCGACGGCCCGTCCGCCGCCGCTCCCGAGTGCGCCGAGCCCGGCGGCCGGTCCATCTTCGATCCGCAGTTGCTCGATCGGTGCATCTCCTGCGGGTTCTGCCTGCCGGTGTGCCCGACGTACAAGCTGACCGGCCAGGAGACCTCCTCCCCGCGCGGACGAATCACCCTCATGCGGGCGTTGGAGACAGGCCGCCTCGAACCGGACGATCCGACGCTCGCCGAGGAGGCATCGTTCTGCCTCGGCTGCCGAGCATGCGAAACCGTCTGCCCCGCCGGGGTGCAGTACGGCGAGTTGCTGGAACAGTGGCGCGACCATCAGTGGGCCGGTCGGAGGCGTCCGCTGATCGCCCGGCTGCTGATGGCCGTCGTGTCACGCACCGGACTACTCAAACTGCAGGGGCTGGTACGGCGGTACGCCAAGGTGCGCCGAGCCGAACCCCGCCCCGGCGTACCCGACGACGCCACGCCCCGCCCCGCAGGCGAAACCCCCTCCCTAATGCTGGGCTGCGTCGAACGCGGCCTATACCCGCAGGTGTCCCAGGCCGTCCTGCGACTGCGCCCCGAACTCGCCGTCCCCCCGAACCAGGGCTGCTGCGGCGCGCTGCACGCCCACAACGGCGACTCGGCCGCCGGCCGGGAACTCGCCCTCAAGCTCGGCGAACGCCTCCCCGGCACGATCGTGACCACGGCCGGCGGCTGCGCCGCCCACCTCGCCCACCACCTGGGCCGGGACCGGGTCGCCGAGCTGAGCGACTACCTCGACCGAACGGGCCACCGCCCCTCCGGCGAGGTCCGTATCGGCGGGCGGCGAGCGCGGGTAACCCTCCAGGACTCCTGCCACCTCCGCAACGGCCTCGGCGTCACCCGCCCGCCCCGCGAGCTGATCGCCGCCGTCGCCGACTACGTCGAACTCCCGGGCGCCGCCGACTGCTGCGGCGCGGCCGGCACATACTCACTGCTCCGCCCCGCCGACAGCCGCGCCGTACTCGCCCCCAAAACCGCGGCGATCGAGGCGGCCAACGTCGACTACATCGTCGCGCTCAACCCCGGCTGCCTGCGCCAACTCCGCCAAGGCCTGCGCCGCGCCCGCAGCACCGTAAAGGCGATCCACCTCGCCGAACTCCTCGCCATGGCGGCGAACACGACAGACGACAAGAAAGGGAACACCACGGCGAATTCGACACGCCCCTGACCCGCCCGCGAAGATGCCGCCATGACACCCCGCAAGCTGATCTCCAGCGGCTCAACCTTCGAGAACTCCATCGGCTACTCCCGCGCCGTCGTCGTCGACGGCTGGGTGCACGTGTCGGGCACCACCGGCTTCGACTACACGTCGATGACCATCTCCGACGACGTGGCAGAGCAGGCACGGCAGTCCCTGCTCAACATCGAGGCCGCCCTGACGGAGGCGGGCTCCAGCATGGCCGACGTGGTCCGGGTCCGCTACATCCTGCCCAACCCGGCCGACTTCGAGCCATGCTGGCCGGTCCTGCGCGAGTTCTTCGACGAGGTACGCCCCGCCGCCACCATGATCTCCTGCGGCCTGGCCGACCCGCGCATGCGCATCGAAATCGAGGCCACCGCCCGAATCGGCAGCGGCGTCCCGGCGAGCCGGGCGGCGACCGAAGGATGACAGGGAGCGTTCCACCGGCTCCCCCTGCACAGCCAAATGTCTCACGCCCGGGTTTCCCCTGGTCAGAACCGTGCTGAATATATTCCCGAGAACGCGCATGAATTGCACGTCCGTAAACAAGCTCCAAATTGATACGATTTTCTGATACGGTATTGATTCCATCGTTAATGCCGGGCCGTGCGGGAGTTCCCAGCGTGAGCACCGACATCGAAGGACCGACGAGACGGACGCCGCCGGAATGGCCCGCCACGCTCGACGTCGCCCGGCTGGCCGCCGGTGAGTGGCGGCCCACGCCCTTCCGGCAGTTCATCCTCAAGGTGCACAGCCGCTGCGACCTCGCCTGCGACTACTGCTACGTTTACACCCTGGCCGACCAGAGCTGGCGGTCCCGGCCCAGGCGGATGCCGCGTCCTTTGCTGCGGGCGGCGGCGCGCCGCATCGCCGAGCACGCGCACGCGCACGGGCTCGACGGAGTCCGGGTGATCCTGCACGGCGGGGAGCCCCTGCTCGCCGGACGCGACTACCTCGCCGAACTGGTCGCCACCATGCGCGAGGCGCTGAACGGCGTGGACGTCCGGTTCTCGGTGCAGACCAACGCGATGCGGCTGGACGAGGACTTTTTGCGGCTCTTCGCCGAGCTCGGCGTCCGAGTCGGGGTCAGCGTCGACGGGGGGCCCGAGGCCAACGACCGGCATCGCCGTACGGCCGACGGGCGCGGCAGCCACGCGCGGGTCGCCGCGGCCCTGCGACTGCTCGCTGGGTTCCGCCAGGTGTACGGCGGGCTGCTGTGCACCGTGGACCTCGCCAACGATCCCGTCGAGACGTACGAGGACCTCCTCGCCTTCGAGCCACCGCGCATCGACTTCCTGCTGCCGCACGGCACGTGGGCCGCGCCGCCGCCCGGCCGGACCGCCGATCCGCGGCACACGCCGTACGCGGACTGGCTGATCGCGGTGTTCGACCGCTGGTACGGCGAGGGCCGCGGCGCCACCGGGGTGCGGCTCTTCGAGGAGATCATCCACCTGCTGCTCGGCGGCCGATCCGGAGTCGAGGCGCTCGGCCTCACCCCGTCCAGCCTGGTGGTGATCGAGACCGACGGCACGATCGAGCAGTCCGACTTCCTCAAGGTGGTCGGGCACGGCGCGCCGGCGACCGGGCTGAACATCGTCGACCATCCCTTCGACGCGGCCCTGTCGCATCCGGGCGTGGTGGCCCGCCAGCTCGGCTGGGCGGCGCTCGCCGACGAGTGCCGGGCATGCAGGTTCGCCCGCGTCTGCGGTGCCGGGCTGTACGCCCACCGGTACCGTCCGGGCAGCGGCCACCGCAACCCTTCGGTCTACTGCCCCGACCTGTACCGGCTGATCGAGCATGTCCAGACCCGGATCCGGCGCGACCTGAGCGGGGGAAACCCACGGTGATCCGCAGGCACCGGATCCCCGAAGGGCTCTTCTCCGCCCTCGCGCACGGCGCCGGCGGCGAGCCCGCGATGCGGTTCCTCGCCGGCACGGCGCGCAGCAAGCATCTGCTGCTCACCCGCCACGTGGTGGCCCTGGCCGCACGAATCGGACACGAGCGCGCGGGCGAGCTGGCCGAGGCGTACGAGCTGCTCGCCGCGCTCCACGAGGAACACCCGGCAGCGGTGGAGCAGGTGCTGCCCCACCCCCCGGTGGGCACGTGGGCCCTGCGCCTGTCCCGCGCCCTGCCGCACAAGGCGGCCGGGCCGGTGGCGCTCGGGTACCTTCCGGGCATGGCGGTCGCCGCGGCCGTACGGGCCGGGACGAGCGTGACGCTGGAGTTCACCGTGCCGCAAGGGCGAGTGGTGCTCCCCTCCCTCGGCGTCGCCCGGCTCCCGGTCGGCCGGGACCACCGCGCCACCCGGGTGACGGTGCGGGTGAAGAACGGCGCCGGCGAGGTGGTGGGGGCGGGAACCGGCGCCGAAATCCCAGACGCGCCGGATCGGTACGCGACCGGCTGGACGGGCGTGCGCACGCTGACCGCCCGGGCCGGCTCCCGGACGCTCACCGTACTCCTCGACGACCTGGACCCCTACCGGCTGCCGGAGAGCCGGCCCGCGCCGCGGCAGCGCCCCGCCGCCCTGGAGCGCTGGCGGCAGGTGCTGGAGGAGGGCTGGCGGCTCCTCGTTTCCCACCACCGCCTGTACGCCGAGGAGGTGGCGGCCGGGATCACGACGTTCGTGCCCATGCATCGGCCGCGGGGCCGACACGTGAGCGCCACCTCGCGGCACGCCTTCGGGGCCTTCGCCGTGTCCCTGCCCGATGACGGCAGGATACTCGCCTCGCTGCTCGCGCATGAGATCCAGCACGCCAAACTGTGGGCGCTGCTCGACTTGGTGCCGTTGACCGAGCAGGCCGTGGATACCGGGCGCACGCTGTGGTACGCCCCGTGGCGCGAGGATCCGCGTCCGCTGGTGGCATTGCTCCAAGGCGCCTACGCGCATCTCACCGTGGCCGCTTTCTGGCGCGTGCAGCGTTTCCTCGACGAGGGCGAGGACGCGATGCGGGCGCACGGCGAGTACGCGCGATGGCGGCAGCACACCAGCGACGTGGTGGACGCCCTACGTGCCAGCGGTCGGCTCACGCCCGCCGGGGAGGAGTTCGTCGCGGGCATGCGGGAGACCCTCGACGGGTGGCGGGGCGACGACGTGCCGCTCACGGCCGCGCGCCGGGCCCGGGACGCGGCGAGCGCACACCATCGGGCGTGGCTGGAACGCAACCGGCGAGGGACCTGACCCCCGGCACGGCCCTTCCCGCGGGCCGTGCCCGGTCTCCGGATCAGACGGGGGGCGGCTCGAAGTCGAGGTCGATGCGCACGCGCTGACGCACCAGCCGCAGGTCCGGGTAGTCGTCGCCCAGGGTACGGCGCAGCGCGTCCAGCGTTCGCGCCCGCAGCTCCTCCGCTCGCTCGGTGTTGCCCATGGCCTCCTCGTCGAGGGCGAGGTTCGCGGCGCAGGCGAGCGTATGCGGGTGCGTTTCGCCGAGGACCACGCGGCAGCGGTCGAGGCCGTCGGCGTCGAACTGGCGGGCGTCCTTGACCTGGCCCAGTTCGGCGAGGGCGCTGGCCAGGTTGGTGGCGCAGACAAGCGTGTAGTGATGATCCTCGCCGAGGCTCCGCAGCAGGCTCTCGCGCGCCGCCTCCAGCATGTCCCGGGCCGCGGCGGGGTCGCCGAGCAGCCGCAGGGCGATGGCGAGGTTGTTCCGTGAGGCGTGGACGAAGGGATGATCCGGGCCGAGCACGCGGGCGTACCGGTTAATCGTCTCCCGCAGCAGTGCCGCGGAGGACGGGTAATCCCGCATCAGCCGGTGGGCATTGGCGAGGTTCACCGCCGCCGCGAGCGAGTTGGGATGGTTCTCGCCGTACGCCCGGCGGTAGCGGTCGTACACCTCCTGTCCGAGGTCGAACGCCTCGGCGTACGCGCCCGCCTTGCGACGGGCCGCCGACAGCTCTCTGGCCTGCGACAACACGTCGGGGTGGTTCTCGTCCAGGAGGCGCTGCCGGACGATTTCCTGGTAGGTGACGTACGCCCGCTCGCTGCGGTCGCGTGCCTCCAGGTAGCGGCCGACGAGCCGCAGGTCACGGCTGATGGCGTTGAGGGCGTACACCACGCGCCAGTTGTCGTCACTGCCGTAGTAGTCGCGGCGTTCCCGGTAGCCCTGCTCGTCCAGGCGCAGCGCGTCCTCGTAGCGGCCGAGCAGGACGTAGTCGAGGGCGAGGTTGTTGGCGACGCGGAAGGTGTTGGGGTGGTGCGCGCCGAAGACCCTGCGGTGCCGGGCGAGGGTCGACTCGTCGAGGGCGAGCGCGCCGGTGAAGTCGCCGAGCGCGCGCAGGATGCCGCCGTGCATGTTGTTCATGAGCAGCGTCTCGTCATGCTCGGGACCGTAGGAGGCCTCCAGGCGCTCCCGTGTGGCGTCGCTCAGCTCGAAGGCCTGCCGGTAGAGGCCCTGGGTGTGCAGCAGGTTGACCTTGTGCCGGGACATGACGAGCAGGTACAGGTCGTCCGGGCCGCTCACCCGGGCCCAGTGCTCCAGGGCGAGGTCCGCGGACTCCTGGCAGGCGTCCAGGTCGCCGGTGACCAGCAGGTAGCGCACGACGTTGGCGGCGAGCCTGCGCACCTCCGGGTCCTCGGACTCGACGATGGCGGCGGGGCCGACGTGCGCCACCAGGTCGTCGTACTCCGGCCACTTCTCCACGTCGTCGGGACGGTCGGGGTCGGCGGCGGCGAGCAGCAGGTGCACGTCCCTCCGGCACACGGCGCGCTGCTCGGGCGCGAGATCCTCCCGGATCAGGGTCTGGATGATGCGGTGCATCTGCAACGTGCGGCGATGGTTGTCGATCCGCGCCAGCGCGTAGCGGCCCAGCTCGCGCACCGCCTCGCTCATCCGGTACGGATCCTTGATCGTGTCGCGCAGCGGGGACGGGCCGAGGACGTGCCGTCCCAGCAGGATCAGGTCGAGCGGGATCGGCTCCGGGCCGAAGTAGGCGCAGCGGTACAGCAGTTCCATGGCGTGCGGCATCTGCTCGCGCAGCCGCGCCACCGACATGCTCCACGCGGCCGCCACCGGCACCGGATAGTCCAGCGGCGTGCCCTGCGCGAGGATCTTGCCGGCCTCCACGTCGAGACGCTCGAGGTAGACCCCCACCGTCATCGCGGTCTCCGCCATGAGAGCGCCCGCCTGCTCCAGGGCGAGGGGCAGGTCGCCGAGTTTCTCGGCGAGCCGATCCGCCTCCTCCCGGCTGATGCCCGGCACCCGGCGTTCCAGGAACTCCAGGCTCTCGTTCCGGGGGAAGACGTTCACCTCGAGCGTGTCCGCGCGGCTCTGCCAGCGGTGGTTGCGCGAGGTGATGAGCACATGGCCGGGCCCGTGCGGGATCAGCTCGTGAAGTTCCTCCGGCTGGTCGGCGTTGTCGAACACCAGCAACCACCGGTCGTACGGCACGCCCCGGCGCAGCGCGTCGCGCACGGCCTCGATGGCGTCCTCCACACGACCGGGGGCAATGCCGGTGATGCCGAGCCGGGGGGCGAGCGCGGCCAGCGACGACCGCATCAGAGCGGGCTGGTCGGCGGGGACCCACCACACCACCTGATAATCGTGCGAATGCCGGTAAATGTACTCGATCGCGAGCTGCGTTTTCCCCACTCCGCCAAGACCTTGCAGCGCGTGCGGAAGAAGCGCGGTCACCTCCGAGTCGAGTCGCCGCCGCAATTGCCGCAAAAGATCGGAGCGTCCGGTGAAATTCGTGTTGCGTTGCGGGACATTACCCCACACCACAGGTGCCGTCAGGCGAGGAGGCAGTCCGCTGTTGGTCTCCGAACCGGGCACTCCCAACCTCCTCACGAGAGACGCCAATGGCCCATATACTAACCCCTGAATTCCGCCGCATGGAGGCACCGGAAACGGACGTCCGTAACAGTGGTAAAGATCGGCCGATTCTGGGCTCTCTCTTCCCGGGAAGCCTCTGGCTATGGACGTCGGGCGGCGTCTTGCGTATCAAGGAAGTGGTGAGCACGATCAGGCCGTAAACCGCAGAAGATCGGCGCGGGAGGGTGGCCGACGACTCGCCGAACGAATTTCATGAGAAGGAGTTGCCCGTATGACTGGTGATTCGATCGGACTCGAGACCGACCTCATCGACGCGAGCGGACTCTCCTTGAACGACATCACGAAGTTCGACGATTCGATTCTCGGCCACGCACTCCACCGCATCCTCCAAGAGGCCGGGGGAACCGACGATCCCATCGCCGAGTTCGACGCGAGCATCTGACGACAGGGCGCGAACGGATCACCACGTCCGTCGAC
Source organism: Thermopolyspora sp. NPDC052614 (assembly GCF_040678635.1). Lineage (NCBI taxonomy): Bacteria > Bacillati > Actinomycetota > Actinomycetes > Streptosporangiales > Streptosporangiaceae > Thermopolyspora > Thermopolyspora sp. NPDC052614. The sequence continues at coordinate 25,843 of NZ_JBFATZ010000025.1, forward strand.
GTCCCGGCTCGGGCCGCCTGGCGCCGCCGGTCGGCCCCGGCTACATTCATCCACCGTCGAGAGAGTGAACCTCCACCCTCCAGTCAACGGCGGTGGCCATGCGAGAGTCCGACTGGAACCGGTTGATCGACGTGTTGACGCGCGGCGAGTGCACGCCCTTTCTCGGGGCGGGCGCCTGCCATCCCACACTGCCCACGGGGCGGGAACTGAGCGAAACGTGGGCGGAACTGGTCGATTACCCTTTTGAGAATCGCGGTGTGCTGCCGGAGGTGATGGACTTCGCGTCGGTCACCTACGGCGACCCGATCTACGTCAAGCAGCGGGTCGTCCGCATGCTCACCGAACGAGGACATCCCGATTTCGCCGACGAACACGAACCGCACGCCCTGCTCGCCCGGTTCCCGTTACCGGTCTACCTCACGACGAACTACGACGATTTCATGGTCCGCGCCCTGCGGCGGCAGCGTAAGCGCCCCCGAGCGTTGTCCTGCCCCTGGTATCTGAACCCATCGGAGGTGGCCCAGGCGCCGGAGGACGACAATCTGACACCCCGGGCGAAGGAGCCCGTCGTCTTCCACCTGCACGGGAACGCCGCCGACGCGCGATCGCTCGTGCTCACGCGGACGGATTACGTCGAGTTCCTGGTGAATCTCACCAAGGACTACGCCGCGGACGACCGCAAGCTGATTCCCACGGAGATACGCCCGTGGCTCACCAACTATCCCCTGTTGTTCCTTGGCTACAGCCTGCAGGACTGGACGTTTTCCGTGCTGTTCCAAGGACTGCTGAAAACGATCTCCGAGCTGCAGCACCGGCGGCACATCAGCGTGCAACTGCCGCCTCCCGGACGCGGGATCGACGACCAGAAGAGAGCTCAGGATTATTTAACAAGATACTTTGATAGATGGAATATCTCTGTATATTGGGGTACGGTTAATGGCTTCTGTCAGGAGCTACGCCGCCGGGTGGGGTGGAGCTGATGAGCGTGCTCACCGACAACCCTTACGTGGGACTCCGCCCCTACGGCGCCGGTGACCAGGACCGTTTCTTCGGCCGCTCGCGCGAGTCGCGCGAGGTCTCCCACCTGTGGCAGAGCAACCGACTGGTGGTGCTCTACGGACCCTCCGGGATCGGCAAAACGTCGCTGCTGCACGCCGGCGTACTGCCCGCGTTGCCGTCCGACCGGATCGACGTGCTGCCGATCGGCCGGGCCTCGCACGGCTCGTCCTTCCCCACCGCCGCCCTGCCTCGGCACAACCCCTTCACGTTCGCGCTGCTGTCGTCGTGGTCGCCGACGGACTCGCCGCTGCGGCTGTCCGGACTCACCGTGGCCGAGTTCCTGCGCCGCCGCCCCCGCAAGTCCGACCGGTACGGCGACGCGGTCCCCCTACTGTGTGCCATCGATCAGTTCGAGGACGTACTGGCCCCGGGCACTCCGTGGACCCGGCACCGGGATGCCTTCCTCGGCCAACTCGGCGACGCCACCAAGGAATTCCCCCACCTGCGCCTGCTCATCTCGATCCGGGAGGACTCCCTGGGCGGCCTGCTGTCGCGCGAAGCCGATCTCGCCGGCCACGCCCGGGCCAGGATCCGGGTCAGTCCGCTCGCCCAGGAGGCCGCGCTCGCCGCCGTGGTCGGGCCGGTCACCGGCACCGCCCGGTCGTTCGCACCCGGCGCGGCCGAGAGCCTGGTCCGGGATCTGCGCACGGTGGAGATCACCGATGTCCTCGGGGAGCGCCGGAGCATGATGTTCGACACGGTCGAGCCGTGGCAGCTCCAGGTGGTCTGCTCAGCCCTGTGGGAAGGGCTGCCCGCCGACGCCGAGGTGATCACCACGGCGGATGTGCACCGGTTCGGCGACGTCGGCAGGGCGCTCACCGATTTCTACCGCCGTACGGTGCGCCAGGTCGCCGCCGACTTCGGCATTCCGGAGGGACGGCTGCGCACCTGGCTGGAGCGGGTGTTCGTCACCGAGCTGGGCACCAGGGGCACCGTGTACGAGGGGCTGAGCGAGACCGGCGGCATGCCCAACGCCGTCGCCCGGGCCTTGGAGGAACGCCACGTGCTGCGGTCGGAGCGCCGGGCCGGCGCCCGCTGGTACGAGCTGCAGCACGACCGCCTCGTCGCACCGATCCGGGAGGCGAGCCGATCCTGGTCCGGGCCGGGGCCCCAGGAGGCGGCCGAGCCCCAGACGACGCCCGGGCCCGCGGACTACCTGCGGGCCGCCGAGGCCGCCCTCGCGGACGGCGAGGTGAGCCTGGCCGAGAAGCACGCCGGTGAGGCCTCCCGGTTGTCGGCCGGGGACGCGGCCCGTGTGCAGGCGGAGGCCGAGTCGTTCCTCGGCAACATCGCGTTCCTGCGCGGGCGGCACGAGGCCGCCGAGCGGCACTACCGGCAGGCGGCCCGCCTGTTCGAGGTGCTCCAGTCGCCGGGCGCGGTGGCCCGGCTGCTGGCCGCCATCGGCCGCATCCTGATGGAGCGGGGCGAGTACGCCGGCGCCATCGAGGAACTGCGCACCGCGGTGGACCGGCTGCCCGGTGACCTCGCCCTGCGGGTCGAGCTGGCCCGGGCGCTCTGGTTCTCCGGGCAACTCAACGGCGCCTCGGCGTTGTTCGGCTCGGTGCTGACGGTCGCCCCAGAACACACCGAGGCGCTGTCGGGCCGCGGCCAGGTGCTGCTGGAGCTCGGCGATCACGCCGCGGCCCTGGATGATCTGGAGCGGCTGATCCGGCTTCGCCCGGAGGCCGCCGTCGACCCCGAGGTACGGGCGGCGAGGGCGCTGGCGCTGGCCGGGGTGGGCCGGCAGGCGGAGGCGCTGAGCGAGGCGACGGCCGCCGTGGACGCTGCACCGGGCAGCGGCCCGGTCCTGCTCCGCGCGGGCGAGGTGGCGGCGTCGGCCGGCGAAGCCGGCGACGCGATCGAGCGTCTCCGGCTCGCCCTGGATGCCGCCGCGCCTTCCCTTGCCCGGCACCAATTCGCCCACGCCCGGGAGATGCTTTTGGGGCTATTAGGGCCAGATTCCTCCATATAGGAGTTCTTTGGGGTGTTACCACTCTCAAGACCTTTTCATTCGCCTATGGCAAAGCTCTTCCCATGACTTCTCGCCCACTTCCCATCGCGTTGCGGATCATCCCCGACGACTAGGCCATAATCCGAAGGAACGCATTTAGGGGACAGGACGCAGGAGGCATGGGGCTCAAGCGCCAGACGACCGCCTTTTATTGGGCCTGGGCGGGGTCAACGACCTCCATGTTGGGCTCCCGGACCCTGAGTGTCGCCTACCCGCTGCTGGCGCTGACCCTGAACGGGTCCGCCGTCGAGGCGGGGTGGGTGGGTTTCGCCTGGACCGTGCCCGCCCTGCTCTTCTACATTCCGGCGGGCGCGTTGGTGGACCGCTGGAACCACCGCAGGGTGATGCTGTACAGCGAGGCCGTCAGGGGCTGCGCCGTCATCAGCGTCTGCGCCCTCCTCGCGGTGGGTCGGCTGGAACTCGGGCACCTGCTGGCGGTCGCCTTCGTCGAGGGCGCGCTCGGGGTGTTCTACTCGCTCGCCGTGGCCGCGCTGATCCCGTCGCTCGCCGCCGAGGGACGGCTCCTCCCGGCCCTGGCGAGCAGCGAAACCAGCAATCACGCGGCGGTGCTGATCGGGCGACCGCTGGGCGGCTTCCTGTTCGGCATCGGACAGGCCATACCATTTCTGGTCAATTCTGGACTATTCATCCTATCAATCGTCGCGACTACCCGGCTCCCCCGAACGGCAAGCGGCACCCCACCCGCGACCGATGACGCACCCACGCCCGGCGGAATGCTGGAAGGCTTTCGCGAACTGTGGCAATTCCGAACGCTCCGCGCCGCCACCGCCATGATCGGACTCACCAATGCGGTGGTTCATGCACTCATCATGGTTTTTGTCGCTCTGGCCGTCTCGGAGAATGTCACCCCGCTGAACGTGGGCTGGGCCATGGCGGCGACCGGCGTCGGCGGAGTGCTCGGCGCCCTCGGGGCCCCTCTCAGCCAGCGCTGGGCCCGAAGGTTCCTCAGCGGCACCTGGTCGCGCCGACCGCCCCGCATCAAACGCGTCTCCATGCTGCTGGTGCACACCTGGCTGTGGGTCATCGCCCTGCTCATCCCGCTCGTCTGCGGCACCGCCTGGTGGTCCTTCGCCCTGGCGCTGGCCGTGATGGGCCTCGCCGGGGCACGCAGCAACATCACCATCAGGACCCTGATCGCCCTCCACGTGCATCCCGGCAAGGCGGCCCGGGTGCTCGGCGTCTACCGACTGGTCGGCTACAGCACGATCGCCCTGGGTCCGCTGCTGGGCGGCATGCTGATGAATTCCGCGGGCCCCACCGGCGCCGTGGTCGTCCTGCTGTCGGCGATGCTCGCCTTCTCGCTGCCGGCAACCTTCTGGCCGCCGGCCCGCCGTACCTTCTTCCACGAAGGGCCCCAGCCACCGGCCACGCGCAAGGGAACGAGCAGCGAGACGGTGGCGCTCAAGCGGACCGCCGAGACCGGCCCCGGCCCGCGCGGCGCCTCCGGCGGTCAGCCACGAGGCGAAGAGGTCGCCGCCACGCGGTCGGGCGAGGTGTGGAAGCAACCCCACAAGCCCCGCGAAACCACGTAAGTCATCCGTCGGAAAGGCGTATTTTCCGACCTGGCGACCCACCAGAAGATGAGCGCACCGGCGATTCGGCTTCGGCGAGGGCCTCACCGTCCACCCCGCCGCGCCTCAGTACCTTCCGCAGGTGGGCTCGGGCCTGGCGTACCAGGGAACCGGGCTCCAGCACCCACAGCTTCTCACAGGGAATTGCCAGTAGGCCGGAATTGTCGCCGACTGCGACGCACCATAGCGGGTTGGGTCGCGCGGCTGCCGCGGCCGTCCTACGTCGGGCCTTGCCATTGAATGTTTTTCATCCTCGGGCTGCTTCATGGTTTTGCAGGAGGGCGATGGACTTGCACAGGTGACCGGCATGCTGGGGCTGCAGCGGAGCCTGCGCATCACGCCCGGGGGACAAGGCTCGCCGGCATTGCCCTCGGCGGATCGGCGTAGAAGGCGTGGGTCCGCTCGACCTCGCGTTTCCAGACGAGGTGGAGCGCTCGATCGGTCCTTGGCACCTCGTAACCCAGGCCGGCGAGGATCTCTCGGAACTCCGGATTGACATCGGCGTCCGGCGAGGAGACAAGCGCGGATAAAAGGGGGCCAGTGTTTTTTGCCAGCTCATCGATGCTCACAAGCGCGGCGATGGGGAGTGGACCCTCCGTTTCCGTTTCCTGCAATAGATTCTGCACGGTAATGGTGGTCTGGCTGCGTGCAACCCTCTTCAGGACGGCGGTCAAGCTGTTGCTGATGGTTACAGGGGCCGCAGATTCCTGCTGCGCATGATCTTCAGCAACGGGGTGACGATTCCTGTATCGGCGATCTCACAGTTACTCAGCGCCACCCACTCCAAATCGCCATCGCTTGTCTCCGTGCCCACTTTGACGACGCGGGTTCCGTCTACCGCCTCGCAACGCACCCGAAGTGCGTATCCGTCGCGATCCACCAAGTACTTCGCGGTCGCGATCGCCTTCGGGCCCAGCATCCAGTCGACATGGCGAAGCCGGGTACGGAGCGCTGCGTCTTCCTCCGCCCACTCGTCGGCCGAAAGGTTGACGAACTGGACTTTGAGTGCAGCATGGCCTGGTCTCAGGTTTACCAGCAGGTCCGTGCAGTGACCGTTGATCACGGTGCCCTGGAAGCGCTGTGAGCTCTTCGCGAGGGAAGTCAGGCCGCGATGGACATAGAGGTGATCGGCACTGTCGGCGCCGACGTGACGACGCTCGCAGTCCGGGGCAAGCCCCATCGGGTCGGGGTGGTGCGCGAAGTGGCAGACGCGGTCACGGTAGAGCTTGCCCATGAGCTCCCACCCGCAGCCGCCGAGAGGGGTTCCGCAGAAGAAGCGTTTGCCTTTGTAGCGCGACAGGTAGAGCGCCGCCTCCCTGTGGTCGGTGGGGAGAGAAAGCGGATCGTCGGAGCTGGGGCTGCCGAGCACTGCGGTCTGGACTCGGCGATTGTCTTGTGTCATGGCATCTCGCGGATCTCCACGAGGTCGGGCCAAGCGGACTCGGCCGGCGACCACGGCATAGCCGTCCTGGGGTCGGTGGGGCTCAGACGGCAAGAATCATGATCGGACGGTCCAGGATCTTACGCCTCGATGAGTGTCCGCCCTCCTGCGCACACGATTGCCGATCGCAGTGTCTGTCGACAGATGCCCTGATGCTGCCGTGGAGGAGTGCGGCGCCGGTCTCCGTCTTGAGCCTGGGGCGAGGCGTGGGAGCGGTTCCACGGCGCGTAAGTTTGCGTGTGTCATCTGCGTGATACGTCGTACGTCATTTGGCGTAGTGGTGCGGATGCGGGTTTGGATCTTGTTGGTGGGGGCGTTTTTTCTGGTCAGAGAGGGCTTTAGGGGGGCTTTCTCACAGTCTGGATGAGTGTCTCGTCAGGAGTTTTTCGTTCGGTGTTATTGACAGGTTCCACAACCGCTTTCATTCTGGGGACGCCATGGAAGACGTAACCGAGGTTTCCGGGGGCGCGCGGCCTGTGACGATTCACATGGTCGCGGCGTCCGCCGGGGTGTCCGCATCGACGGTGTCTCGCGCGTTGAACTTTCCCGAGCTTGTGAAGCCGGGGACGCGGGAGCGGGTGCTGGCGTGTGTTGAGAGGCTTGGGTATCAGCCGAATCGGGCCGCTCGGTCGCTTGCGTTGGGGCGGACGGCCTCGTTGGGGCTGATCGTGCCGGACATTGCGAATCCGTTCTTTGCGCCGTTTGTGAAGGTTGTGCAGTCGCGGGTGCGGGAGGCGAACTATGCGTTGTTTCTCGCTGACACGGATGAGGATCCGGCCACTGAGGTTGAGCTGGCGTTGGCCATGTCGCAGCAGGTGGATGGGCTGATTCTGTGTTCGCCGCGGATGCCGGGGCGGAAGTTGCGGACGATCGCGGCCAAGACTCCGGTCGTGGTGGCCAACCGGGTGAGCCGCAGTGTGCCGTCGATCGCGTTGGACTTTGGTCCGGGGATTCGGCAGGCGGTGGCGCATGTGCATGCGCTCGGGCATCGCAGGTGTGCGTTCCTGTCGGGGCCGAGCGGGTCGTGGTCGAATCAGCAGCGTCTGCGGGCGTTCAAGGCCACGTGCGAGTCGTACGGGATCGAGCTGGTGGTGCTTGGGCCGTACGAACCGCAGTTCAGCGGCGGGTATCGGGGGGCCGATGAGGCGCTCGCGGCCGGGGTTACGGCCGTGTTCGCCTTTAATGACCTGTCCGCCCTCGGCGTCATGTCACGGCTGTCGGACCGCAATGTGCGGGTGCCCGACGAGATGAGCGTCGTCGGGTTCGACGACGTCGAGGTGGCGTCGATGACCTCTCCACCGCTCACCACCGTGGCGATTCCCGTCGACACGGTGGCCAAGGCCTCCGCTGCCCTGCTGTTGTCGCTGCTGGCCGAGACCACCCCTCAGCGGCCGGCGGCGCAGGAGCTGGCGACGCGCCTCGTGATCCGGAACACCACCGGAGTGCCCAAGGAGGACCAACAATCATGAAAACCCCCCGCCTGTCCCTCCTCGCCGGATTTCTCGTGCTCGGGCTGGCCGTCGCGGCCTGCGGCGCCCCCGAGCCCGGTCAGGGATTCGTGCCCGAGCCGGCCGCCGCGGACGTGAAGATGCCCAGTGAGCCGGTCACGCTCAACATCGTCGACGTCGCGGGCAACCTGCAGCTCACGCAGCAGATCTTCGACAACTACGCGGCGGCGAACAAGGACAAGGTCGCCCGGATCACCTACACCAAGGTGACCTCGCCCGAGCTGGCCGGCAAGGTCAAGGCGCAGCAGGACGCCGGGCGGCTCGACATCGACCTCGTGCTCACCGGGACCGACGGGTTGTCGGCCGGGCTTGAGCAGAACCTCTGGGTGGACCTTGCTGGGAAATATCAGGACAAGTTGCCGCAGGCGAACTACCTGGAGCCCGCCGCCAAGATGGCCGAGCTCGCCCAGGGCAAGGGCGTGGTGATCACCTACTACCCGTCCGGGCCGCTGATCGAGTACAACCCCAAGACCGTGCCCAACCCGCCCAAGACGGCCGAAGAGCTGCTTGAGTGGGCGAAGAACAACCCGAAGAAGTTCTCCTACGCCCGACCGGCCAACTCGGGGCCGGGCCGTACCTTCATCATGGGCCTGCCGTACATCCTGAAGGACTCCAACCCGATGGACCCGGTGAACGGCTGGACCAAGACGTGGGAGTACCTGAAGGAGCTCGGCAAGTACGTCGAGTACTACCCGACCGGCACCACGCAGACGATGAAGGAGCTGGGCGAGGGCACCCGGGACGTCATCGTGTCCACCACCGGGTGGGACATCAACCCGCGCGTGCTCGGCCAGGTGCCCAAGGACTTCAAGGTCGGCACGCTGGAGGGGTTCACCTGGGTGACCGACGCGCACTACATGGTCGTGCCGAAGGGCATCTCCGGCGAGAAGCTCGCCGTGGTGCTCGACCTGATGAAGTACTCGCTGCAGCCGCAGCAGCAGGCGATCACCTTTGACAAGGGCTACTTCTACCCGGGCCCGGCCGTGCAGGGCGTGACGCTCGACATGGCGCCGGCGGAGAGCCAGCAGGCGATCAAGGACTTCGGGCGTCCGGAGTACGACCAGCTCATCGAGAGCAACCCGAAGGCCGTCCCGCTCGACGCGAAGGCGCTGGTCGCGGCGTTCGACAAGTGGGACAAGGAGGTCGGCGGGGACAAGGTGAAGGCATCGTGAGCACCGGCACGTACGTCGGTCCCGTGATCTGGGTGTCCTAGGAGGAGTGGGCATGAGTGACGGGGTCGTCGAATCGGAGAAGCCGCAGGACGGTTTCGACGCCCTGCGCATGGAGGGCGTGACCCGGCGGTTCGGGAACGCCGTGGCGTTGCGCGAGCTCGACCTCACCATCGCGGGAGGGGAGTTCATCGCCCTGCTCGGCCCGTCCGGCTGCGGTAAGTCGACGGCCCTGAACTGTCTGGCCGGATTGCTGCCGCTGAGCGGCGGCAGCATCTGGCTGGACGACAGGCGCATCGACACGCTTCCGCCGGAGCGGCGCGGGTTCGGCATGGTGTTCCAGAACTACGCGTTGTTCCCGCACCTGTCGGTGCGCAAGAACGTCGGCTTCGGGCTCTCCATCCGGGGGGTCGGCAAGGCCGAGACGCGGCGGCGGGTGGACGAGGCGCTGAAGCTGGTGGAGCTCACCGAGCACGCCGAGAAGCTGCCCGGCCAGTTGTCGGGCGGTCAACAGCAGCGGGTCGCGATCGCCCGCGCGATCGTGATCCGGCCGCGGCTCGTGCTCATGGACGAGCCGCTGTCGAACCTCGACGCGAAGCTGCGGCTGCAGATGCGCACCGAGATCCGGCGGCTGCACCAGTCGCTCGGCCTCACGACCGTGTACGTGACCCACGACCAGGAGGAGGCGCTCGCGCTCGCCGACCGGATCGTGGTGCTGCGCGGCGGCAAGGTCGACCAGGTCGGTACGCCGGAGGAGGTGTACACCGACCCGGTCAACACCTACGTGGCCGGGTTCATGGGATATCGCAACCTGCTGGAGCTGCCGGTGGCCTCCCGCGACGGCGGCAAGGCGGTGCTCGCCGAGCCCGGGTTGCGCCTGACGGGGGTGATCCGGGAGGCGTTCGTCGGCGGTACGGCCGTCGCCGCGATCCGCCCCGACGATTTCCGGGTCGCGCCCGAGGCAGGAGCCGGCGAGGAGCGGGACGCGATCCGGATCACCGTGGAGGTGGTGGAGTTCCACGGCCGCGAGGTGGCCGTGGAGGGCGTCACCGAAACCGGACGGGTGATCCACGCCCGGCTCTCCGAGCGCGTCGCGCCCGGCGACAAGCTGGACGTTTACGCGCCGCCGGAGCGGGTGCTCGTCTTCGGTCCCGGCGGAGAGACGGGGGAATGATGGCCGAGCCCCGCACGCTGACGAGGAAACCCGCGGGGGACGCCGGTGCCGTGGGCGCGTCCGGGGTCGGCGCGCCCACCACCCTCCGCCACCGGCTCGCCGAGCGCGGCATCGACCGCCTGCTGCTGTTGTTGCTGCCGGCGCTCGCCACGATCATCGCGTTGTTCCTCTATCCGATGATGTACGGCGTCGGCCTGTCGTTTCAGCCGCGCAGCGGCGGGATCTTCGCCAACTACGTCAACTTCTTCACCGACCCGTACCAGAGCAGCACGATCTGGAAGACGATGCGGCTGGCGCTGCCCGCCGCGGTGTTCAACGTGGCGGTGTCGGTGCCGATCGCCTACCGGCTGCGCGGCCGGTTCCGGGGCAAGCGGTTGCTCACCGCGATCCTGGTGCTGCCGGTGACGCTCGGCACGGTGCTCGTCGCCGACGGCATCCTGCGGTACTTCGGGCCGCGCGGCTGGTTCAACCGGGTGCTGATGGAGCTCGGGCTCATCGACGAGCCGCTGCGGCTCATCTACAACTACTGGGGAGTCATGTTCTCCCTGGTGATCACCGGGTTCCCGTTCGCGTTCCTGCTGGTGCTGTCGTACATGTCGGGCATCGACCCGACGTTGGAGCGGGCGGCGGCGACGCTCGGCGCGGGCCCGTGGCAGCGGGTGCGCCGCATCACGCTGCCGCTGCTGGCGCCGGGGCTCGCCACCACGTTCATCCTGTCGTTCGTGCTGGCGTTCTCGGTGTTTCCGTCGGCGAACCTGGTCGGCGAGCCCGCCGACGAGACCCGGGTGATGGCGATCGCGGCGTACCAGGCGGCGTTCGAGAAGTACGACTACACGATGGCGTCCACGATCGCCGTGCTGATGGGCGCGTTCGAACTGATCGTGATCGGGCTGGTGATGCTCTGGCGCGGGCGGTTCTACGCCGGTCACACGGGAGGGAAGGGGTCATGAGCGTGATGCGGACACAGGCCTCGCCGGGGTTTCTCCGGCGGGCGCTGCGCGGTGGGCCCTTCGCCTGGATCGTGTGGGGCGGGGTCGCGTTCTTCCTGCTCAACCTCGCCGCGCTGATCTTCTCGGTGGTCGTCAACTCGTTCGCGGTGACCTGGTTCGAGGGCTGGCTGCCGTCGGGGCTCACCACGGCCTGGTACGGCGACGCCTGGCAGGAGTTCGGCCTCGCCGATGTGCTGCTGGTGACGTTGATCGTCGCGTTGACCGTGGTGGGGCTGTCGCTGCTGCTCGGCGTGCCCGCGGCGTACGCGCTGGCCCGGCGGGACTTCGTCGGCAAGCGGGCGGTGATGGTGCTGCTCCTGCTGCCGGTGCTGCTGCCGCCGATCACGTACGGCATCCCGCTGGCGACGGTGATGTACAACGTCGGCCTCGCCGGGTCGCTGGCCGGGGTGATCGCGGTGAACCTCGTGCCGGCGCTGCCGTTCGTGGTGCTGGTGATGACGCCGTTCATCGAGCAGATCGACACCAATGTGGAGTCGGCGGCGCGGATGTGCGGCGCGGTCACCCGGCAGGTGTTCACCCGGATTCTGGTGCCGCTGCTGATCCCGGGCATCCTGGCGGCGGCGGTGCTGGTGCTGGTGCGCACGGTGGCGATGTTCGAGCTGACGTTCCTGGTCGCCGGGCCGGACAGCCAGACGCTGATCGTGGCGCTGTACAGCGCGGCGTTCACGCCGGGCATCCGGGCGGCGCAGGCGATCGACGCGATGGCCGTGCTGTACACGCTGCTGTCGTCGGTGCTGCTGGTGCTGGCGCTGTCGTTCGTCAACCCGACGCAGATCGTGGCGCAGGTCAAGGAGGTCGCGCCGGAGTAGAGCCGGAGTAGGTCGGCGCGGATCGGTCCGACCGGTCCGACCGCACAGTGCGGTTGGACCGGTCAGTGCGTTCTGACCGGTCAGACGACGCGGGCGACGCCCCAGGTCACCCACGCCTTGCTCGGCCGCTGGACGAAGAAGGGCGACTCGGGGCGCCACTCGCCGGCGTACACCAGGCCCGGCTCGACGAGTTCCATGCCGTCGAAGAAGCGCAGCACCTCGGCCCGTTTGCGGGAGGCGTCCTCCTCGCGGCGTAGGATCCTCCGGTAGATGTCGACGATCGGTTCGGCCAGCTCGGGGCGCTCGTCGAAGACGACGTGGCTGATCGCGATGAAGCTGCCGCGGGCCAGCCCGTCGCGGAGCCTGGCCACGCACTTGAACGGGTCGTCGGCGTCGGGGATGTACTGCAGGACCCCCCGGATGATCACGCCCACCGGCAGGTCGAGATCGATCAGGCGGCGCAGCGCGGTGTGGGCGAGCATCTCGCTCGGGTGCAGGATGTCGCCCTCGACGACGGCGACGCGCGGATCCGCCGCGAGGATCGCACGGGCGTGCGTGAGCACGATGGGGTCGTTGTCGACATAGACGGTGCGCACGTCGGGCCGCAGTTCCCGCGCGACCTTCTGGGTGTGGTCCTGCGTCGGCCGGGCGGTGGCCACGGTGATGAACTGATCGATGCCCTCACCGGCCAGAAAGCGGACGATGCGTTTGTGGCCCGCCTGCTCTTCCTGCGCCATCTCTTTGATCTCCGGGGCGATCGCGAGCAGCGCGTCCGCGGCCTTGCGGTCGGCGGCGAAGTTGTCCTTGCCCCCGATGAAGTAGTCATGCATGCGGGCAAGACTGGGCGTGCTGGTATCAATGCCTCCGAGGCGCCTGCGCAGCTCCTCGTTCATCCGTTGTCCCTTCCACGTCCCGATCCTTCCGCGTGACCCCACTTCCCGCAGTCGAAACACTACGACTCACAACCCGTTATGGCCACAGGTGGGACGCGGGTTTCTTGAATCAATCCAGGGAAGTACATGCCGGTAACAACCGATCAATGACGGTACGCGAGAATCGACCGAATGACAGAGGTGGTGGCGGCATTCGCCGCTCTGGTGTCGGTCGCGGTGCTCGGGTATGTGATCGGGCTGAGCGGGGTGTTACGCCCGCAGGACGAGGGGGTGCTCTCCCGGCTGGCGTTCTTCGTCGCCGCGCCGGCGCTGCTGTTCACCACCATCTCCACCGCGGATCTGAGCTCGATCCTGTCCCCCGTGCTCGTTACGGCGGTCGTGGGGGTGCTGGTCGTCCAGACCGTGTACGTGCTGACGGCGAAGGTGCTGTGGCGGCGTCCCCGGTCCGAGGTGGCGCTCGGCGCGCTCGCCTCGTCGTATGTCAATTCCGGAAATCTCGGCATTCCGATTAGCGTGTACGTGCTCGGCGACGGCGCGCTGGTCGCCCCCATCCTGCTGCTTCAGTTGCTGGTAATCGTTCCGGCGGCGTTTCTGGTCCTGGACGCGGGGCCGGAGGGGCAGGGCCCCGGCTCGGCCTGGGGGGTGCTCTGGCGGGCGTTGCGCAATCCGATCACCGTCAGCAGCCTGCTCGGGCTCGCGGTGGCGCTGACCGGGCTCGACATCCCTGATCCGATCATGGAGCCCATCGGGATCGTGGGGGCCGCCGCGGTGCCCGTGGGTCTTCTGGCGTACGGCCTGGGCCTCAGCGGCGGCGGCCGGCGGCGCGGCCGAAGCGACCGAAGCGACCGGGGCGACCGGGGTGAGGCGGGCGGCGAGGCCGCCGATCCGCCCGAGGCGGCCACCCGGCGTGACATCGTGCTGGCCGTGCTGCTCAAATCGTTCGCCCAGCCGGCGGTGACCCACCTCGCCGGCCTGCTGCTCGGCCTGCAGGGCACGATGCTGCTGGCCGCCACGTTGTTCGGCGCGCTGCCCACGGCCCAGAACATCTATATCTTCGCCGTGCGCTACCGCTCGGCCATGCGGATGGTCCGGACCACCCTCATGGTGACCACCGGACTGTCCATCCCGGTCATGGTCGTGATCAGCGGGCTGCTGCGCTGAGGCTCATCCGGCGTTCGTCTCGCCGCCGCCGCTCACCTCGCCGAGCGGTTGCTTTCCCATCGCCGCGAGGATCTCCCGGGAGATCTCGTTGAGGCGGCGGACCTGGTCGGGGGTGAGGCGGTCGAACAGGACGCGGCGTACCTCGGCGACATGGCCGGGGGCCGCCTCGGCGAGGGCGGCGTAGCCCGCGTCGGTGAGGATGGCGAGGGTGGTGCGGCCGTCGGTGGGGTGCGGGCGGCGGACGACCAGGCCCTGGTCCTCCAGGCGGCGGACCGCGTGGGACAGGCGGCTGGCCGAGGAGTGGGTGGCGCAGGCCAGCTCGGTCATGGTGAGGGTGCGGTCGGCGGCCTCCGAGAGCATCGCCAGGATCACGTAGTAGGCGTGCGGCATGCCCGCGTCGCGCTGGAGTTGCCGGTCGAGTACGCCGTCGAGCAGTCGCGTGGCCGCCATGAAGGCGCGCCAGGTCTCCTGCTCGTGGTCGTCCAGCCACCGCGTCTCGGCCATACGACGAGCATACGGAAGAACTTGAATGCTCAAGCGTGGTCCGGGTAGTGTCGATAAAGTTGAAGACTCAAGTAAAGCCCGCGTCGGCCGGGCGGAGCGGAGTGCGGATGGAAGTCAAGGAGCTCGGGCACCTCGTGCTCTACGTGCGCGACCTGGAGCGTTCGGTCCGCTTCTACCGGGACGTGCTCGGCTGGCGGCAGATCCTGCCCACCGGCGACACGCTGCCCGTCCCGTTCGCCGCCTTCTCCGCGCCGTACGGACGCACCCATCACGAGCTGCTGCTCATCGAGGTCGGCGAGGACGCCGCGGCGCTGCCCGCCGGGCGGCGGGTGGGCCTGTACCACTTCGGACTCAAGGTCGGCGACAGCGACGACGAGCTGCGCGAGGCGCTGCGGACCGTGCGGGAGGCCGGGGTGACGATCCTCGGCGCCAGCGATCACACCGTCACGCACAGCCTCTACATCGCCGACCCCGACGGCAACGAGATCGAGCTGTACATCGACGTCCCCGGCGTGGACTGGCGCAACGATCCCGCCCTCATCGCCGCGCCCATCAAGCCACTCCACCTGTGAGGCCCGCCATGACCAGGCTCGTCTACCCCTTCGACCGGTTTTACGCCGAGGCCGCGCCGCTCAGCCGTGACCAGCGGGCCTGGACGCCCGAGGACGGCCCGCTTCCGGCGCTCTACCTCGGGCACGGCGCGCCGCCGCTGCTCGACGACCCGGTGTGGATGAACGAGTTGTTCACCTGGGCGCAGGGGATGCCCAAGCCGCGCTCGATCCTGGTGGTGTCGGCGCACTGGGAGCACGCGCCGCTGAGCATCTCCGGCACCGCCGCCGGCACGCCCCTCGTCTACGACTTCGGCGGGTTCGAGCGGCGCTTCTACGAGATGACCTACCCCACCCCGGACGCCAGGGCGCTCGGCCGACAGGTCGCCTCGGCCCTGCCCGACGCCACCGACCTGCACGAACACCGCAGCCGGGGCCTCGACCACGGGGCGTGGGTGCCGCTGAAGGTCATGTATCCGCTGGCCGACGTGCCGGTCGTGCAGTTGAGTCTGCCCACCCAGCACCCGGACCGGCTGCTCGACCTTGGCAGGCGGCTCGCCCCGCTGCGCGAGGAAGGTGTGCTGATCATCGGGTCGGGGTTCCTCACCCACGGGCTGCCGTTCCTGCGGCGGGACGACTGGCTCGGCATCGCCCCGCCGCCCGGCTGGTCCCGCGACTTCGACGCCTGGGCCGCCGACGCGCTGGCCCGGGGCGACGTGGACACGCTCGCCGCGTACCGGGATAAGGCGCCGGGCATGCCGTACGCGCACCCGACGGTGGAGCACTACATCCCACTGTTCGTCACCCTCGGCGCGAGCGGTCGCCCGGACCAGCCGGTGGACACCACCATCGAGGGATATTTCGTGGGATTGTCGAAGCGGTCCTTCCAGGTCACCTGACTCCGATCACCCGGCCGGGGCGTACGGCCAGACCACGATGACATGGCCCGGTGCCAGGCTGCCTCCGATTACTTACGCTGGAGAAAACCCGGAGCGTGAGAGGGGCGTCATGGAGCCGATCGTCATCCCCACGCTGGCCGCGATCATCTCGGCGGCCGTCGGCGGCGCCGCGGGCGAGGCGGGCAAGAGCGCCTGGGCCTCCCTCACCGCCCTGGTGCGCCGCCTGCTCGGCCACGACCGAGAGGCGGTGGAGGCCGTCGAGCGTCCGGACGCGCACAGTCCCGACGAGCTCGCGCGGCTGCTCGCCGACCGGGCCGCCGCCGATCCGGGGTTCGGCAGGTCGCTCGCCGCGTGGATGGCGCGGGCCGAGCCCGCGGCCCGGACGGTCAACACCATCAGCGGGGACGTCTCCGGGAACGTCGTCCAGGCGGGCGACATCCACGGCTCGATCAATTTCGGCGACCCGCGACGGTGACCGGCCGGGCCGTACCGGCGTGACCGCCCGGCATAGGGGCGGTCACGCCGGCGGGATCGGTTCGCTACTTGCGCGTGGTGCGGTCGATGCGCAGGCTCGGGATCGGGTGCGGTCCGTCGATCTCGACGCGGTACTCCTCGCCGGACTTGTGACGGTTCTCCTCGATGACGCGCTCGGACGCCGGCTTCTCCTCGCCCTGCAGCATCTGCTGCCAGCGCTCGAAGCGCTCGTGCATGTCCTTGACGTACCCGGTGCCGATCGTGGTGACGTCGATCTCGTTGGTGAGCAGCTCGCGCAGGTACTGCCGGTTGGGCTCGAAGGTGACCGGCGCGGGCAGCTCGGGGGCGACGACCTGCTCGGGGTCGCGCCCGTCGTGCCGCCGGAACATCTCCGCGGCGATGCGCAGGTGCTCCAGCTCCATGTTGAGGTGAAGCTCCCAGATGTTCCTCACCCGGGAGTCGGACTCGTTCTGCATGAACGAGTGGTACATGTAGCACTCGTTGTACTCGTGGTTGAGCCACATCTCCCACCACGACTCGCCCGGGTCCACCAGCGACTCGTAGTGCGTGACGTGCTCCTCCTCGACCATCCCGATCTCCTGGTAGAGCTGCCGGGCGATCGGCTCCATGTACGTCGGGCCGACGTTCATGTAGAAGTTCATCGTCTGCTGCTCCGCCGACATGATCGTCAGCGCGTGCAGCTTGGAGATCGGCGAGGCGCTCGACCGGTCGTACGGCTCGCGCACGTTGTCGATCGGGTGCCGGTGGTGCAGGTACGTGGGCCGCCCCGGCATCACCTCGGTGAGCTGATCGACGATCTTCTCGGCCTGCCGGTGCTCAATCATCTCGTACAGGTTGGCGTACCGGTACAGATGGTCGAAGTCCTCCAGCACGCCGAAGTTGTAGGCCTGCTTGAGGTACGGGTCCGGCTCCATGCGCGCGACCCAGGCGGTGAGGTCGACGGCCACCTGCTCGTAGGCGATCGTGGTCTCCAGGACCGAGGCGAGGCCGGGCAGCAGCCAGTTCACCGCGCGCTGCTGCTGCGCCTCGACGTAGCGCACCTTGGCGAGCTGCTGCCGCATCTCGGTGTCGGGGCAGTGCCGGGCGAAGTGGTGGCTGAAGAAGACCGCCTCGGTCTCGATGCCGTTCATCGTGATGATGCGGCACCGGGTGTACGGATCGGAGTGATCCGGGTCGATCGGGTTGACGTCCAGCTCGCGCCAGTTGCGGAACTGTTTGTCAAGGGGTATGCCGCGCTCTCGGAGAGGATTGAACGTCATTGGTGTCCCTTCGTGAGGCTCGACGGCATGGAACACCTCGCGCCTACCCTCTGCCGTTCGCTCCAACCTGACGGGCCGTCTTTTCTCCTGCTCCTTTGACCAGCGCAAACGGTGGATCACCCGATGGAGTCCCGCCCCGCGTGACCGACAGGCCGGGCAGCCGCAGGCCGCTCTCGTGGTCCACGCCGGGCCGGCCCTCGTCGGCCTGCGGGCCGCGGGAGTGGCGCGGATACGGGCCCGGCCGCTCGCGTACGAGCGTCTCCGACCGGTCGAGGTCGTCGATCACCGGGAGATCCTCGTCGTGGAGGTCCCCGGTCATGCCGTCATCGCCCATGTCCGCCCCCTGCTCCCGCGGCCCGGGCGGCGGATCAGCCCGCCATCGCGTCGATCTGGGCCATCTCCTCCTCGTCGAGGGCGAAGCCGAACAGGTCGAAGTTGGCCGCGATGCGGTCCGGCCGCGCCGACTTGGGGATGACGACGATGTCGTGCAGCAGGTGCCAGCGCAGCACGACCTGGGCGGGGGTCACGCCGTGCCGCTCGGCGATCTCGGCGAGCACGGGGTCGTCGAGATCGGTGCCCTTGAGCGGGCTGTAACCCTCCACCACGATGCCGCGCTCGCGGTGCCGGTCGAGCAGGCTCGCGCTGTGCCGGGGCGGGCTCCACGGGATCTGGTTCACCGCCGGGGCCTCCCCGGTCGCCCGGGTGATCTCGTCGATCTGTGCGATGCTGTGGTTGCTGACGCCGACCGTCCGGGCCAGCCCCCGATCCCGTGCGGCCAGCAGCTCCCGCCACGTCCGCACCAGCGCCCCCGGGCCGGGCGGCCAGTGCACCAGCCACAGGTCCACGCAATCGGTGCCGAGTTCCCGCAGGCTGCGCTCGATCGTCTCGGCCTCGCGACCGGCGTTGCCCTGCGGCAGCTTGGTGGTGATGAACACCTCGCCCCGGTCCAGTCCGCTGTCGCGCACCGCGCGCCCGATCTCGGCCTCGTTGCCGTACATCGTCGCGGTGTCGATGTGCCGGTAGCCCAGGTCGAGCGCGGCCCGCACCGCCTCGTACGCCTCCCGCCCGCTGAGCCGCCAGGTGCCGAAGCCCACGACCGGCATCAGCGCCCGGTCGCCGAGCCGCACCGTGGGAATCTCCCGTGTCTGCGCCATAAGTCCTCTTTTCTGCCCCTGCTCCGCCGCCGTACGTACCCTGGCGAAGGCCCACCGGCACCCTACTCACACGTCAAGCGTCACTTCACAGGCCCACCCGTCCCCTCGCCGCTCGAACACCGCCTCGTGCAGCGCGACCGCCTTCGGCACCGCGCCGATCTGCGGCAGCCCGGCCACGTCCGCCAGCTCCAGCCGTACCCGCAGCCCGGTCTCGTCGCGGGTCGCCGTCGCCCCCACCGGGACCTGCCCGGCGACGTCCAGCAGGTAGATGACCTCGTCCAGCACGGCGATCATCTGGTCGACCGGCTCCCCCGGCTCCACGCGCACCTCGCGGTGACCGGCCGCCCGCGCCCCGGAGATGTCGACGAAGGTCTCCACCGCGCCGAGCACGACCTGCGCGAGGCACTCCTCGACGCTCGAGCCCCAGGCCGCGATCCGGGTGTCGGCGGTGTGCGGCAGCGCGCGTCGTCCGGCGGGCCGCCCGGTCATCCCTTCACCACGCCGAGCGGCACGAGCCGGGCGACCCTGCGGCACAGCCCCGCGCCCTCGGCGGCGGCGATCACCGCGTCCACGTCCTTGTACGCCGCGGGCGTCTCCTCGGCGAGCCCGCGCCAGGTCGCGCCGCGTACCTGGATCCCCTGGCGGTGCAGCTCGTCGCGCAGCCGCCGACCGTTGACGGAGCGCGCCGCCTGGTGGCGGCTCTGGGTACGGCCGGCCCCGTGGCAGGTGGAGAAGAACGCCCGCCCGTCGGGCACGCCCGCCAGCACATAGGAGGCGGTGCCCATCGTGCCGGGGATCAGCACCGGCTGCCCGGCGGACGCGAGGTCGTCGGGCAGGTCCGGGTGGTACGGCGGCAGCGCCCGGGTCGCCCCCTTGCGGTGCACGCACAGCCGCTTGCCGTCGTGCACCTCGATCTTGGCGAGGTTGTGTGAGATGTCGTAGACGAGCTGAAGCTCCCCGTCCGACCCGAAGGTGGCGGCGAAGGCGTCGCGGGTGGCCTGCCCGAGCAGTTGCCGGTTGGCCCGCCCGTAGTTCGCGGCGGCGGCCATCGCGCCCAGGTACGCCTCGCCCTCGGGCGACGTGACCGGCGCGCAGGCGAGCTGGCGGTCGGGCACCTGGATGCCGTGGCGCGGCATCGCCTTCTCCATCGCCCGCACGTGATCGGTGCAGATCTGGTGGCCGAGCCCGCGCGACCCACAGTGGATCATCACGCACACCTGCCCGGCCCGCAGCCCGAACGCCCGCGCCACCGCCTCGTCGTCGATCCGGTCCACCGCTTGGACCTCCAGGAAGTGGTTGCCGGAGCCGAGGCTGCCCACCTGGGCCTGGCCGCGCTCCATCGCCCGCTCGCTCACCTGGGCGGGGTCGGCGTCGGCGACCGCGCCGAAGTCCTCGCATCGGGCCAGGTCGCGGGGCGTGCCGTGCCCCTGCTCGACGGCGTGGGCGGCGCCGCCGTACAGGAGTTTCTCCAGCTCCGAGCGGCCGGACAGGCGCCACACGGCGCCGCGCCCGGTGCCGCGCGGGATCGCGGCGCCGAGGCGGTCCATGAGCGTCTCCAGGCGGGGGCGCAGCGTGTCGCGGTCCACCTCGGCGGCGAGCAGGCGCACCCCGCACGAGATGTCGAAGCCGACCCCGCCCGGCGACACGACCCCGCCGTCCGCGACGTCGGTGGCGGCGACGCCGCCGATGGGGAAGCCGTATCCCCAGTGCAGGTCGGGCATGCCGTACGAGGCCTCGACGATGCCCGGCAGCGTGGCCACGTTCACCACCTGCCGCAGCGCCTGGTCCTCCGGCATCAGCGCCCGCGAGACGAACACGACGCCGGGGACCCGCATCGGCCCTTCGCGCTCGATCCGGAAGCGGTAGGGGGTCTCCTCGACAACCTTCATGCGCTTCCCCTTCCCGCATTCCCCGCGCCGACCACCCCCGCGCCGACCACCCGGGGCCGGGGGATCACCCCGGCGGCTCGCCGTGCACGAGCAGCGGCACCCGTCCCGACACCTGCAGCTCGGCGAGGTCGTCGATCTCGCAGTCGGCCCGGATGTCCGGCCCGGGGTGCGACCGCACCTGGTGGCGCACCGCGACGACCAGCCCGAACCTGCCGTTCACCGCCGCCTGCAGCGCGGGCTCGGTCGCGACGACGACCACGCACTCGTACGGCTCGGCCCGCAGCCGATGCGCGGCCAGCACGGGAATGGCGGGGTCGGGCATCGGGGGCAGGCCCAGCGTGACGCCGTCCGTGCCGTCCACTCGCGCGTCGATCAGGTCGGCCAGGGCCGAGCGGGCGAGCACCTCGGCGCAGTTGCGGCTGGGCGAGATGGCGGCCTGCCGCGCGCCGTGCCGGTGCAGTTCGCGTACGAGCGCCATCGCCGAGGGGAAGGCGGCCACGCCGTGGTGGCGGATCTCCCGCAGGTACAGCGCGTCCTTGACCTCGCCGAGCTGCGACAGCGTGGCGTCGCCCTCGGGGCCGGGCGGCAGCGTGACGCCGCGTGCGGCGAGGAACGAGCGTGCGCCCTCCAGCCGGGGCCTGCCGTCGAGATGGTGCAGGTAGTCGTCGCGGACGTCGAACGGCCTGGCCTGCTCGGGGGTGAGCCCGGGGCGGTGGCGCAGGAAGTCGTCGAAGGCGCGCTTCCACGCCGCCGCGTGGATCCGCGCGGTGTCGGTGAGCACGCCGTCGGTTTCGAAGATGACCACGCTGAACCGGCGCAAATCGATCAGTGTCATGTCGTCCTCCCCACACCGGCCTTCCCCCGATCGTCCCCATCGATCGTGGTCCGGGGGAACGGGCTGGAAGACCTTTTCGCCCGGGTCTTCGGTCCTGACCTCGCCGGGCCGCCTCGGCGCGGTTCGCCATGGAGGGGTTTTCGAATGTCCGGAGAGATGCCCGCAGAGGCAAAGGGACGTTCTCACTTTCCCTACCGCAGGCAACTTCTCCCGTTTTGACCGGATTTGCGGTTTATGTCGGGTAGTACGGCCTCCGACGAAAAAGGCACGCGAGGCGAAACAGGGACCTCGCGCCGCGAAGCTTCGGAAGGAGGCGTTATGCGCGGCAAACGAAGCCTGATGCTGGTGGGACCGGCGCTCCTGGTCGCGCTCGCCCTGCCGCCGGTCGCCGCGACCGGCGCGTCCGCCGCCACCGGGACCGCGACGGTCGTCGCGTCCCAGGCGGTGCAGGCGAAGGCGGGCACCACCACGGTGGCCGCGAGCGACCACGCCAGGTGCAAGCGGTTCCGGCACCGCACCTGCTGCAAACGGCACGGCGATTGGCGCTGCTGGAACCACCCGCGGCGGCACCACCACCGGAAATTTGGCCACCACAGATTTGGCCACCACGAATTTGGCCACCACGCCAAATTCCGGCACCACACGCGATATGACCGGTACGCCAAATTCGAATATCGCGACTCGTTCCGCCACTACGGTCACGGACGGTGGTAATTGGCGACACGGCCACTTGCGGCGCGACATGAGCACGCGACATGAACAGGCGGCATGAACATAGGTCCCGTCCGGCTCTTCGGAACCGGACGGGACTTATGTTTCCGGACGGTTGACCGGCCGCGGATCGGCCGCCGGACCCGGCTACCGCCAGCCGCCGTCCACGGTCAGATCCACCCCGTTGATCGCGGGGTTCTCCAGCAGGAAGCGCGAGGCGTCGACCACGTCGGCCATGTCCGCCAGCTTGCCGGTGAGCGTGCTGGACCGGACCGCCTCCAGCGGCTTGCCCGCCCAGAACGGGCTGTCGCCCACGATCCCGGGATGGATCGAGTTGACCCTGATCGGCGCCAGCTCCACCGACAGCGTGCGCACCATGCCGACCACCCCGGCGTTGACCGAGCTGACCGTGGTGGATCCCGGGTACGGCCGCAGCCGGGCCATGCCGCCGAACAGCAGGATCGACCCCGCGCCGGTGAGGCGGTCGCGCAGCGCGTGGATGACCTCGGTGTAGCCGACCAGCTTCATGGTCACCAGCCCCACGGCGGCGTCGATGTCGTAGTCCGCCACCGAGTTGGCGTCCCGGTCGATGCCCACGAGCGCGAGGTGATCGACCGGCCCCACGTCGGCCAGCGCCGACGCCAGGGTCGCCGGCTTGGACAGGTCGAGCGCGATCCCCCGGACGTTCGGCCCGATCTCGGCGGCGACCTTCTCGGCCCGGGCCTGGTCACGCCCGGACAGCACCACCTCCCGGTCGCGCGCCGCGTAGTGCGCCGCGAGTTCGCGCCCGATGCCGACGGTGCCGCCGACGATTACCACGCTGCCTGGCATGTTCAGTGTCCTCCGGTGACGGATCGCAGGTATTCCCAATCGCGTACGAAGCGGTAGGAGTGACGGCCGGGCGGCTGCGGAGCCTGCGTCTCCAGCCAGCGCACCGGGCCGTCGCCCACGTTGCGGAAGCCGTGCACGGAGCCGACCCCGGCGAAGGCCGCGTCGCCCGCCTTCAAACGGTACGTGATCCCGTCGAACTCGGCTTCGGCCTCCCCCTCGAGGAAGAGGTAGGTCTCCTCGAAGGGGTGGTCGTGCGGCCCGGCGACCCCGTCGGGCTCGTACTGCACCATGAACATCGTGGTGAGCAGCGCGCCCTGGTCGCTGTCGACCATCATCTTCACCGTGATGCCGCTGTAGACCAGCAGCGCGGTGCGCATGCTCGCGGACTGCGCCAGCATCTCCTGCTTCTGCATGTCCACCCGCATGTTCACCGGCTCGATGTGGCCGTAGTCGCGGTTGCGCGGGTCGCGCGGGTCCACCGCGATCGGCTCGGTCTCGCCGAGGGCGGGCACGTCGAACACGTCCCGGCCGTAGCGGGCGCGCGGCTGCGGGGAGCGCATCTGCGCCCACCGGGCCGTCTCGCCCTCCTCGTTGCGCCAGGCGTGCGCCACGCCGAGGGGCAGCAGGCCGTAGTCGCCGGGCGCGAGCCGTACGGCGCCGTCGGGGGTCTGCAGGATCGGGTGGCCCTCGGTGACGTAGAAGCACTCCTCGAAGGACTGCACCGCGGTCGCCACCCGGCCGCCCGGGTCCAGCGCGCACACGTTGAACTCGGTGTGCGCGGCTCCGGTGGTCGTCTCGTCGGCGATGACCCACCGGCTGTAGCCCTCCGAGCCCCTCGGCTCGTCGGGGACGGTGTACTTCGCCTCGTCCGCGCGCCGGACGACGTGTCGCATCAGCCCTCCTTCTTGGCGGCCACCTGGGCGAGCAGCCGGTCCTTGGCCTCGTTGACGAGGCGGCGGGCGCGGTCGACGTCGCCGGTGAGCCTGCCGTCGCGCTTGTGCACCTTGCCGCCGATGAGCACGGTGTCGACGTTGGAGACGTCGGCGCACAGGGTCACCGCGGCGGCGGCGTCGTGGATCGGGGCCACGTTGATGTCGGTGGCGCGGATCAGCACGACGTCGGCCTGCTTGCCGGGGGTGAGCGAGCCGGTACGGGACTCCAGCTGGGCCACGTGCGCGCCGTTGATCGTGGCCATCTCCAGCATCTGGCGGGCGG
The DNA here is from genome assembly GCF_040678635.1 of Thermopolyspora sp. NPDC052614. Classification (NCBI taxonomy): domain Bacteria; kingdom Bacillati; phylum Actinomycetota; class Actinomycetes; order Streptosporangiales; family Streptosporangiaceae; genus Thermopolyspora; species Thermopolyspora sp. NPDC052614. The sequence goes on from NZ_JBFATZ010000025.1 coordinate 50,010, forward strand.
TGAGGTGGCCCTCGGCCGGCTCGTTGCGCTCCCAGAAGACCTCGTTGACGCGGGCCCGCTCGGACGCGAACGCGGCCCGGATCTGGGTGAACATGTCGCCGGGCACCGTGGTGACGACGTCGATGGAGAAGCTGGGGCGCAGGCCGTACTCCAGCGCCTTGTTCACCGGCACCCAGCCGTGGCCCATCTGCAGCTCGACCTGCGGGGCGAGCGAGACGGTGCCGCCGCTGTCGGCGAGCAGCCGCCACTCCTCCTCGCTGAGGTAGGAGCAGTGGATGTAGGTGGTGTCCGGGCCGAGCAGGCCGTAGTCGCTCAACTGCTTGATCATGCTGAAGCGGCCGGCCAGGCGGCCCATGGCGACGTGCACGGTGATCGGGATGTTCAGCTCGCGGGCGAGCTCCCACTCGGCGCGCACCACGCTCTCGGTGCAGAAGCCGGGGCCGCGGGTGGCCAGGGCCATCGTGAGCAGGCCGTCGTCGGAGGAGAAGTACGTGTCGCGGATGCGCCGGACGTCGTCGCCGGGGATCACGATCTTGCTGTCGAACCAGTAGTCGGCGAGCGAGGTGTTGGCGCTGCCGTAGGCGTACTGGGCGCGGATCCCCGACTCCTTCAGGCCGCGGATCGCCGCGTCCGGGTGCTCGGGGGTGTTGTTGATGTGCGACCAGTCCACCAGCGTGGTGATGCCGGCGTTGACGCACTCCAGCGCCCCGGCGAGGTTGGAGGCGTAGACGTCCTCGGCGGTGTAGACGGGGGCGAAGGTGTCCAGGATCTCCACGAAGTAGTCGTCCAGGGTGGCGTTCGGGGCCACGTTGCGGATCGCCGTCTCCCAGGTGTGCCGGTGGGTGTCGACGAAGCCGGGGATGACGATGAAGCCGTCGGCCTCGATCACCTCCGCGTCCGCGCTGATCTCCGGCTCCACGGCGACGATCTTGTCATCCTCGATCAGCACGTCGCCCTTGGGCAGGTCGCCGATCTGAGGATCCACGCTCAGCACATGCCCGCCACGGATGAGGATCTTGCTCATGGCCAACTCCTTCGGGGCCGATTTGGGGGGTTGATCCGAGTTTCCAAGCACTGGTTGCGCGAGGGTCGTCCCCCGAGGACATCGCGCCGCCGTGACTCCTGTCACCGGCTCCTTCGCGGAAGCCGAGTTGTCGTTGAGTGGGTCGTTATCGGGTCGGTCGTTTCGGGTGCTGTACGAATGTGCGGGAGGGCGGGGCCCGGGGTCCCGGGCCCGGACGCGTCCCCGCGTCGTCAGTAGTCGACGACTCCCCTCACCGCGGCGACGACCTTGTCGACGGTGGGGATGACCTCGTTCTCCAGGTTGTCGGCGAAAGGCAGCGGCACGTTGGCCGAGGTCACCCGCCGTACCGGGGCGTCGAGCAGCTCGAAGCCCTCCTCGACGACGATCGAGACGACCGTGCCACCCCAGCCGCCCTGGTGCGGGTTCTCCTCGACCGTGACCAGCCGCGAGGTGCGCCCGACCGACGCGAGCACCGTGGTCATGTCCATCGGGATCAGACAGCGCAGGTCCACGACCTCGGCCGAGACCCCGTCGGCGGCCAGGCGCTCGGCGGCGGCGAGCGCGGTCGGCACGGTCGAGGCGAGCGCCAGCAGCGTCACGTCGCTGCCCTCGCGCACCACGGCCGCCCGGCCCAGTTCCACTTCATACCCCTCCGGCGGGCGGGGCCCCTTGCTCGCGAACAGGCCCTTGTGCTCGAACACCACCACCGGGTCGTCGCTGCGGATCGCCGCCGACATCAGGCCGATCACGTCGGCGGGGGTGGACGGCGCGGCGATCTTCAGGCCGGGGATGGTGAGCGCCCAGTTCTCCACCGCCTGGGAGTGCTGCGCGCCGAAGCCCAGCCCGCCGCCGTTCGCGGTGCGGATCACCAGCGGCACCTTCACCTGGCCGCCGGTCATGTACCGCACCTTGGGGATCTCGTTGGCGAGGTAGTCCCAGCAGCAGGCGAGGAAGTCGGAGAACATGATCTCGGCGACCGGCCGCATGCCGGTCATCGCCGCGCCCAGCGCCGCTCCGACGATCGCCTGCTCGGAGATCGGCGTGTCCCAGATGCGCTCGGGGCCGAACTCCTCGAACAGGCCCTGCGTGGTCTTGAACACCCCGCCGGCCGCGCCGATGTCCTCGCCCAGGCACACCACCGACGGGTCGCGGCGCATCTCCCGGGCGATGCCCTCGGCCACGGCCTCCCGGTAGGTGATCACGTTGTTCAGTTCCGCCATGCCGCACCTCCGTCGGCCCACACGTCGGTGAACGCCTCGGCGAGATCGGCCTCCGGCGCCGCCTTCGCCGCGGCGACCGCGTCCTCCACGGTCTGCGTGGCCCGCCGCTCCGCCGCGGCGATCTCCTCGGAGTCCACCCCGAGGGTCTCCAGCCGGGTACGCGCGATGTCGAGCGGGTCGCGCTTCAGCCAGGCCTCGACCTCCTCGGCCGGGCGGTATTTCGCCGGGTCCGTACGGCTGTGCCCATAGTGGCGATAGGTCTGCGCCTCGATGACCGTCGGCCCCTCCCCGGCCCTGCCGCGGGCGGCGGCGCGGGCCACCGCGTCGCGGACCACGAGCACGTCGTTGCCGTCGATCACCTCGGCGGCCATGTTGTACGCAGGCGCGCGGCCCGCCGCCGGGTGCTCCACGGCCGTCACCGAGCCGATCGGCGTGTACTCCATGTACAGGTTGTTCTCGCAGATGAACACGACCGGCAGCTTCCACACCTGGGCCAGGTTGAGCGCCTCGTGGAAGGCGCCGATGTTGGTGGCGCCGTCGCCGAAGAACGCCACCGCGACCTGATCGGTGCCGCGCAACCGCGCCGACCACGCGGCGCCGACGGCCATCGGCAGATGCGCGCCGACGATCGCGTACGACCCGAGCATGTTGCCCTCGGCGTACGTCAGGTGCATGGAGCCGCCCTTGGCCTTGCAGATGCCGGTGGCCTTCTGCATCAGTTCGGCGAGGCACGCCTCCGGCGAGCCGCCCCTGGCGATCGTGTGGTGGTGCCCGCGGTAGGTGGCGAACACGTAGTCGTCGGGCCGCAGCGCGGCGCTCGCGCCGACGGCCACCGCCTCGTGGCCGGAGGCCAGGTGCGTGGTGCCCTTGACCAGACCCGCCAGGAACAGGTCGTAGGCGACCTTCTCGGTGCGTCGGATGACCATCATCTGCTCGTACAGCGCGAGCAGGTCCTTGCCCTCACTCACCGCGGCCCGCCTTGGTGTTCAGGTGCGACTGCGGCTCGCGCTCGGTGTTGAGCGGGCCGGTCGCGGTCCAGTAGCGGCGGCCCGCCACCAGCAGTTCCTCGGCCGGGAACTTGGTGATGACCTCGCAGCCGTCGGCCGTCACCACGACCTCCTCCTCGATGCGCGCCGCTCCCCAGCCGTCCTTGGCGGGCCAGTACGTCTCCAGCGCGAAGACCATGCCCTCTTCGAGGACCTCCGGGTGGTCGAGGGAGACCAGGCGGCTGAAGATCGGTTTCTCCCAGATGGACAGGCCGACGCCGTGGCCGTACTGCAGGGCGAACGCGGCCTCCTCGTTGGCGAAGCCGAACTCCTGCGCGGTGGGCCACAGCCGGACGATGTCGGCCGTGGTGGCGCCGGGCTTCACCGCGGCGATGGCCATGTCCATGTACTCGCGGCAGCGCACGTAGGCGTCGCGCATCGCCGCCGAGGCGCTGCCCACGGCGAAGCAGCGGTAGTAGCACGTGCGGTAGCCCACGTGGCTGTGCAGGATGTCGAAGAACGCCGGGTCGCCGGGGCGGATCAGGCGGTCGCTGTAGACGTGCGGGTGCGGGGCGCAGCGCTCGCCGGAGATGGCGTTGACGCCCTCGACGTACTCGCTGCCCAGGTCGTACAGGACCTTGCTGACCACGCCGACGCACTCGTTCTCGCGCACGCCCGGACGCAGGAATTGGTACAGCTCCTCGTAGGCGGCGTCGACCATCGAGCACGCCTGGGTGAGCAGGGAGATCTCGTCGCGGGTCTTGATGCGGCGGGCCTCGAGGAACAGCTGCTGGCCGTCGACCACCTGCACGCCGGCCTTCTGCAGGGCGAGCAGCACGGGCATCTCGACGATGTCCACGCCGACGGGCGCGTCCAGCATGCCGTGCTCGGACAGCTCGTGCGCGATCTTGCGGGCGAGTTCGTCGGCGATGCCGGCGTCGGGGTGGAACGCTCCGCGCAGCACGGAGATGCCCGCTCTGGCCCGGTTCTCGCCGTCCAGCCAGGGGTTGTAGAGCTGGTGATGCCGGGCGGCGGACCCGAAATCCCAGACAATGGGCTCCGCGCCGCGGACGAGCAGCGCGAAGCGGATGTACTTGTCGATCGCCCAAGTGCCGATGTGGGTGGCCGTCATGTACCGGATGTTGGCGAAATCGAATGCCAGGACCGCACCCAGCTCCGAGCGCTCGAGCGCCGCGTTGAGCCTGGCCAGGCGCTCGGTGCGGAGGCGGTCGAGGTCGATGCGCTGCTCCCAGTCGACGGCGTTTGTCCCGTAGGTGCCGATCGCCATCGCCCACGCACCTCTCTGCTACAGTTCTCAATGTGTTCAGTACTGCTTACCGGACGTTAGCCCTCGGCATGGTGAGCGTCAAGCCTCGTTTCACACTCGGGGGACGCCTATCATTGAGAGACTCGAAACATCCGGTGACGCAGACGTTCACCTCCCGGCCACTCCACACCGCCCCCCGCCTCGGCGGGCACGGTCTCGGGAGCACCGCGCGCGGCGGATCGGCGACCGGATCAGCGACAGCAGGGAAGGTGGCCTCACGATGAGCGCATCGGCGGTCGCCGCGATCGGGGAGCGGCTACGCGAGGCCCGGCTGCGGCGCGGCATCAGCGTACGTGGGCTGGCCCGCGCCGTCGATGTGTCGGCGAGCCTGATCTCCCAGATCGAGACCGGCAAGAGCAGCCCGTCGGTGAGCACGCTGTACGCGATCACCACCGCGCTCGGCATCTCCATCGAGGACGTCTTCGGGGAGCCGGGGGCCGACCGGGAGGACGCGGCCGGGCGGGAGGACGCGGCCGGGCAGGGCGGCGACGCGCGGGACGCGGGCGCGAGCCCCGCGGACACCGGCCCCGGCGGGACGAACGCCGCCGCCACGAACGCCGCCGACGCGGGCCCCAACGCCACAGGTTCCGCCGACGCGGGCCCCAACGCCATGGGCCCCGGCGACGCGGGCGCCGACCGGCCGGTCGAAGGCGCGATGATCGCCGCGCTGGCCGGGCTCGCCACGAATCTCGCCGCCGGCTCCTCTCCGGGGTCGCCCGTGATTCCCGCCGTACGGCCCGCGGGCGAGTCACCGGCCGAACCCGCCGCCGCCGAACCTCCGGCCGACGCCGCCCCCGACATCGCCTACGCCGACACGGGCTCCGCGGGCGCACGCGCCGGATCCGCCATAACGCCGCCGGCCGGGCCGGGCGGGCAGTCGGCCACCGCCAAGGGCCTGCGCATGCTCTCCAAGAAACGCCTGGTGGGCCCGGTCGTGCGCGGCGACGAGCGTGAGGTGCTGCACCTCGATTCCGGCGTCACCTGGGAACTGCTCGGCCAGTTGCCCGACACGCACGTGGACTTCCTGCGCATCACCTACGCCCCGGGCGGCAGCTCGTCCTCGGGCGGCATGCTGATGCGGCACTCCGGCACCGAGTTCGGCCACGTGCTCAGCGGTCGCCTCACCCTCACGCTCGGCTTCGAGAACTACGAGCTCGGCCCCGGCGACTCGGTCTGTTTCGACAGCTCGACGCCGCACGCCTACGCCAACCACGGCACTGAGCCCGCCGTCGGCGTCTGGTTCGTCCTCGAACGGTTCCGCTGACCGTTCCCTCACGCTTAACGCTGCTCTGTACGTCTCGCCGAACACCGGGCTCGGGGCGCAGGTTCTGGCCTGACCGTTATGCCCCGTTCATCTGCCCTATGCGGACGGGGATGCGGCGACACACGTGCGCCATTTCGCAGTGATTCGCGCCAAATATCCGGATACGAGCGTTGGTCCGCGCCCTCCGGCCAGGCGATCTCCCTCGGCCATTGTTCATTTCGGTGAACACATGCGGGACGGTGTATTGCAGACCGTACATCGTCACTATACACTCGCGGCCACGAAACCTGTCCGAAACAGTGGCCCCCGCGCTCCCGACGGTGCGCACGCCCCGCTCCGACGTCCTCGTACGTCTCGAAGGACGGTGAAGCTCTCCAGCGAATCCCACGTCGAGGTGTCAGCCCGGACCAAGGGCGGGCGACGGAGCGGCCAGCCGCGACATGGCCTCGCTCGACCCCGCCGGGCGTCCCAACCCACCAGGCGGAGCCCTCCATGAAGGCCCTGATGAAGGCCCTGATGAAGCAACCCCCCACATCAACCCGCCGACCCGGCCTCGGCGGCGCGCCGTCCGCCGCCTCCGAGGCCGGCCCGAGGAAGACCCATTCGGTGTTGACCGTGCTCGGCGGCACGGTCGTGCACGACACCGGCGCCGTCCACCAGGAAAGGGGACGCCCGTGCGCAGACGACTGATGGCCGTACTCGCGACCGCCGCTCTCGCCGCGACGAGCGCGGCCTGCGCGGACCAGGGCAGCGGCGGCGGCGGAGGCGGAGGCGGTGACACGAGCGAGCCGATCGTGGTCGGCTCCACCCTGTCGCTGACCGGCCCGTTCGCCGCCACCGGCGTGATCCACAAGATCGCGGGCGAGGAGTTCGTCGCCCGCCTCAACGCGCAGGGCGGCCTGCTCGGCCGCCAGGTGCAGTGGAAGGTCCTCGACGACCAGTCCGACCAGGCCAAGGTGGGCCAGCTCTACGAGCAGCTCATCACCCAGGACGGCGTCGATCTGATCATGGGACCGTACGCCACGCCCAACATCCTGTCCGCGATGACGGTGGCCGAGCGGCACGGCTACGTGCTGCCGCAGCACACCGCCGTGCTCGCCCCGCTGATGACGTACTCGTGCCAGTTCCCGGCGTGGTCCATCGGGCCGACGCCGAACCGGTTCGTGCCCGAGATGCTCTTCGACGCGGTGGCGACGCTGCCCGACCCGCCGAAGAAGATCGCGGTGCTGACCAGCCAGAACGGCTCGGCGGCGTTCGTGACCGACGGGCACGGCTCGGACAAGACCGGCGTGCTCACCGTCGCCAAGGAGCGCGGCCTCGACGTGGTCGTGGACGTGCACTACCCGCCGACGATCTCCGACTGGGGCCCGATCGCGGCGCAGGTCCGCGACGCCAAGCCGGACCTGGTCATCAACAACGGCCTCGGCGTGGACACGGTGAACGCGCTCACCGCGATGAAGCAGCTCGGCTACCGGCCGCCGCTCACCTTCAGCCTCTTCCCGGCCTCGGGCCCGCTGCTCGGGCTCGGCGAGGACGCCGAAGGCGTCATCTCGACGTCGGTCTTCGAGCCGAACAAGGCGGTCCTCGACAAGCTGCCCGCCGAGACCAAGGCGATCGTGGACGATTTCACCAAGCGGGCCACCGACGCCAAGCAGCCGTACCCGGTGTTCGAGACGCAGGCGGCGGCGAGCTGGACGGCCTGGGAGATCCTGACCGAGGCCGTGAAGGGCGTCGGCAAGATCGACCATAAGGCGATGTGCGACTGGCTGCACAGCAACGGCGCGAACACCACGTTCAACGGCAAGCTCACCTTCGATCCGAAGACGAACAACTTCTGGCCGAGCACGCTCGGTCTCAAGCAGATCCAGAACAAGGAATGGACCCTGGTCTGGCCGACCGACCGCGCGGCGGCGAAGCTGATCGCCCCCAAGGCTGGCTGACCGGGTTCCGGCGCGTCCCGTCGCGGCGGTCATCCGCCGCGACGGGATGACGAGCCGACTCGGCTTCTCGGTCCGCGCGAAAGCCGGACGACGACCGACAGCGAACCGATCGAGCCCGAGGGCGGACCGGCCGGGCCGGCGGCGAGCCGACCGAATTCCGGTCGTGAGCCGCTCGGACCGGCGGCGAGCCCACCCGACCCGCCGACCGGATCCCCCCGGCCCGGTACGGCGCCCGCCTCCCCCACCAGGCGACGCCGTACCGGGCCGACTCCCGGCGCTGGTCCCGAACCGGAGTACGGATGATCACATTTCAGGCGGCGCTCACCGGCGCGCTCACCGGCGGACTGTACGCCCTGATGGCGGCGGCGCTGTCGGCCACCTGGGGCGTGCTGCGCGTCATCAACCTCGCCCATTTCGGCCTGATCCTGGCCGGTGCCTACCTCACCTACCAGGTGACCACCTCGTGGGGATTCGACCCGGTCGTCACGCTGGTGGTCACGGTCCCGGTGCTCTTCCTCGCCGGGGCGGCCCTGCAGGGGGCGTACGACAGGCTCGGCGTGGCCGGGTTCGGCTCGCTGCTGATGAGCTTCGGCCTGCTGATCATCGTCATTCAGGTGGCGAACAACATCTGGACCGCCGACTACCGGCGCATCGACCCGGCCGTCAACCCGTACGCGACGGGGAGGCTGAGCATCGGGCCGCTGGTGTTCCCGGCGAGCACGCTGCTCGCGTTCGGCTTCGCGATCGTGCTCATCGGCGGCGGATATCTGGCGCTGCAGCGCACCTTCCTCGGGCGGGCCATGCGGGCCTTCGCCGAGGATCGCATGGTGGCGGCGGCGTTCGGCATCGACCATCGGCGGCTGGGGCTGCTGCTGGGCGGCCTCGGCGGGGCGAGCGCGGCGGTGGCCGGCATGATCTTCGCGTTGTCGAACAGCATCACGCCGACGACGCCGTACGAGTGGTTCGGCACGGTGTTCGCGGTGGTAATCCTCGGCGGGATCGGCAACCTGCTCGGCACGCTCGTCGCCGGGATCGGCATCGGGGTGCTGTCCGGCGTGGTCTCGGTGGTGTGGTCGCCGTCCACCGAGCCGTTCGTGCTGTTCCTGGCGATCATTCTGGCGTTGCTGCTGCGACCGCAGGGCCTGTTCACCCGGCAGGGGGCACGATGACCCCATCGACGACGCCGACCTCGTCGGCCACCTCACCCGGCGCCTCGTCCGGTGCCTCGTCCAACGCCTCGGCGCGGATCCCGTCCGCGGGCTCCCGGGCGGGCGGGTCGCGGGCCGACCGGGGGGTGTCCCCGCTGATGCGCGGTCTGGGCGGACTGGTCCTGGTCTGGATCGTGCTGGCGCTGGTCGGGAACTTCAACGAGGCCATCGGGCTGCCCCGGTACTTCCTGGTGCTGAGCGCGTCCGTGCTGTTCTGGGTCACGCAGGCGACGAGCTGGAACATCCTCTCCGGCTATGCCGGATATTTCAGCTTTGGTCAGGGCGCGTATTTGGCGCTCGGCGCGTACACCACTGCCGTTCTCAACGGCAGGCACGGGTGGAACTTCTTCGTCACGGTGCCGCTCGGCGCGCTCGCCGGGGGCCTGCTGGCGTTCGCGGTCGGCGCGGTCGCGTTCCGGCTGCGCTCGCTGCGCGGGGAGATCTTCGCGCTGCTCACGCTCGCCGTGCCGTTCATCCTCGCCGCGTTCGCCCGAATCAATCACGACATCGACGGCGGCCAGGGCACCACGGTCCCGGTGCCGGAGTTCCCCGCCTGGCTCGGCGAGACCTTCCAGCACCTGCTCTACCAGCTCAACCTCGTGGTGGCCGCGCTCGCCGTCGGCATCGCGCTCGCCATCCACCGCTCCCGCCTCGGCCGCGGCCTGGCGGCCATCCACGACGCGGAGGAGGCCGCCGAGGTGCTCGGCGTACCGACCTTCCGCTACAAGATGATCGCCATCGTGATCGGCGGGGCGCTCGGCGGCATGAGCGGCAGCCTGTTCACGCTGCAGATCGGTTTCGTGACCGTGGAGAGCGTGTTCAACCTGATGTTCCCGCTGTTCGTCATCGTGATGAGCGTGCTCGGCGGGCGCGCCCACTGGCTCGGGCCGGTCATCGGCGCGGTCCTCGTGGTGCTCGGGCAGGATCTGCTCACCGGCGAGCACCTGTCCGCGTGGAGCTCGATCATCTTCGGCGGGCTGCTCGCGATCCTGGTGGTCGTCGCCGGGGACGGCCTCTACGCCCGCCTGCGCGCCCACCCGCTCCCGGCCCTGATCGCGTTCGTCGTGGTCACCGGGGGCTGCTTCGCCCTCGGCACGCTCACCTCGGTCGCGTCGCTGCTGTTCGGCCTGATCGCCGGGGCCGCGGCGGCCGTCGTCGCGGGCGTCCGTACGGCCCGGCCCTCGGGTCGCGGAGCCGTACCCGGGGAGACGCGGGCCGAACCGGAGACGCCTCACGCACCGGAGACCGAGGCGGGCGACTCAGGCCCGGCCTCCGACGACGCCGACGCAGGTGCGGGTGCCTCGGAGACGGTCGCCGGAGATGCCGCACCTGTCCCGGCTTCGGGCAGCGCCTCGGAGGCTGCCGACGTAGCCGCGCCCGTTTCCGGTTCGGGATCGGCCCCCGGCACCGTCGAGGAGACGGCTGACGCCTCGGAATCGCCGGGCGAGACGGTCGCTCCGGCCATCGACGACCCGCCCGCGCCACCTGCGAAGCCCGCCCCCACCGGCGGCCCGGACCGGACCGGGAACGGCACGCCGCTGGTCGAGATCGAAGGCGTCAGCAAGAACTTCGGCGGCGTGCGCGCCCTCTCCAACGTGTCCTTCTCGGTCGGCGAGGGAGAGATCGTCGGCCTGGTGGGGCCGAACGGCTCCGGCAAGACGACGCTGGTCAACCTGTTGTCCGGTGCCCTGCAGCCGAGCGAGGGCACGATCCGGATCGCCGGCCGGCCGATCGGGGGCCTGGCCGCGCACCGGATCGCGCACGCGGGGGTGGCCCGCACGTACCAGATCCCCAAGCCGTTCGCCTCGATGAACGTGCGGGACAACGTCGCGATGGCGGTGATGTTCGGCCGCGACCACGCCTCCCTCGCCGAGGCCCGCCGCGTGGCCGAACGCCACCTCGCCACCGTGCACCTGGAGCACCTGGCGGACGCGTACCCGGCCGACCTCAACCTGCATCAGCGGCAGTTGCTGGAGATGGCGCGGGCGATCGCCGCCGACCCGATCGTGCTGCTGCTGGACGAGGCCCTCGCCGGCCTCAACCCGGCGGAGATCGACGACGCGGTCGAGGTGATCAAGCGCATTCACGGCGCCGGGATCTCGATCATCATCGTCGAGCACCTGCTGCGGGTGCTGCGCGGCCTGGCCACCCGGCTCGTCGTCATCGACCGGGGCGTGCAGATCGCGGACGGCGAACCGGCGGCGGTCCTGGACGATCCGGCCGTGGTGGAGGCGTACGTGGGGAGGCAGAGTGCTTGAGGTCCGCGACCTGTCCGCGCACTACGGCGACGCGCAGGCGCTGTGGCAGGTCGATCTCGACGTGGCCGCGGCCGAGACGGTGTGCCTGGTCGGCCCGAACGGCGCGGGCAAGACCACGCTCGTGCACACGATCGCCGGGCTGCACCGGGCGACCACCGGCAGCGTCCGCGTCGACGGGGTCGAGGTCTCCGGGGTGCCCGGCCATCGGGTGTGCGATCACGGCGTGGCGGTCGTCCCGGAGGGCCGCCGCGTGTTCGGCCACATGACCGTGCGGGACAACCTGCTGCTCGGGGCCTATCGGCGGGGGGCCAGGGGGGAGCATCGCCGTACCGAGAAGGAGGTCTACGAACTGTTCCCCCGGCTCGCCGAGCGCGCCCACCAGCACGCGGGCACGCTCTCCGGCGGCGAGCAGCAGATGCTCGCCATCGGCAGGGCGCTCATGGCCCGCCCCCGCCTGCTGCTGCTCGACGAGCCGTCGCTGGGCCTGGCCCCGGTCGTCGTCGACGAGGTGTTCGACGCCATCGCCGAGATCGCCGCCACCGGCGTCGGCGTCCTCGTCGTCGAGCAGGACGTGCACCGCGCCCTCGCCGCCGCCGACCGGGGCTATCTGATCGTCGAGGGCCGCATGGCCGCCGGCGGCACCGCGTCCGAACTCGCCGCCTCCCCTGTCGTACGGCAGCGCGTGCTCGGTATGTAAGCCCGTCGCACAACGCACAGGCCCCCTCGTGCCCGTCCGGGCGTGAGGGGGCCTACGTGCGCTCGCCGTCCCGGTGGCAGCGGCTTACCGAGGCCAACGCGGGCATGTCGCCGCCCCCGCCCAGAGCCACATCCGGCCGCGCAGCGAGGTCAAGAATCCTTGACATCATGTCTACGTCTTTCTACATTCGATGTTAAGAGCTTTTGACATCGGTCGCGGTCCGGGCACCGTACCAGGAAGGAAATGATCAACGTGAAAGCCATCGTCTATGACCGGTACGGATCCCCCGACGTCCTGCGCAACGAGGAAGTCGAAACGCCCGCACCCGGCGACCGGGATGTGCTGGTGCACGTCCACGCCACGTCGGTCACCCCGACCGACGCCATCTTCCGCTCCGGGCGGGTGGTCTCCGCGCGGATGTTCACCGGCCCGCTGCGGCCGAGGCGAAGGACGCTGGGCGGCGAGATCTCCGGGCAGGTCGTGGCCGTCGGCAAGGGCGTGACCAAGTTCAAGGTCGGCGATCGGGTCTTCGCCGACACCGGGTCCGCATTAGGGGCCCACGCCGAATACGTACGCATATCCGAGGACGGGGCGCTGGCGATCGCACCGGCCGGCCTTGACCATCGGGAGACGGTCGCCGTGCTGGACGGCATGCTGACCGCCCTGCCCTTCCTCCGGGACGGCGCACGACTGCGCGAAGGGCAGGAGATCCTGATCAACGGCGCGTCCGGCACCGTGGGCGCGGCGGCCGTGCAACTCGCCAAACACCACGTCGGGGCGCGCGTCACCGGCGTGTGCAGCACCGCCAAACGGGAGATGGTGGAGTCACTCGGCGCGGACGAGGTCATCGACTACGCCAAGGCCGACTTCACCCGCGGCGGCCGGACCTATGACGTGATCTTCGACGCGGCAGGCAAGAGTTCCTTCTCCCGCTGCCGGCGGGCGCTGCGGCCCGGCGGGATCTATCTGACGACCACCCCCTCCCTCACGATCTTCCTGCGGTCGCTGTGGACGCGCGGGTTCGGCGGCAAACGCGCGGCCATCATGTTCACCGGCCTGCGGCCGGACGGCGACAAGGCCACCGACCTGCGCCTCCTCGCCGAACTCGCCGAGGCGAAGACGATCCGGCCGGTCATCGACGGCGTCTATCCGCTCGCGGAGGCCGCCGAGGCCCACCGGCGCGTCGACTCCGGGCGCAAGCAGGGCTGCGTCCTGCTGACCACCGAGCAGAACGGCGTGCCTGACCCGACGGCCGAAGGCCACTGACGTTCAAGGTCATCGGCCCGGTAGTGTCCTGTGCTGCCGCAATGTCCCAGGGAGCCGGACGTGCCGAGGAGTCGCCGATGAGCAAGGAATTGCCCGCCCGTGCCCGCGTCGTGATCATCGGCGGGGGGATCGTCGGCACCAGCGTCGCCTACCATCTGACCCACCTTGGTTGGACCGACGTGGTCGTGCTTGAGCAGGGGCGGCTGTCCGGCGGCACCACCTGGCACGCGGCCGGGCTGGTCGGTCAGCTCCGCTCCACCGAGAACGGCACGCGGCTGGTGCAGTACTCCGCCGAGCTGTACAGCAGGCTGGAGGAGGAGACCGGGCTGGCCACCGGGTTCAAACGCTGCGGCGGGGTGACCGTGGCGCGTACGCAGGACCGGATGACGCAGTTGCGGCGCACGGCGGCGACCGCGGAGGCGTACGACCTGGAATGTGAGCTGATCAGCCCCGGGCGGGCGAAGGAGCTGTATCCGATCCTGGAGACGGCGGACCTGGTGGGAGCGATCTGGCTGCCGGGGGACGGCACCGCCAACCCGACCGACGTGACCGCGTCGCTCGCGAAGGGGGCACGCGATCGCGGGGCCCTGGTGCTGGAGAAGACCCGGGTCGTCGGGATCAGTCAGCGCCGCGGCGTGGTGACCGGGGTGCGCACCGACCGTGGGGACATCAAGGCCGAAATCGTGGTCAACTGCGCCGGGCAGTGGGCCAAGGCCGTGGGCGCGCTCGCCGGGGTGAACGTGCCGCTGCACTCGGCCGAGCACTTCTACGTCGTCACCGAGCGGATCGAGGGCGTGCACCGCATGATGCCGATCCTGCGCGACCCGGACGGCTACACCTATTACAAGGAGGAGGTCGGCGGCCTGGTGGTGGGCGGCTTCGAGCCGGTCGCCAAGCCGTGGGTGGCGCCGGACCGCCTGCCGCACCCCTTCGAGTTCCAGCTCCTTGAGGAGGACTGGGACCACTTCTCGATCCTGATGGAGAACGCGCTGCAGCGCATCCCCGCCCTGCACCACACCGGGATCAAGAAGTTCTACAACGGGCCGGAGAGCTTCACGCCCGACAACCAGTTCATCCTCGGCGAGGCGCCGGAGCTGAAGAACTTCTTCGTCGGGGCCGGGTTCAACTCGGTCGGCATCGCCTCGGCGGGCGGGGCCGGGCGCGCGCTGGCGGAGTGGATCGTGAACGGCGGGCCGACCAGCGACCTGTCCGCGGTGGACATCCGGCGGTTCGCGGCGTTCAACGGCAACAACCAGTGGCTGCACGACCGGGTCGGGGAGATCCTCGGCCTGCACTACGAGGTGCCGTGGCCGGGACGCGAGCTGGAGACCGCCCGGCCGTTCCGCCGCTCCCCCGTCTACCACCTGCTCAAGGAGGCCGGGGCGGTGTTCGGCTCGAAGATGGGCTGGGAGCGGGCGAACGTGTTCGCCCCGCCCGGCGTCGAGCCGCGCCTGGAGTACACGTGGGGCAAGCCGAACTGGCTGCCGTGGTCGGCCGCCGAGCAGCAGGCCACCCGCGAACGCGTCGCGCTGTTCGACCAGACCTCGTTCGGCAAGCTGCTGATCAAGGGGCGGGACGCGGAGGCGCTGCTGCAATGGCTGTGCACCGCCGACGTCGCCGTCGCCCCCGGCCGCGTGATCTACACCGGCATGCTCAACGAGCGCGGCGGCTACGAGGCGGACGTCACCGTGACCCGGCTCGCCCACGATGAATACCTGCTGGTCACCGGCTCGGCCTCGGTCGTACGCGACCTCGACTGGATCCGCCGACACATCAGGCGCGAGCAACACGTCGAGGTCGTCGACATCACCTCGGCGTACGCGGTCTACGGCGTCATGGGCCCGAGCTCGCGCGACCTGCTCGCCCGCCTCTCCCGCACCGACCTCTCCACCGCGGCGTTCCCCTTCGCCACCAGCCGCGAAATCGACCTCGGCCACTCGACCGTACGCGCCACCCGCATCACGTACGTCGGCGAGCTGGGCTGGGAGCTGTACGTCCCCACCGAGTTCGCCGTCGGGGTCTACGAACTGCTCACCGAGGCCGGCCAGGAGTACGGCCTCGCGAACGCCGGCTACTACACGATCAACTCCCTGCGCCTGGACAAGGCCTACCGCGCCTGGGGCACCGAACTGACCCCCGACCACAACCCCGTCGAGGCGGGCCTCCTATTCGCCTGCAAACTCCGCACCGACATCCCCTTCCTCGGCCGCGACGCCGTCGAACGCGCCAAATCAAACGGCCCCCGCCGCAAACTGGTCTCTTTCGTCCTCGACGACCCCACCCCCATGATGTGGGGCGGCGAACTGGTCCTACGCGACGGCCTCGCCGTCGGCCAAGTCACCTCCGCCGCCTGGTCACACACCCTGAACGCCTGCGTCCCCCTCGCCTACGTCCGCCACCCCGACGGCGAACCCGTCACCGCCGACGATCTCACCTCCGGCCACTACGAAATCAACATCGGCGGCGACCGGTACCGTGCACGCCTGCACCTCACCCCACCGTACGACCCTGCGGGCAGCCGAATCCGGACTTGACCTGGATGCCGTGAGGACAACCGATGTCGAGAGCGATAGTACGATCTGTCCGACTTGCGTTTGCGTTCGCAAAGTCCAGCCCACCGTTCGCTGCCGATCGCAACAAGCGGACCCAGAGCGTGCGGTGGACAGCGGTGACGAAAGCCGTCAGCCCTGCCGATCGTGTTGCCCGATCGTAGGCGTGCCGACTGGCTACGAATCTCAGCCGCGTTCGCGAGAGCCCATTTCGTAGACGTGCCCCCGAACGGCTCCCGAAAAAGATCGACCGAGCGGGGTGAGGGAGTACTCGACCCCTACCGGCGACGTGGGCAGAACGGTGCGCACGATCATTCCGTTATGCTCCGGTCGGCGCAAGGCTGACTGAGAACACGATGTCGCCGCCCGGCGCTTGGCGTTAGACGACATCGGCTTCGCTTCACTGGTGGCGTCCGCGACGGGGTCCTCTGCCACGAGCAGTTCGTACGCTACCGAGAGGGATATGCCTCGCCAGACGACCTCTTCCTCCACACTTGCTCATCATCCGACCACCCATGAACACAGGCCGTCGCGATGGCAAGAGCGGTGATGGCGCCCTTGACCACAGCGCTTGTGTCCAACTGCCATCCCTCATGAGAGCGCGTCCAGAGGATCGCAATGACATCGTCTTCGGACGGATCTCTGGAACTCCACCACTGCTCGGCCAAGTCAAGGACGGCCCGAGGCTGGCGGAGCGACACATGGCAGCACATTCGGTTGTAAACATTGACGCCAAGGGGCGCATACCGGTCGCGGGCCGCCGCGTTCAGGTGTGTGAGCGCTCGGGCGGGGTCTAATGGAATCAGGCAGAATCCCAGATTGTTCCGTGCACGCGCATCGGCCGGCCACTGGTGGACCGCGAACTCGAAGAGCACGGACGCTTCGGCCGTCCGCCCGGCGACCAGCAGGTCACGAGCACGGTTGGTCATCTCCGCGACGATGAATTCGGTACGCACTTCCGGGACCGCCGGATCCCAGTTGAGCGCCGTACGGCGGGCAATCTCATCGGTGAGATCGGAGTAGGGGACTTCTCGCTCATCCATGACCCAGGAATCTCGTCGCCGACGGTGGCCTCGTGCGGGATACGAAGCAGCGAACGCCAGCCTTCGATGTCCACGCCTGATTTCGCAACCTCCTCCGCAATGTCAGATTTGGGCAGTATGTGACCGATCAGCAGTACACCCATGAGCGGAGCGACAATTTCGCTAAGCATTCCATAACGGACAATCGACTCGGCATCGAGGCCGCGTCGCATCAGTTCTTCGGTAGCCTTCTCGAAGGAGTCTCTGGCCTCACAGTATCTGGCGGTGAACCGACTAAGGAGGGCGTCCTGTATCTCCTTGATCAGGCTGGTAAGCCGCCAACCCTCCCTCGACCCAGACCGATCTTCACTGAGACGGATCCTGTTCGCGTCGAACGGCTGCGACTCGTCGTACAACCCCGTCCCCCCAACGCAGAGGTTTCGCCGAACGGTTACACCGGCTTGTCAGAATCTCGGGTACGATCGTAGCTAAGATCCTGGCAGCAGGAGGCCCGCCATGTCAGACATCATCTTTCAGGCTTCCGATCTTGCGAACAAACGTACGGAGATTCTGGAGCGAGCCCGCCAGGGCCTGGCTCAGATTCGCGATAAGGACAGCACCAGCCTGGTCATGCTTCCCGAGCGTCGACTGCGCATGCTCGAGGAGATCGCTAAATGGTCCCTCGCTCATATGCGGCTGGACGACCTGCTCCGACGCGACGCCGCGCCCAGCATCAGCGATCTTGGCGACCTAGCCTGGTTGCGCGTATTCGAGGCAGACGATCTCCGCGAGTTCGTCGACGAACTTCACGCGGTGCTCATCGCCGCGCACTCAGACCAAGATCCATCAGCTCTCGACGAGTTCATTCGGTCCTGGCGTATCACGGCGCGGCAACTCGAGGATCCTCTCAGACGGTCGGTGCTTCTCGGCCGCCATGATCCAAATGATTTTGTAGAGGCACCGATGCCACAATGAGCAGCTCCTATGACCCCATGCGACCGGCCCGACGGCCTGGGGGAAAACCCGACGTCACCCCGCTGTATCGGGTGCTGGTGCATCGTCGCTACCTGCAGCACTACTCGCAATTGGTTGAGCGGGTGGGGCTGCAGCAGGCTCAGCAGTTCTGGGATCACATCTCACAGGAGCCGGGGAAACCTGCCGCCCTCGCCTCGATCACAATCTTGAAGGGCTCTGCCGGGCGCCCCCAAGGCCCTGGATGGTCGCGGACCCATCACTATGAGCTCACGAGCAAGGCTCGAGTGGACTATCAGTATCACGATGAGTACACCACACAGCCGGACGGCGATCCGCATCCTGTGGTCGTGATACTCACCATCAGCTTCGGCAGTCACTAGCGATATCCGTCTGCACCGGACGCGGGGCGGAATGGCGCCGGCCACCAAACGACCGTCTGGGATGTACTCCACATCCCAGACGGTTTCTGCCGTGGTGACGTCGGTCAGACGAGGCCGAGGGCGAGCATGGCGTCGGCTACGCGCTTGAAGCCGTCGATGTTGGCGCCGGCGACGTAGTTGCCGGGCATGCCGTACTCGTCGGCGGTTTCCAGGCAGCGGGCGTGGATGTCGCGCATGATGTCGCGGAGGCGCTGCTCGGAGAACTCGAAGGACCAGGAGTCGCGGCTGGCGTTTTGCTGCATTTCGAGGGCGCTGGTGGCGACGCCGCCGGCGTTGGCGGCCTTACCGGGGCCGAAGGCGACGCCGGCTTCGAGGAAGAGGCGGATGCCTTCGGGGGTGGTGGGCATGTTGGCGCCCTCGCCTACGGCGATGCAGCCGGAGCGGACGAGTTTTTCGGCGTCGCGGCCGGTGATCTCGTTTTGGGTGGCGGAGGGCATGGCGACCTCGCAGGGGAGCTCCCAGACGCTGTGGCCGGCGATGAAGACGGAGTCGCCGCCGCGGCGCTTGGCGTAGGTCTCGATGCGGGCGCGTTCGACCTGTTTGATCTGCTTGAGCAGGTCGACGTCGATGCCCTTCTCATCCAGGACGTAGCCGGAGGAGTCGGAGTAGCGCGCTCGGGCCGTACAGCCAGGACCGGTTAACCTGCCTGCACCTTTATGTGGCACTTACTGCTGTTATGATCCCACCCCTGCCTACTGGTCCCTTATGCCCCTGAAGTGGGGTAATTCACAATCTGAGAGGGCGGTCAGTGAGGGAATGGGATGTCACGTCTTGCGGGCGGGAGGATCATGAAGACTCAGAGCACGTGGTCGGCGGGCGGTGCCTCGCGGGCTTCTCCACGGCGGGCCTCGTTCTCCACGGCCATGGGGGCGACCTGCGGATCGCCCAGCACGTACGCGGCGAGCGCGCCCAGGCCGAGGCGGCGGCGGCCAGGCGAGAAGGAGGGCGACGCGACGGTGGTGTGACGCGCGGGGGACGAGGAGCGACGATCAGCCGGCGTCGCGCTCAGGGTAGCCGGGCGATGCTGAAATCGTCGAAGAAGGCACGTGTTTGGCCCTCGCTTGTGCCCTCCACGTAGAGCCCGAAGCGGGGCGGGCCCACCGCCTTGGCCACCTCGGTGTCCGACACTTCGGCGATGAGGTTGTCGCCGATCCACATCGCCAGGTGGATTTCGCCGTCGCCGCGCGCACATTCGACCCGCAGCGGCACGTTCGTCTTGTTAAGGCCGGGCAGCGGCACGTCGCGGGTCAGGTCCGCCCACTTGTCCTCTGCTTTGACTATCTTGGCGTAAGCATCGCGGAGTTCCAGGATGTAGAAGAAGTCGCTGTCCTGCTGATCGTCCTTGGAGTACTCGCAGTAGACCCCGGTCCATTGCGACGCCGCGGAGACGTCGATTTTCACCGACACCACGGCCCGGTCCGGAAGGACCGCGTTCACCGGCGCCTGGGCCCACCTGCCCTGGTCGGTGTAGTTCGCCCCCATTGTGTAGCGGCCGTCCCCCGCATAGCCTCTGTCGGCGGTCGTGCCGCTACCGTCCTGCGGCCAGCCGGTGTTCGTGGCGCCGAAGTCGTCCCGGTACACAACGTCGCCCTGATCCGGCGGGCCGGACGGCAACGTCCCCAGCCCCAGCACGATCCCGGCGACCAACGCGATCACGAGCAGGCAGGCCCCCGCGCCCTTCGCCATGTCCATCAGCCGCTGCCGCGGCATCCGACGCTTCGGCGTGTCCGCAGGCGCCGCCTTCGTTTCGGCGGGCAGGAAACGCGTGGTGATCGAGCTCAGGTCCAGCCGTACGGTGCCGGCGACCTCGGCGGTGTCGGCATGCGGTCGGCGTACGAGCGTGTCCAGCAGTTCCTGCGCGGTGGGACGCGCGGCCGGATCCTTGCGCAGGGCCGCCTCGACGATCGGCCGCAGGCCGGGATCGACGCTGCTCAGGTCGGGCTCCTCGTGGACGACCCGGTAGAACGCCTGCGGCACGCTCTTGGAGGCGAACGGCGAGGAGCCCGTGGTCGCCGCGACCATCAGGCACCCCCAGGCGAAGACGTCGGCGGGCGGCCCTCCCTTCTTGCCGTCGAAGAGCTCCGGCGCCATGTAGTCGGGCGTGCCGAGGATGTGGCCGGTGGCGGTCTGCCCGTCCCCGGCGTCGAGCGCGCGGGCGATGCCGAAGTCGATGACGCGCGGGCCGAGCGGCGACAGCAGCACGTTGCCGGGCTTGAGGTCGCGGTGCACCACGCCCGCGTCATGGATGGCGGTGAGGGCGGTCGCCACGCCCACCGCGAGCGCCTCGACGTTGGAGCCGGTGAGCGGGCCGTTCTCACGTAGCACCCGGCCCAGGTCAGGCCCGGCCACATACTCGGTGACGACCCACAGCGGATCGCCGTCCAGCTGCGCGTCGAGCACCGGCGCGGTGCAGAACCGCCGCACCCGCCGGGCCGCCTCCACCTCGCGCCGGAACCGCACCCGGAACTCGGGGTCGTTGACGAGATGGGGGTTGATCACCTTGAGTGCGACGGGCCCCGACGGTCCTTCGGCGAGGTAGACCGTACCCATGCCGCCTTTGCCCAGCCTGCTGGCGATTCGATAGGGACCGAGTTCGGTCGGATCGGTCGAATCCAGAGCCAATGCAGGCGGCAAATCGTACGGCATCACAGTCGCTGATCCTAACGATCTACCCTCACCTTACGTAGTCGCAAAGTCTAATCATGGACTCTGTTCACACGCTGACCACCGGCGTTCACCCCCTCATCACCGGCGGCGCGGGTTGCCTGGCGTCAAGGGAGCCGGGCGATGGTGAAGTCGTCGAAATAGGCCCGGGAGTTGCCGTCGTTGTCCTCGGAGAAGAGCCCGAAGCGGGGCGGGCCGACGGCCCTGTCCACCTTGGTGTCCACCACCCGGGTGACGAGCTGATCGCCAGCCCACAACGCCAGGCGTACCTCGCCGTCGCCGCGTACGCACTCGGCGCGGAGCACGGTTTTCCCCCGGACGCCGATCCGCGGCACCTGGATGTCGCCGGTCATGTCGGCCCAGACCCCGCCGTCCACCTTGACGACCTTCGCGTACGCGTCGGCGCGGAACTCCAGGATGTAGAAGGCGTCGTTGGCGTCCTGATCGTCGATGGAGTATTCGCAGTAGACCCCGTACCAACTGCCGGGATTGGTCTGCGAGAAATCGACCTTCATGGACACGAGTGCGTGGTCGGGGAGGCCCGCGCTCGCCGGCGCGGCGATCCACGACTTCCCGGCCCCCTTCATCGTGTACCTGCCGTCGCCGGTGTATCCCCGGTCGGTGTCCACCCTCGTGCCCGAGTTGGGCCATCCCGAGGTGTCTGCGGCGAACGTCTCGCTGTACGCCGCCTGACCGCTGGGAGGGGTTTCGGGCATCCAGTCCGGACCCCATACCAGGAAGGCCGTCACGGCCAGCGCGCTCACGGTCAGGGCCGTCCCCGCGCCGATCAGTGCCGTGCGCCGCCTGCGCCGCGCCCATTTGTCCGGTGCGGGGGACGTCCGCACCGGGATGTGGGCCGGGTTTCCCCTGCTGCCCATCGTGCTCAGGTCGAGGCGTACGGTGCCGGCGATCTGGGCGGAGTCGGCGTCCGGGCGCCGTACCAGCGCGGCCAGCAGTTGCTGTGCGGTCGGGCGCTTGGCCGGGTCCTTGTTGAGCGCCGCCGCGACGATCGGCCGCAGGCCGGGATCGATCTGGCTCAGATCGGGCTCCTCGTGGACGACCCGGTACATCGCGTGCGGCACGCTCTTGGAGGCGAACGGCGAGGCGCCCACGCTGGCCGCGACCACCACGCAGCCCCAGGCGAAGATGTCCGCGGGCGGGCCCACCTGCTCGCCCTGCAGCAGTTCGGGCGCCATGTACTCGGGGGTGCCGAGGACCTGGCCGGTGGCGGTCTGCCTGTCGCCGGCGTCCAGCGCGCGGGCGATGCCGAAGTCGATCACGCGGGGGCCGAGCGGGGAGAGCAGCACGTTCGCGGGTTTGAGGTCGCGGTGCACCAGCCCGGCGCCGTGGATGGCGGTGAGCGCGGTCGCCATGCCCACCGCGAGCGCCTCGACGTTGGAGCCGGTGAGCGGGCCGTTCTCGCGCAGCATGCGGCCGAGGTCGGGTCCGGCGACGTACTCGGTGACGACCCACAGCGGGTCGCCGTCCAGTTGCGCGTCGAGCACCGGTGCGGTGCAGAACCGCCGCACCCGCCGGGCCGCCTCCACCTCGCGCCGGAACCGCGCCCGAAATTCCGGATCATTGGCGAGGTGGCGATTGATCACTTTGATCGCGACCGCGCCCGAGGGCCCGTCGGCCAGGTAAACCGTGCCCATGCCGCCCTGCCCCAGCCTGCTGGCCACGCGATAGGGGCCGAGTTGTATGGGGTCGCCCGAATCCAGGGCAAGGACGGGAGGAAGTCCGTAGACCGTCACGTTGTACGATCCTAACGACGTCCATTACCCACATTGTGGGACATAGCGCAATTCATACCGGCGAATTTGCGTGAATGATGGGGAATTCCTGCCTACGGATCAGACCGTCGGCACCACCATCGGGGTGCCGGTGACCGGGTCGGGGACGACGACGCAGGGCAGATCGAAGACCGCGTGCACGTCCCGCCCATCGAACTCGACCGCGCTCGCAGCGGGCCTCAGCAGCCGGACCAGGGCGCGCGTCGGCCTTCATCACCGCCTTCATGAAGGAGTACGCCTGCACGCCCGGCCGGTACGCGCAGGGACGCGAAGGCCGCCCGCCACGGCCGAGCCGTACCGCCGGGACGAGGTGAGCGGCTCGACGGCGAGCACGCGGCCTTCCGCTCGCGGGAACCGTGCGGGGCGCGAAAGCGTTCAAGAGGATGATCGGCCTCGTCGTCATCGGCTGGCAAGGACGGCCGAAGGCCGCTGCGTGGGAGCGTGCGCCATGGAAGTAACCGGCATCATTTCCGCCCTCATCATCGGACTCATCATCGGAGCGCTCGGACGGCTCGTGGTCCCCGGCCGTCAGCGCATGCCGATCTGGCTCACCATGATCATCGGCATCGTCGCCGCGTTGATCGGCACCGCCGTCGCGACCGTGCTCGGCGTCGCCGACACCCGCGGCATCGACTGGATCGAGCTGGCCATCCAGGTGGCGCTGGCCGCCGGAGGCGTGGCGCTGGCGACGGGCACCTACGGCAGACGTGGCATCCGCTGACCGAACCGACCAAACCGAGTAGCCGAGACTAAACGGCCTAATTCCGACGCCCGGACGTCACCGCTTGACGCCGGGCGTCGGCATATACGGCCCGCCCCGCCGACAGGGCCGTTCCCCTCATGGGCGGCACGGCCATCCGCCGCCGTGCGACCATCCTCGGCGGCGACCATCCCGCCACCACCTAGCGGCGACGCCCGAAGACAGGCCCCCCGTGGACGCCAGGCGTCGGCATGTACCGCCCGCCTGCCTCCACGGCGGGGTCATACCCGTTGTGAGCGGCAGCGGCCATCCGCCGCCGTGCGGCCGTCAGTCCTCTTCCTCTTCCTCTCCCTCGAACATGTCGCCGATCTCGTCGATCACCTCGGCGGCGATCATGCCGCCCACCACTCCGGCGGCTCCGGCCGCGGCGACGGTCCCGAGGTCGTGCCCGCCGTGGTGGGAGTCGTGGTCGTAGGGGTCGTGGTGGCCGCCGTACCCGCCGTGTCCGCCGTGCTGCGCGAGCGCGGTGAGCCAGCCGTTGATCTCGGCGGCCCAGTCGCGGTGCAGGGCCTCCTCGTGGCTCGCCCGCCAGCGGCCGAAGGAGTCGCCGGAGTAGCCCGAGTGGCCGCCGCGCGCGTCGGCCTCCAGCACGATGTCCAGCCCGGCGGGGCTCGCGACGAAGGTCAGCTCGATCTCGTTGACCACGTGGGCGTACGCGGGCGGCGGGTAGAACTCGATCTCCTGGTAGAACGGCAGGTGCTGGTCGACGCCGTACAGGCTGCCCACCTCCAGGTCGGCGCCCTTGAACTGGAAGCCGAGCCGGGCGAACGCCTGGAGCACGACGTCCTGGGACGGCAGCGGGTTGACCCGTATGGCGTCGAGGTCGCCCTTGTCCACCGCCTTGGCGATCGCCAGCTCGGTGCGCACGCCCATGGCCATGCCGTGCAGCGGCTCGTTCCACACCTCGGTGACCGGGGTCTCCCACGGCACCGGGAACTCGAACGGCAGGACGCGCTCCTCGCCGGTGCCGAGGCGGAACGGGCCGGACACCTCGGTCCGGTAGAACTCCATCAGGCCGGTCTGCTCACCCTCGCCGTGCTCAGCCTCGACCCGGGTGACGAGCCCGAGGGCGATGTACTCGATGTCGGCGTCGAAGTCGCCGCCCTTGAGCCGGACCTCGCCGCGCATCGTCTCGCCGGGCCGTACCCCGGGGGTGGCCAGGACCGTGTCCACCGACGGCGCGCCGACACCGAACGCTCCGAGCAACCGTTTGAAGACCACGACTTCCCTCCTGCGTGCAAAATGTGATCGCCGTTCGAACGATCACCGAGGCGGGAGGGTTCCCGCCCTGTCCAGGGTCGCCGGACACGGCCGCGCCAGGAAGCGGAACGGCCGTATCGGCGGGGATGAAGGCAATTTGTAGCGCGCCGGATACCATCCGTTTCGCGGGGAATCGCCCCACAGGTCACGTTCGGCGGGCCGCTGCGGTGATCTACCGGCACGCCATCGGGAGGAAGGAGCCCGGGCAGACCGGTCGCGGGGAGGGCCGCGGCCCCGGCGGGGCGTCAGCCGCCGTTTCCGGGCGCCGGGTCCGGCTCGTAGTTGTCGGGGACGCCGTCGTGGTCGCGGTCGGCCATCTCCTGCTCGTGGATGCGCCGGTAGACGCGATCGCGCAGGTGCAGAATCACCATCGCCAGCAGCACCGCCGCCAGCGAGCCAGCCAGGACCGCCAGCTTGACCTGGTCGTTCCTGTCGGTGCCGATGCCGAACGCCAGCTCGCCGATGAGCAGCGACACCGTGAACCCGATCCCGCCCAGCACCGATAGGCCGAGCACGTCCACCCAGCTCAGGTCCTCGTCCAGGTCGGCGTGGCTGAAGCGGGCCACCAGCCAGGTGGCCAGCATGATCCCGACGGGTTTGCCCACGACGAGCCCGACGATCACCCCGATCGCGACCGGGTCGCTCAGCACCGCGCCCAGACCGGTCACGCCGCCCAGCGGCACCCCCACCGACAACAACGCGAACACCGGTACGGCGAAGCCCGCCGACAGCGGCCGGAACCGGTGCTCGAAGTGCTCGGCCAGGCCCGGCCCGGCCTCCGGCCCGCCCGCCTTCTCGCTGCGCACCACCGGCACGGCCAGCGCCAGCAGCACCCCGGCGACGGTGGCGTGCACCCCCGAGGCGTGCACCAGCGTCCAGGTGGCGACGGCGAGTGGCAGCAGCAGCCACCAGGAACGCACCCGGCGCTGCACCAGCGCGGTGAACGCCGCCAGCGGCACCAGCGCCGCCGCCAGCAGCCCCGGCACGAGGTCGTCGGTGTAGAACAGCGCGATGATGACGATGGCGATCAAATCGTCTACCACGGCGAGCGTGAGCAGGAAAGTGCGCAGGGCCGTCGGCAGGAACCGCCCGATGACCGCGAGCACGGCCAGCGCGAACGCGATGTCGGTCGCGGTCGGGATCGCCCACCCCGCCGCGGCGCCCTCGGTGCCACGCGTGATCGCCAGATACAGCAGGGCCGGCACGATCATCCCGCCCACGGCGGCGGCGACAGGAACCGCAGCCTGCCGTACGTCCCGCAGATCGCCGACCACGAACTCGCGCTTAAGCTCCAGACCCGCGACGAAGAAGAAGATCGCCAGCAGCCCGTCGGCGGCCCAGGTGGCCAGGCTCAGGTCCAGGTGCAGCGCGGCGGGACCAATCGTGAACTCGCGTACCGTGTCGTAAGAGCCGGCCCAGGGCGAGTTCGCCCAGATCATCGCCGTCAGCGCCCCCGCCAGCAGCAACGCCCCACCCACGGTCTCCTGCCGGAGAATGTCGGCGACCCGGCGCGTCTCGCTCCAGGACCCTCGACCGAACAGGACAAACTGCCGCCGCTTGCCGCGCACGCCCATAAAAACTCCGATGGCCGGAAGTGTCTCGTCGTCGCCGACCAGACTTCCCGGCACACCACATTTATTGTACCCGACCGATCGGAAAACAGTCGTTTGGGAAGGAAAAGGGACGAAGTCGCCGCCTTTGGCTCGCACGCCCGAACGCCAGGGCTCGATGCCACCCCCGGCGACCAGCGGCCCGAGGACAGCATCGCCCGGAACCGCCAAGAGCCGCCGAAGGTCATCGCCACCGACGAGAGAAGCACGACCGGAGGAGCGGGCGGGACGAAACCGGGCAGCGGGCATCGGACGTGGCATTCATTGGGGGGAGCGGCGGACGACGGTGCCGGTGAGGCAGGCGTGTTCGGCCGCCCAGACGACGCGGTGGGTGGCGAGGCTCTCGGCCGCGTCGGTGGGCAGGGCGGTGGGGTCCCCGCTCTCCGCCGGGCTGGCCTCATTGCAGGGCCAGTTCCAGGCCGACTGCCCGGTGCTGATGGCCGGGTCGCTGCTCGCCTCGCTGCCGGTGATCGTCGTGTTCGTCCTGCCGCAACGCCAGTTCATTCAGGGCATCGCCCACACCGGCGTCAAAGGCCGAGCGCGTCATGACGGGTCACCGGGCGCAGGCGCGTGCGACGTAGACGAGGTCGGGGCAGCCGCGGGGGCGGGGGGTCGTCACTGTCTCGACGCCGTTGAAGCGGTCGCGCAGGCGCTGTTCGTAGGCCGGGTCGGGGCGGGCGCACCATACGGCCAGTACGCCGCCGGGGCGCAGGCGGCGGGCCAGCAGGTTCATGCCTCGATCGGCGTAGATGTCGGCGTTTGTCTCGAATACCAGCCAGTCCGAGCCGTTGTCGGTGTCGAGGCAGATCGCGTCGTAGCGATCGGGGGTGCGGTCCAGCCAGTCCAGGATGTCGGACTCGATCACTCGGACGCGGGGGTCGGCGAGGGCGGCGCCGGTGATGTGGCGCAGGAATCGGTGGTGCCAGTCGATGACGGACGCCTCGATCTCCACGACGTCGATGGCGGCCAGGCGCTTGTGGGCGATGGCGCGGACGAGGGAGAAGCCGACGCCGAGGCCGCCGATGAGCAGGCGTGGCCTGGGGGCGGCGCATCTGGCCAGGGCGGCGTCGATGAGGAGTCGCTCGGACGTTCCGTCCGAGGTGTCCATGAGGAACACGCCGTTGCTGATGATTTCGAACCGGCCGTTGACCTGCCGGAGCACCGACTCCCCGCGAGGGCCTCGCACTCGGTCGAGGACCTTGGGCGCGCCGTATCGGTCGTCGGTGAGCGTCATGCGGATGTTCTCCTTCCGCCGGGGACCTCCTTTCGGTGGGAACCGTACCGCCAAACGAGCAGCGTGATTCGTTGTTCGGCGGCGTCCGGGCCGGATGTTGGGCTGATGCTGTCCGTTGGATGGGGCGAGCGGGTGTGGTTCGCCTCTCCGCAGCCGGATCCGTCGTGATCGGGGGCAGAGGTCAGCGGATCGTGACGACCTTGAGGAAGTGGGCCACGACCTCGGCCATGGCGGTGCGGGCGGGGGCGAGGTAGCGGCGGGGGTCGACCTGGCCGGGGAGTGCCTGCCGTACGGCGTCGGTGAAGGCGATGTTGAGGGCGGTGCCGATGTTGATTTTGGCCATGCCCCCGCGTACGGCCCGGCGTAGTTCGTCGTCGGGTACGCCGGAGGAGCCGTGCAGTACCAGCGGCACCGGGAGGGCGGCGCTCAACTCGGCGATGAGGGCGTGGTCGAGCCGGGCGGTGCGCTCGGTCATCGCGTGCGAGCTGCCCACGGCGACGGCGAGCGCGTCCACGCCGGTCGCGGCGACGAACGCCGTGGCCTCCCCCGGGTCGGTCCGCGCGCCGGGCGCGTGCGCGCCGTCCTTGCCGCCGACCTCGCCCAGCTCGGCCTCCACCCACAGGCCGCGCTCGTGCGCCCAGGCGGCGGCCTCGGCGGTGCGGGCCACGTTGTCGGCGTACTCCAGCTTGGACCCGTCGTACATGATCGACCCGAAGTCGTGGTCGGCCGCCTGTCGCAGCAGGTCGAGGTCGGTGACGTGGTCCAGGTGCAGCGCGATCTCGGCCGACGACGCCCGCGCGACGGCGGCTGTCGCCGCGGCGATCGGGCCGAGCCGCCCGCCGTGGAACTTGACCGCGTTCTCGCTGATCTGGCAGATGACCGGCGTCCCGGCCTCCTCGGCCCCGGCCACGATCGCCTCGGCGTGTTCCAGCGTGATCACGTTGAAGGCGGCGACGCCGCGTCCGGCGGCGACCAGGTCGCCGGTCTTCACCAGGGGCATGGGGAACTCCTTGCGTATGACGCCCGCCGCGTCGGGGGCGCGGGCGCCCCCGGGGGTCACGCGGGGCCGGGACGTCAGGGTCGTGCGGGTGGGACACCGCCGCGATCCCCTGCGGTGTCGGGTGGTGTCGGGTGGTGTCGGGTGGTGTCGGGGTGGTGTCGGGGCGGCGATCAGGCGAGGACCACCGAGCGGGAGAGGTTGCGGGGCTGGTCCGGGTCGAGGCCCTTGGCCTCGGCGAGCTCGACGGCGAGCCGCTGGACGCGGATCAGGTCCGCCACCGGATCGAGCTGCGAGACCGAGACGATCGCGCCGGTCCGCGCCACCTCGTCGGCGAGCCCGGCGGGCGGCTCGCCGAAGAACCAGACGACGCTGCCGGAGTCGGTCACGCTGATCGGGCCGTGCCGGTACTCCATCGCCGGATACGACTCGGTCCACGACCCGGACGCCTCCCGGACCTTCAGCGCCGCCTCGTTCGCGATCCCGACGCTCCACCCCGTGCCCAGGAACGTGAACTGGGTACGGCCCGCCGCCCCCGCCGGCGGCGCCGCGGCGATCGCCTCGGCGGCCTGGCCGGGCAGGCCATCGGGCAGCACCGAGGGTTCGGACAGGGCCAGATGCGCGCGCAGGAGGGTCAGCGCGGACGTCGCGAACCGCGTCTGCACGACCGACTTCTCGTCGGCGAAGGACAGGTCGATCACCACGTCGGCCACGTCCGAGATCGGCGTGGCAGGGTCGCCGGTGAGCGCCGTCGTCGGCCGCGAGACGCCCCGCAGCAGTTCCAGCACCTCGGTCGTGGTGCCGGAGCGGCAGATCGTCACCACCCGGTCGTAGCCGCGCCGCCGGGGGAACTCCGAGGCCGCGAAGGCGTCGGTCTCCCCCAGCCCGGCGGACTCGCGCAGTCCCGCGTACGCCTGCGCCATGAACAGCGAGGTGCCGCACCCGACCACGGCCACGCGCTCCCCGGGAGCGGGCAGCCCCTCGACGGACCCGGCGAGCTCGATGGCCCGGTCCCAGCAATCCGGCTGGCTCGCGATCTCCCCCGCGACGAACGTCATCTCACACCTCTGACGCGCAGTTATGAGTGATTTGCGACTTAAACGTACAAGTCCGCTCACAGCCGCGCAAGAACGTCTCGCCATCGAGGTCAGCAGGCGTGCGCCCCCCACGGGAGGCGGGGCCGTCCGGTCAGACGGTGGTGACGGTGACCCCGGCGTCGGCGATGGCCGCCAGGTGGGTCTCGGAGGCGCCCGCGTCGGTGATGAGGCGGTGGACGTCGCTCAGCGGGCAGATCTTGGCGAACGTGACCTTGCCGATCTTGGTGTGGTCGGCCACCACGATGATCTCGCCGCTGCTGCGGGCGAAGGCGCGGTCGGTGGCCGCCTCCAGGTGGTCGTGGGTGGTGCAGCCGTGCCCGGCGCTGATGCCGTCCACGCCGAGGAAGGTCACGTCGGTGTGGTAGTCGGCGAGCGTCTTCTCCGCGATCGGCCCGACCAGCTCGTAGCTCTCGCTGCGCGCGTTGCCGCCGATCACGACCAGCGTGGCGTGCTTGTGCAGCACGACCTCGGCGGCGATGTTCACCGCGTTGGTGACGATGGTGATCGGCCCGCGCTCCACCAGCCGCCGCGCCACCTCGGTGGTCGTGGTGCCGCCGGTGAGGCCGACCACCGCGCCGACCGGCACCAGGTCGGCCGCGGCCTTGGCGATGGCCCGCTTCTCCGGCCGGCGGCTCTCCATGCGGTGCTGGATCGGCACCTCGATGCTGAGCCCGCCGAGGACCGCCCCGCCGTGCGTGCGGCGCAGCAGGTTCCGCTCGCTCAGATGCTGCAGATCGCGTCGCACGGTGGCCCCGGAGACGTTCAGCAGCCTGGACAGCTCGTTGACGTCGATGCTGCCCCGCTCCGCGACATGCTCAAGTATCCGCGCATGACGCTCAGTTCTCAGCATCCCATGAGCATAACCGGCCCCACCCCGTCGCCCGGTACACGTTTTGCGCAGCGATACGGCGAAGCACACAGGATCGGCGGAGATCCATGCACATTCACGCTCTTGACATGAGCAGTTTTGCTCGATTTACTCCGAGTCACGCTGGAGTTGAACACTCCGCGCAGAGGTACGCCTAGCCGGTAGGTGGCTGCGCCACGAGTCCGGCCCGAGTCGCCAGGATCGCTACGCGCATCCGAGGCGGGGACGTCCCCTCCACTCACCTGGAGAGCGATACATGAGCCCCACCCCCGTTCGTGTCCGATTCCCCGGTTTCATCGCGGCGGTCGCCGTCGCCGTCGGCGCGGCCCTCGCCGCGACCCTGCTCATCCCGCCCGCCACCGCGGCGGCGGTCACCCCGCCCCCGCCGGGGGCGAAGTTCGACTACCAGATCGGCGGCGCGTACACACCCCCTTCCGGGGTCACCGTCGTCAGCCGGGACCGCGGGGACGCCCCCGCGCCCGGCCTGTACAACATCTGCTACGTCAACGCCTTCCAGGTCCAGCCCGGCGAACAGGGCGACTGGGACGCCGATCTGCTGCTGCGCGACTCCGCCGGCCGGCTCGTGATCGACGAGGACTGGGGCGAGCCGCTGCTCGACCTGCGCACCGCCGACAAGCGGCAGCGCATCGCCGCCAAGGTCAACGGGTGGATCAGCGAGTGCGCCGACGACGGCTTTCAGGCGGTCGAACCGGACAATTACGACAGCTACACGCGTTCGAAGAACCTGGTGACCGCCGCCCACGCGCAGGCGTACATCCGCCTGCTGTCCGCCCACGCGCACGGCCAGGGCCTGGCGATCGCGCAGAAGAACACGGTCGAGCTGGCCGGCGACCGCGTCCAGAACGGCCTGGACTTCGCGATCGCGGAGGAGTGCGGCTACTACCGCGAGTGCGGTGACTACACCGCCGAGTTCGGCGACAACGTCATCGTGATCGAGTACACCTCCCAGGGTCTCTCCCGTGCCTGCTCGGGCTTCCGCAACCGGCTCAGCATCGTCCGCCGCGACGTGGACGTCTCCCCCGCGGGCAGCCCCGGCTACGTCTACCGGACCTGCTGACCCGCCCCCTGCCCATCCCATCCACCCGTCCCGCCTCCCGTCCAGTCAGCCCCCGATCTCACGCCCGCCGCCCGCCGTCGTTCCCCATCGGAGGTCCAGATGACTCCCCCGCCCTACTCCCGGCGACAGCTTCTGCGTGGCGGTGCCCTCGCCTTCGCCGCGCTCGCCGCCGCCGCGTGCGCCCCCGGCTCCGGCACCTCCACCGGCGGCGCGGGCGGCGGCGGGTCGGCCGGGCCGGTCACGATCGAGATGTGGCACGGCCAGTCCGACTTCGCGCTAGAGGCGATCAAGAAACTCGTGGCCGACTTCGAGAAGTCGCATCCCACGATCAAGGTGGACATCAGCGGCGGCGTGGTCGCCGACGCGATGCTGCAGAAGGTCACCGCCGCGCTCGCCTCGGACTCACCCCCGGACATCGCCTACATCTTCGGCTCCGACCTGCCGAACGTGGCCCGCAGCCCGAGGGTGGCCGACCTCACCGACATGGTGAACTCCGGCCCGACGCCCTGGCAGGACTACTGGCAGTCGGTACGCGACGTCGTCACGATCAAGGGCCGGGTGCGCGCCATGCCCGCCCTGGTCGACTCGCTCGCCGTGGTCTGCAACAAGAAGCTCTTCGAGGAGGCGAAGATCCCGCTGCCGCAGGCGGGCTGGACCTGGGATGACTTCGTCGAGACCGCCCGCGAACTCACCGACCCCAAGCGCAAGGTCTTCGGCACCGGCTGGCCGGGCGCGGGCGACGAGGACACGGTGTGGCGCATCTGGCCGCTCGTGTGGGACCTCGGCGGCGACGTCGTCGGCGCGGACGGCCGCAGCAACGGCTTCGCGGGCGTGGGCGCGCAGGCCCTGCAGGTCGTGGAACGGCTCGCCAAGGACGGCAGCGTGTACATCGACCCCAAGCCGGGCAGCGAGCAGATGTACCAGGTGTTCCTGTCCGGCCGCATGGGCATGGTGCCCACCGGCCCCTGGCAGTTGCCGGACGTCATCGACGCCAAGATCGACTACCACGTGGTCCCGCTGCCGAGCTTCAGCGGACGCCCGGTCACGATCGCGGGCCCCGACACCTGGACCGTGTTCGACAACGGCCCCGACCGGCTCAAGGCCGCCCAGACCCTCGTCACCTGGCTGACCCAGCCCGCCCAGGACGTACGGTGGGACGTCGACGCCGGCAGCCTCCCGCTGAGCAAGGGCACCCAGGCCCTGCCCGAGTGGACCGAGCACGCGGAGAAGACCGAGGGCCTGGCCACGTTCGTCACCGCGCTGCAGTCCGCCCGCGGCCGACCCGCGAACCCCGCCTACCCGCAGGTGTCCACGGCCGTCGGCGAGGCCATCGTCGCCGTACTGCTCGGCAGGAGCACCCCGGCCGACGCGATCGCCGCCGCCACCACGAAGGCGGACGCGGCCCTGCGCGTGCCGAACTGATCCGCATCGACCTGACCGGATCCGCCGAACAGGTTGAGGAGATCACCATGCCAGGCCTGCCCAAACCGATCACCGTCGCCGACCCCGTCGCCGACCTCGGCCCCGGCGGTCGTGCCGCCCGGTCGCCCGCGCGGCATGGGCGGCGATCCGGCCCGCGCCGGGGCGAGAACCTCGCCGGCTGGGCGTTCATCTCCCCGTCGGTGCTCGTCATCATCGGGCTGGCGGTGGTGCCCGTCGGCTGGTCGCTGCTGCTGTCCTTCCAGGCCAACGACCTGGTCACGCCCGGCCGGTGGGTGGGCCTGGACAACTATCGGGCGCTCGCCGAGGACCCCGCGTTCGGGCAGGCCGTACGCAACACGCTGCTGTACACGGCGCTGTACGTGCCGCTCAGCGTCGGCCTCGGGCTCGCGCTCGCGCTGGTGCTCAACCGGAACATCCGGCTCGTCGGGCTGTACCGGGTGCTGTTCTTCGTGCCGTTCGTGATCTCGGCGACCGCGCAGGGCACGTTGTTCTCCTTCGTGCTCGACCCGGAGTTCGGCGTGGCCAACTCGGTGCTGTACTCGCTCGGCCTGGAACCGCAGGGCTTCCTCACCGATCCGGGGCAGGCGCTGCTCACGCTCGTCGGGATCACGCTGTGGAGCGGCACCGGGTTCTGCGTGGTGGTGTACCTGGCGGCGCTGCAGGACGTGCCCCCATCGCTGATCGAGGCCGCGCGGCTGGACGGCGCGGGCGCGTGGCGGCTGCTGTGGCACATCACGCTGCCCACGCTCGTGCCGGTGACCGTGTTCCTGGTGCTGTGGCAGCTCATCATGTCGCTGCAGGTCTTCGACCTGGTGTACGTCACGACCAAGGGCGGGCCGCTCGGGGCCACCACGGTCATCGTCTACTTCATCTGGGAGCAGGCGTTCAAGAACTTCACCGCCGGGTACGGCGCGGCGGCGGCGTACGTGCTGGCGGTGGCGCTGTTCGCGGTCGCGATCCTGCAGCGGGTGCTGCGGCGGCGGCAGGGCGAGCCACAGGAACGGCTCGCGGTCCGGCATCCCGGCGACGGCCATCCAAAGGGGAGCACGCCATGACGGCGACGATCACCCAGCGGGACGCCGCGCGCCGCCCGGCCGCCTCGCCGCCCGCGTCGCGGCGGAGGCGGCGGCTGCTGCCGTTCAGTCCCTGGCATCTGCTGCTCGCGCCGCTCGCGCTGCTGTTCGCGATCCCGCTGATCTGGCTGCTGCTCAGCTCGGTGATGAGCAACGCGGAGATCAACCGGTTCCCGCCCGCGTTGTGGCCGTCGGGGGTGAATCTCGGCGGATACCAGTACGTGTTCAACAACGCCGGGTTCCCGCGCTGGTTCCTCAACTCGACGATCGTCTCGCTGGTGACGGTCGCGACCAACCTCGTGCTCGGGTCGCTGGCGGGCTACGCGTTCGCCCGGATGCGGTTCTTCGGGTCCCGGACGCTGCTGGCGCTGATGCTGGCCACGATGGCGATCCCGTTCCAGCTCACGATGATCCCGACGTTCCTGATCATGAAGCGGTTCGGGCTCATCGACACGCTGGGGGCGCTGATCGTGCCCTCGCTGGTGACGCCGTTCGCCGTGTTCCTGCTGCGGCAGTTTTTCCTGTCGCTGCCCAGGGAACTGGAGGAGGCGGCGTGGATCGACGGTTGCGGGCGGTTGCGGGTGCTGGTGCGCATCGTGCTGCCGCTGTCGCGTCCGGCGTTGAGCACCGTGGCCGTGCTCACGTTCCTGTCCACCTGGAACGACCTGACCTGGCCGTTGATCGCGCTCAACCACGAGAGCCAGTACACGCTGCAGCTCGGCCTGGCGACGTTTCATGGAAAGCACCTCACGAACTGGTCGGCGCTGATGGCCGGAAACGTGATCACCGTACTGCCGGTGCTGCTCGCCTTCCTCGGCGCGCAGAAGGCGTTCGTGCGGTCGATCACGAGCAGCGGGTTGAAGGGCTGAGTTCACCTCGATCCACCGACAGAGCTCAATACTCGCCCGTCATACGGTCCACAACCATGCCACGCCACAACCACGGGGGACGCCGGATGCCATACGCCTTCGATCTGCTCGTCGTCGGGGACGCCAACCCCGACGTGATCGCCGGACCGCTGCCGGAGGCCATCGCCTTCGGCCAGCGCGAGCAACTCGTCGACAGCGGAACGCTCACGCTCGGCGGCAGCGCGGCGATCATGGCCTGCGGCGCGGCGCGGCTCGGCCTCCGGGTCGCCTTCGCCGGGCGGGTGGGCGACGACGACGCGGGCCGGTACGTCCGGGACACCCTCGCCTCGCGCGGGGTGGACGTCAGCGGGCTGCGGCTCGACCCGGACCTGCCCACCCCGCTCACCGTCGTGCTGACCAGGGGCGACGACCGGGCCATCGTCACCTCGCCGGGCACGCTGGCGGCCACCTCCGGCCGGGACGTCCCCGAGTCGCTGCTCGCCCGGAGCAGGCACGTGCACGCCGCGTCCTACTTCCTGATGCCCGGGCTCGCCGCCGCGCTGCCGGACCTGTTCCGCACCGCCCACGCCCACGGGGCCTCGACCTCGCTCGACACCAACGACGACCCCGCCGGGCGGTGGGACCCCGACGGCATCGCCGCCGTGCTGCCGCACACCGACATCCTGCTGCCCAACGCCAACGAGGCGTACCGGCTCGCCCAAGCGGTCGAAGGCGGCGACGGGTCGCCGGAGGATCTTGAGGCCAACGCGCTCGCGCTGGCCGTACGCGGGCCGCTGGCGGTGGTGAAGAACGGCGCCGACGGCGCGCTGTGCCACGACGGCACGGCCGTACTGGCGACCAAGGGCATCAGCGTGACGCCCGCTGACGCGGTCGGCGCGGGCGACAGCTTCGACGCCGGGTTCGTCGCCGCCACCCTGGCCGGGCTGCCCACCGCCACCGCCCTGGAGTTCGCCGCCGTGTGCGGGGCCCTGTCCACCCGCGCCCACGGCGGCACGGCCGCCCAGCCCACCTGGGACGAGGCCCGCTCGCGGCTCGGCGGCCACAGCAGCGTCCCGACCACGCCAACCATCACGAAGTGAGATCGAAATGACCACCACGAAGATCGCGTTTATCGGCGCAGGGAGCGTCGTGTTCACCCAGGGCCTGCTCGCGGACCTGTTCGCCTACCCCGAACTGAAGGACGCCCACATCGCCCTGCACGACATCGACCCCGACCGGCTCGCCACCGCCGAGGCGGGCACCCGGCACATCGCCGCCCGGTTCGGCGCGAGCCCGCGCGTCACCGCGCACCTCGAACGGCGCGAGGCGCTCCCCGACGCCGACTTCGTGATCAACATCGTGCAGGTCGGCATGGCCGAGGCGACCCGCGTCGACTTCGAGATCCCCGCCCGGTACGGCCTGCGCCAGACGATCGGCGACACCCTCGGCGTCGGCGGCATCTTCCGCGCGCTGCGCACGTTCCCGCTGCTCAAGGCGCTGGGCGAGGACATCGCCGAGCTGTGCCCGCAGGCGTGGCTGCTCAACTACACCAACCCGATGGCGATGAACGTGGCCTACCTCGCGCGGGCGACCGGCCTGACCCGGGTGGTGGGCCTGTGCCACTCGGTCTACTGGACCATGCGCGGCCTCGCCGGCCTGGTCAAGGTGCCGTACGAGGAGATCACCTACCGGTGCGCCGGGGTGAACCACCAGGCATGGGTGCTGCGGTTCGAGCGCGACGGCGCGGACCTCTACCCGCGCCTGGACGAGGCGATCGCCGCCGACGACCAGTTGCCGCGCCGCACGCGCGTCGACATGTACCGGCGGCTGGGCTACTTCCCCACCGAGTCCAGCGAGCACTCGGCCGAGTACGTGCCCTGGTACCTGCACCACGACGCCGAGATCGAGCGGCTGCGGCTGCCCATCGGGGCGTACCTCGACATCGTGGCGGAGAACCAGCGCGAGTACGAGCGCACCCGCGCCGCGCTCGCCGACGGGACCCCGCTGCAGGTCGAGGGCACCCAGGAGTACGCGCCGCAGATCATCCACAGCATCGTCACCGGCCGTCCCCGCGCCGTGTACGGCAACGTGCCCAATCACGGCCTCATCCCCAACCTGCCCGCCGACGGCGTGGTGGAGGTGCCCTGCCTCGTCGACGGCACCGGCCTGCAACCCACCCGCGTCGAGCCGCTGCCCGCCCAGCTCGCCGCCCTCAACCGCGGCTACCTCAACGTCGTCGACCTGGTCGTACGCGCCGCGGTCGAGGACGACCCCCGGCACATCCGGCACGCCGCGATGGCCGACCCGGCGACCGCCGCGGCCCTGCCCGTCGAACGGATCTGGGCCCTGTGCGACGACATGGTCACCGCCCACGGCGACCGTCTCCAGCCCTCGCTGCGCGCCCGCCTCGGCGGCTGAACCCGCCTCGCCCCCGGGAGGCGCCGGCGGGACACCGGCGGGAGGTTGCGCGGCGCGTGACGGGCGGGTGGCGATACGAGGCGGCCGTCACCGCCCCCGACGCGGGGCGATGACGGCCGCCGTGGTGCTGTGCTACCTGGAGAAACGCCCGCGGTCGGGTCTGATCCCGCCTTCCGTCCCACGCGTTCGCCCGATCCGGCCGGCAGCCGGGGCCTTCGTCATTCGGTCCTCGAAATCCCCCGCGATCTTGACATAACTAAATAAATGGTTTTTTACTTCTGTCATGGGGCGCATCGCGGGTGTCACCGCGGCCGAGACTCGGAAGCGCTTGCTGCGTGCCGCCGCTGACGTCTTCGCGCAGCGGGGGTACGACGGCACGCGTGTCGCCGACATCGCCGCAGCCGCGGGCGTGAGCAACGGCGCGCTGTACGCGCACTTCGGTTCCAAGGTCGAACTTCTCGTCGCCGCGTTACGGGAGCACGGGCGGCGAAAGCTCGAGGATCTGTTCCACGAAGACCCGACGGAGTCGGTCATCAAACTGCTGCTCACCGTCGGCAACAGGCTTCCCACCGGCAAGGACGCCTCCGGCGACCTGGTGGTGGAGGCGCTCGTCGCGGCCCGCCGCGACGAGGACGTCGCCAGGCCGATGCGTGACTACATCGGTGACCGCGCCGACTGGCTCTGCGACCTCATGCGGGTCGGCCAGGACCGCGACGAGATCGATCCGGAACTGTCCCCGAAGGCGCTGGCCCACCTGTGTCTCCTGCTCGCCCTGGGCAGCACGCTCATCACGCCCGACCTGCACCCCGTCGACAAGGACGAGTGGGCCGCGTTGCTCACCCGGCTGACCTGCGCTCTGGCACGGCCCAACACCACTGCTCAGACAGGAGCACCGTAGTGAAAGTGCAGATCAATCCCGATCGCTGCCAAGGGCATGGCCGCTGCTACGACCTCGCCCCGGAACTGTTCGGAGACGACGAGGAGGGCTACGGAACCGTCCTCGGCGACGGCCTCGTGCCGCCGGACCTGGAGTCCAAGGCGCGGCGCGCGGTGGCCAACTGCCCGGAAGGCGCCATCGAACTCCAGGAGGCGTGATGACCGTCGACAAACGCTTCGCGGAGGACTTTCGGGAAGCCGACCGGGGCCTAGGGGAGAGCAGCAGGAGCAAGATCGTCACCGGGCCGGTCTCCGACTGGGCGACGGACTTCTCCCACCTGGAGCCGGAGTGGGCGGCCGACCCCTACCCGATCCAGGACGACCTGCGCGCACGCTGCCCGATCGCGCACACCGACCGCTTCGGCGGCGGCTGGCTGCCCACCCGCTACGAGGACGTCGCCGCGATCGCCTACGACACCGAGCGCTTCTCCTCCCGAGGGGTCGTCGTGAGCAATGTCCGCCCGCCGCTGGAGGTCGCCCCGGCGGGCAACGTGCCGCCGATCACGTCCGATCCCCCGTTCCACCACGACGCGCGCAAGCTGCTGCTTCCGGCGTTCACCAAGACCGCCGTCGGCAGGCTGGAGCCGTCCACCCGGGCGTTCTGCCACTCGCTCATCGACTCCTTAGCGGGCAAGGACGTCGTCGACGCCGCCACGGACTACGCCCAGCACATTCCGGTCCGGGTGATCGCCGACATGCTGGGGTTCCCGCCCGAGGACGGGCCGCGGTTCCGCGAGTTCGTCGAGATCATGCTTGAGGGCGTCAACCTGCCGACCGAGGAACGCCAGGCCAAGATCAATATGGTGTTCGACTACATCCTGGCGCAGATCCACGACCACCTCGCCAACCCGCGCGACGACCTCACCACGTACCTCATCAACGCCGAGCTGTACGGGGAGAAGCTCAGCGCGAAGCACGTGGCCGGTATGACGTCCCTGCTGCTGATCGCCGGCGTCGACACCACCTGGAGCGCGATCGGCGCCTCCCTCTGGCATCTGGCCAAGACCCCCGCCGACCGGGAACGCCTGGTCGCCGACCCCGGCCTGATCCCCACCGCCATGGAGGAGTTCCTGCGCGCGTACGCCCCCGTCACCATGGCCCGGCTGGTGAAGCAGGACATGCACTGGCGCGGCGTGGACATGAAGGCCGACGACTGGATCCTGCTGTCGTTCCCGGCCGCCAACCGCGACCCGGCGCAGTTCGACCGCGCCGACGAGGTCGTCATCGACCGCGAGGTCAACCGCCACGCCGCCTTCGGCCTCGGCATCCACCGCTGCCTCGGGTCGCACCTGGCCCGCATGGAGCTGCGCGTGGCCCTGGAGGTCTGGCTCGAACGCGTCCCGGCCTTCACGTTGACCGATCCCTCCGCCGTCACCTGGTCCACCGGCCAGGTCCGCGGCCCCCGGCACATCCCGGTCCGCATCGGCTGATCGGGCCGATACGGGCGCGACCCCCGTGGGTCGGCCTTGTTGAGGAAGCCGTCCCGGCCCGCCGAACGGGCCGGGACGGCGTGAACATTCCCGGCATCCCCGCTCGGGTCGGCCCGCACGCCGGGCGGCGATGCCCGCCTGCGCGGGCCTGGTCCATACCGAGCCGAAACCCCGGCTGAGCCGCATGGCCATATTGCGTGCCGTTGGCCGGAACAGTGTGCTCCACCCCGTTTTCCGTGCGTGACAGCCTTGCCTGACCTTCGCGACGAAGGATGAGATTCGCGCGCCGCCCCTGGTGCGGCCCGATCGCAAAGGAACCAGGCATGATGCGTACGAGCCGTTCGATCATGCGGCGCTCGGTCATGGCCATCGCGGGCATCGCCGCCACCTCACTCATGCTCACCGCCTGCGGCAGCGGCGCGGATTCCGGAAGCGGCGCGTCCGGGACGGCGGCGTCCCCGGCCGATGACCGCTTCGCGTCCCTGAACAGCGAGATCGACGCCCTGCGCGGCCCGATTGCGTGGCCGGAGCCCGAGGCGCTGTCCAAGCCGGTCGACCTCAAGGGCAAGACCATCTGGTGGGTCCCGATCGGCGCCTCCATACCGGTGATCAACGGGTTCGGCGAGGGCGTCAAGGAGGCCGTCGGCAGGCTCGGCGGCACGGTCAAGCTGTGCGACGGCAAGTTCAACCCGAGCGACATCGGCAACTGCCTCAAGCAGGCCGGGGAGCAGAAGGCCGACGGCGTCATCACGGCCTTCATCGACTACGCCATGATCCCGAACGCCTTCGACTCGCTCGTGAACCAGGGCGTGCCCGTGCTGGTGGCGGGCGTGCCGCCGACGGGCAACAAGGAGCCCGGCGACAAGTTCTCGTTCCTCGACCCGACCCCGCAGGTCATCAAGATGTACGAGACGGTCACCAAGGTCGGCCTCGTACAGAACGGCTCGAAGAGCAACGGCCTGTGGCTGCGGCTGCTCGACTCGCAGCTCACCACCCGGGCCAGCGACGCCGGCATCGCCAAGTTCAAGGAGCTGTGCCCGGACTGCCCGCTCGCCACGGTCGACTTCACCACGGCGAACGTCGACAAGCTGCCGTCCGCGGTCAGCGCCGAGCTGGTGAAGAACCCCAACGTCAACACCCTGTTCGTCCCGGTGGACAACTTCGTGCAGTCGGCCCTGCAGGGCGTGAAGACCGCGGGCAAGACCGGCATCAAGATCGTCTCCAGCAGCGGCGACCTGCAGAACATGCAGGCGGTGGCCGCCGGTGAGCAGGCCGGCGACATCGGCACCCCGGTGAACTACAGCGGCTGGCAGTACGTGAACGGCCTGATGCGGCTGCTCGCCGGCGACGAGGTGAAGCCGGTACAGACCCTGACCAACCGCTTCTTCGACGCCTCGAACGTCAAGGACCTCACGCTCACGCCCGAGGCGTACCTCACCGGCGAGTGGTACGGCGACGGCTCCTACAAGGACAAGTTCCTCGCGGCCTGGGGCGTCGCCCAGTAGTCCCGGCCGGTCGACCACCAGGGAGCAGAGGGGGTATTCGGCGCGATGCATCGCCTGGAAGCCCGGAACGTGTCCAAGACGTTCGGCTCGACCAAGGTCCTCCACGACGTGGGGCTGCGGGTCGCGCCCGGCGAGATCCACGCCCTCATCGGGCAGAACGGATCGGGCAAGTCGACCGTCGTCAAGATCCTGACCGGGTACCACGCGCCCGACGCCGGTGCCTCCCTGACGCTGGACGGGCGGCAGATCCCGCTGCCCGTCCAGTGGCGCAGGGCGAGCGAGCTCGGGATCTCGGTGGTGCACCAGGATCTCGGGCTGCTCGACCAGCTCACCGTCTCCGACAACATCGGCATCGGCGGCTACCGCCACTCCCGGTTCCTGCGGCGCATCGACTGGCGCAGGCAGGCCGAGATCGCCCGCGACGTGCTCGCCCGGCTGGATGTGGACATCGACCCGCAGACCCCGGTCGCGGCGCTGTCCGCGACGCGCCGGGCCGAGGTGGCGATCGCCCGCGCGCTGCGTGAGCACACCCCCGGCACCGGTCTGATCATCCTGGACGAGGCGACCCGCGCCCTGCCGCGCGAGGAGTTGGTGAAGTTCCACGCGCTGCTGCGGCGGGTCGTC
The DNA here is from genome assembly GCF_040678635.1 of Thermopolyspora sp. NPDC052614. Lineage (NCBI taxonomy): Bacteria > Bacillati > Actinomycetota > Actinomycetes > Streptosporangiales > Streptosporangiaceae > Thermopolyspora > Thermopolyspora sp. NPDC052614. Next base: position 91,824 of record NZ_JBFATZ010000025.1, read on the forward strand.
GCCGAGGGCACCTCGGTGCTCATGGTGAGCCACAACCTCGAAGAGGTCCGTACGCTCGCCGACCGCGTGACCGTCCTGCGCGACGGCACGGTCGCGGGGGCCGGGCTGCCCACGGCGGATCTCAGCGAGCAGGACATGGCGCGGCTCATGCTCGGCAAGACCGTCGGCACGCTCAGCCCCCGTGGCGTCGATGCCGCCGACCGGCCCCCGGTCGCCGTCGTCACCGGCCTCACCGGGGACGGGCTGGGCGAGGCCGAGGTGTCGCTGGAGGTTCGTGAGGGCGAGGTCGTCGGGCTCACCGGCCTGCCCGGCTCGGGCTTCGAGGCCATTCCGTACCTGATCACGGGCGCCCGCCGGGCCGGCGGTGGCACGCTGCGTACCGACGCCGGCGAGCTGCCGCTCGACCGGGCGACGGTCGCGCAGTGCATGGCGGCGGGCGTCAGCCTGGTGCCCGAGCGCCGCGAACGCGACGGGCTCGCCTTCGAGCTCAGCATCCGCGACAACATCGCCCTGCCGTCGGTCCGCAGCCGCGGCAAGCCGTGGTTCGTGCGCAGGGGCTGGCAGGACGCGCAGGCGGACGAGCTGATCGGCAAGCTCGCCATCCGCACCCGCTCGTCCGCGACGCTGGTGAAGGAGCTGAGCGGCGGCAACCAGCAGAAGGTGTTGTTCGCCAAGTGGCTGTCGCTGCGGCCCAGGCTGCTGGTGCTGCACGAGGCGACGCAGGCCGTGGACGTGGGCGCGCGCCAGGACCTGCTCACCGCGATCCACGAGGTCGCCGACACGGGGGTGGGGGTGCTGTACGTCAGCGGGGAGCCGTCCGACCTCGCCGACGTGTGCGACCGCATCCTCGTCCACCGGCCCGGCCAGCCCTTCCTGGAGCTTCGCGACGTCACGGCGGACGCCGTACTCGACGCAATCTACGCCGGCACGACCACCGCAGGAGGCTCCCAGTGCGGGAACCAGTGAGCGAGACCGCGGCAGAGCGGCTCAGCACGGACGACGACACGACCCATCGGCTCGTGGCCGACGGCGGCGGGCCGCCGGAACCGGCCGAGGCGCCGAAGCGCGTGACGCTGCGCAGCCGGTTCGAGCCGCGCTGGCTGCACGTGATCACCAGCCGGTACGCGCTGGTGATCGTGTGGCTGGCGGTGGCGGTCCTCTACTACGCGCTCATGCCCGGCACGTTCGGGTCGTGGGGCGCGGTGCGGGCGATCTTCGGCGGTCAGCCGGTGCTCGTCTTCCTCGCCATGTCGGCGCTGATCACGCTGATGGTGGGCGAGTTCGACCTGTCCATCGCCTCGATCATGGGGCTGGCGGCGACGATCGTGCCCGTGCTCGCCGGGCTGCACGGGTGGAACATCTGGCTGGCCTGCGTCATCGCGCTCGCCGCGTGCGCGCTCGTCGGCGCGGTGAACGCCTTCTTCGTGGTGCGCCTCGACGTGTCCTCGCTCGTGGTCACCCTCGGCGCCGGGACCCTGGTCACCGGCATCTCGCAGGCCATCTCGTCGTCGAACGTCGTCTCGGTGCAGGACAAGCTGTTCAGCGACATCACCGGCTATCCGGTGCTCGGCATGCCGGTGTCGTTCTACTACGGCCTGGCGCTCACGGCCGGTATCGCGTACATCATGGCCTACACGCCGCTGGGGCGGCACATCCTGTTCGTCGGGGCGAACCGTGAGGTGGCGCGGCTCGCCGGCATCCGGGTGGATCGGATCCGGGTGGGGGCCTACATCATCTCGTCGGTGGTGGCGGGCATGGCCGGGCTCATCATCGTGTCCACGCTCGGCGGCTTCGACTCCACGACGGCGACGCAGTACCTGCTGCCCGCCCTCGCGGCGGTCTTCCTCGGGACGGCGGTCGTGCATCCGGGGCAGTTCAACCCGATCGGCACGCTGATCGCCATCTACTTCCTGTGGACGGGGATCTTCGGGCTGCAGTTGCTCGGGTTCGCCGGGTGGATTCAGAACGTGTTCTACGGCGGGGGGCTTGTGGTGGCCGTCGCGCTCGCCAAGATCGTGCGAAACCGCTCCACGGCCACGTGAGGGTTCGGTGCACCATGACCGGCCCGGATGCTTCGGCGTCCGGGCCGGTTCCACTGTCACCTGTTGCCGACACCGATCAACCTGCACCGAATCAACCGAGGGACCCGCAGACCGGCTTCGGCCGAGCCCTTACCCTCCTCCTCGCGCCGCTCGCCCTCGGCTCCGGCGCCTCGGTACTTGTCCGCTCCCCCGCCTCGCCGCTTTGAAGATTTGGTGGACCGTGACCTGCCCGGATGCTTCGGCGTCCGGGCCGGTTCTCACTGTCACCCGCTTTGCCGACACTGATCAACCCCGCCGATCAACCTGCATCGGATCAACCGAGGACCCGCAGGCCGGCTTCGGCGGAGCCCTTACCTTCCTCCTCGCGCCGCTCGCCTTCGGCGCCGCCCTTCTCCGGCGCCTCGGCACTTGTCCGCTCCCCCGCCTCGTCGCCTTTCCGCTCCTGCGGCTCGGCCTCGGTCTTTCCGGTCGGAGCGGCGTTTTCCTTCTTCTCGGTCTTCTCTGTCGTGTCTGCCTTCTCCGCGTCCGCTCCGGTGGCGCCGCCGAGAACCTTGCCCACACCGCCGGCGAGGTCGCCTGCTTTTCCGACCGTCTCGCCCGCCGTCTTCCCGACCGTCTCGCCCGCGGTCTCGGCCGTCTTGCCTGCTACGTCTCCTGCCTGCCCGCCTACCGATTCGGCCGCTTCCCCGGCCCCGCTCGCCGCCTTGGCCGCCTCACCGCCGACCTTGGCCGCGGCGTCGCCTCCTGCCTTCGCCGCGGTGTCCGCCGTCGCCTTGACCTGCTCCTCCGGGTGGCGCAGGGTTTCGGCGCGCTGGTGGATGGCGTCGCTCCACGCGTTGATCTGCCTGCTCGCGGCGGCCACCATCGCGGTCTTCCCGGCGTCGAGCAGATCCTCACGGAGACGACCGGCCAGCTTCTCCAGTTCCGGTGAGCCAAGAGCCTTGACGCCCTTGTCCACCACCTTGCTCTTGCGACGCAGCCCGGCCACACCGGCCGCCGCCAGCGCGCCCGGGACTCCCAGCTTGCGGTGTCGACCGAGGCAGTAGCCGACGGCGGCCGCCAGGCCAACCTTGACAGCATTTTTCATGATTCCCCCTTGTGACGGCTGCGCCGTACGGGAGAGCTCGGCGCGCGTTTCCTCAAACAGGCCCCTGCCCGAAAGGTGGATATAAGAACACAAATATTCATAAAACAGACATCGCTGCCCTGTATCGAAGGCTCGGGGCGGAGCCGCGTCGCGCCAGGGTCCATATCCGCCCGACCGCCGAACGCCGACAGCGCGGCGAAGGCGGGGCGCACTCGGTCTGACAGCCGGGCGCGGAACGCTATGGTTCCCTGCCGTTGTTCCGCTTCACCCTGTGGTCGCGATCAGCACGGCGAGCGGGAGCAGCACCCCGGTCGGCGTAGCCGGAACCCCGTCGCACCGGCGACGCGCGGCCTCTGTCCGCCGGTCCGGCCCGATCGTGCCGCGCGCCATCATCACCTCCGGGGGGCCGCAGGTAAGCCTGTATCAGGAGTCGGGCCGTCGCGCGGGGGCACATCCGCGTATTCAGGGTCATATGGCACGATGTGGCCTGCGTATGACGGGAACCGACTCCGGCCGGGGCCGCAGGAGCACGCGGACGTTCAAGGCGTTGCCGCGCCCGGTCGCGCAGGGAAGGATGCCGAGCCATGAGTGATGCGATGTGGGCCGGAACGGTGGCGTTCGCCGGGCACGAGGGCGCCGAACTGGAGGCGTACCTGGCCCGGCCGCTGAGCGAGGAGCCGCGGGGCGGGGTCGTGGTGATCCACCATTTGCCCGGGTACGACGAGCCCCACAAGGAGATCACGCGGAGGTTCGCCTCGCGCGGGTACGCGGCGGTCTGCCCGAACCTCTACTCGCGGGAGGGAAAGGACGTCAGCCCGGACGACCAGGCGGCGGCGGTGCGTGCCCGGGGCGGCTTGCCGGACGAGCAGGTCGTCGGCGACGTGGCCGGTGCGGCGGCCTACCTGAACTCGCTCGACCACGCCAACGGCAGGATCGGGGTGATCGGGTACTGCTCGGGCGGGCGGCAGACGTTCCTGGTCGCCTGCTCGCTGCAGATCGACGCGGCCGTGGACTGTTACGGGGGGTTCGTGGTCAACCCGCCGCCAGCGGATTCCCCGTTCGCCATGACGCCGCTGCTGTCGAAGGCGCCGAATCTGTCCTGCCCGCTGCTCGGGCTGTTCGGCGCGGACGACAAGTTCCCCAGCCCGGACGAGGTCAAGGTCTTGTCGGACGAGCTCGACCGGCTCGGCAAAGAGCACGAGTTCCACACTTATCCGGACGCGGGGCACGCGTTCTTCGCCGTCGACCGGTCCGCGTACCGACCGGCCGCGGCCGTGGAGGGGTGGAAGAAGGTCTTCGAGTTCTTCGGCCGCCACCTCAGCAGCTCCTGACATCTCAGCACTCGACTGGAGACATCGGCATATGTGCACCTATCTGACTGAGAAGTTCGAGTGCGAAGGCGCGGGCAAGGGCGGCTCCGGCTGGTTCACCCTCAGCGAGGGACGCGTCTACGTCGACCACCCCTACCACGCCTGCCTTGAGCACACGGTGAACATCGACTTCGTCAACCCGGCCGAAGGCCCCTCGGCCCGCGTCGCGGTCGAGCTCACCGAGGAGGCCGCGCTCGCCCTCGTGGACGCCATCCACAAGGCCCTCGCCGCCGCTCCCCCTGGCCTGGCGTCCACCCGGCGCTCCGGCTGACCCGAAAGGATCAACATCACCGGCCTCGTGGCGATGTGGCAGTGGATCGGCGACGAGGGCGCGACCACCTTCAGCTACTGATCGCCCCTTCCCGATCCACCCGCCACCGCACCGCGCGGCCCCTCCCCTGGATCGGCCTGGCGAGCCGGCCGCCGTACCCACGGCCGGTTTTGGCGATTTCCGGCGCTTTGCCGCGGCCTGCCCGCCGGACCACGTCAGCGATCGGGCCTCCGCCAAGTGGCCCACGCCGACATGTCGCCGCCTTCCCACCGGGACTTCGCGTCCCACAAACGCTTCGCCTTGTCCACGCAATCCGGGCAGACCACCTGCTCGACCGAACGCGCCACGGCCTCCGGCGACGGCTCCCGCATCGTGGCCGCCACGGTCATCCCCAGCGGCAGATTCGTCTCTGGATCATGCCGAAATTTGAAGACTTCCCCTGGTTTGTAGGCGAAAGTGCGCTTGCACAGGTGACACGTCCCGATCGTTGTGATTCGTCCGTCTGACATGCGACGACGCCCCCCTTCACCAGCACTGTACAACCGGCGCATTCCAGGAATCAGGCACAGCAGACCGAGTAAGTGGACCGAAATCGTCTCCCCGGACATCACCGCGGCGGCACAAGGCCCCTCCCGACAAGCGGCGTCGGTCGCGCCTGCACGGCCACGCCGCCGGGGATGCGACCATGGACTATGCGTTTTGAGCTGGTGGTGTGGCACGAGCCGAAGCCGATCACGCGGGAGCGGGCCGCGGAACTGCGCCGGCGCTTCGCCGACGGCGAGGACGCCACCCCGCACCCGGGCGTCGCGGCCTTCGCCGAGGCGCTGTCGGCGCTCTTCCCCGAGCCGAAGGTGCGGATCCACCCCGGCCACGCGGTGGTGACCATGGCTCCAGAGATCGCCGACGCCGTCTCCACCGAGGCGTACTCCCTGGCCAGAAAACACGGACTGGTCTGCTACGACCCGGTACGCGACCTCGTGCACAACCTGGAGCCGGTGGGCGTCCACCCCGACATGCAGTTGCGCACCGGCGACGGACTGATGATCACCAACCCCGATCTGACCCTCGTCAACGACGCCCTGGCCACCCTGTCACCGCACAACCCGTTCCTCGCCCTGGTCAACTTCGGCCGCCACTTCCTCCAGGTGTCACCGGAACCGGGCGGCTACGAACTGGAGTACCGGGACAGCGTCACGGGCCGCATGCACCGCACCACCGTCGCCGACCTCGCGGAGCTCAGGCGATGCTTCGCCGAGTACGCCACGGGCGACCACGCCTTCCTCGGCAGGCACACCTGGACGATCACCTAGCGCCCCGAGCCCGCATTCGGCCCGCCGGGTTCCGGTACCGCGCGCCCGCTCGGGCACGTACCTGCCTATGGGACGAATCCTGGTCGGCACCGCCTCCTGGACGGACAAGACACTCATCGCGTCGGGCTGGTACCCGGACGACGTCACGACGGCACAGCAGCGCCTCGCCTACTACGCCGCCCAATTCCCGCTGGTCGAGGTGGACGCCACCTACTACTCGCCGCCCGCCGAGACCACCGTCTCCCTCTGGCGGGACCGGACGCCGCCCGGATTCACGTTCAACGTCAAGGCGTTCTCCCTGCTGACCCAGCATCCGACCCGGCCCACGGCGCTCTACAAGGACCTGCGCGAGCGGCTCGGCGAGCCGAAGAAGAACCTCTACCTCCGCGACATCGACCCGGCGATCGCGGACCAGGTGTGGGAACGCTTCCTCGCGGCGCTCACGCCGCTGCACGAGGCGGGCAAACTCGGCGCGATCCTGTTCCAGTTTCCGCAGTGGTTTCCGATCGGCAAGCGCAACAAGCACTACATCCTCGAATGCAAGGCCCGCTGCGCGCCCATGCGGATCTGCGTCGAGTTCCGCAATCACACCTGGATGAGCGAGGAGAACCAGGCCGAGACGCTCGACTTCCTCAGCTCGTACGGCGTGCCGTACGTGAGCGTCGACATGCCCCAGGGCCACCCCAGCTCGATCCCTCCGGTCCTCGCGGCCACCGCCGACCTGGCCGTCGTACGGTTCCACGGCCACTCGACAAAGTGGACCAGCAAGAACATCTACGAGCGTTTCGGCTACCGCTACAGCGAGGAGGAACTCCGGCGGTGGACGCCGAAGCTACGCCGCCTCGCCGAGGACGCGCGAACCACGCACGTGCTCATGAACAACTGCTACCGCGACTACGCCCAGGTCAACGCCGCCCAACTCGCCCGCCTGCTCCGCCTGTCCACCCCCGAGGCCGCCACGGCACGACGATGACACGATCAGCGGACTCCATCGGCCGGACCGGCACCAGCCGGCCGAAGCCCCGCTCGGTCGCAGCCGCAGTTCGATCGGGTCCATGCCGATCTGCCAGGCCAGCTCGTCCATGGCCGATGCGGACACCGGCATCGGACGGCCGCCACCCCCGGCCGTCCCCCGGCCATCACGCCAACAGCGGAACGCGGAGTCGGCCCAGCGATGGGCGACCCGCTCAGAGCAGGTCGCGGGCCTCCTCGCCGTCCTCCCGCCCCGAACCCGCGCCCAAATCCCCCGACGATCTCGGCGGCACAGCCGAAAGCCCCCGCCCGAGCGGGGGCTTTCACATCCGACAGCGGTTCCGAGCCCGACCGGGGACGCCTCAGTGCCGCCGCGTCAGTTCGCCGGAGTCGTACACGATCTGCCCGCCCACCGTGGTGAGCAGCGGCTTGATCTTCTTGATGTCCTCGTCGCGAACCGTGCGATAGTCCCGATCCAGCACGACGAGATCGCCCAGCTTGCCGTTCTCGATCGTGCCCAGTTTGTCCTCCATGTTGAGGAACCAGGCGTTCTCCCGCGTGTACAGGCGCACCGCCTCGTCCCTGCTGATCTGCTGCCCGTCATTGATCAGGTTCCCGAGCGCGTTGCGGCCCGTGGTGGCGTAGTAGACGCCGTACCAGGGATTGAGCGGCGCGATGTGCACCCCATCGAGGTGGATCCCGGCCTTGATGCCGTGGTCGAGAATCGCGCGGAACGGCGCGCCCGCCGCGGGCCCGTTGCCCGCCACATAGCTGTACGCCCCGCACTGCACGGCGCCGCCCAGCGCCCGCAGCCGATCGAGCAGTTCCGAGGTCACCACCGGCACGTGATCGATACGCCAGCGCAGCTTCGTGATGTCGTACTCCGCGTTGACCGCCTCATACCCGGCGATCTCCGCCTCCAGCTGGGCCAGGTTCAGCGCCCGGTTGGTGTTGCGCCACCCCGCCTGCGCGATCAACTGCTGGGCCTTCGTCCACGCCGGCCCGCTGCCGTCCCCGGGCGCGCCCCACTCCCCGATCCCGCCGGTCATCATCAGGTCGTCGCCGAACAGCTGGAACTGGTTGTTGAGCCGCTGCGTGAGCTCGGGCAGGTTGATGTCGTTCTGGTTGTGCAGGAAGTTCATCTGCAGCCGGATGAACGTCCGCCCTTCCCGATGCAACGCGAGCCACGAGTCGTACATCCGATAGTGGTCGAAGTTGGACAGAAGCTGCCCGGGAGCCGGCGGCCCGATCACCGGGAACCCCACCTGGTCCTGCACGGCGGTGATCCCCACGCTCGCCGCGTAGGCCATCGCGTCGAGCGTGCTGCGCTTCTTGTCGTCGAAGGTCTGCGTGCGCCGCACGTTGTACAACGCGGCCGTGGCGTTCGCACCGGCCGCGATCAGCCCGTCCGCGCCGACCACGACCGGCACCTCGGCCGCCTCCAGCACCGCCTTACCCTGGCTGTTCGTCGCGGCCGGACCGCTGAACCCCTGGAACAGCAGCACCGGCCGATCCGGCACCGCGGCGTCCAGCTCGGCCAGGTTGGGCAGCCGCCGCTCGGCGAACATGTTCGGATGCCAACCGCCCATCGCCGTGATGAACCGCCCCTCCGGCACGTCCCTGCGCCGCGCGCTGAGCAGCGCCTGGATCCCGGCGATGTCGCCCGCGTTCTCGATGACCACGTGGTAGCCGGGCCGGATCGCGAGGCTGACGAAGTGCACGTGCGCCTCGATCATCCCGGGAATCACGGTACGGCCCCGCAGATCGATGACCTTGGCGTCCCGCGAGACCAACTGCTTCAACTGCCCGAGCGACTGCCCCACCCCGACGATGCGCCCCTGCGCGACGCCGACCGAGGACACGGTGCGATCGCGGTCGTCAAAGGTACGGATCTTTCCGTTGTGGAGGATCAGATCGCCCTCGGGCGTCGTCCGCCCGTTCCCCCGTCCCGCCGGGTCGGCCGCCACGCCCGCCACCGCCGTACCGGGAACGGCCATCGCGCCCCCGATCGCCACCGCGCCCGCGCCGAGGATGTTACGCCGGGAGACCCCACGTCGGTCCATGCTCATTCGAACCGCCCTTCGTTGTTGCATCGCCGACCGTACGGATCACCCGAAAGAGCATCCTGTGGAGATCGATGACGCCCTGCTCGAACCGGGCACGCCGTACCGGCGTCATCGAAGGAGCCGACGCGCAGACCCTCACGGCCGCAGCGAATCGCCGAGGCCGGCGACCGGTCGGAGGACGAGTTTCCCGCTGGCGCTCATCCGCCACCCAAGCCCTTCCTGCCGCAGAGCTCTCGGCTTGAAGTTTCTGTTTCAACTATCCGCCGGAAGATCGGCAGTGGCAAGGGCGAGATCACAGCCTATTTACGTAGCTTGTGCGGCTTCGGCCGCTAAGCTCCCCGACGACCCGCCGCCCGCGCTCGACACACCGCACCGGACCTGCGAGGACGCCCTCACGAACCCCCGGTAACTCACCCCAGAAGAAGCGACCGCACGGTGTCCCAGCACCCCCGATCGGCGGCGGCAAGCAGACCGGGCCTCGTCTCCACGGGCCGATACGGGCTGTCATCCGGACGCCGCGCACAACCGCCCGCCTCGTGCAGCAGCAACACCCCAGGCGTGTGATCCCACGGCAGCGTCCAATGGAACAACACAAAGTCCAGCTCATCATCGACAAGCCAGGCATACTCCACCCCCGCGCTGCCGACGCCCGGCCCGAAGCCGGCGAACCGCGCCCCCGCGGCCTCGACCCGCGCCCTCTTCGCCGGATCGAGATACTTGCTGAGCGCCACCCCCCGCAGCGCCGCCGGATCGGCCGGCGCCGGCTTCCTGTGCAGCCGACCGCCGTCCCGCCAGGCCCCCGCCCCCCGCTCGGCGACGTACACGCGCCCTTCGACCGGCAGCACGATCCACCCGGCGACCGCCTCCCCGCCGCGCACCAACGCCGCCATCACCGCGTACTCCACCCGGCCCGCGACGAAGTTCGCCGTCCCATCCAGCGGATCGACCACCCAGGCCTCCGGCGCCTCCCGCAGCGCCCTCAACAACCCGGGATCCTCGGCAACCGCCTCCTCGCCGACCACCGGCGCGTCCACCACGTCACGCAACCGCCGACTGATCAGCTCCTCGGCCTCCCGATCGGCCACCGTGACCAGCTCCCCAGGCGACTTCTCGGCGACCTCCCCCTCCCCCAACGCCCGGAACCGAGGAAGAATCACATCCTCGGCAGCGCCGACCAGGATCTCGGTCACCTTGTCGATCCACATGCCCACGACCCTAGCCCTGCCTCACCACGGATCAGCGGGCGAGAGTACCGGGCCAACCTGGTCAACGACGTTCAAAGTAGGTTCGAGATGCGCGATGTCACTCTCGGGCCGCGCCCTCCGGCCATATGACGAGCACCGGCAAACCTCGCGACCTGGCCTCCTCCACAACATCCGCGGTCCCACCGGCCCCTGCCGAGGGCTGCCCATCCCACACGGCCACCAGCTCGTCAATGGAGCTCAGTACCGCTTCGTTCGCCGCGACGTACGCCTCGCGACCCGCATGGTCGAAATCCATCACGCGAACTCGGTCGGCCTTGGCCACCAGAGCGTCGAACTGTTCGACATGGTCTGCCTTGACCTTGGATGCCCGGTAGTCACGCGACGGCAAGACCACCTCAAGCGAACCCCCGACATCGAGTACGGCCTCCGCGAACAGCGAGTCCGCACCCCGGGCGACGCAGGACACGCCCACTACCCCACCGTCCACTTCGCGGAGCCGAGAACGAAGCGCCTGAGACACGAGCTCCGCCGTATCCGCAGTCAAATCCATGTGGCCGGTCACACCGATCCGCACCAACAACATCTCCTATCCGATGAAGGCATCTTCCTAGCGTGCCAGCGTCTCCCGAATCTGCCGACGAATCACATTGCGTCGCCTCTCGAGTTCACCGTAAGACCCTCGGAGCTGCCCACACATACCCAATCAGATCGGTTTTGACCTGCGCTTCCTGCCACTGCAAGGGAGACGACGTGATTACTTTGAGCTGTCAGGACCCAGGCACTTCATATGCTTCTGTACGTGACCTCGATCACCCGGGAAACCACCCTGCGTTCCCTCGACGGCCTCCACCTTGTCGGAACACTCGTAACATCGGCCGAATCACCTCGTTCCGGCGTGGTCCTGCTACACGGGGGTGGGGTGACGCGTGAGGAGGGCGGGTTCTTCACTCGGTTGGCGGCCGGATTGGCCGAGGCGGGTGTGGCCAGCCTGCGCTTCGACCTTCGTGGCCATGGGCAGAGCGAAGGGCGGCAGGAAGACCTCACCCTGTCGGCCATCCTCAACGACATCCGCGTCGCGCTGGCACATCTTCGCGAAGCAATCGGCGTGGCGGACATCAGCCTGCTCGGCACGAGCTTCACCGGTGGGATCACCGCCTACTACGCCGCCAAGTGTCCAGAGGAGGTCTCCCGCCTCGTTCTGTTCAACCCCCAGTTGAACTACAAGAAGCGGACGGTTGACAGCCGTCCGTTCTGGCGGAACGACCAACTGACCGAGGAAGCAGCGACGCGACTTCGCGACCAGGGCTACCTACATCACTCGCCAACCCTCAAGCACGGGCGAGCAATCTACAACGAGGTGTTCTGGCTGCATACCCATGAAGTGCTGGGCGAGGTGGCCGCCCCGACGCTCATCGTGCACGGCACCGAGGACACATTCGTGCCGGTGGAAGCGTCGCGGGCGGCGGTGTCCCAGTTTCGAGCGCCGTGCCGACTGGTGGAGATCGAGGGTGCCCAGCACGGTTTCGCCGTGCACGACGACCCGCGATATCTCAACCCGCAGAGCCAGGAGTGGCAGGCGTTCGTCATTCGAACGGTGGCCGAATGGCTGTCGCAGGAAGACGGCTAAGTCAACCGCGCAGCGCCTCGCCCAGTTCCCTCGGGCCTGGCCGGGTGGCCCACGGACCGAGGGAACGAACAACGCGCCCCAGCTCCCGTTTCGTACGCAACGAGTTGGTGGCGTCGGCGAGCCGTACGGACGTCAGCCCAACGGCGGCGGCTTCGTCGGGTTGGCCGGCCAGGGCCAGCGAGTAAGCCCGGCGAGCCAGGAAATACCCCTGATCCCGGCGAGAGAGCGACTTATCCCGCAAGACCTCGTGGTACAGGCCCGCCGCCCGTGCCGGTTGTCCGGCCTCGATGTAGCAACTGGCGGTCTGCAAGGTCAGGCCGGCCCGGCTGTAGTGACCGCTGAGTTGTCTGCCGCCGCCATCGTCATGACCACTCTCGAAGTCGGCAAGCAGCCGATGGGCTTCGCCGAGTGCCCGTTCCACCTTGTCCATGGGCTCACCGACCATTGCATAGCCCCGGGCCTGCTGTTGCGCGACTTCCGCCCTGATCTTCACCGGCAACCGCCACCGCTCATGACCGGCTGCTTCGGCCAGGGTAATGTCGCCGGATCTTGAAAGCTGACCCCCTGGGGTACTTTGAAAGTTAACCCCCCTCCGAGATCTTGGAGGGTGCTGAAAGTGGAGGACTGGGCCG
>NZ_JBFATZ010000026.1:0-102739 GCF_040678635.1 Thermopolyspora sp. NPDC052614
ATTACACTATCGACATGGCCCCGCCGCCGACCCGCCAGCTTCTGGAGGAAACCGTGACCACCTACGTCACCGAGAACAGCCCCTGGGCACAAAACCTCTACCGCAAAGGCCAAGCCGAAGCAGAGGCGAGAGGAGAGGCGAAAGGCCACGCAAAGGGACAAGCCGAAGGAGTGGCGTCCTCCGTGCTCTCCGTCCTCCGCCTGCGCGGCATCGAGGTTCCCCCCGACCGGCACCGGCAGATCAGCACCTGCACCGACCTCACCCTCCTGGGCCTGTGGCTGCAACGCGCCCTCGACGCCGGCCACATCGACGACCTCTTCGACGACACTCCAGGACCGCCGCCCCAGCCCTAGCGAACGCCGACACGCCCCAAGACCGCCCAGCCCAGCCTCCGACTTCGACGGGTGCACCGCCCCGCCATGCTCGGGACCCGCAGGCGATCGCGGCGGCCGACCATACCTGCCTCGAACGCCGCGCTCCGTGATGAAAAAAGTCCTCGCGCGCCGCGGACCCGTCGACTTCTGGAAAAGACCGTGACCACCTACATCACCGAGAACAGCCCCTGGGCACAAAACCTCTACCGCAAAGGCCAAGCCGAGGCACGAGCCGAAGGAGTGGCGTCCTCCGTGCTCTCCGTCCTCCGCCTGCGCGGCATCGAGGTTCCCCCCGACCGGCACCGGCAGATCAGCACCTGCACGGACCTCACCCTCCTGGGCCTGTGGCTGCAACGCGCCCTTGACGCCGCACACATCGACGACCTCTTCGACGACACCCCCAAACCCCAGCCCCAGCCCTAGCAAGTTGCGAGTCGTCGTGCGGGCGTTGGCGGGTCGTGTGTTATTCGGGGCGGAAGGATAGGTTTCGTTCCGCGAGTGCGTCGCGGAGGATGCGTACGGCCTTCGGTCCCATGCCGTGCAGCTTGAGCAGCTCGGACTCGGTAGTCTCGGTGAGCTGCTCCAGACGGGTGTAGCCTGCGCCGATCAAGGCTCTCGTCGCCGGGGCACTTACTTTGGGTAGGTTCGTCTCGCCGGGTTCCGTTTGCACAGATCAACGGTAGCCGAGTGGTCGCTGCCCACGGTGTCGGTGTCCGGGGTGGAGTAGCGCTTTCCCTGGAGATCGACTGCGGTCATCACTTCTCATCACATTCCGTGATTGCGTGAACACGAATTCCGCTACTCTCGAAGGTGCTGTGTCGCCATGACAGGAGACCGGCACCAGCATTTAGGAGAAGGGGTACCCAACGGTGGGAAAGCATGAGGACCCGGACAGAAATCCTTCGGACAAGCCGGTGGAGAAGCCGAAGCAGACGCCGGCCAGTGCGAACGGGAGCAGGCCCAAGGACCCCGGCAAGCACGGTGGCAAGGGGAGTAAGGACGGCAAGTGAGAATCGGTGAGCGTATTTCCGCTCTCACCGAGCTGTTGACGGAGCTCGATGACAGGTGGCGTGGCGCGCTGGTGGCGGTGCCGCGCCACTTGTTCATTCCGGAGAGGGCCTGGGTCCACCTGGAAGACGGGGCGGGGTATCCGATCGACCGAGCGGTGGATGAGGAGAAGTGGCTGGACGCCGTCTACTCCAACGAGGTGGCGATCATTACGCAGTTGGACGACGGCAGGGCGGACATCACGACGGGAAAGGGCGAGTACACCTCGTCGTGTTCCTCGCCGGATGCGGTGATCTGGAGTCTGGATCTGCTTGACCCGTACCAGGGTGACGTGGTTTTGGAGATCGGTACGGGTACGGGGTGGACCGCTGGACTGCTGGCTCACGTGCTGGGGGACGAGAACGTGACCAGTGTGGAGATCGATCGGGACGTGTCCGCGTCGGCCGCGGAGAATCTGCGGAGTGCCGGTCATGCGCCGTCGTTGGTCGTGGGCGACGGGGCCGAGGGGTGGCCGGAAGGTGCGCCTTACGATCGTGTGCATGTGACGGCCGGAGTCACGAGCGTTCCTTATGCGTGGGTGGAGCAGACGCGGCCCGGCGGCGTGATAGTGATGCCCTGGATGCCACGGTGGGAGGGCGGTCACCTGACCTGCCTGGTGGTCACCGGTGATGGTACGGCGGTGGGCAGGTTTCACGGCGGGGTTCGTTATATGCCGCTGCGGTCTCAGCGGGTTGTCCATCCGAGCCTGAGCGGATCACACCGGGAATCGACGACCTTGCTGGACCCGCGCCGGGTGGTGCGGTCCTCGGTGGGAGCCGACATCGCCATCGCCGGGATGCTGCCGGATGTCTACGGCTCCTATGCCGACGATGAGGACGGCGGCGGGTTCCGGCTGTGGCTGTGGTCGGAGGACTCTGACGCGCAGGCCCGCTACACACCCGGCTACGAGCGGGTCACGGTGTTCCAGCGGGGGCCACGGAATCTCTGGGATGAGCTGGAGGCCGCGTATCTGCGCTGGGTGTCGCTGGGCATGCCGGATCGTGAGCGGTTCGGGCTGATGGTGACGCCGGAGGGGCAGTACGTGTGGCTGGATCATCCGGATAATCCGGTCACGCTTGGCCGTACAGGGTTGGCAGGTCGATGAGGTGGATGTCGGGTGACGCGTCGGCCGCGGCGCGGGCCTTGTCGTTGAAGCCGGTGCCGCTGAAGCAGGCCAGGGTGTGGGTGGTGTCTTGACGCGCTCCCCGGCCTGAAGGCCGGGGATTCAGCCTGTGCCGCGTGTGCGGCACTTCTGTGGCTTCCTGTTTCACCGGGTCCCGCCCTCCGCTAGGCGGCGGGTCTTACGGTCCCTCCGCAGGCGTTTAACCTGTCCGCCCGTCCGGCGGCCAGGATGTTCTTGGCGGCGTTGACGTCCCGGTCGTGGACCGCCCCGCACGGGCAGGCCCATGACCGGACGTTCAGCGGCATGGACTCGGCGACCGCCCCGCACGCCGAGCACAGCTTCGAACTGGGGAACCAGCGGTCGATCCTCACCAGGGTCCGGCCGTACCGGGCGGCCTTGTAGGCCAGCATGTTCACGAACGCCGACCATCCGGCGTCGTGCACGGACTTGGCCAGTTTCGTGCGGGCCAGGCCCTTCACCGCCAGGTCCTCCACCATCACCGCTTGGTTCTCGCGGATGATCGCGGTGGAGAGCTTGTGCGCGAAGTCCCGGCGCGCGTCGGCCACCCTCACGTGAGCGCGGGCGACCTTGACGGTGGCCTTCTTCCTGTTCGCAGACCCCTTCGCCTTGCGGGACAGGGCCTGCTGCGCCTTGCGCAACCGCCGTTCGGCGCGGCGCAGAAACCGGGGGTTGCCGATCTTCCGGCCGTCCGACAGCACCGCGAAATGCCTCAGCCCCAGGTCGATCCCGACCTCGGCGGCCGTCCGCGGCAGCGACTCGGCGGCGACCTCGACCACGAACGAGGCGAAGTACCGACCGGCCGCGTCCTTGACCACCGTCACGCTCGACGGCTCGGACGGCAGGCGGCGGGACCACTTCACCGTAACGTCGCCGATCTTCGGCAGGCGCAGCCTCCCGCCCGCCGTGACCGCGAAGCGGGCGTTGCGGGTGAAGCGAATCGCCTGCCGGTTGTCCTTGCGAGACCGGAACCGGGGCGGGGCGATGCCCGGGCCCTTGCGCTTGCCGGACAGGGAGGCGAAGAAGTTGCGGTAGGCGGTGTTCAGGTCGGCCAGTGCCTGCTGGAGCACCACCGCGCAGACCTCGCCCAGCCAGGCCCGCTCCGGGGCCTTCTTCGCCTCGGTGATGACCCGCCTGGACAGCTCGCCATCGGAGATGTACGGCAGCCCTTGCTCGTAGGCGTCCTGCCGGGCGCGCAGCCCGTCGTTGTACACCGTCCGCGCGCACCCGAACGCCTTGGCCAGCGCGCGACGCTGACCAGGGGTCGGGTAGAGGCGGAAGTTGTACCTGAGCTGCACGGTTCGATCTTACCCGGTGTGACACTACGATGGTGTCATGATTCGGATTACGCTCCGGCTCCCCGATGACGTCCACACCCGGGTGGCCGCCCGCGCCGAGACCGAACGAAGATCCCTGAACTCTCAGATCGTGCACCTGCTTGAGATCGCGCTCGCCGCCGACGAGGCGCACGACGAATCGCCTTGATGGCGATTCGTCTTTCCCTGCCCCGCTACGCGGGAGAGTCCGCTTCACCCCCGGCCTGAAGGCCGGAGCACTGCGGACGACTCAGGTAGCGGCCCGTCTGGGCGATCAGGTCGCGGAGGTGGCGGAGGCGGTCGATGTGGGGATGCCCATGGTGTCGTCCACTTGGCCTCGCCGATGGCCAGCAGGGGTGGCTTCGAGTTTTCGGCGATGCCGATGACGGCGATGACCACGGCGTCAATCAACAACCCCAAGGCCCGCATCGGCCACGAAATCGACCGGTCGCCCCACGGATATAGAAGTGCAGTTACATTAACTGTACTTCTACAAGCATCCCCCGGCTGGTCAGCTCTTCCAGAGTTCGGCGGCGATCAGTTCGGCCACCAGGGTTTCGGTCAGCAGGGCGACGTCGGGGTCGTCGTCGTGCCGGTAGCGGATGGCGGCCGCCTGGCCCTGGGCCTCGCCGCCGACCGCGAGGACCGTGGAGGCGCGGGCGCGGATCCACTCCATCGCCTGTTCGTCGTGGCGGGAGCCGGTGTAGAGGATGGCGCGGTAGTCGCGGGTCTTGGTGAGGTAGACGTCCACGTGGGCCCAGTCGCCGGTTTCGCAGGCGTCAGCTTGGCGGCGCGGTCCCTCGCGGAACATCAGGGCCGACTGCTCTGCTGAGGAGAGGCGCTCGGCGGGGGCGATCGTGTAGACGCCGTCGGGGCCGTCGAGGAGTGCGACCGCCTCGGGCAGCCACTCGTCGCGGCGGTCGAGCAGGTCGGCGGTGGCCTCGGCGGCACGGCGTACGAGGTCGGCGACCTGGCGGTGGCCGCCGGGGAGGAGGGTGAGCAGGAGGGCCAGGGTGTGCTGGAAGGTGCGGCAGGCGACGCCGCCGCGTTCCTCGCCCGCCAGCATGGGGACGACGAG
Source organism: Thermopolyspora sp. NPDC052614 (assembly GCF_040678635.1). Taxonomy (NCBI): domain Bacteria; kingdom Bacillati; phylum Actinomycetota; class Actinomycetes; order Streptosporangiales; family Streptosporangiaceae; genus Thermopolyspora; species Thermopolyspora sp. NPDC052614. The sequence continues at coordinate 4,957 of NZ_JBFATZ010000026.1, forward strand.
GTCGGTCGTCTGGGTGATGGGTGAGTCGGGCGTGTTGGTGAGGGCCACCGTGAAGGAGCGGCCGGTGTGACGGGCGAGGGCGTCGAGGGTCTCGCGGCTGCCGCCGGTGGCCGAGATGGCGATGGCGACGGTGCTGGGGCCGGGCGGGGTGCCGAGGGTGGCGGAGGCGTACTCGGCCGTCGCGTCGGTTCCGGCAGCGCGCAGGCGTTGCGCGGCCACGCCTGCGGCGTAGCGGGAGCTGCCCATGCCGAGGAAGATGATCCGGTCGAAACGGTTGGGTAGGCCCGCGAACGGGGCGGTCCGGTCGAGGGCTTCGGCCAGCGCCTTCAGGGCCTCGGGCTTGGCTTCGAGGTCCTTGCGGTACAGCTCGGGGTCCACGTTTCTCCTTGCGGTCAATCGTTTGAGAACCAGGAACGTCAGAACGAGGAACGTGAGAACCAGGAACGCAGCACGCCCATGGGCGCGTATCGCCAGCGGGGAAGGTGGCGGGCCGCGTAGATAAGCTCGCGGCATTCCTGCTCGATTTCGAACGGCCGCAGCAGCGTCGCGTCCAGCAGTTCGGGGTGGCCCGCCTCGGTCAGGGCGGCCAGGTAGGCGTCTCGCAGCTCGTCGCGTGACCTGGCGGCCCAGGCCGCGGTCGCCGCGGGGTCGGCGCCTCTGCGGCGGACGGCAACCTGGCCCGCGTGGTCGACGCTCGTGCCGAGCTGGGCCAGGTCGCGCGCCGCCGGCTGGAACGCCTCGCCGTCCGTCACCGTCGGGTTGCCGTCGAAGTCGACGATCGCGTAGCCGTGCCGCCAGCGCAGGATCTGGCCGACGTGCAGGTCGCCGTGGATGCGGATGAGCGGGGTGGGGGCCGCGTGGGTGAGCGGGGCGAGTTCGCGGCGCAGGTCCGCGGCGTGGGCCGCCAGCCAGGCGCCGTCCTCGCCGTCCGTCAGCGTCAGGGCGTCGCGCAGTGCCTGTTCGGCGCGCGCCGGCCACGCTCCCGCGCCGGGGGGCGACAGCCGTACCGGGTGGGGGAACGTGTCGGACGGCGTGGCCATCGTCAGGTGCAGTTCGGCTGCGAGGCGGCCGATCTCGGCCGCGAAGCCGGTGCGGCCGGCCTCGGCCTCGTCCACGCACCACTCCCAGCCGTCCCGGGCGTCGGGCAGGTAGGCGGTCACCAGCGCGACCAGCGCGTCCTCCCAGAAAACGCACGCGTACGGCGTGGCCGTGCGGGCGAACCCGGCCAGGTGAGCGAGCAGGCCGGGGGCGGGGTTCGGCCCGCGGACCGGCCGGGGGAACCACTTGACCACCACGGTCTCACCCACGATCACCGAGCGGTGGGTCTGGTCCACCGTGATCGGCCGTTCGCCCCCCGGTACGGCGGGCAGCGGCGCGAGCGCCCGCACGGAGAAGGGCGGCGGCGGGGCCTCGCCGGCGGCCAGCGCCCGGACGACGGACGAGGTGACGCCCTCCCCCACTTCAAGGGCGAGCGTCCCGTCGGGGCGACGCGTGACGTGGGGCCAGCCCGAGGCTTCCACTCAGGCTCCTGAATCCGCGTTCAAATCGAGCGGGTGGCCGGTGGCCAGGCGGGCGTATTCGAGGATGAGCTCGACCGCCTTCTCCGGGTCGATCGAATGGTGGCGGGCGATGATGCGGTAGCCGTACGCGTCCTCAAGGGCGACCAGGTTGCGGGCGATGACCTCCGAATCCTGCGCGAGCGTGAAGACGCCGTGCGCCGCGCCCGTCTCCAGGATCGTCTGGTACATCGACACCTGCCGGTCGAACAGCGTGGTCAGCAGCGTGGCGTACACGCTGTTGCGCCCGGCCGCGCCGCCGAGCTCGCACAGCAGCCGTACGCCGGCGTCGTCGGAGCCCTCGGGCAGCCCGGAGCGGATCGTGATGATCAGCTTGCGCACCGGATCGGCGACCCCGCTGATCTTCTTGACCCGCTGCTCGTAGAAGCGCTCCATGCCGGCCTGGTGCGCCTCGATCAGCAGATCGCGCACGTTCGGGTAGTGGTACAGCACCGCGCCGGAGGTGAGGCCCGCCGCCTCGGCGATCTGGTTGAGGTGCACGCCCTCCGACCCGTGCCGGATCATCGCGCGGCGGGCCGCGTCGATGAGGTCGCGCCGCCGGTCCGCCTTGCTCTTGCGCTCCGCCATTACACCTCGCTTCATCTGCCGCGCCACCATACTCCCCCAGCGCTTGACGGGTTGACCAGCCTATATTTGAATCTCGCTTCAACAAGCGATCGGAGGATCCCCAGATGCCCAGGACACCCACGGCCGCGTCGCCGACGACCCGCTCGGAGGCCGCGAAGTGATCGGGGACGCCGCCCCCCGGGTCTTCTGGACCGACCGGCCCGGAGCGCCCGGCCCCTGGGAGCCGCTGCGCGGCCACACCACCGCCGACCTGCTGATCGTCGGCGGCGGTCTCACCGGCCTGTGGGCCGCGGTGCTGGCCAAGCAGGAGAATCCCGCCTGCGACGTCGTCCTCGTCGAGCAGCGGTCGATCGCGTACGGCGCGAGCGGCCGCAACGGCGGGTTCATCTCCGACTCGCTCACCCACGGGCTCGCGCACGGGGCATGGCTGTGGCCGGGCGAGATCGAGACGCTGCTCGCGCTCGGGCGGGCCAACCTCGCGGCGATCGCCGCGTTCGTCGCGGAACACGGCATCGACGCCGACCTGCGACTGGTCGGCAAGACCACGGTGGCGGTCGCGCCGTACCAGGTGGAGGAGCTGCGGCAGGCCGAGAAGCTGCACCGCGCGCACGGCGAGGACGCGGTGTTCCTGGACCGCGACGAGATGTGCGCCGACGTCGACTCGCCGACCTACCTCGGCGGGCTGCGCCTGCGCGGCACCGGCGGCCTCGTCGACCCGGCCGCGCTCACCTGGGGGCTGGCCAGGGTCGCCGAACGGCTCGGCGTACGCATTCATGAGGGGACCGAGGTGACCGGGCTGGCCAGGGCGTGGGCGGGCGTCGAGGTGCGGACCCGGAGCCGGGGCGTGGTGAACGCCGGGCAGGTGTTGCTGGCGACCAACGCGTTTCCTCCGGCGTTGCGCAGGTTGCGGGCCTTCGTGCTGCCGGTCTGGGACTACGTGCTCGTCACCGAGCCGCTCTCCCCCGCCCAGTGGGAGTCGATCGGCTGGCGGGAGCGGCAGGGGCTGACCGACGCGGGCAACCGGTTCCACTACTACCGGCCCACCGCCGACGGACGCATTCTGTGGGGCGGGTACGACGCCGTCTACAACTTCGGCGGCGGGGGCAGCGAGCAGCGCGAGGCCACGCATCGGCGGCTCGCGCGGCATTTCTTCGAGACGTTTCCGCAGCTCCACGGCGTGCGGTTCACCCACCGGTGGGGCGGCATGATCGACTCGACCAGCCGGTTCACCCCGTTCTTCGGTACGGCGATGGGCGGCCGGGTGGCCTACGCGCTCGGATACACCGGCCTCGGCGTGGGGGCGTCCCGGTTCGGCGCTCTGGTCGGCCTCGACCTGCTGGCGCGGCGCCCGACCGAGCGGACCCGGCTCGGAATGGTCCGCCGGCATCCGGTGCCGTTCCCGCCGGAGCCGCTGCGCTGGCCGGTGGTCGAACTCACCCGGCAGGCGCTGGCCCGCGCGGACGAGAACGAGGGACGGCGGGGGCCCTGGCTGCGGTTGCTCGACCGCTTCGGCGTCGGCTTCGACAGCTAGCACGTCCCGGCCACGGAAACCCGCCGACTGCCGCTGTTGGGGATGCCCACGAACGTCCCTTGGGTCGGGCGCCGTCCAAGTGGCGCCGGTCAGCGCCGTACACCAACGCGCCGTCGCGGCGCCCACAAGGACGAAACCGGCGAGGCACTCCGGACAACAGCAAGTCGCGAACTCCAGAGGACGAGACCGGCGAGGCACTCCGGACAACAGCAAATCGCGAACTCCAAAGGACGAAACCCGCAAGGCACTCCGGACAACACCAGATCTCGAAGTCCAAAGGACGAGACTGGCGAGGCACTGCGGACAACACCAAATCGCGAACTCCAGGGAGAACCCATGACGACTTTGATTAATCCGGCGGACGGGCATGTTCTCGACGAGGTGCCCGAGACGTCCCCGGACGGCGTGGCGGCGGCCGTGCGGGCGGCCCGGGAGGCGTTCGAGCAGTGGCGTGAGGCGACGCCCGCGGAGCGTGCCCGGGTGCTGCTGCGGCTGGCCGACCTGGTCGAGCGGGACGCCGACGAGCTCACCCGGCTGGAGGTCGAGGAGACCGGCAAACCCGCTCCCGTGTTCCGGGACGGCGAGCTGCCGTTCGCCATCGACAACCTGCGCTTCTTCGCCGGGGCGGCCAGGTCGCTGGAGGGGACCGGCGCGGGCGTGCTCAGCGCCGGGTACACCTCGGTGCTGATCAGGCGGCCGGTCGGGGTCGTCGGCGCGATCGCGCCGTGGAACTTCCCGTTCATCATGGCCGTGTGGAAGATCGGGCCGGCGATCGCGGCAGGCAACGCCGTCGTCATCAAGCCCGCGCCCGCCACGCCGCGCACGACGCTGCGCCTGGCCGAGCTGTTCGCCGAGGCGGGCGCGCCGGAGGGGCTGCTGCGGGTGGTGACCGGCGGGGCGGAGACGGGACAGGCGCTGGTCACCGACCCGGGCGTGGACATGGTCAGCGTCACCGGCTCGACGCAGACCGGCCGCGCCGTCATGCGGGGCGCGGTCGACGGGCTCAAGCGGGTCCATCTCGAACTGGGCGGCAAGGCCCCGGCGCTGGTGTTCGCCGACGCGTCGCTGGAGGACATGGCGGCGGGCGTGGTGCTGGGGGCCACGTACAACACCGGCCAGGACTGCACCGCCGCCACCCGCGTCTACATCGAGCGGTCCCGGTACGCCGAGGCGGTGGAGGCGCTGCGCGAGGCCCTCACCCGCGTACGGCCGGGCGACCCCTGGGGCGAGAACACCGACATCGGACCGCTGATCTCGCAGGCTCACCGGGACCGGGTTCACGGGTTCGTGACGCGGGCGTCGGGGCGGGTCGTGTGCGGCGGCGCGCCGATCGACGGGCCGGGGTTCTACTACGCGCCGACGCTCATCGCGGACGCCGACCAGTCAAGCGAGATCGTCCAGGGCGAGATCTTCGGGCCGGTGCTCGTGGCCCTGCCCTTCGACGACGAGGACGAGGCGGTACGGCTCGCCAACGACACGCCGTACGGACTGGCCTCGTCGGTCTGGTCGCAGGACGTGGCGCGGGCGCTGCGCGTGTCCCACCGCCTCGACGTGGGCGTGACCTGGGTCAACGACCACCTGCCGATCGCGTCGGAGGCACCGCACGGCGGCGTCAAGGGCAGCGGATTCGGCAAGGACATGAGCCAGGAGGCGGTGCGGGAGTACTCGGTCACCCGGCACCTCATGATCAAGCATGCCGCCCCGGAGCCCCGCGACTCCTTCCGCCCGGCCTGACGCGGGTCAGGCCGTCGCAGGGCCGGCCGACGCCGCTGCTGGACCGGCTCGGCCCGCACGACGCCGAAACACTCAAAACCAAGACGCTCAACGCCCTCGTCGATCGCCTCCTGCCCGGCGAAGAAGGCGGCGTCATCCGCCCCCGCGCAGGCGGGACTGCGCGCGGGCGGCGGTCCGCAGGAGCGGGCCGGTAAACCGCTCGATCTCGGCCCGGGTGCCGAGCCGGGCACGAGGCATCACCACCGTGATCGCCGCGACCGGATCGCCGCTGGCCAGGACCAGGGGGGCGGCGACGGCGCTGATCAGCGGGTCGGCGTCGCCGATCGCGTAGGCCCAGCCGCGGTGGCGGATCAGTCGGAGTTCGCGTTCGAAGTCCGGCCAGGGGCGCCGCGTGCCGTCGGGGGCGGGGGGCAGTTCGCGGCCGGGGAAGCGGCGCAGCAGGTGGTCGCGGGGTTCGGCGGCGAGCATCGCCTTGCCTCCGGCGACCAGGTGGGCGGGGAAGACCCGGCCGAGGCGGGGGCCGATGGCGCGCGGCGGGGTGCCGGTGAGGCTCTGCACCGTGCGGGCGTTGCGGCCTTCGAGGATCATGACGCCGACGGTTTCGCCGGTCTCCTCGTGCAGGTCGTGCAGGACGGCGTCGACGGCGTCGCGGAGCCGTACCGGGCGGGAGGCGAGCAGGGCGATCTCGTTCAGGGCGGGACCGGCGACGTACGGCCCGCCTCGGGCGTCCTGCCGCACGAAGCCGCTGTTGCGGCAGTTGGCCAGGACTCGGTGGGCCGTGGACGGGGCGACGTCCAGCGCCAGCGCCAGCTCGGTCACGCTGATCGAGCCGCGCTCCGCCACCAGGAGAACCGTGCGCAGAGCGTACTCCGCCGAGTTCATACGGCCAGCTTTTTCCACATAGCCGAAAAGACCCAGGGCTTTCTTGTCAGACGGGAGTGTGACGTCTATCACTCCGTTGCAGGGAGGTGTGATGGTCAGATTTCCGCCGCCGAGAGATCCCTTCGACGCGCCGATGCGGGTCGAGGCGGACATTCGCGGAGTGCAGGTGACGCAGGGCGAGGTGCCGGAGCATCTCGACGGGACCTTCTACCGGTGCGTGGCCGATCGCCAGTGGCCCTCGTACGTGGAGAACGACCTGGAGCTGTTCAACGGCGACGGCATGATCATCTCGTTCCGGTTCCGGAAGGGGCGGGTCGATTTCAAGAGCCGGTACGTGCGCACGCCGCGGTTCGTCGCCGAGCAGGAGGCGGGCCGGGCGCTGTTCGGCGCCTACCGGAACCCGTTCGACGACGATCCGTCGGTCGCGGGGCTGAGCCGGGGGCTCGGGAACACCAACGTGTTCTTCCACGGCGGCAGGCTGTACGCGACCAAGGAGGACTCGCCGCCGATCCTGCTCGACCCGGACACGCTGGAGGCGATCGGCGAGTACGACTTCGAGGGGTCGCTCACCTCGCGCACGGCGACCGCGCACCCCAAGTTCGACCCGGTCACCGGGGAGATGGTGTTCTTCGGGTACGAGGCCAAGGGGCCGGGAACGCCGGACATCGCCTACTACGAGGCGGACGCCTCCGGGCGGCTCATCCACGAGACGTGGATCGAGGCGCCGTACACCAGCATGGTGCACGACTGGGCGGTGACTCAGAACTTCGTCGTCTTCCCCATCATTCCGCTGCGCAGCGACATCGAGTGGGTGAAGAAGGGCGAGCCGTACTTCCAGTGGGATCCGGACGAGGACGTCTACCTCGGCGTGCTGCCGCGCAAGGGCTCGGCGAAGGATCTGCGCTGGTACAAGGGGAGCAACCGGTTCGCCAGCCACATCATGGGGGCGTACGACGACGGCCGGTACATCCACATCGACACGCCGGTGGGGGCGACCAACTACTTCCCCTGGTTCCCCGACCTGACCGGCGCGCCGTACGACCCGGTGCGGTCGAAGGGCTACCTGTCGCGGTGGACGATCGACACCCTGGGCGAGGGCCGCGGGTTCACCGAGACCCGGCTGAGCGGGCTGCCCGGCGAGTTCCCCCGGATGGACGACCGGCAGGAGACGCTGCCGTACTCGTGGGGCTTGATGCTGCTCACCGACGTCCCCGGCCGCACCGCGCCCGGCGGCGGCTTCCGCTGGCTCAGCGGCATCGACCTGGAGACCGGCCGGCAGCAGATCTACTACCCGGGCGACCACCGCACCCTCGGCGAGGGGATCTTCGTCCCCGCGGCCCCGGACGCGCCGCCCGGGGTCGGCTATGTCCTCGTCGTCGTCGCCCGTCGCGCCGAGATGCGCAGCGACCTGGTCATCCTCGATTCGCGCCACCTGGACGGGGAGCCGGTCTGCACGCTTTCCCTGCCGATGCGCGTCCGCATGGGCGTGCACGGCAACTGGGTCTCCGCCGCCGAACTCGCCACCCGCACCGCCTGAGGAGGCCGTCGTGAGCGATGAGGATCTGAAGGCCGTCGTCGCGGACCTCGCGCACCGCGTCGCCGTACTCGAAGCCCAGCAGGCGATCCGGCGACTTCAGCACATGTACGGGTACTACCTGGACAAATGCCACTATCGCGAGGTGACCGAGCTGTTCAGCGACGAGGGCGAGGTGTACTTCTGCGGCGGCCTGTACAAGGGACGCGCCGGGGTCGAGCGGCTGTACATCGGCCGGTTCGGGCAGCGGTTCGTCCGGGGGCACAACGGGCCGATGATCGGGTTCCTGCTCGACCACCCGCAACTGCAGGACGTGGTGACCGTTTCGCCTGATCTGCGCACGGCGCGGGCGAGGTTCCGCAGCGTCATGCAGGCCGGGCTGCACAAGTCCGTCCACGACACCTTCCCCGGCAAGGTCTCCTACGAGCAGTGGTGGGAGGGCGGAATCTACGAGAACCGGTACGTCAACGAGGACGGCGTCTGGAAGTTCCAGCGGCTGGAGTACCGGCCGGTGTGGCACGGCGAGTACGGCCAGGGCTGGGCGCGCACCGACCCGATGACCGCGGTCATCGCGACCGAGACGTATCCGGCCGATCCCGTCGGTCCGGACGAGATCGTCGGCGACTTCCAGCTCTTCCCGGTCACCGACACGATCCCGTTCCACTACCCGCATCCGGTCACGGGCGCGGAGTGGGACCCGGCGGACGGAAAGGCGATCTGATGGCGACTCCCCTCACCACCGGCGGCGGCGTCGGCTACCTGCGCATCGCCACCGAGGAGGCGTACGCGCCGCCCGAGATGCTCGCGCTGTACGGCGATCTGCTCGACGGACCCGACGTGGACCCGGGGTTCGAGAGCCTGGTCGGTTTCTACCTGCGCAGCGACGCCGAGCGCCCCGCGTCGGTACGGCGCAAGCTCGCCGACCTGGGCGAGGAACGGCTGGCGGACATGGACGCGGCCGGCGTCGACCACGCGGTGCTGTCGCTCACCGCCCCGGGCACGCAGGTGTTCGACCCGGCGCGGGCGCGGGACGTCGCGGCCCTCGCCAACGAGCGCATCGCCGAGGCGTGCCGGGCACACCCGAGCCGCTTCTCGGGCCTGGCGGCGGTCGGTTTCGAGGACGCCCCGTCGGCGGTGGCCGAGCTGGAGCGCGGCGTGAAGGAACTGGGGCTCAAGGGGCTGATCTGCAACTCCCACATCAAGGGCCACTATCTGGACGAGGAGCGCTTCTATCCGATTCTGGAGGCGGCCGAGGCGCTGGACGTGCCGATCTACCTGCATCCGCAGACGCCGCCACGCGACATGATCCGGCCCATGCTCGAATGCGGACTCGACGGAGCGATCTTCGGGTTCGGCGTCGAGACGGGCATGCACCTGCTGCGCATGATCGTGAAGGGCGTGTTCGATCGGTTCCCCGCGTTGCGGGTGGTCGTGGGTCATCTCGGGGAGGCGCTGCCGTACTGGCTGTATCGGCTGGACTACATGCACGCCGCGCAGGTCCGCGCGGCCCGGTACGCGACGTTGCGCCCGCTTGAGCTGACCGTGAGCGAGTACTTCCGGCGCAACATCTGGATCACCACCAGCGGCATGGCCTGGGCCCCCGCGATCATGTTCTGCCGCGAGGTGGTCGGGGCCGACCGGGTCATGTACGCGATGGACTACCCCTACCAGTACGTCCCGGACGAGGTGCGAGCGCAGGACGCGCTGCCGATGAGCCCGCCCGAGCTGCGCCGCTTCTACGAGACGAACGCGATCGAGGTGTTCCGCCTCGACCTGCCCGGCGAGCATGGCGTCCCCCCAACGGGCGAACGGTTCCCGGACCGAGCGGGGGTCGGTCACGTCGCACGGCACGGCGAGGGTCCTGCCGCCCCGGACCCCCGCGACTCCTTCCGCCCGGCCTGACGCGGCCGGGACCGGTCAGGGCACCAGGACGATCTTGCCTCGGGTGTGCCGGCGGGCGAGCTCCCGGTACGCCTCGCGGACCTCCGCGAGCGGGTAGACGCGGGCGATCGGAACCTCAAGCGCGCCCTTGGCGATCAAATCGGCGAGTTCGGCGAGGACCTCGGCGGTCGCGGCGTCCCCGTTCCCCTTGGCCTTGACGCCGTGTTTCGCGACCGCGGCCCAGTCGATGATCGTGTTGATGCGGTCGGGCCGGACGCCGAGTTCGATCGCGAGGTCGACGTAGCCGGAGCCGAAGGTGTCGATGAAGGCGTCGATCCTGCCGCCGGACGCCTCGCGGACGCGGTCGGCGACGCCCTCGCCGTACGCGACGGGGATCACGCCGCGGTCGGCCAGCCAGGCGTGGTTGGGCTCGCTCGCCAGGCCGATCACCGTGGCCCCCGCGTGCCTGGCCAGCTGCACGGTGATCGCGCCGACGCCGCCCGCCGCGCCGGAGACGACGAGGGTGTCGCCGGTCCCCGCCGCGACGGCCCGGAGCGACGCGTACGCGGTCGTGCCCGCGACGAACAGCGCGCCGGCGGCCTCCCACGGCACCTCGGCCGGCTTGGGGGTCAGCTCGCCGACCTCGGCGACGACGTACTCGGCGTGGCTGGCGCGGTTGTTGGTGAAGCCGATCACCTCGTCCCCGGCGGCGAACCGGCCGGCGCCCTCGCCGACCTCCTCGATCACGCCGGCGAAGTCGCTGCCCTGGCCCGACGGGAACGTGGCCGGGTAGCGGTCGTGGAAGACGCCCTCGCGGATGCCCGCCTCGCCGGGGTTGATGCCCGCGGCCTTCACCCGGACGAGCACCTGGCCCGGTCCGGGGACGGGCCGCTCGACCTCGGCAACCCGCAACACGTCGACTCCGCCGTACTCGTCGAATCTCACGGCCTTCGGCATGGCCCGCTTCTCCTTCGTCTCGTTTCGGAAACCCGGTCTGCCGGGCACCGATCACGTTTCCACGGGCGGACGCGGACATGCAGTGGCCTGGTTTCCCTAGGATCGGGAATCCGTGGCTACGGACATCCCCGCATGCCACTATTCCGGGTATGGAAATGGACCGCCGTGAGCTGGCCGATTTCCTCCGTCGGTCCCGGGAACGGCTCAGCCCGTCGGACGTGGGGCTGAAGACCGGGCGGCGACGCCGTACCCCCGGGCTGCGCAGGGAGGAGGTCTCCCAGCTCGCCGACATGTCGGCCGACTACTACATGCGGCTGGAGCAGGCGCGCAGCCCGCAGCCCTCGGTCCAGATCCTCGCCTCGCTCGCCCGCGCCCTGCGGTTCACCGAGGACGAACGCGACCACCTCTACCTGCTCGCCGGCCACCACCCGCCGACGGGACGGCTCGCCGGACAGCACGTACGGCCCGGCCTGCTGTACCTGCTCGACCGGCTTGAGGAGACCCCGGCCCAGATCCTCAGCGACCTCGGCGACCTGCTGGCGCACAACCGTATGGCGGAGGCGCTTTTCGGCTGCGTCTGCACGGTCGAGGAGCCGGACCGCAACATCCTGGTGCTCTGGTTCACCAACCCGGCGGTCCGCGCGGCCTACCCGCCGGAGGAGCGTGATCATCTCAGCCGGGTGCACGTGGCGGACCTGCGCGCGGCCGTCACCCGCCGGGGCAACGATCCGGCGGCCACCGCGCTCGTCAGGCGGCTGCACGCCGCCAGCGCCGAGTTCAGCGCGCTCTGGGAACTGCACGAGGTCGCCGTACGCCGCAAGAGCCGCATGCGGGTCATCCACCCGCGCCTCGGGCCGATCATGTTCGACTTGGAGATCCTGCTCACTCCATCCGAGGACCAGCGCTTGGCGATCTACACTCCGTCGCCGGGTGGCGGCGGCGTCGATCGGCTGGAGCTTCTGCGCGTCCTCGGGCCGGACCACTCCCACCACACGTGAGGCTGTGACCTGGGACGACCCTGGGACGATCCTGGGACGACCTGGGACGTCGGGTGCGAGGGGCAAGACTTCCACCGTTGGGGAGGCAAGTGGCGGCGTCCGGGTAGAGGGTCATAGGGTCGGCAGGCAGGGGAGACTCGATCGGCAGAACAGGAGTCTTTTATGGCGATGCGGTTTGAGCACGAGTTCACGGTGCCGGTGCCGGTCGAGCAGGCGTGGCCGGTGCTGTTGGACGTCGAGCGGGTGGCGCCCTGTTTGCCCGGGGCGGCCGTGGACAGCGTCGAGGGGACCGACTTCACCGGGCGGATGAAGGTGAAGGTCGGGCCGATCACCGTGACGTACAACGGGAAGGCGAGCTTCGAGGACATCGACAAGGACGCTCACTCGGTCACGATGAAGGCGGCCGGGCGGGAGTCCCGGGGGTCGGGGACGGCCAACGCCACCGTGCACGCGCGGCTGCTGGACGAGGGCGGGCACACCAAGGTGAAGGTGGAGACCTCGTTCAACGTGACCGGGCGGCCGGCGCAGTTCGGGCGGGGGGTCATGGCCGAGGTCGGGGGCAAGCTGATCGACCGGTTCGCCGAGAACCTCGCCGAGCTGCTGCGGGGGGAGACCGCGCCCGCCGAGGCCGCGGCCCCCGAAGCCGTGCCCGCTGAGACCGCGCCTGCCGAAGCCGCGACCGCTGAGACCGCGACCGCCGGAGCCGCCGGTACGGCCCAGCAGGGTGAAGCGGCCGCCGCGCCCGCGGCCGAGGCGAAGACGAGCGAGCAGCGGCATCTGGCGGCGGTGCCGTCGGAGCGCGAGCGGCCCGGCGCGGCCACGCGTGCCTCGCGTACCGCCGAGGAGGAGGCGCTCGACCTGCTGGAGGTCGCGGGCGCGCCCGTGCTGAAGCGGGTGCTTCCGGCGCTGGGCGTGCTCGCCGCGATCGGCCTGGTGATCTGGCTGATTCGGAGGCTCGCCGCCAAGTGACCCGGACGCTGTGTCCGCAAAGGTCTGGATATCTGCGGGTCAGAAGTGCCGGATAACGGACAAACCGCCTGACCGTTGGGCATCAAGCGGGCGTGGAGAACAGCGCCGTCAGGTCGGGTGACAAGTCCATAGGGTCCGCTCGCTACGGGAGTCGCCCGCCTGATGGCGTTCTCGCGGCCGTTCCGGTCGCGCCGGTCCGGGAGCGCGCGGAGTCGCGTCTCCCCCGGATCGAGCCCCTCGTCAGCGTCATCGTCATCTCGTACAACGACGCGAAGCGGCTGGCCCGCGCCGTGACATCGGTGCTCGGCCAGTCGCTTCGCGCGCTCGAAGTGATCGTCGTGGATGACGCGAGCACCGACGGCACCGCCCGCGTCGTCGAGGAGATCGACGATCCGCGCGTCCGGTACGTCCGCCGGACGGTCAACAGCGGGGGCTGCGGGGCGCCGCGCAACGACGGCCTCGCCCAGGTGGCCGCGCCGTACGTGATGTTCCTCGACAGCGACGACGAGCTGCCCCGGCACGCCTGCAAGAGCATGCTCACCGAGATCGAGCGCACCGGCGCGGACTTCGTGACCGGGCAGGTCGGCCGCCTGTTCGAGGAGAGCGGGCGGACGCGGCGCTACTACCCCGGGCTGTACCGGCGACGGGTGCTGGGCGGCATCCGCGAGGACCCGGAGATGTTCCTCGACTGCTTCTCCACCAACAAGCTGTACCGGACCGCGTTCCTGCGCCGCGCGGGGCTGTGGTTCCGGGAGGATCTGCACTACGAGGACCACCTGTGGTCGGCGCGGCTGTTCTGCGCCGCCCGGCGGATCGCCGTGGTGCCGTGGGTCGTCTACCTGTGGCGCCGCACCGCCGAGGACGGGACGTACCGGCGGTCGATCTCGCGGAGCCTGCACGAGCTCGGCAACGTCGCCGACCGGGTGCGCGCGGCCGTGCTGTGCGACCGGCACCTGGAGTCGGCGGGCTTCGACGATCTGGTCGCGGCGCGGCAGCGCCGGTTTCTGCGGCAGGACCTGCGCGTCTACCTGAACGAGGCGGTCCCGGCGGCGACGCTGGAGTGGGTCGAGCGCTTTCGCGGGATCGTCGCGCCGTATCTCGCCGGGATCCGGCCCGAGGCGTACGACGGGATCGACCCGATCATCCGGGTGTGCTGCCACCTCATCGGCGACGGCACGGCGCAGGACCTGCGGGTGGCGGCGCGGTCGCTGACCGGGCCGCGCGCCGCGCCGCGCCGGGCCGTGCGCGTGGACGGGCGCACCTACTGGGGGCCGGTGCCCGCGCCGGGGCTCGACATCACCGCGTGCCACATGGCGGAGCTGCCGTTCTCGGCGTCGCGGCTGCGGCACGAGGTCGAGCGGCTCTCGGCGGACGGCGGCAGGCTCGCGCTCACCGTGCGCACCTACGATCCGTTCGGGGTGCTGGACGGGATCGAGGCGGTGGCCCATTTAAGCGTGCGCGGGCTGCGCAAGCGGCTGTCGCCGCGGCGGCAGGCGGACGGCTCGTACCTGTCCACGGCCGAATTCGACATAACGGACGTGCCGCTCCCCCGCTTCGGCTTCACCGGGCACTGCGACCCGGCGATCGTCGTCACCCGCGTCGACGACGGGCGCCGCACCCGTGACGTGCTGCTCGTCCCGCCGGGCACCGGAACGATCGAGCTGCGGATCCCGGGCCACGAGGTGACGGTGCGGCCCGAGGGCGGGGCGGCCACGCTGCGCGTGGAGTGGCGGTGCCGCAGCGTGCGGCGGCACCTGCCCCGGCTGCGGCGGCGGCTCGCGCGGCGGCTGGGGTCGGGCACGGTGAAGGTGGCCGCGTACCGGGCGCTGATCCATCTGCTGCCCCGCCGCCGTGACCTGGTGTTGTTCGAGGCCGACGCCGGCAAGGGCTACACCGGCAACCCCCGGTATCTGCATGAGGAGATCCTGCGGCGCGGGCTGCCGCTGCGCGCCGTGTGGTCCACGTCGAAGGGGCGGCGCGGCTTCCCGGCGGATGTCGCGCTGGTACGCCGGTGGAGCTGGCGGTACGTGTGGACGCTGGCCCGCGCGGCGTACTGGGTGGACAGCCACAACCTGCCGCTGTCCTTCCCCAAGCCGCGCGGCACCCGCTACCTGCAGACCTGGCACGGGCAGGGCATCAAGTCGATCGGCTTCGACGCCCCGGACCTGCGCGGCGACTTCGACGTGCCGCGCCGCCGCTGGCGGGCCGCGGTCGCGCGCTGGGACGCGCTGGTGGCGCCGAGCGCGGAGTTCGAGCGGCTGTTCGTGCCGTCGAACGGCTACACCGGGCCGGTGCTGCGGTACGGCTCGCCGCGCTGTGACGTGCTGGTGCGCGGCGACGCCGAGACGGCCCGCCGGGTGCGGGCCGAGCTGGAGATCTCGGAGGGGCGGCGGGTGCTGCTGTACGCGCCGACGTACCGGGACCACGCCAAGGGCACGTCGGTGCGGGCCGATCTGCGGACGCTGGCCGACGCCCTCGCCGACGAGTGGGTGCTGATCCTGCGCACCCATCCGACGGAGAAGTGCGTCGTGCCGCAGGACGTGCGGTATTTCGTCCGCCCGGCCGGGACGTATCCCGAAATAAACGATTTGATGCTCGCCTCGGACGCGTTGCTGACGGACTACTCGTCGGTGATGTGCGACTACGCGGTGACCGGCAAGCCGATGCTGTTCCTGATCGACGACTGGGAGGAGTACCGGCGGACCGGGCGGGGCGTCTACCACGACCTGCCCGCGATCGCCCCCGGCCCGTGCGCGCGCACCACCGAGGAGGTCGTCGAGGCCCTGCGCGACCTCGACTGGCTCGCCGAGGCGTACGCGGACCGGTACGCGGCCTTCCGCCGCATGTGGTGCGCCGACGAGAACGGCGACGCCGCCGCCCGAATCGTGGACGCGTTCTTCGGCCAGGGGCGGTGAGGTCCGTGGCGGGGCACGGCGTCGTTTTCGTCAGCATGGACGCGGACACGCTCGGCGGCGTTCAGCGGGTCACCCACACGCTCGCGCAGGGGCTGGCCCGGCGCGGTCACGAGGTCTGCGTCGTCGGCGTCAACCGGGCCGAGGGGCCGGTCCACTGGGTGGCGGAGCCGGGGTATCGGCGGCTCGTGCTGCAGCGGCGCCTCGGCCGTCCCTCGCGCGGACGGCTGGCCCGGCTGCTGGGCTCGCTGCGCTCCGGGATCGTGATCATGACGTCGCCGGGGGCGGTGGCGTGGGCGCGGGAGGTGGTTCCGCCGCATCTGTTCGGCGTCGGCCAGTACCACGGGTCGTACGAGCACGCCCGGTCCACCTGGCACCTGCGCTCGATCCGCCGCCACTACCCGGCGCTCGACCAGTCGGTCTTCCTCAGCCCGGACGACGCCTGGCGCTTCGCCGAGGACTGCCTGCTCCCGCACGCCGTCGATCTGCCCAACCCGCTGCCGGGCTGGCCCGGCGCGACGTCCGCCTGCACCGCGCCGCGCGTGCTCGGCGTCGGCCGGCTGACCGGGGTCAAGCGCTTCGACCGCCTGATCTCCGCCTTCGCCGCCGCGTGCGGGGCCGTGCCGGAGCGGTGGGAGCTCCACCTGGTCGGCGACGGCGAGGACGAGGACCGGCTGCGCGCGCACGCGGCGGCCGGAGGGGTCGCCGACCGGGTCGTCTTCCGCGGGCGGGTGCCCGCAGGGGAGATGACCGAGGTGTACCTCGGCGGGTCCGTGCTCGCCCTCACCAGCGACCACGAGGGGCTGCCGCTCGCCGCGGCCGAGGCGGCCTCCTGCGGCGTGCCGACCGTGGCCTTCGACGTCTCCGGCGGCGTGCGCGCCCTCGCCGGCCGCCTGGTGCCGCCCGGCGACGTCGCCGCCTTCGCCGCCGAGCTCACCCGCCTCATGACCGACCCGGCGGAGCGCCGCCGCCTCGGCACGCAGGCGCGCGCCAAGGTCGCCGCGTACCGGCTGGACCGCGTCCTCGACCGCTGGGAGGGGCTGTTCGCCCACCTTCGCCGCTAGCCCGGGGGCGGGCGGCTCGGCGAGGAGCCCGGCCGGCCGCTCGCGGTGCGCGGCGACGTCGGCGAGCTTGACGCGGCCCCGGCAAGCAGCACGTTGGCGTACTGCGTACCGGTCGTCGCCGAGCAGCGCCTCGGCGAGCTCGTTGATCATCACCCGCTCGGCGGGCTCCGCCGCGAGCCCCCGCTTCCGCTTGCGCCGCGGCTCGGTCGCGCGCTCCTGGTTCGTGCACGCCGGGCCGCCGGGCCGCCGTGAGGTGGACCGTTCCCTCTTTAGTCCCTCCTTCAGCCCCTCCTTCAGCGGATAGCGATCCGCGAGCATCGTCCGCGCTCCTTCGCGAAAGCACCGATCCAAAAGTCTGGCAAGTCAGGTGCAAGCAGTGCTTCAGCGCATCGACACAGACTTTTGGAGTAAATAGCGCAAGGAGGACAACGATGCGCAGGAACGCGCGCCGGGCCCTGGCGACGATGGGCGTCGTCCTGACCGGTCTCACCATCTCCCAGGCGGTACCGGACGCCGCCATGGCCCAGCCCGCGTACCGGCCCAAGCCCGCCGGGGTGGCGACGGGCACCTGGATCGCGGCCCGCAGCGATCCGGCCGTCCAGCTCATCGGCACCGAGGTGTCGAGCCGGGCCGTCATCCCCGCGGCCAAGGGGACCAAGGCCCTGGAGAGGCTGTTCGCCACGGCGACGCGGCACGCCAAGGCCGGGCGCATCCCGGCCGACAACCAGAGCATCTACAAGTGGGTGTTACGCACCGCCGCCGGCGACGTCGACCGCTACCTCGTCCCCGCGGGCGCACGGCGCTTCCCGGTGAGCTTCCCCACCTACTGCACCGGCTGGTGGATCACGCCCGACGGCTACATGGTGACCGCCGCGCACTGCTTCGACCCGCGCCTGCTGCGGAAGAACATCGCCGACACGGCCGTCACGACCGCCACCGACCGCGACGTCAAGGGCTTCCTGCGCGACACCATGAAGGTCGCCCAGCCCGACGACGAACTCGTCCGCCTGGCCACGAACCTGTACACCCGGTTCAACGCCAAGCACGCGCGGGTCCTCGCCATCAAGCGCGCGCCCCGGGTCGTCTGGCCGCTGCCCGGCGGCGGCATGACCAGGTCCGCGGGCGTCTCCCGCCCGATGCGGATCGTCGACGAGGGCCGCAGCTACCCCGGCGCCGACTTCGCCCTGCTCAAGCTGAACGGCGTGCGCAACCTGCCCACGGTGCCGCTCGGCGCCGACGGCGACGTGCGCGTCGGCGACACGCTCTACATCAACGGCTTCCCGGGGCTGGTCACGCTGCGCACGGACGTCTTCGACACCAAGTCGCGGCTGTTCCCCGCGCTCACCGAGGGCGCCTACAACGCCAACCGGACCACCGTGCTCGGCGTGCCGTACATCCAGGCGCAGGCGCCCTCGTACCAGGGCAACTCCGGCGGCCCGGTGTTCAGCCGGGACGGCAAGGTCATCGGCTCCCTCATCGCCGGGTCGATCGACGCGCGGACCGGCGAGAGCGCCGAGAACCACAGCTTCATCCTGCCGGTCGCCGTGATCAACAAGCGGCTCGCCAAGATCGGGGTCACCCCGGTCACGTCCGCGACCAGCCTGTACTACAACTCCGCGCTCAACGACTTCTTCGCGAACCGGTACCGGGCGGCGCTGCCGAAGTTCCTCAAGGCGCGCGAGCTCTACCCCCGCCACCCGTACGTGGGCGACTACATCGCCCAGACGCGCAAGGCCATCGCCGCGGGCAAGGACCGGACCTGACCGATGATCAGACGGGCTGGCAGCGGGCGAGCTGGGCCGTGGTGAGCATCGCCGCCACCGGGCCGGGCTCGCGCAGCCGGCTCACGCGGTCGCGGGCCTGGCGCTTCCAGCGCGCCACCCTGCGCCGGGACGCCGTCGCGCGGTAGGCCGCCAGGTGCTCGCGCGCCGCCCGGGGCGCGCCGCTCAGCTCGTAGCCGAACGCGGCGAGCCGGTCGCCGAGCACGGTCTCGCACAGCGCGATCTCCCAGGGCTCCAGCCGGTCCGCCCAGCTGCCCACCCGCGCGCGCGTGACCTCCCGGTGGGTGTTGCTGTGCCACACCTTGTGCTCGGGGACCGCGATGCTCGCCACCTGGCGCGGGTCGCGCATCGCCGGGTCGTAGTCCTCGCCGAGGAACGTGCACAACGCGCGCAGCACGCTCTCGGGGTCGGCGGTCAGGTCCTCGTAGCGCAGCTCGAAGTAGGCGTCCGGCGGCAGCTCGGCCGCGTGCCTGCGGCCGTGGTCGATGGCCTCGGCCCAGTTCGACACCGCCGAGTACACGTCGCCGGTGTACCAGGGCATCTCCTTCAGCGACGCCACGCAGTCCCGCCCGTCCCGGATCAGGTGCACGAACTGCGCGTCGGGGAACATCCGCCGGATCGTGCCGACGTGCTGGAAGTAGCTCGGCCGCTTGTCCCCCCAGCGCGGCTTGGCGAACCGCTGGGCGTACGACGCGAACGCGGTGCCGAGCACCGAGCCGAGGCTGCCGGGCGCGCGGACCGCCTCCTCGACGAACTCCCGCGCGTCCAGCCCGAGCTCGCGGAACTTGGTGCCCTTCCCGGTCGCGATCCACTCGGCGAGCGCCCGCCGGTTCGACGGCACCCGCATGTCGCCGTGCACTCTGCGGTGGAAGTAGGCGGAGATCAGGAACCGGGTCTCCGGCGGAACCGCGATGCGTGGGTGCGAGTGCAGCATCAACTGCAGCAGCGTCGTCCCCGAACGCGGGCACCCGATGACGAAGATCGGCCTGTCCGACTGCATGAGATCATTTCCCCCGTATGAGTTCTGGGGCGCGTTGCCCCGTCGTCAGAAGCGCCGCGACCGGGCCCGGCTCGCGCAGCCGGACCAGCAGGTCGCGGAGGGCGTCGTAGCGCAGCCTGCGGCGTGCCGCGACCGCCGCCTTCCGGTATTCGCGGCGCAGCGCGCGGGTCGGCCGCGGCGCGCCGCTCGGCTCGTAGCCGTGGTCGGCCATGCGCCTGCCGAGCATCGCCTCGCACAGCCCGGCCTCCCACGGCTCCAGCCGGGAGACCCAGCTCCCGGCCCGCCCGCGCAGCACCTCCCGGCGCACGTTGCGGTGCCAGTGCTTGTGGGCGGGCACCACGTCGGCCACCTGGCTCGGCTCCAGCATCGCCTCGTCGAAACGCTCCCCCAGGAACGCGCACAGCCGTTCCAGCGTCGCCCGCGGTTCGGCGATGAGGTCCTCGTAGCGCAGCTCGATGTACGCGTCCGGGCGCAGCCGCCGCGCCGCCCGGCGGCCGAGGTCGATCGCCTCCGCCCAGCGGTGCACCGCCTCCGGGACGCCGCCGTTGAACCACGGCATCTCCTTCAGCGACGCCACGCAGTCGCGCGGATCCCGGATCAGGTGGATGAACTGGGCGTCCGGGAAGACCCGCGTGATCACGTCGATGTGCCGGATGTACGGCGGGCGCTTGTCCCCCCAGCGCGGCTTGCCGTGCCGCTCGGCGTACATCTGGTAGATGGTGCCGATCACCGAGCCGAGGGTGCCCGGCCCGGCCACCACCCGCTCCACGAACGCCTCGGTGTCGAGCCCGAGGTCGCCGAACTGCCGGCGCGGCCGGGTGGCGATCCACTCGGCGAGCTGCCGGCGGTTCGACGGCACCGTCAGGTCGCCGAACTTGCGGCGGCGGTTGTAGGCGTGCACGAGGATACGCGTCTCCGGCGGGATCGCGATGCGCGGGTGGGCGTGCAGCATCAGCTGCAGCAGGGTGGTGCCCGAACGCGGGCAGCCGACGATGAAGACGGGCCGGTCGAGCGGCTCGCGTTGCTCAGGCTGCTCAGGCAAGGACGCCCTCCTTGGGGTCCGGTACGACGGTCAGGTGAGGGGCCGGATGGGGAGACGTCCGCCGGGCGTTTCGCGGCTGGGGCAGGGCGGCGATCACCTCTGACCCCGCCTCCCCGGCGATCAGATGGGTCGGGTACGGCGCGGCCGCCACGCGGGCGATCTCCCGCGTCGCCAGCCAGATGCGGTAGACGAGACCGGCCTCGAACAGCACCAGCAGCAGGCTCCCCGAGACCGCCACCGGCAGCAGCGCCGCCGGGCCGATCAGCGGCGCGATCACGAACACCGCCGCGTGGTACTCGATGCCGCTCATCACGTGGGTGCGCACCCGGCGCCGGGCCAGCGCGCGGCGGAACCGGTCGAACCACGGGAACCGCGCCCGGAACCGCGCGTGCAGGTCGATGAGCGGACGCCCGTCGGGCACGACGGCCCCGACCGGGCCGCGCCCGCCCTCCCCGTCGCCGGGCACCGGGCCGCCCGACAGCAGGTCGCGCACGCCCGTCTGCGGGCTGCGGCTCAGGATGTCCTCGACGAACACGCACTCGGCCGACCAGCGCCGCGACGCCGCCTGTCTGGCCTGCTCGCGGGTGGCCTCGCGTACCCGCTTGAGCTGCGGGCCGTTGATGTAGCGGAACAGGTCGAGCAGCACCACAGCGCCGCCCATCAGCGGGTACGCCGGGTCCCCGGTCACCGCGTACTGCCCGCAGGCCAGGCCGGCCGCGCAGCAGGCCACCCGCAGGCGGTCGCCGACGTAGTCCAGCCACAGGCCGAACGGCGTGCCGGTCCCCTTCAGCCGGGCGAGCTTGCCGTCCACGCAGTCCACCACGAAGCTCAGGTAGAACAGCGCCGCCCCCGCGGCGAGCTCCCGCACGGCGAAGCAGGCCGCCGAGGCGAGGCCGAGGAGGATCGACAGCCGCGTCACCCCGTTGGGCGTGACCGCGGTGCGGTTGGCGATGAGCAGGGTCAGCCGGCACGCGAGCGGGTCCACCAGGAACACCGTCCACCAGGAATCCCGCGGTTTGCGAACCGCCTTGACTTCGTCGATCGTGAAGGCCGCCATGGGGGTAAGGATGGTTGCTTCTCGTGGTCATGCCTCGACCTTCGGCGGTTGCCGGGGGATCTCGTTGCGATGTCTTGACCGACGCCTGACATGAAGATCCGTTTTTTCCCCAAGCCTGCGGCCGGAGGCGGTCGCGGTGAGCTACATTCCTGTCACTCACTGTTTGGGGGGAGACACATGCGCAAAGCCGCGCGTCTGGCGCGCAGGATCCGTCGTCGCGGGGCCGGGCGGGCCCGGAGGCTGCTCACCGGTCTGCGGGCCCGGAGGCTGCCCGAGGGCCGGATCCCGGTCAGGACCGCGCAGGGCACCCGGGTGGCGCGGGTGCGGGCGGACGCCGGGCCGCTTCAGGCGATGCGGGAGAACCTCGACCTGGTCTGCGCGGCGCTGTCCGGCGCGGGCGTGCCGTACTTCTGCGTGCGCCGGCTCGCCGGGAGCCCGCCGGCCGTGGGGGTGCCCGCCGTGCATCGGCAGCGGGCGCTCGCGGCGCTGGCGGACACCGGGGAGCCGCTGGTCGTCGGCGTCGACGCGGAGGGGCCCTTCCGGCCGCTGCGGCGCAAGACGCTGCCGTCCCTGCTCACCGTGCCCGCCGTGCGGGTCGCCGGTTACTTCGCCAGCCCGTCGCGTACGCTCGTGCTCGGGCCGGAGTACGGCTGCGACCTGGAGTTCTGGCCCAGCGAGGGCGAGACGCTCGTGGCGCCGCGGCCGAACGCGGCCGTGCACGCGGTGCCGATCGAGGACGAGCCGGTCGAGGCCGGGGAGGAGCTGTTCAACCCCCTGGTCTCGGCGTCGCGGCGGCGCGAGACGCGGTATCGCACCCGGCGGGAGTTCGCGGTCAGGCTCGTCGACGACATCGAGTTCCCGATCGACGCGGTCTACACGTGGGTGGACGGCGGCGACCCGATGTGGCGGGCCCGGCGGGACGCGGCGCTCGCCGAGGCCGGCGGGCTCAACGAGTGGGCGGCCGGGGAGGCCCGGTACACCAGCCGGGACGAGCTGCGGTACTCGCTGCGGTCGCTGAACGCGTGCGCGCCGTGGATCCGGCATGTGTGGATCGTCACCGACGGGCAGCGGCCGGACTGGCTCGACATCGACCACCCCGACGTCACCGTCGTGGACCACAAGGACATCTTCGCCGACCCGTCGGTGCTGCCGGTGTTCAACTCGCACGCGATCGAGACCCAGCTGCACCACATCGAGGGGCTCAGCGAGCACTTCCTCTACCTCAACGACGACTTCTTCCTCGGCCGGCCGCTGCCGCCGAGCACGTTCTTCGAGGCGAACGGCATCACCCGGTTCTTCCCGTCGGCGGTGCACGTGCCGTTCGGCGCGCCGGAGCGCGAGGAGTCGCCGGTGCACGCGGCCGGGATGAACAACCGGCGGCTGCTCGACGGGCTCACCGGGCGGGTGCTGACGCACAAGATGCGGCACGTGCCGTACGCGTTGCGGCGGGGCCTGCTGGCGGAGCTGGAGGAGCGGTTCGCGGCCGAGTTCGCGCGGACGGCGAGCCACCGGTTCCGCGACTGCCGCGACATCTCGGTGGTGTCCTCGCTCGCGCACTACTACGGGTATCTGACCGGGCGGGCCGTACGGGGGACGATCGGCTACACCTACGTGGACATCGCGCTCGACCGCACCCGCCGCAAGCTGCGCAAAATGCTCGCGCTGCGGCACCACGACACGTTCTGCCTCAACGACACCGCGACCACCACGCCGGAGCAGGACCGGCTGCTGCGCAACTTCCTTGAGGCGTACTTCCCGACGCCGAGCCCCTATGAGAGGTAGGGTGTTGTGCCCTAAGTGACCCGAGTTACCCGTTTGAGGAGTATCGAGCCATGCGACTGCCGATCAGGGTCGCGACGTGTGCCGCGCTGATCGCCGCCGTCTGCGCGCCAACCCCCGCGTGGAGTAGTGCTCCCGCGAAGACGGTCGACTGCGCGAAGGTCAAGTGCATCGCGCTGACCTTCGACGACGGCCCCGGACAGAAAGCCGGCAAGCTGCTCGACGCGCTGAAGAAATACAAGGTCAAGGCGACGTTCTTCCTTGAGGGGCAGTACGTCAAGGCCCGCCCGGAGCTGGCCAAGCGCATCGCGAAGGAGGGGCACGAGCTCGGCAACCACAGCTACACCCACCCCGACTTCACCAAGATGGACGAGTCCGCGATCGAGTCGGAGATCACCCGGACGCAGGAGCTCGTGCACAAGCTGACCGGCAAGTACCCGACCACGCTGCGGCCGCCGTACGGGCTCGCCAACGAGCGGGTGCAGGCCGTCGCCACCGAGCTGGGCCTGCCGATCGTGCTGTGGAACACCGGGTCGCAGGACTGGGCCACCCGCGACGAGAAGGCGATCTACAAAGAGGTGCTGAAGGGGGCGCGGCGTGACTCGGTCGTGCTCATGCACGACTGGGTGACGCAGACCGTCGACGTCATGCCCGCCCTGCTCAAGGCGCTGAAGGAGCGGGGCTTCCACGTGGTGCCCGTCTCGGCGCTGCTGCGCGGCAAGAAACTGGCGCCGGGCGAGGTCTGGCCCAAGGACGCCACGCACGCCGTCGAGACCTCGCCGCTGGTCGACGGGTGACGATGTCGAAGCGTTCCCTCGCCGCCCGCGTTCTCGCCGCGCTGGCCGTGCTCGCCCCGGCGGCGCTCGTCCCCGCGGTGCTCGCCCCCGCGGCGCTCGTCCCCGCGGTGCTCGCCCCCGCCTCGGCCGCCGCCTCGGCCGACACCGCGCGGGTGAACTGCGCGAAGGTCAAGTGCATCGCGCTGACCTTCGACGACGGTCCCGCGCCCGTCACCACCGCACGGCTGCTCGACACGCTGCGCGAGCACCGGGTCAAGGCCACGTTCTTCCTGGTGGGCGAGCGTGTCGCGGAGCATCCCGCGATCGTGCGCCGGATGGCGAGGGAAGGCCACGAGATCGGCAACCACACCTACCGGCACCAGTCGCTGCCCGCGTTGCCGGACTTCGACGTGGTCGAGGAGCTGAGCCGTACGCAGGAGGCCATCCGCGGCGTGACGGGCAGGCGGCCCACCTTGATGCGGCCGCCGTACGGGCACACCGACGCGCGGGTGAGCGCCGTCAACGCCGAGCTCGGGCTGGCGCAGATCCTGTGGACCGGCACCACGCTCGACTGGTCGCTGCGTGACGTCGACGCCATCGGCGACAAGGTGCTCGCGCTCGCCAAGCCGAACGGCGTCATCCTCATGCACGACGTGGTGCCGCACACGGTCAAGGCGATGCCCCGCATCCTGCGCGAGCTGCGCAAGCGGGGCTATCACCTGGTGACGGTCTCGACGCTGGCGGGCACCGGGCGCCTCACCCCCGGCTCGACCTTCCCGCCGCGCTGAGCCGGGAGCCGGTTCAGCCTGCGTCCCAGGCGCTGCATGGGCAGCTCGACGAACCCGTAGGTGAGCCGGCTCACCGCGAGCACCACCGCCAGGTACCCGGCCGCCAGCGCGAGTTGGGCGGCCGGGGGCAGCGCGCGGACGTCGCCGACGATCGCCACCAGCCAGCGCAGCATCGGGTGGTGCAGCAGGTAGAGCGAGTAGCTGATCAGGCCGAGCCAGACCAGCGGGCGCGGCACCCGCCGCCGCCGCAGCGCCATCGCGCCCGCGAACGTCGCGGCGGCCAGCGCGATCGTGGGCAGCCACACGTCCGGCCGCACCCACCACCAGCCCGCCTGCGGCGCCCACACCGGGGCCACGGCCACCAGCGCCGCCACCGCCGCCACCGGCCACAGCGGGCCCGCGCCCCGCTCCCAGCGGTAAATCGCCGTCCCGGCGAACATCACCGCGAGGATCGCCGCGCCGAGCCAGACCACCCGGCTGCCGAGCAGCAGCGTCAGGGCCATCAGGCCGAGCGCGTACGCGGCGGGCGCCCGCCACCGGCCGGTGAGCAGGCAGGTCAGGCCGGCGGCGAAGACGACGGCGGAGATCACCGCGACCGGCGCGCCGGACAGCAGCGGCGCGGTCACCACCAGCCCGGTGCCCACCGCCACCAGGCCGAACGCCACCGCGACCGGGCCGCTGCGCCGGTGCAGCCCGGCGGTGAACAGGGCCGTGACCAGCAGATAGAACACCATCTCGTACGACAGCGTCCATATCGTGTCCACGACGCCGGCGCCGTTGACGACGTCCACCAGCATCGTCAGGTGGGAGGCGACGGAGCCGACGTCGCGCGCCACCTCGGCGCGTATCGGCACCCAGATCGCCGCCACGAGCACGACGGCGACCACCAGCAGATAGAGCGGGTAGAGGCGGAACACGCGGCTCACCCAGAACGTGCGCACGTCCCCCCGCTGCTCCAGCGAGGCCGGGATGATGTAGCCGCTGACCAGGAAGAACACCAGCACGCCGTACATGCCCGGGTTGAACCAGGTCGGCCGCAGGGACGGCACCAGCCAGGGCAGCGCGTGCTCGGCCACCACGGCCGTCGCCCCGACGCCGCGCAAGGCGTCCAGCCAGGCCAATCGAGTGGGGGTGCTGGGAGACTCAGGCACTTGCCCTAACTTACCGCCACCAGGCCCACCAAACTGGACTACCGGCCGAATAGGGGTGCCAGGGAGCCAATCATTCCCACTCGATGGTGCCCGGCGGCTTGCTGGTCACGTCGAGCACGACCCGGTTGATCTCGCGGACCTCGTTGGTGATGCGGGTGGAGATGCGCGAGAGCACCTCGTACGGCACCCGCGCCCAGTCGGCCGTCATCGCGTCCTCGCTGGTCACCGGCCGCAGCACCACCGGATGGCCGTAGGTGCGCTCGTCGCCCTGCACGCCCACCGAGCGTACGTCGGCGAGCAGCACCACCGGGCACTGCCAGATGTCCCGGTCGAGGCCCGCGCGGGACAGCTCCTCGCGGGCGATCGCGTCGGCCTCGCGCAGGATGTCCAGCCGCTCCCGGGTGACCTCGCCGATGATCCGGATGCCGAGGCCGGGGCCGGGGAACGGCTGCCGCCACACCATCGCCGCCGGCAGGCCCAGCTCCTCGCCTGCCCGGCGCACCTCGTCCTTGAACAGCGTGCGCAGCGGCTCGACCAGGGTGAACTCCAGGTCCTCGGGCAGCCCGCCGACGTTGTGGTGCGACTTGATGTTCGCGGTGCCGGTGCCGCCGCCGGACTCGACCACGTCCGGGTACAGGGTGCCCTGCACGAGGAAGTCGACCGGGGCGTCGGCGGCGGCGATGATCGCGCGCTGCTCGTCCTCAAAGACGCGGATGAACTCGCGGCCGATGATCTTGCGCTTGGTCTCGGGGTCGGTGACGCCGGACAGGGCCTTGAGGAACCGGTCGGCGGCCTCCACGACGCGCAGCTTCACCCCGGTCGCCGCCACGAAGTCCCGCTCGACCTGCTCGGCCTCGCCCTTGCGCAGCAGCCCGTGGTCCACGAACACGCAGGTCAGCCGGTCGCCGATGGCCCGCTGCACGATCGCGGCGGCGACCGCCGAGTCCACGCCGCCCGACAGCGCGCAGATCGCCCGGCCCTCGGGGCCGATCCGCTCGCGCACCGCCTCGACCGCGTCCTCGACGATGTTGAGCATGGTCCAGTTGGGGCGGCAGCCGGCCGCGTCGAGGAAGTGCTTGAGCACCGCCTGGCCGTGCTCGGTGTGCAGCACCTCGGGGTGGAACTGCACGCCGTACAGGCCGCGCTCGGGGTCCTCCATCGCGGCCACCGGCGTCGCCTCGGTGGAGGCGGTCACGGCGAACCCCTCGGGGGCGGTACGGACGCTGTCGCCGTGGGACATCCACACCGACTGGGCGGCGGGCAGCCCGGCGAAGATGACGCCCTCGCGGGCGACCGTCAGCGGGGTGCGGCCGTACTCGGCGATCCCGGTCCTGGCCACCTCTCCGCCGAGGGCCTGGGCCATCGCCTGGAAGCCGTAGCAGATGCCGAACGTGGGCACCCCGGCCTGGAACAGCCCGTCGGGCACGGCGGGCGCGCCCTCGGCGTACACCGACGACGGGCCGCCGGAGAGGATGATCGCCTTCGGTTTACGGGCGAGCATCTCCGACACCGGCATCGTCGAGGGGACGATCTCGGAGTAGACGTGGCACTCGCGCACGCGGCGCGCGATGAGCTGCGCGTACTGCGCTCCGAAATCGACCACCAAGACCGTGTCGAAGTCAGACACCGGGAGGCCCTCCATGCGTACGGGATAGGGCTCACAGTTTACGGGCACCCGTTTCGTGCCCTGGGCAGGGCCGGGCGGCGGAACGGTCAAGGAGAACATTCCGGTAACGAAACGGCACTTCGCGCCAGGGTAAGACATTGCTCTTCGGTGACAAGTGGCCCACGACGCGCGGCAGACGCGAGAATCGCAGGTATGCCAGATACTTCGCCGCTGAGGCCGGGGGACCCCGGGCGCCTGGGCTCCTACGATCTTCGCGGACGTCTGGGCGAAGGCGGACAGGGCGTCGTCTATCTGGGCGAGAACTCGTCCGGGGAGAAATTCGCGATCAAGTGGCTGCGGTCCGATCTCGCCGGGGATCCGGTCTCGCGGGAGCGCTTCCTGCGCGAGGTCGCCTCGGCGCAGCGCGTCGCCGCGTTCTGCACCGCCCAGATCGTCGAAACGGGACTTCAGCACGACCGGCCGTACATCGTCAGCGAGTACATCTCCGGGCCGTCGTTGCAGAACCTGGTCATCCAGTCCGGTCCGCGCAGCGGGCCGAGCCTGCACCGGCTCGCCGTCGGCACCGCGACCGCGCTCACCGCGATCCACCAGGCCGGCATCGTGCACCGCGACTTCAAGCCCGCCAACGTGCTGATGGGGCCCGACGGGCCGCGCGTCATCGACTTCGGCATCGCCAGGGCGCTCGACACCGCCGTCACGCTCAGCTCGCGGCCGGTGGGGACGCCGTCGTACATGGCCCCCGAGCAGCTCACCGGGCACAGCGTGGGGCCGCCTGCCGACCTGTTCTCCTGGGCCAGCACGATCGTGTACGCGGCCACCGGCGACGCGCCGTTCGGCAGCGACACGCTTCCCGCGGTGATCAACCGGATCCTGAACGCCACGCCGAGCCTCGACGGCCTGCACGGCACGCTGCGCGACATCGTCGCGGCCTGCCTGGACAAGGATCCGTCGCGTCGTCCCACCGCCGAGCAGGTGCTGCTGCGGCTGCTGCAGCACTCGTCGGCGGCGGGGCCGGCCATTCTGCACGAGGCCGCCGCGGCGGCGGCCACGCCGCACGGGGAGCCGGCCGCGGCCTCCGATCCCGCCGTGTCTTCCGGGCCTTCTGGGCCTCCCGGGCCTTCCGGGCAGCGGCTTCCTCCCACGACGCCGGAGCCGCCGCCGTGGGCGACGCCCGCCCCGGCGGGCGCGGGAGGCTATCCGCCGCCGCCCGCGCACGGTCACCCGGGGCCGCAGGGCTATCAGGGTTACCCGGGCTACCCGGGCAACCAGGGCAACCAGGGCAATTCACGACCACCCGGGCCTCACACTCCGTATCACCTCTCTGGGCCGCCCACCGTCGAATCGCCGCGCCGCTCGTCCGGGCGCAAGTTCGCGATCGCGGGCGCGGCGGCGGGCGTGGCGGTCGCCCTCACCATGGTCGGCATCGCCGTGGCGCTGAACGGGCGAGGCGGCGGCGAGATCGTGGCCGGGACCTCGCCCACGCCCGCGAGCACGCCCACGCCCACGCCCACCCCCGCCGTGCCCACGGCGGGCGTCACCGAGACCAAGCTGCCGGACGTGCAGGCCACCGCGTACGAGCATCCGGGGGACGCGATCTCGCTCGCCTACTTCGACATCGAGCGCGAGAAGGACCAGTGGGTCAACTATCCGCGCACGTCGCGCACCGGGTCGTTCACGCGTTCGGAGAAGTACTGGACGATCTCGGTCTCCCCGGACCGCACCCTTGAGGCGGGGCGCACCAAGAAGTACACCTCGCGCGGCTATCACGCGATCGACATCATCGACCGGCGCAGCGGCGAGCTGCGCTCGGTCGACCTGGTCAAGTCGCCGCTGACGTACGACTCGGCCGAGTGGAGCAAGGACAGCAAGCGGCTGCTGCTGACGATGAAGGACCCCAAGAAGGCCGACTGGACCACGATCGGGTTCATCGTCGTGGACGTCGTCGCGGGCAAGGCCAACACGACGACGATCCTCGACGGCTCCATCAAGGACGGCCGGTTCTACTGGACGGCCGACGAGAACGAGGTGGTCACCTCCTTCACCGACGGCAAGGCGTACGGCCTGCGGTTCTACGACCTCGACGGCAAGAAGACACGGGAGATCACCGGGATCGGCGCGCCGTACAACACCTCGACCGGGCTGTTCTCGCCGTCCGGCAAGTCGTTCGTGACCCGATGCCCCACCGGCGAGAGCGGCGACTGCGTCTGGGACACCGCGACCGGGAACCGGACGACCTCGATCTCCTCCTCGTGCACGAAGATCCTGGGCTGGTACGACGAGGAGCACCTGTACTGCTGGGCGGCGTCCGCCGACGGCGGCAACCAGGTCAACGTCATCGACCTGCGGGGCACCGCGCTGCGGGTGCTGCTGAAGACCAGCGCCAAGGACGACATCGGCCCGTACTACGTGCGCGAGAACGCCGGCTGACCCGCGCGCCTCAGCGCACCGGGCGCTTGTCCGGCGGCGGCACCGGAACGATCTCCGGCGCGCCCAGGCGGATCGCGTCGGCCTCCTGGTCGGTGTCCTGCTCCTGGGAGGACCGCTCGGCCTCCACGCGCTTGGTGTAGTACTCCACCTCGCGCTTGACCTGGTCGAAGTCCCAGCCGAGCGGCCCGGCGAGGAGCTCGGCGGCCTCCTGCGCCACGCCCACGCCCCGGTGGAAGGTCTCGATGGAGATCCGGGTACGGCGGGTCAGCACGTCGTTGAGGTGCCGAGCGCCCTCGTGCGTGGCCGCGTACACGACCTCCGCGCGCAGGTAGTCGTCGGCGCCCGCCAGCGGACGGGCGAGCGAGCGGTCCTCGGCGACGAGCGTGAGCACCTCGTCGATCATCGTGCCGTACCGATGCAGCAGGTGCTCGATGCGGGCGACGTGCAGGCCGGAGCGCTCGGCGAGGTGGTAACGGGAGTTCCACAGCGCCGGGTAGCCGTCGGCGCCCGCCAGCGGGATCCGGTCGGTGCACGACGGCGGGACCCGCTGATCGAGACCGTGCGCCACGGCGTCCACCGCGTCCCTGGCCATGATCCGGTACGTGGTGTACTTGCCGCCCGCCACCATCACCAGGCCGGGCACCGGGTGGGTCACCACGTGCTCGCGCGACAGCTTGGAGGTCTCCTCGGACTCGCCGGCGAGCAGCGGGCGCAGGCCGGCGTACACGCCCTCGACGTCGTCGCGGGTGAGCGGCACCGCCAGCACGGCGTTGACGTGGTCGAGCACGTAGTCGATGTCGGAGCGGGAGGCGGCCGGGTGGCTGCGGTCCAGGTCCCAGCGCGTGTCGGTGGTGCCGATGATCCAGTGCCGACCCCAGGGGATGACGAACAGCACCGACTTCTCGGTGCGCAGGATGATCCCGGTCGAGGAGTGGATGCGGTCGCGGGGCACCACCAGGTGGATGCCCTTGGACGCGCGCACGTGGATCTGGCCGCGCCCGCCGACCAGGCCCTGGATCTCGTCGGTCCACACGCCGGTGGCGTTCACCACCTGGCGGGCCCGCACGTCGGCCTCGCGGCCGGTCTCCAGGTCGCGCACCCGCACGCCGGTGACCCGCTCGCCCTCGCGCAGGAAGCCGACCATCTGGGTACGCGAGGCCACGTGCGCGCCGTACGCGGCGGCGGTGCGCAGCAGGGTCACCACGTAGCGGGCGTCGTCGACCTGGGCGTCCCAGTACAGCACCGCCCCGGTGAGCGCGGAGCGCTTCAGGGCCGGGGCCAGGCGCAGGGCGCGGCCGCGGGACAGGTGGCGGTGGCCCGGCACGCCCCGGGTGCTGCCCGGGGTGAAGCCGAGCGAGTCGTACAGGACCAGGCCCGAGCCCACGTAGGCGCGCTCCCACACGTGGTGGGTGAGCGGGAACAGGAACGGCACCGGCCGCACCAGGTGCGGCGCGATGCGCTGGAGCAGCAGCGAGCGCTCCTGCAGCGCCTCGCGCACCAGGTCGAAGTTGTACTGCTCCAGGTAGCGCAGGCCGCCGTGGATCAGCTTGGACGAGCGTGAGGAGGTGCCCGACGCGAAGTCGCGCGCCTCGATCAGGCCGACGGTGAGGCCCCGGGTCACCGCGTCGAGCGCGACGCCCGCGCCGACCACGCCGCCGCCGACCACGACCACGTCGAGTTCCTCGGCCTCCATCCGCGCCAGCGCCGCCGCGCGCTCGGCCGGACCGAGGCTGGCTGTGCCCATGCGCACCGTCATCGCGCCCCCCTGCAATTCGGATTCCGGCCGCTCGGGCCGCCTCGCACCTGCCGGTCGTCGTCTCCCCGTGGAGCCTTCCGGGCCGACACCCTCACCCATTCTGTCTAGGCTTGACCGTACTGTCGTTTTACCCGCTGACCGGCGGCGAATCCCCCTGCCCCCGCCCGGGGCGCGGGTCTGTGATGCTTGATCCCATGGGGATCACACTCACGAACACCCGCCTCGTGCTCGCGGACGAGGTACGGGAGGGCTGGCTGACGATCGAGGACCGCCTCGTCACCCACGTGGGGCGTGGCGCCGCGCCGGGCGACGGCGTCGATCTGGGCGGACGGTACGTGCTGCCGGGTTTCGTGGACCTGCACCATCACGGCGGCGACGGCGGGTCCTACCCGGCGGCCGACGCCGAGCAGGCGGCGCGGGCGGCGCGGTTCCACCTCGGTCACGGCACCACCACCGGCGTGGCCAGCCTGGTCACGGCCGGGCCGGACGATCTGGCGCGGGCCGTGGGAGTGCTCGCCGACCTGTGCGACGACGGCGTCTTCGCCGGCATCCACCTGGAGGGGCCGTACATCTCCGCCGCCCGGTGCGGCGCGCACGACCCGGCGCTGCTGCGGGACCCGGACCCGGCCGAGCTGTCGGCCCTGATCAAGGCCGGGCGCGGGCACGTGCGGATGCTGACGATCGCCCCCGAGCTGCCCGGGGCGCTCGACGTCATCCGGCTGGCGGCGCGGCAGGGGGTGATCGCCGCCCTCGGGCACAGCGACGCGAGCTACGAGCGGACGCTGGACGGAATCGAGGCGGGCGGGAGCGTGGCCACCCACCTGTTCAACGCGATGCCGCCGCTGCACCACCGGCGGCCCGGGCCGATCGCGGCCCTGCTGGAGGACGACCGGGTCACCGTCGAGTTGATCAACGACGGGGTGCACGTGCATCCGGCGGTGCTCAGGCTCGCGCACGCGACCGCCGGGCCCGACCGGGTCGCCCTGGTCACCGACGCGATGGCCGCCGCCGGGCTCGGGGACGGTTCCTACCGGCTCGGGCCGATGGCCGTCGAGGTGTCCGGCGGCGTGGCCCGCCTCGCCGAGGGCGGCGCCATCGCCGGGAGCACGCTCACCATGGACGTCGCCTTCCGCCGCGCCGTACGCGAGGTCGGCCTCACCCTGCCCGAGGCCGCCCGCGCCGCCGCGCTGACCCCCGCCCAGGTGCTCGGCGTCGACGACCGGGTCGGCTCGATCGCCGCCGGCAAGGACGCCGACCTGCTCGTGCTCTCCGACGACCTGGCGGTCGACGCGGTCATGAAGGGCGGGACCTGGGTGGTTCCGCCCTTCTAGCCCTTCTCAGGGTCTGCCTCGTCAGGAGCCCGTGTGGGGGGCGACGACGACCTCGACGCGCTGGAACTCCTTCAGGTCGGAGTAGCCGGCGGTGGCCATGGTGCGCTTGAGCGCGCCCATGAGGTTCATCGAGCCGTCGGCGAGCGTCGAGGGGCCGTGCAGGATCTGCGCGAGGGTGCCGATCGTGCCGACCTCCACGCGGGCGCCGCGGGGCAGGTCGGCGTGGTGCGCCTCCGAGCCCCAGTGGTAGCCCTTGCCGGGGGCCTCGACGGCGCGGGCCAGCGGGGAGCCGACCATGACCGCGTCGCTGCCGCAGGCGATCGCCTTGGCGATGTCGCCGGACAAGCGCATGCCGCCGTCGGCGATCACGTGCACGTACCGGCCGCCCGACTCGTCGAGGTAGTCGCGGCGCGCCGCGGCCACGTCGGCGATCGCCGTGGCCATCGGGACCGCGACGCCGAGCACGGTGCGGGTGGTGTGGCCCGAGCCGCCGCCGAAGCCGACCAGCACGCCGGCCGCGCCGGTGCGCATCAGGTGCAGCGCCGCGGTGTAGGTCGCGCAGCCGCCGACGATGACCGGCACGTCGAGCTCGTAGATGAACTGCTTGAGGTTGAGCGGCTCGGCCCGGCCGGAGACGTGCTCGGCCGAGACCGTGGTGCCGCGGATGACGAAGATGTCGACCCCGGCATCGATCACCGCCTTGTGGTGCTGGACGGTGCGCTGCGGCGACAGCCGGGCCGCGGTGGTGACGCCCGCCGCCCGGATCTCCTCGATGCGGCGGCCGATCAGCTCGTCGCTGATCGGGGCGTTGTAGATCTCCTGCAGCCGCTTGGTCGCCGCCTCCTGGCTGAGCGTGGTGACCTCTTCAAGCAGCGGCGTGGGGTCCTCGTACCGGGTCCACAGCCCTTCGAGGTCGAGGACGGCGAGCCCGCCCAGCCTGCCGATCTCGATCGCCGTGGGGGGCGAGACCACGCTGTCCATCGGGCTGACCACGACGGGCAGGTCGAACCGGTAGGCGTCGATCTGCCAGCTGATCGACACCTCCTCGGGGTCGCGGGTACGCCGGGACGGCACGATGCCGATCTCCCCCAGCGCGTACGCCCGCCGCCCGCTCTTGCCGCGCCCGATCTCCACCTGGCTCATCGCTTTCGTTCTCCGATCACATCCAACACGCCTCCCACCACGCCTCACATCACCATGCCGCCGACGACACCGTCAGCGGCCGTGGTAGTTGGGGGCCTCGACCGTCATCTGGATGTCGTGGGGGTGGCTCTCCTTCAGGCCGGCGGCCGTGATCGGCATGAGCTGACCGCGGGTGCGCAGGTCCTCGATCGTGCGCGAGCCGGTGTACCACATCGCCTGGCGCAGCCCGCCGACGAGCTGGTGCGCCACGGCGGCGACGGGGCCGCGGTAGGGCACCTGGCCCTCGATGCCCTCGGGGATCAGCTTGTCCTCGGTGGCGATGTCGTTTTGGGAGTAGCGGTCCTTGCTGTAGGAGTTGCCGCCGCGCTCGCGGTTGCGCATCGCGCCGAGCGAGCCCATGCCCCGGTAGGACTTGAACTGCTTGCCGTTGATGAAGATCAGCTCGCCGGGCGACTCCTCGCAGCCGGCGAGCAGGCTGCCGAGCATCACCGTGTCGGCGCCGGCCGCGATCGCCTTGGCGATGTCGCCGGAGTACTGCAGGCCGCCGTCGCCGATCACCGGCACGTTCGCCGGGCCGCAGGCGAGAGAGGCCTCGTGGATCGCGGTCACCTGGGGGGCGCCCACGCCGGCCACCACGCGGGTGGTGCAGATGGAGCCGGGGCCGACGCCGACCTTGACCGCGTCGACGCCCGCGTCCATCAGTGCCTGGGCCCCGGCGCGGGTGGCCACGTTGCCGCCGATCACCTCGACGGCGGAGTTGGCCTTGACCTTGGCGACCATGTCGCACAGGCCGCGGGAGTGGCCGTGCGCCACGTCCACGACGATCACATCGACGCCCGCCTCGATGAGCGCCTTGCAGCGCTCGTCGGCGTCGCCCGCCACGCCGACCGCGGCCCCGACGACCAGGCGGCCGTCGGCGTCCTTGGTGGACAGCGGGTACTGCTCGCTCTTGGTGAAGTCCTTGACGGTGATCAGGCCGCGCAGCCGTCCGCCGTCGTCGACCAGCGGCAGCTTCTCCACCTTGTTGGCGCGCAGCAGGCGGAAGGCCTCCTCGCGCGAGACGCCGACCGGGGCCGTCACCAGCGGCATCGTGGTCATCACCTCGCGGACCGGGCGGCTGTGGTCGGTCTCGAAGCGCATGTCCCGGTTGGTGACGATGCCGACGAGCACGCCGGTCGCGTCGATCACCGGAACCCCGGAGATGCGGTACTTGGCGCACAGGGCCTCAACGTCAGCGAGGGTGTCGTCGGGGAAACAGGTGACCGGGTTGGTCACCATGCCCGCCTCGGACCGCTTGACGAGATCGACCTGCTGGGCCTGCTCCTCGACCGAGAGGTTGCGGTGCAGGATGCCGATGCCGCCCTGCCGGGCCATCGCGACCGCCATCCTGGCCTCGGTGACCGTGTCCATGGCCGCGGAGACGAGCGGGATGCGCAGGGTGATGCCGCGCGACAGCCGGGTGGTGGTGTCGGCCTCGCCCGGCTGCAGATCGGAATAGGCCGGGACGAGCAGCACGTCGTCGAACGTGAGCCCCGGCTCGGTGAACCTGGCCATCCGCAACCCCCTAGTGCCGTGATCGGGCCGCCGCGCCCCTCGGCTCAGTTTATCGGCCCGTCACCGAGCGCCTCACCGGCGCGCGGACGGGCGTCCGCCGGGCCGCCGCGTCCATGAGCAGGACCGAAATATCGCCGAAACATGCGGCATGCCCGCGTCGGGTGGCGGCGTGCCGCGCCGAGGGCGGCGGCGGGGCCGGGGCGCGCGGCCGGACCGGGGCGTGCGTGGGGACGGGCGGGGGGCGCGGGGGATCCGGCAATTCACGCTTCGGCCATTGGCTTGCGGTGCCGTCCGCGAGCGATCGGGAAAGCAATGCCCCCGGGGCCGAATATGTGGCGCCAAACAACTTTCACGCGGGATGCTGGGATTTATCCGGAAAACCCTTGCCCGACCGCGGGCGACGCCCGTTGATACCGGTTGATACCCGTTGACCGCAATTGGCTGCGGGAAGGAAAGGCCGCCCGGCCGCGAAGAGCATGGCGTGTCCGCCGTATGGCCGTCTTGACTCGGCCGCCGATTCCCTACCCGGCGGCCATGAAAGACGCGTGCGCCGGACGGTCGCCTCTCGTCGCCGAGCGGCACGACGGCCCGCCGGACGCGCATCGGATTTTCCGTCACGAAGCGCTATATGTCTATCACAGTACGCGAGTTCGTCAAGTCGGGGCGGGGTGGCTCGTGGGCGCCCTCGACATCCATGAACATCCATAAGAGCACGACAAGCCCTGCGGGGCCGCACTCCACCCGCCCGGTCTCGCCGTGCTCGCGCGTACGCCCCCAGCGGCGCACCGGAGCCGCGGGACCCTCGCGCGTGGCGCTCATTCGCCGCCCGATTTCGCGCAATTGCGCGGCGAACCAAACAAAGCGGCAATGCGGTGTGAAGGACGGATCGACGGTACGTGATCAATGGGATATACGACTATAAGGGCCGGGCATGAAATGTTCACCAGTATCGTGTTCAGTCGATTACCTTCCGCAATCGACGCATCAATGTGACCAATCCGTAGCCGTCCGATATGACGACATCCACGATCGTGGCAGGCATCATGCCTAACGTGACCGAGGGATGCGTCGCCGACGCCGTAACAGGGGTGAGGCTTGCGACGAGATCGGATGAGTCCGACCTCAGGGAACTGACAAGCCTTGCCGTACAGGGGGATCGCACAGCGATCGAATCGTTG
This sequence comes from Thermopolyspora sp. NPDC052614, assembly GCF_040678635.1. NCBI lineage: Bacteria > Bacillati > Actinomycetota > Actinomycetes > Streptosporangiales > Streptosporangiaceae > Thermopolyspora > Thermopolyspora sp. NPDC052614. Next base: position 41,953 of record NZ_JBFATZ010000026.1, read on the forward strand.
CTCGGGCAGCTTCGCCCGATGGTCGTGCGCTACTGCAGGGCACGCTTGGGGAGGGTTTCCGGTCACTACCACATCGCGGACGACGTGGCGCAGGAGGTCTGCATCGCCGTCCTGTCCGCGTTGCCGCGTTACCGTGACATCGGCCGTCCCTTCGCGTCGTTCGTGTTCGGCATCGCGTCGCACAAGGTCGCCGACGCGTTGCGCAGCTCCGTGCGCTCGGCCGTGCCCACACAGGACCTTCCCGACGGGCCCGACGAGGGGCCCGGACCGGAGGAGACCGTCGTGCGCCACACCGAGGCCGCGCAGGCGCGCGAGCTCCTCTCCCGGCTTCCCGACACCCAACGCGAACTGCTCATTCTGCGGGTGGTGTCGGGGCTGTCGGCCGAGGAGACCGGTAATGTGTTGGGTATGTCAGCAGGCGCGGTACGGGTCGCGCAGCATCGGGCACTGGCCCGGTTGCGGGAGTTGGCCGACCTTGAGTCGATTGCGTGACCATGAGCAGGGATCCGCTGTTCGGCAGGGCCTACGGGGCCCGACGTGACCCGCACGGGCCGAAGCCGGAGGACGCCGAGGTGCTCAGGACCGACAGGCTCCTGAGCATGCTCGCCCGCCGGGAGCACGGCCCGTGGGGCGCGGGCGCCAGGACCGGCGACGCGGCCATCCGGCTGCTCACCGCCCTGGTCAACGACGTCGATCAGCGGCTTTCCTCGGTGTCGATCACGCCGTCGACGTAGCCGCGGGCGTAATCCCAGCTCACATAGTCCGCCGGATCGGGCTGAAAGGCCGGCTCGTGAACCTGTGGCCGGCCTTCTTGGATCATCTGCCGCAAATTGCCGCGCAGCAGATCCCAGTCGAAGTAGTGCTGCTCTCCGCACTCCGGGCACTCCAGCACCAAACCGAGGACCCCTTGCGGCTCCAGCAGGGAACGGAAGACCTCCACGTCGGCGAGGTCGCTGAGGGCCTCCTGCCGTTCCGAGCTGCTCAGCGGATCGGCGTTCTCGGCTTCGCCGAGCGCGGCGGCGGGATCGTTCGGGTCATCCGCGAACGGATCGCGGGGGACGTCTTCCAGCACGGATCCCACCCTATGACGCATGCACCGGGTCTCGTCGAGTGCTATCGCCGACCGCATTGATCGATGAAGTTGGACATGGAGGCGGCGAATGCCATACTAATTCGCGCACGCACGGTAATTATCCGGTCGCGGATTGTTGCCGATGCCGCTTCCGTATCGGGGCTTTTCAGCTTTTCAGGGGGAAACAGATGCTCCGCCGTCTTCTCATCGCCTCGGCCTGTGCCGGGGCCGTATTCCTGACTCCGGTCGCCGTCCAGGCCGACTCGCCCGAGCCGACCGACTCGCATTGGCTCGTCGATCTGACGGGCCCCGACTCGGATGAATCGGACGATCGGCCGAGCGACCCGATCAGCAGGCTCCTCGGAAGGCTGCTCGGCAGCTTCGGCTAGGGCGGGATGCGGCGGAGCGGCCGGCCCGCGCGGCCGCTCCCGGCTCACGTGGGGCGCTCACCCGGGCGCTCAACCCGGGGCACTCAACCCGGGCTCACATGGGGCACTCACATGGGGCGCTCACATGGGCCGATGGCTCCCGCCGCAGACGCTCAGCCACCCCCGGCGCGTCGCCTCGACTCCCGCGTGGAAGCGCGAGCGGGCGCCCAGCTCGGCCATCGCCTCGGCGAACCTGCTGCGGACGGTCCGCACGCAGACGCCGAGGTGCCGGGCGATCATCTCATCCGACATCCCCTGGGCCGCCAGCCGCAGGACCCGGACCACCCCGTCCTTGCGTTCGGGCCGCGACAGCGGCACGGCCCTCGCCCACAGCTCCTCGAACAACGCCCGCAGCACGGACACCATCAGCGGGGAGCGCACCAGGCAGAAGTGGTACGCGCTGTCGGGCAGGTTGCCTCCCCACTGCACGGGCAGCCACGCCGCGTCGTCGCCGATCGCCACATACCAGCTCGGCAGCCGGTCGAGGGTCCGGATCCGGGCCCGCGCGTCGGTGAGCCGGGTGAGCAGGTCGTGCGCGCCCGGCAGGGTCACCGTGCAGACCGGCAGGATCACCCGGGAGGAGATCACCCCCTCGCGCTGGGCGCGCACCCACTCGTCGGCGTACTTGTGCGCCAGGTCGTGCACGGTCCGGTGGTCGGGGATCACCGAGATCAGATCCGCGGGCGGCCGCGCCATCGCGACCTCGGACATGGTGGCGCGCAGCGCGTCCGCGCCGCTGATCAGATCGACCGCGAGCCGTGCGCCGTGGTAGTCCTGCCCGGCGTCGTGGTGCCGGGCCAGCATGCGCACCGAGGCCAGCAGCTCGTCGATCCGGCGGCTCTCCGCGGCGATCCGGTCCAGGCGGGGGGCGATCAGGCGGCCGAGCGCGGCGGCCGGATGGCGGGCGAGGTAGCGACCGTTGCAGTCCTCGACGATGCCGAGCCGTACCAGGGTCCGCAGGTCCGGCTCGACGCGGCCCTCGGGCCGGTCCACCGCCTCGGCCACCTCGGCCGCGCACGCCAGGCGCAGGCGCAGCAACGCGATGTAGACGGCGGCCTGGGACGCGGTCAGGCCGAGAGGCTGCAGCAGGTCCTCGATCATTTGGGTCTGGGGGCGCATGACCGACTCCAAGTGTCACAGAGAGTGTCGTGAGAGTAACTCGACTTCTCCCTCTTGTCCGCCGGTCCCCGCCTTTGTGAGCGATCGGATACAGGTTGCTGCATCTGCACCTTCTCACCTTGCGGGCAAAGCATCGACACGTGGAGCATTACGGTACGTGGCGACGAATGCACGCTCGGCGGTCATTCGAGCGCGGAGGGGGTCTTATGGCCGCCGGACCGCGGCCTTGTCGTCACCACAGGGGGATCGGACGCGTCCGTCGTCCGGTCCCCCACGTTCGTGAAAACACGTCCGTGAACATGTCTGTGCAACACGCCTGCGAAGGCACGCCTGCGAAACACGTCTGTCAAAAGACACACGGCTCGCACCCCATCCAGGGGCGCGAGCCGTGTGCGATAAGGCGCTCTGGTCGTGCGCTCGCTCAGCGGGCGCTCGCTCAGTGGCCGTGACCGTGGCCGTGGCCGTGGCCGCCCGCGGCGGCCGGAGCCTCCTCCTCGGGCTTGTCCACCACGAGGGCCTCGGTTGTCAGCAGCATGCCGGCGATGGAGGCGGCGTTCTGCACGGCGGAGCGGGTGACCTTGACCGGGTCGATCACGCCGTCGGCGATCAGGTCGCCGTACTCGCCGGTGGCGGCGTTGTAGCCGTGGTTGGCGGGCAGCTCGGCGATCTTGCTGGTCACCACGTAGCCCTCGCGGCCGGCGTTCTCGGCGATCCACCGGGCGGGCTCGACCAGCGAGCGGCGCACGATCGACACGCCGGTCGCCTCGTCGCCGGTGAGGCCCAGGTCGTCCAGGTCGCTGCTGACGTGGACGAGCGCGGAGCCGCCGCCGGAGACGATGCCCTCCTCGATCGCGGCGCGGGTGGCCGAGATCGCGTCCTCCAGGCGGTGCTTCTTCTCCTTGAGCTCCACCTCGGTGGCCGCGCCGACGCGCAGCACGCACACGCCGCCGGACAGCTTGGCGAGGCGCTCCTGCAGCTTCTCGCGGTCCCAGTCGGAGTCGGTCTGCTCGATCGCCAGCTTGATCTCGCGGATCCGGTCCTCGATCGCGGCCAGGTCGCCGGCGCCGTCGACGATCGTCGTGTTGTCCTTGGTGATGACGACGCGGCGGGCGGTGCCGAGCACCTCAAGGCCCACGGACTCCAGCTTGAGGCCGATCTCCTCGCTGACCACCTGGCCGCCGGTGAGGATCGCCATGTCCTGCAGCATCGCCTTGCGGCGGTCGCCGAAACCGGGCGCCTTGACGGCGACCGAGGTGAACGTGCCGCGGATCTTGTTGGTCACCAGGACGGCCAGGGCCTCCCCCTCGACGTCCTCGGCGATGACCAGCAGCGGCTTCTTGGTCGCGGCGACCTTCTCCAGCAGCGGCAGGAAGTCGGCGATCGAGGAGATCTTGGCCTGGTGCAGCAGGACGTAGGCGTCCTCGAGCACGGCCTCCATGCGCTCCTGGTCGGTGACCATGTAGTGCGACAGGTAGCCCTTGTCGAACTGCATGCCCTCGGTGAACTCCAGCTCCATGCCCATGGAGTTGGACTCCTCGACGGTGATGACACCGTCCTTGCCCACCTTGTCGAACGCCTCGGCGATCAGGCCGCCGATGTTCGCGTCCTGGGCGGAGATCGTCGCGACGTTCGCGATCTCCTTCTTGTCCTCGACGTGGCGGGCGGAGTTGAGCAGGCGCTCGCTGACCGCCTGGGCGGCGGCGTCGATGCCACGCTTGAGCGACAGCGGCGACGCGCCGGCGGCGACGTTGCGCAGGCCCTCGCGGACCATCGCCTGGGCGAGCACGGTCGCGGTGGTCGTGCCGTCACCGGCGATGTCGTTGGTCTTGGTCGCCACTTCCTTGGCGAGCTGGGCGCCGAGGTTCTCGTACGGGGTCTCCAGCTCGATCTCGCGGGCGATGGTGACACCGTCGTTGGTGATGGTCGGGGCACCGAACTTCTTGTCGATGACCACGTTGCGGCCACGCGGGCCGAGGGTCACCTTCACGGCGTCCGCGAGGGCGTTCACGCCACGCTCGAGCGCGCGGCGTGCGTCCTCTTCGAACTCCAGGATCTTCGGCATTAAGCACTCCTATTCGTTGCGACGCTCCACGTCGCGTTCGAGCGGCTTGAGCGCATCAGAGCCCCGGGCGTTGGCCCGGGGCTCGACACGTCATCGCGATATGGCTCGGCGAGCTTTACTTCTCGATGATGGCGAGCACGTCGCGGGCGGAGAGCACGAGGTACTCCTCGCCGCCGTACTTCACCTCGGTGCCGCCGTACTTGCTGTACAGGACGATGTCGCCCTCGGAGACGTCGAGCGGGATGCGCTTTTCGCCATCCTCGTCCCAGTTGCCCGGGCCCACCGCGAGCACCTTGCCCTCCTGGGGCTTCTCCTTGGCCGTGTCAGGGATGACCAGCCCGGAGGCGGTCGTCTGCTCGGCCTCGAGCGGCTGGACCACGATGCGGTCCCCGAGCGGCTTAACCGGAACCTTGGTGGCGGTCGTCACGATCGGACCTCCCCTTCAGATTGCGTCGTTGAGCTGAAGAGGCGACCAGCCGGCCTGCCGTCGCGGGTGTCAGACCTGCCTCGTCGCTTGGTTGGCACTCTCACGTCGAGAGTGCCAACACGAAACAGTATGCAAGCGGCTCAGCACAGTCAACACGAACCCGCCACGCAGGTCAGGAAGCATGATCAGCTTTGCTCGGGCCGAGCTCCGCACGGCGGGGACGGGGCCGGAGGCGGGCGCGAGCGGTCCTCACCGAGTCCCGCTGGAGTCTTTGTCCTCGACGGGGGTTCGCCAGACGGATATCGCGTACAACGCGAAAAACGTCATCCCAAAAGTCCATTTTTGCGGCATTCATCCACTTGTGCATGCTTAGCATTTCTTTACAGCCATTCGCTTGCCATTCGAGCGAAGTGCGATGTCTACTGATACCGCTCAGACTTCATGAAGGAATGGGCCACAGCAATCAGAACACTCAGGGGAAAGAAATGCTCAAGAAGTTCCTCGCCGTAGGCGCTGTCGCCGGTATCGCGGGCTTCGGTCTCGCCACCCCCGCCCAGGCGGGCCCGTGGCCGCCCTCGCACATTAACACCTCGTCGCAGAACGACAATGTTCTCGTCTGTGGCAACTCGGTCATCGGCGACATCACCCTCGGCCTCATCACCCTCGGTCCTCTGACCAACGGGGGCAACGACGCCACGGACTGCAGCTTCAAGGCCGTTCAGAACTAGTAACCGGCACCAGTAAAAGGCACTGGTAGCCGACCTAGTGGCCGACGCCGTCCGGCGGTCCCGCCGGCGGTCGTCCTCACGCACACGTCTCGGGCAAAGAATCGGGCTCGTGCCGGGAAAGCTTCGACCGCACACCCGGGCCGGCGGACGCGCGAATCCCGGATGATTCGCGAAAGGCCGGAAGGAATGGTGGGCGCTCTTCCGAAGCGGGGGCGCCCACTTTTCATGCCCGATGGGCGACATTCCGTCCATACCATTCGGAAGCGGTTTGGTCTTTTTTTACGATGTCGCACCGGGCCGTCTGCTTGCTATCTGGTTCGCACCTGGATTAACTGATTCCCGCTCGGCCATCAAGTGGTTCGAGCCGAAATCTCAATCGATCGGGAGATTGACATGCTGAAGAAGCTCGTACTCGGAGGCGTTGCGCTCACGGCCCTCACTGGAGGTCTCGCCACCCCGGCCATGGCGAACCCCTGGGACGGTCGCACCGTCAACGTGTCAGAGCAGAACGGCAATGTGACCGTCTGCGGCAACAAGGCCATCGGCGACATCACGGTCGCCATCCTCAACCTCAACCCGGTGACCACGGCCGACCGCGAGCCGGTGGACTGTGGCATCCAGGTCCTGCAGCGTCACTGATCCGGCGCCCCTTCCCCGGCCCGCAGGTCGGACGGGAGTCACGGGGACGACCGGGTCCGCGCGCCGGCGAGGGCGCCAGGACCGAGGTCGCGAGGGACATCGGCGTCAGAGAGCTGTGTCGCCGGACAGTGAGGGATGAATGACCTCTTCGCGGGGGTTCTGCCTGAATTCATAGACCGGTGCACCGGAGCGGCATCGCGGCGAGACCGCGGTGCCGCTCTTTCGCGTTCGGGACCGACGAAACGCCCGAGCGGCACAAATGGGCGGAGATGCCAGAACATTCTTTTCGCTGACGCTTTCTTTACGCCGCGGTACGCATAATCCGCTTGCCATCCGCCGCCGCACTGGATTCACTTGCCTTCGGTTCGAGCCGGGAACGGTTCGCATCGGAATCGAAACTCGATCTCAAGGAGACCGACATGCTCAAGAAGCTTGTGCTGGGCACCGCCGCCCTGGCCGCTTTCTCGACCGTGGGCGTCACGGGCACGGCCATGGCCGGCGCCGACCACACGGCCATCTGCGGCAACCAGGCGATCGGCGACATCCTCGTTCCCATCATCCCGCTCACCCCGGTGACCAGCGCGGACCGGGAGCCGGTGAACTGCGGCGTCCAGGTGCACAACGGCTAGTACGGGAATAATCATCCCGATCCGTCTATCGGATTGCGCCCGATGAGACCGCTTATTCCGTAGACGACCCCTGGGCCGGCAGGCCGAGACGTACCGAAAAAGAACGAACACCGCGCCGAGGCACGGTGTTCGTTCTTTTTCGACCGGACTTTGATCGGACAACGCATTGCGGTTTCTTTGGTAAAGCGCGATGCGTGTCGCTTGATATCGCCCGCACAGGGCGGTCTACTAACTCACGGCCCGGCAACCGCAGGTGTTCCGGGCCGAAATTCCGACCGACATCGATGAGGAGACCTCCGTGCTCAAGAAGATCGTTCTCGGCGGGGCGGCCGCGGCCGCGTTCGCCGGTCTCGGTTTCGTCCCTCCGGCGCACGCCGACAAGCACCCGGTGCACAGAAAAGGCATCAACATCGCGCAGCAGTCCGGAAACGTGGTCGTCTGCGGCAACCGCGGCATCGACGAGGTCCTCGTCCTCGTCGCCCCGCTCACCCCGGTCACGCCCGTCAACCGTGACCGTGTGGACTGCGGCGTCCGCAAGGTCCAGTACTGAAGACCCGGGTAGCGAAAACCTGGGTAGCAAAGACCCGGGTGGCGAAAACCCGGTACTGAACGACACCTCGGAGGGTGGGCATCCTGGCAGAGGCCACGGTGTCCACCCTTCTCGCCGTCCGGCGGCGCCAGGGCCGCCGTGGCTCACCTCGCCTATAGTGCGGGGGTGGATCTCGACGCCTTCCTGACGCTCCTCACGCCCCGCGGGCAGCAGGCCCTGGCCGAGGCCGAGGCGCTCCTCGCCGAGGGCGGCGACGAGGTCCGGGCCGCCACGACGATGCGCAGGAGCCACGACACCGCGACCACCTCGGCGGCGCTGACCCAGGCCGCCCTGCGGCGGCGGGCGTCCCGCAAGTTCGGCGCCGACGCCGGGCGGATGTACTTCACGGCGGAGGGGCTGGAGCAGGCGACCCGGGCGGAGGTCGCCGACCACAGGGCGCGGCGGGTCGCCGCGCTCGGACAGGGCGGCGGCGTGGCCGACGTGTGCTGCGGGATCGGCGGCGACCTGATCGCCTTCGCCCGGCACGGATGCGCGGTGGACGCGGTCGATCTCGACCCGCTGACGGCGGCCGTCGCCCGGGCGAACGCCGAGGCGCTCGGCCTGACGGGGGTCCGGGTCCGCCGGGCGGACGCCGCCGACGTCGATCCCGCCGCGTACGGGGTCGTGTTCGCCGATCCGGCGCGGCGTCGGCGGTCGGGGTCGCGGATCTTCGACCCGCTGGCGTACTCGCCGCCGTGGCCCGCCGTGCTTGAGCTCACCGGGTCGGCGGCGGCGGCCTGTGTGAAGGCGGCTCCCGGGCTGCCGTACGAGTTCGTCCCGGACGGCGCCGAGGTGGAATGGGTGTCCTTCGGCGGCGAGGTCAAGGAGGCCGTGCTCTGGCTGGGCGGCTTCCTCCCCGGACACGGCCCGCAACTCACCCGCCGGGCCACGCTGCTGCCGTACGGCGAGACGCTCACCGGGGTCGGCGCCCCGCGGCGGGCGGAGACCGGGCCCATCGCGAGGTACCTCTACGAGCCCGACGGCGCCGCCATCCGGGCGGGCCTGGTGGCGGAGGTGGCCGATCTCGTCGGCGGCCGGCTCCTCGACCCGAACATCGCCTACGTGACCGGCGACGACGCGGTCGATACCCCCTGGGCGTCCGGCTACGAGATCTCCGAGGTGCTGCCCTTCTCCGGCAAGCGGCTGCGCGCGGCGCTGCGCGAGCGCCACGTCGGCGAGCTGACCATCAAGAAGCGCGGCTCGGCGGTGGACGTCGAGCGGCTGCGCAAGGACCTGCGCCTCTCGGGAGACCGATCCGCCGTCGTCGTGCTCACCCGAATCGTCGATAAGCCATATGCCATGATCTGCGCGCCTATGCGTAACCCGGCCGTCCACGGCTAGTCACGATCTTTCAAAGTCCGACGCGCGCCGCCGTGTCGCCCAGTACTACTGGTCAGCGCGCGTGCCGGCGTCGATCGAAGGAGCCCACCCGTGGACCATGCCAACCACACCCTGCTGCAGGCGGGGAGCCAGACCGCCATCAGCGACCGCATGCGCGAGCTGCTCGCCCGCGCGGCTCAGGACCATGTGTACGAGCAGCGTACCCAGGGCGCCGTGCTCGACGAGATCCGGCAGCGGCTCGAAGGCATGGAATGGCTGCTCCGCGAGGTCAGGGAACGCGAACTCGGCGGGCTCAGCGGCACGCTGGAGACGGTCAGCGGACGGTTGGAGCACCTCGCGGGCAAGCCGCCCGCGTGGGCCGAGGGACTCGCCCGGCACGTGGACGTGGTCCGCGAGCAGGTGGACACCGTCAAGCTGCACATCGACGGCGTCCGGGGCGGCGTGGACGGCCTGCGCGGCGGCATCGACGGCCTGCACGCGGTCCTCGACAGCACCCGGGGCATCGCCGCCCAGATGACCGAGTTCACCGGGCGGCTGGCGCAGCTGCAGGCGAGCATGGAGGCCGCGGCCGGGCGGTTCTCGCGGCTGGACAAGGCGGTCGCGGAGCTCACCCTGCGCGGCGAGCGCCTGGAGGGCGGGGTGCTCGACCTCTCCGAGAGCCTCACCGCCGCCGTCGAGCAGTCCGCCGGGCGCGTCGATGAGGTCTACAGCCGGGTCGAGAGCCTGGAGGCCCACCTGGACGACCGGTTCGGCAGCCTCGACCGGCGGCTCGACACGCTGGACGGCCGCGTCGAGAGCACCGACGAGTGCCTGGGGGACATCGACGCGCGGCTCGCCGGGCTCGACGGCCGCCTCGCCGCCGTCGACGCGCGCGTCGGCTGCCAGGACGACCGCTTCACCGCGCTCGAGGAACGCATGCTGGCGATCGAGAGCCGCATGCTGGGCGTGGACAACCGGCTCGCCGTCGCCGACACCCGCTCCGAACAGGTCAACGAGCGCCTCGACCTCATCGACGACCACGTCGAGGCGGTCAACCAGCGCATCGGGCAGCTTCCCGCCACCCTCGACCTCGGCGAGCTGCGCACCCTGCTCCTGCAGGCCGTCACCGACCTGCGGGCCGGCCAGGCCGAGCGGTTCGACGCCGTGGAGAAACGGCTCGCCGGCACGGCCGCGCACCTGGTCCCCCTCCTGGAGGCCGTCAACGCGCGCCCCGACCGGGAGGAGTTCACCGCCGCCGTCACCCGCCGGCTGGGCGCGCTTGAGGAGACCATGCTGGCCCTCGCCGAGGCGCTGCTGCGTCCCACCCGCAACGGCAAGGACTGACCCCGTCGTCGTCGGTCGTCAGACGCGGACGGACGTCACCGGCAGCGAGGAGTCGGCCGGGATCTCCAGGGACGACGGCGGCAGTCCCGCGATCGCCAGCTCCGCGCCGAGGGCCGCGACCATGGCGCCGTTGTCGGTGCACAGGCCCGGGCGGGGGACGCGCAGGCGTACGCCCGCGGCGTCGCAGCGCTCCTGCGCCAGGGCGCGCAGCCGGGAGTTCGCCGCCACGCCGCCGCCGATGAGCAGGTCCTTGACGTCGTAGCGCGCGCAGGCCTGCAGCGCCTTGCGGGTGAGCACGTCGACGACCGACTCCTGGAAGGAGGCCGCCACGTCGGCGACCGGCACCGGCTCGCCGTTCACCTCGCGCGCCTCCACCCACCGGGCCACCGCCGTCTTCAGGCCGGAGAAGGAGAAGTCCAAGGTGCCGTCGTCGTACTTGCCGCGCGGGAAGGCGATCGCCGCGCCCGAGCCGGAGCCGGCGGCGCGGTCGATGTGCGGGCCGCCCGGGAACGGCAGGCCCAGCACCCGGGCCACCTTGTCGAACGCCTCGCCCGCCGCGTCGTCGACCGTCGAGCCGAGCGAGATGACCTCCCGCGCCACGTCGGTGACGAGCAGCAGCGAGGAGTGCCCGCCGGAGACCAGCAGCGCCACGCAGGGCTTGGGCAGCGGGCCGTGTTCGAGCTGGTCGACGGCGACGTGGGCGGCGAGGTGGTTGACGCCGTACAGCGGCACGCCCAGGCCCATCGCGTACGCCTTCGCGGCGGCGACGCCCACCAGCAGCGCCCCGGCGAGGCCCGGACCGGCGGTGACCGCGACGGCGTCGATGTCGGAGAACGTCACCCCGGCCCGGGCGAGCGCCCGCTCGACCGTGGGCGTCATCGCCTCCAGGTGGGCGCGCGAGGCGACCTCGGGCACCACGCCGCCGAACCGGGCGTGCTCGTCCACGCTGGAGGCGACCGCGTCGGCCAGCAGCGTGTGACCGCGTACCAGACCCACGCCGGTCTCGTCGCAGGAGGTCTCGATGCCCAGCACCAGGGGGGCGTCACCCATCGTCAGCAAGCCTTCTGTTCGTCGTCGAGCCGTTCCTCGTCGAGCTGCTGTCGAGCTGCTCGCCCGAGGCGTCATCGGAGCTTCTTCATCATCGTGTAGGCGTCGGTGCCGTCGTCGTAGTAGCGGCGGCGCACGCCGATGCGTTCGAAACCGAACCGTTCGTACATCGCCTGGGCGGGCGGGTTGTCCGCGCGCACCTCAAGGAAGACGCACTCGGCGCCGCGCCGTACCGCCTCCTCGATCAGCTCCGACAGCAGCGCGCGGCCGATGCCCGTGCGCCGCCGCTCCGCGCGCACCGCGATCGTCTGCACGTCGGCCTGGTCGCCGGCGGCGGCGAGGCCCGCGTAGGCGACGATCTCGCCGTCGGCGACGGCGACGAGGTAGTGCCGGGTGCGCGGCTGGTCGGCGAGCTCGCCGCGCATCATGCCCTCGCTCCAGGCGTCGAGCGGGAAGGTCTCCCGCTCCAGCCGCATCACCTCGGGGATGTCCTCGACCGTCATCTGCCGGATGATGTAGGGCCCCGGGGCGGATTCGGTCACGCGGTCACCTTCTTCGCCGGGCCGGGCACTCGGGCGTCGGGGCGGCGCAGATAGATCGGGTGCGGGGGGTCGAAGGGTGCCCCCGCGGCGAGCCGCCCGGCGGCCAGCGCGGCGAGGGCCGCGCCCGACGGGTACACGGGGCCGATAATCCGCTCGGGGCCGATGATCTCGGCGTACAGGCGCCCGCCCGCGCCCGCGACCGGCAGGTCGGGCGGCAGCGCGCCGGGGCGGTCCACGGCCGGGCCGCCGATCCGGGCGCCCGTCTCGTCGTAGGACGCCCAGAACACCTCCTTGCGCCGCGCGTCCGTCGCCACCAGGAACGGGCCGGCTACCTCGGTCGCGTAGGCGACCACGTCCAGCGTGCAGACGCCGTACGCCGGGGCACCGGTGGTGGAGGACAGCGCCTGCGCCGTCATCAGGCCGACCCGCAGACCCGTGTACGGCCCCGGCCCGGAGCCGGAGACGATCGCCGTGACGTCCCGCAGGGAAACGCCGGCGTCGCTCAGCACCGCCTCGATCGTGGGCACGAGCAGCTCGCCGTGCCGCCGCGCGTCCACGGTCGTGCGCTCCGCCAGGACGCGGTCGCCGTCATGGACGGCGGCGGTTACCGCAGGCGTCGCGGTGTCAAAGGCCAAGACCAGCACAAACCTAAATCCTAGCTGTATTCAATGCGACGCTAGCGCGTCGCGGCGAGGGGGCTCAGAACCCGGCGTCTTCCCTCCTCACTCCGGAGCCCCTGCGGGCCTCCTGCGTTCGTCAGTCCAGACACCGGCGCCCCCTCGCGGGTTCAATGCGACGCTAGCGCGTCGCGGCGAGGGGGCTCAGAACCCGGTGGTGGGCTACGTGATCAGGGAGGCGTAGACGATGATGTTGTCGCGGTACTGGTGCTGGGACCAGTCGAAGGTGCCGCCGCAGGTGACCAGGCGCAGGCCGTCCTCCAGGTAGACGCGTTCGGCGGGGAAGCGGTTTTTGGGGATCTGCTCGACTTTGTCGACGCGGTATCGGGCGACCTTGCCGTCGCTGCGCGTGACCTTGACCACGGCGCCCTTGCGGACCTCGCGGAGCCGGTAGAAGACGGCGGCGGCCTTCTTGGTGTCGACGTGGCCGATGATGACCGAGGCGCCGCGCTCCCCCGGGACGACGCTGTTCTTGTACCAGCCGGCCATCTGCGGCTTCTCGTACGGCGGCAGCTCGACGTCGCCCTCCTTGGTGAGGCCGAGCTTCATCAGCGGCGCGTCGAGCTTCAGCGACGGGATGTCGATGCGCTGCGGCGTCACGGCGGCGACGCGGGCCGACGCGATCTCCTCCTTCTTCTCCTGCCCGTCACGGCCGACGATGGCGTACAGAACGGTGCCCGTGAGCACACCGGCCACGACGACGCGTTTCCACTGGGTCATCGCGCCCGGCGGCGGACCAACATGACGCCGGCGCAGATCACGGCCGCGGCGGCCAGCCCGGTGACCGGCAGCGGGATGCCGGAGTCCTCGGCCGGGCCGCCCGCGGCGGTGCCGCCGCCGCCCGCGTGCGGGGCCCGGGTCGGGATCGTGGTACGGGTGCGGGTCGGGGTGGAGCGCGGCCGGGCGGTGATGGTCAGGCGGGCGGTGCCGGTGTCGTTGGTGCCCTCACATCTGACCTCGACGTTGTATGTGCCGGGCCTGGCGTCGGCGCTCAGCAGGGCGAAGCCGCGCACCTCGGGGGTGGCGGGGGTGGCGCCATCGCCGTTCGCCGACGGGGTGACGGTGGGCTGGGCCAGCGTGACGACGCCGGTGAAGGCGCTCGACCGCGCGGTCGCCCGGTATTCGGTGCCGCCCTGCGGGAACGGGCAGAACGCCCGGATCCGGATGGACTTGGTGGTGCCGCCGGTGGTCCTCGCCGGGTTCAGCTCGACCCGGACCGGCTGGCGGCTCGCCGGGGCCGTGGCCGTGGCCGCCGGGGTGGAGCTCGGGGAGGTCGACTGGGCCTCCGCCGTACAGGCGGCGGTGCCGAGCAGACCCAGCGTTCCCGCCAACGCGACTTGACCGATCTTGCGCACGCCGCACACTCCCGCCTCGCCGTTGACCCGACCGCCCGATCACGTTACCTGCTGCTGACCGTCATACCCCGAAAATATAGACCAACCCCCTTGAGGCGATCTTCCATGCGAGTAATCCGGACTAGATCAGACGGCGATCAGGACGCGCGGGACCAGCGGGGGCCGACCCCGGTGATGGTGACCAGGCGCTCGTCGCCCGACTCGCCGGGCGCGATGTCGATCTCCAGGCGGTCCTCGTTGAGCGCCTCGACGAGGTCCTCCCCCCACTCCACGACCGTCACCGACTCCTCCAGGGACGCGTCGAGGTCGAGGTCGTCGACCTCCAGCCGCCCGCCGAGGCGGTAGGCGTCCACGTGGACCAGGTCGGGGCCGTCGCACAGCGACGGGTGCACGCGGGCGATCACGAACGTCGGCGAGGTGATCGGGCCGCGCACCTTGAGCCCCTCGGCGATGCCCTGCACCAGGGTGGTCTTGCCCGCGCCGAGCGGCCCCGACAGCACCACCAGGTCGCCGGGCCGCAGCCGGGTGGCGAGCTCGGCGCCGAGCTCGCGCATCTCCTCGGCGGTGCGCGCCCTCCTCACCGGTTCTCCCCCTGCACCCGCTTGAGCAGGTCGCGCAGCGCGTCGTTGACCACCTGGGGCCGCTCCATCTGCACCAGGTGGGAGGTGCCCGCCACCACCTCCAGATGGGCCGAGGGCACCACCTCCGCGATCGCGCGGCTGTGGTCCGGCGGGGTCAGCCAGTCCTTGTCCCCCACGATGATCGAGGTCGGCACCTTGTCCAGCACGTCCAGCGCGGACAGCTTGTCGTGGGCCATCAGCGCCGGGTAGAAGTCGGCGATCACGTCGGTCGGCGTCGAGCGGATCATCGTGTCGACGAAGTCGACGAGCGTGGGGCTGACGTTGCGCGAGTCGCCGAACCCGAACAGGCGCATCGCCAGGAACGACACGTCGCTGCCGACCTGCCGGCCGCGATCCACCAGGGCGGCCCGGCGGCCGAGCGCGGCGACGGCCTGCGGGGCCACCCGGTGCACGGCCTTGGCCACCAGGGCGGGCAGGCCCAGCGTCACCTCCGCCAGCCTCCCGGCCGAGGTGGAGATCAGCGCGACCCCCTGGATCCGGTCGCCGAACAGCTCCGGATACCGCTCCGCGAGCGCCATCACGGTCATGCCGCCCATGGAGTGGCCGACCAGCACGCACGGGCCCGGCACCTGGGCGTCGAGCACGTCGCGCAGGTCGTCGCCGAGCCGGTCGATGGTGCGGTCGGTGACGCCGTCGCGCTGGGACCGGCCGTGGCAGCGCTGGTCCCACAGCACGAGCCGGTACGCGTCGCGCAGGTCGCGGCGCTGATAGTGCCAGGAGTCCAGATTGAGCGTGTAGCCGTGGCACAGCACCACGGTCAGCGGCGCGTCCTGCGGCCCGTCGAGCTCCACGTGCAGCCGCACGCCGTCGGAGGCGGTGACGTTCACCTCCTGCCCGCGCAGCTCGCCGAACGGCTCGCTCGCCTCGGGGTCGGGACGCAGGCGAATGCGCCCGACGGCGTACCTTTTGGCCAGAGCCGCCGTCGCCACACCCGCCGAAGCGGCTCCGACGACGGCCCCCGCGATCCCGACCCTTCGCCGCCTGCTCACGGACCCTCCTTACCGCACACCCTCATGCCGGTAGACGCGCGGCACGCGCGCACCGATCCTCGTCACGATCTCATGGCTGATCGTGCCGAGGGAATCCGCCCACTCCTGAGCGGTCGGCTCGCCGTCGTCCCCCGGCCCGAACAGGATGACCTCGTCACCCGCCGCGACCGGATCGTCACCCAGGTCGATCACGAACTGGTCCATGCAGACCCGCCCGGCGACCCGCCGTCTGCGGCCCGCCGCGAGCACGTGCCCACGATTGGACAGTCCACGCATCACGCCGTCGGCGTACCCCAGGGGAACCAGGCCGAGCGTGGTCTCGCGATCGGTGACGTACAGGTGGCCGTAGGAGACGCCGGACCCGGCCGGCACCCGCTTGACCAGGGCGAGGCGCGCGACGAGCGTCATCGCCGGGCGCAGCCCGAAGTCGCCCGCCTCGGGGATCGGGCTCAGGCCGTAGACGGCGATTCCCGGACGCACCATGTCATAGCGCGCCTCCGGCAGGGTGATGGTCGCGGCCGAGTTGGCGATGTGGCGGATCACGTGGGAACCGGCCGCGCCGAGCTTGTCGGCGAGGTTGAGCGCCTCATCGAACGCCGCGAGTTGCGCGGCGATCGAGGGGTGGCCGGGGATGTCGGCGCACGCGAAGTGCGACCACAGGCCGACGATCTCGACGACGCCCCCGGCCTGCGCGGCGAGCGCGCGATCCAGCAGGGCCGGCCACAGCGCCAGCGGCGCGCCGCCGCGCGAGATGCCGGTGTCGGCCTTCAGGTGCACCCGAGCCGTCCGGCCGGTACGGCGGGCCGCCTCCGCGATCCGGTCAAGGATCCCCGGATCGCCCGCCGACAGCTCCACGTCACGCTCGACCGCCTCGTCCAGCGGCTCGCCCGGCGTGAGGATCCACGACAGGATCGGGGCGGTGATCCCGGCCGCGCGCAGCGTGAGCGCCTCGCTCACCAGCGCGGTGCCGAGCCGGGTCGCGCCCGCCGCCAGGCAGGCGCGGGCGCAGGGAACGATCCCGTGGCCGTACCCGTCCGCCTTGACCGCCGCCATCACCTCGGCGCCGGCGGCGTGCCCGCGCAGCACGGAGATGTTGTGGGCGATCGCCGCGAGATCCACACGGGCCTCGGCGGGGGCAGCAGCGCTCATTCCTCCATTTTGGCAGGTGAATCGAGTGCACGCCGCGCTTCGGGCAGGGCGTCGGGCAGGTCCTGCGCCGAGATCGGCGTCATACCGGCCACGCGCGCCGCCAGACCGTGCAGGTACGCCGCGCAGGATCCCGCCTCGTAACAGGTGAGGCCGCCCGCGAGCAACGCGCCCGCCAGGCCGGAGAGCACGTCGCCGGTGCCGCCGGTGGCGAGCCAGGGGGTGCCGGTGCCGTTGACGCGGACCGGTCGGCCGGTCTCGGCGACGAGCGTGGTCGAGCCCTTCAGCAGCACCGTCACGCCCAGGTCGGCGGCGGCCAGCCGGACGTGCTCCAGGCGGCTCGCCTCGATGCGCTCGCGCGGCACGCCGATCAGCCGGGACAGCTCGCCCGCGTGCGGGGTGATCAGCAGGTTGGGGCGCAGCAGCGACCGGTCGGCGGCGAGCAGGGTGAGCCCGTCGGCGTCGAGGACCGTCGGCAGGCCGGTGTCGAGCACGGCCTCGGCGAGCGCGTGCGCCCGGTCGTCGGTGCCCATGCCCGGGCCGAGCACCCATGCCTGCACCCGGCCCATGCTCTCGACGCCCGCGCGGGCGTCCCCGTCCCCCTCAAGGATCGTGGTGTCAAGGATCGTGGTGACGGCCTCGGGCCAGCGGGCGCGCACGAGCTCCACCGGCTCGCGAGCGCTGGCGAACCGCACCATTCCGGCCCCGCCCCGTACGGCCCCGCCCACCGCGAGCACGGCCGCCCCGGTGTAGCGGGCGCTGCCCGCGACCACCCCGACCACGCCTCTGCGGTACTTGTCGGACTCGGGGCCCGGCCGGGGCAGCCGCGCGGCCACGTCGGCGGCGGTGAGCGCGGTCACGTCCGGGTCGGGCAGGTGGGGGCCGATGCCGATGTCGATCACTTCGAGCGTGCCGACGTGGCTCGCCCCGGGGTCGATGAGCAGGCCGGTCTTGCACGCCCCGAAGGTGACGGTCAGGTGCGCGCGCACGGCCGCGCCCTCGACGCGCCCGGTGCTCGCGTCCACGCCGCTCGGCACGTCCACGGCGACGACCGTGGCGTCCGCGCCGTTCGCCAGCTCCGTCAGCCCCGCGTACGGCTCGCGCAGCGCCCCCGCCGCGCCGATGCCGACGAGCCCGTCCACGATCAGGTCGGCCGCGGCGACGGCCCGCCCGGCGTGCTCGGCGTGCCCGGCGTGCTCGATGACCCGGCCCCCCGCCGCCCGCAGCGCCGCCAGGCCGCCCTGGTGGGCGCGCGACCCGGCCAGGATCGCCTCGACGCGGGCTCCCCGGCGGGCCAGGCGGGCCCCGGCGTACAGGGCGTCGCCGCCGTTGTCGCCGCTGCCGATCAGCAGCGTGACGCGCGAGCCGTACACGCGCCCGAGCGCCCGGGCGCAGACCACGGCGAGCGCGGTCGCGGCGCGCTGCATGAGCGTGCCCTCGGGAAGCCGCGCCATCAGCGCGTGCTCGGCGGAGCGGATCTGGTCGGCGGTGTAGGCGGTGCGCACCCTGCCGAATTTAATCGCGCGGGCCGCCTTCCGCGATCACATACGCGATCGCCACACCGCCGTCGTGGCTGAGCGACAAGTGCCAGCGGGCGACGCCCAACTCGGCCGCGACCTCGGCGGCGCGGCCGAGGACGCGCAGGCTCGGCGGTCCCCCGGTCTCCCGGCACACCTCGGCCTCCCGGTGGGCCAGTCCGGGCGGCGCGCCGAGCGCCTTGGCGACGGCCTCCTTGGCGGCGAACCGCGCGGCGAGCGACGCCACGGGCAGGTCGCGCTCGGCGGGCGTGAACAGCCGCTCCCGCAGGGCGGGGGTGCGTTCGAGCGCGGAGGCGAACCGCGCCACGTCCACCACGTCCACGCCGATCCCCACGATCATCGGCTTCCCACGGTCATCGGCATCTCACGGGCATCGGCATCTCACGGGCATCGGCATCTCACGGGCATCGGCATCTCACGGGCATCGGCATCTCACGGGCATCGGCTTTTGCGGTCATCGGCTTTGAGGTCATCGGCACGGTCAGAAGCCCCCGCGCTCCCACGGCCCCCAGATCGCGAACGACATACCCTGCGTCGACTGCACGTTCACGAACAGCGTGTGCCCGTCCGGGCTGAACACGGAGCCGGCGAACTCGGCCCCCGGGTCGCCCTCGACCGGCTCAAGGCGGGCGAAGTCGAAGATCTGGCCGGTCGTGGTGAGGCCGCGCAGGTAGTTGTCGCCGTCGCCGTCCTCGCACAGCACCAGCGTGCCGCGCCGGCTGGTGGTGACGTTGTCGGGCAGGTCCAGCGTCCGCGACGACGGCGACTGGTACACCAGCCGCAGCCGACCGGCCGCGCAGTCGAAGGCGAAGATCTGCCCGCGCCCGTCGCCGAACCCGGACGGCGCGTCGTCCCCGGTGGCGCGCGGCCCGCCCTGGGTGGAGACGAAGTAGACCGTGCCGTCGTGGTAGACCGCGCCCTCAAGCCGGGAGAAGATCGCCGCGCCCTTGGCCCGGCCCTGCCGCCCGACCGCCTGGATCGCCTCGTCGTTGGACGGCCTGCCGGTGAAGGTCGGGTCGGGGTCGTCGATGTCCACCCAGGTCACCTTCCACGAGGCGTCCGCGCGCTGGGCCTTGGCCAGGTTCGCGCGCGGGCTGCCCGCGACGGCGAGCATCTGCAGCCTGCCGCCGTCGAGGATGCGGCCCACCCGCTGCGGGTCCTGCGGCGGCAGGTAGCGGTAGAAGCCGGAGGGGAAGTTGAAGTTGTCCTCGGTGAGGTAGATCGCCCGGGTGATCGGGTCGTAGGCGGCGGACTCGTGCGCGAACCGCCCGGCCGAGCGGATGGGCCGGGCCGACGCCGCCCCCCGGATCGGCACCTCGAAGATGTAGCCGTGCTTGCGGGTGAGCCTGCCGTTGTCCCCGCCGGTGTGGTCGTTCCCCACGTCGGGGCCGTTGACGGTCTCCTCGCAGCTCACCCAGGAGCCCCACGGCATCATGCCGCCCGAGCAGTTCATCTGGGTGCCGGTCAGGCTGGGGTAGGACCGCTTGACCTCGCCGAAGCGGGTCACCTCCAGGGTGGCCGTGCCGCCGCCCGCCGCCGGGTCGTACGCCTTCCTCCGGTCGCCGAACGCGCCGACCGGGCCGTTGATCTCGTGGTTGCGCACCAGGATCACCCGGCCGTCCGGGCCGGGGAAGGCGCCCATGCCGTCGTGCCTGCCGGGCGTGACGCCGCCGGAGGTGAACCGGGAGCCGACCGGGTTGAACGAACGATAGGAGAAGCCCTCGGGCAGATGCAGGCGCACCGCGCCGTCGCGCCGGTCCTTGACCGGTTTCAGCGAGCCGTACCCGCCGCCCGGCCGCCGCTCCCCGCGCATGCCGACGGCCGCGGCGCCGCTGAACGGCCCGCATCCGGACAACGCCGCCCCGGCGACGGTGACGCCATGGGCGAGGAAGTGGCGTCGCTCCATGTGCGCTCCCGAGAATTTTTCACTAGGACCGAATTCACTCTAGGGCGATTCACTCTAGGGCGGCGGGTATGCCCCCACGAGCCGATTGCCGATTCAGCCCTGCCGGTAGGCTCAGCGAACATGGCCAACGCTTGGGATGGGGCGCCCGCGCCGTACGTCGAACTGAATCGCGATCAGTGGCGCCAGCTCCGCAAGAGCACCCCGCTCACGCTCGACCAGCGGGAGCTGGAGGAGCTGCGGGGGGTCGAGGATCCCATCGACCTCGACGAGGTCACCGATATCTACCTTCCCCTGAGCCGGCTGCTCAACCTGCACTTCACGGGGGCGCGCGAGCGCGGCGCCACGGTGAGCGCCTTCCTGGGCGAGCAGGCCGCGCCGCCGCCGTACATCCTCGGCATCGCGGGCAGCGTCGCGGTCGGCAAGTCGACGACGGCGCGGCTGCTGCGCGCGCTGCTGGCCCGCTGGCCCGAGCATCCGCGGGTGGAGCTGGTGACCACCGACAGCTTCCTGTACCCCAACGAGGTGCTGGAGGAGCGGGGGATCATGCACCGCAAGGGCTTCCCGGAGAGCTATGACCGGCGCGCCCTGGTGCGGTTCGTGGCCTCGGTCAAGGCCGGGGTGCCGGAGGTCGTCGCGCCCGTCTACAGCCATTTGGAGTACGACATCGTGCCCGGCGCGCGGCAGACGATCAGCCGGCCGGACATCCTCATCGTCGAGGGGCTCAACGTGCTGCAGCCCGCGCCGCCGACCGCGCTCGCGGTGAACGACTTCTTCGACTTCTCGATCTACGTGGACGCGCGGGTGGAGGACATCCGGGAGTGGTACGTGGCGCGGTTCCACCGGCTGCGGCGCACGGCCTTCGCCGATCCGAAGTCCTATTTCCGGTTCCTCAGTGACTTGTCCGAGGAGGAGGCGACCGCCTTCGCCAGGGACGTCTGGCGGGACGTCAACGAGCGCAACCTCGTGGAGAACATCGCGCCCACCCGCGCCCGCGCCCTGCTCGTGCTGCGCAAGGGGCCCGACCACTCGGTCCAGCGGGTACGGCTGCGCCGTACCTAGGCCCTGCCCCCTCCCCTTGGGGAGGAGACCGGGCTCGTCCGAACGGCCGAGGACACCGGCGGACGCCCGGCTATAGGGTCCGAACCATGACGATCCTCGCCACCGAAGGGCTGACGATGCGCTTCCCGCGCGTGACGGCCCTCGACGGACTCACCGTCAGCGCCGGGACCGGCGTCACCGGGCTGGTCGGCGCGAACGGCGCGGGCAAGTCGACACTGATCAAGATCCTGCTGGGGCTGCTGAAACCGTCGGCGGGCAGAGCCGAGGTGCTCGGCATGGACAGCGCCGCCCAGGCCCTGGCGATCCGGAGGGTCGTCGGGTACATGCCCGAGCACGAATGCCTCCCCCCGGACATCTCCGCCACCGAGTTCGTCATCCACATGGCGCGGATGTCGGGGCTGCCGGGCACGGCCGCCCGCGAGCGGGCCGCCGACACGCTGCGCCACGTCGGGCTGTACGAGGAGCGCTACCGCCCCATCGGCGGATACTCCACCGGCATGCGGCAGCGGGTGAAGCTCGCCCAGGCCCTCGTGCACGATCCGCGGCTGGTCTTCCTCGACGAGCCGACCAACGGGCTGGATCCGAAGGGCCGCGACGACATGCTCGCGCTGATCCGGCGCATCGGCACCGAGTTCGGCATCAGCGTGGTGGTCACCTCGCACCTGCTCGGCGAGCTGGAGCGGATCTGCGACCACGTGATCGTGATCGACGGCGGCCGGCTGCTGCGCTCCTCGGCGATCACCGAGTTCACCCAGGCCACGCAGACGATCACGGTGGAGGTCGAGGAGGGGCACGACGCGCTGCTCGACCGGCTCACCGCCGCCGGGGAGTCCGCCGTACGGCACGGCCGCCTGCTGGCCGTCGAGGTCCGCTCGGAGGGCTCGTTCGACGCCGTACGGGACGCGGTGGCCGACCTGGGGCTGCCGCTGATCCGGCTGGAACAGGGCCGGCAGCGCATCGAGGACGTCTTCCGCGGCGAGCTGGAGGAGGTCAGGTGAGCGTGTCGCAGCCGACGGGCGTCATCCACGACATCGGGTACCGGCACTACGAGGGGCGGCGGCTCGGCCGCGGGCACGCGTTCACCTCGCTCATGGCGCACGGCCTGCGCGGGGTGTGGGGGCTGCGGCGGCCCGCCCGCGCGAAGATCATGCCGTTCACGCTGGCCGGGATCATGCTGATGCCCGCCGCGGCGTCGATCATGCTCATGGCGCTCTCCGCGGGGGAAGGGGGCGTCGCCTACCCCTCCTACACCTCGATCATGCAGGTCGTCGTCGCGATCTTCCTCGCCGCGCAGTCGCCGTACCTGGTCGCGCCCGACCTGCGCTTCCGCGTCCTGCCGCTGTACCTGTCGCGGCCCGTTCAGATCGCCGACTACGTGGGCGCGAAGCTGGCGGCGATGGCGATCGCGCTCTACGCGCTGATCGCCGTGCCGCTCACCGTGGAGTTCGTCGGCGAGTTGCTGGTGAACCCGCCCGGCGACTCCGACGTCAACGGGTACGTGGCGGCCATGGTGGCGGGCGTGCTCCACGCGGTGCTGCTGTCGGCCGTCGGGCTCGCGCTGGCCTCGTTCACCCCCCGGCGCGGCCTTGGAGTGGCCTCCGTGATCGCCTTCTACCTGCTCACCTCGGCCGTCTCCCTCGCGCTCGGCGCCGCGTTCACCGCGCTCAGCCGGGACTCCGCGGCGATGTGGGCGCTGCTGATCAACCCGTTCTTCCTGGTGGAGGCCGTGCAGACGTGGCTGTTCGGCACGCCGTCGTCCACCGGCGACGCCACCGTGGACGGGCCGCTGCCGCTCGTGCTGGTGGTCGTGGTGACCGCGCTGGCCATCGGCGGGCTCTTCCTGCGCTACCGATCGGCGGCCTCCCGATGACGGCACGCGACCTTCCCCCTGACGAAGGAGACCTCGTGGTCGAGACCCGCACCCGGCCCGCGCCGGCCGCCGGGCGGCCCGCCGGGCCGGTCCTGGTGGAGCTGGGCCAGGTCTCGCGCTGGTACGGCAACGTGGTGGCGGTCAACGACGTCACCATGACGATCGGGCCGGGCGTGACCGGCCTGCTCGGGCCGAACGGCGCGGGCAAGTCCACCCTGCTGCACGTGATGGCCGGGTTCCTGGCCCCCTCGTCCGGTACGGCGACGCTCAACGGCGTACGCATCTGGAGAAATCACGAGATCTACCGCCTCATCGGCCTGGTTCCGGAGAAGGAGGGCGTCTACGGCTTCCTCACCGGCTGGCAGTTCGTGCTGTCCAGCGCCCGCCTGCACCATCTGCCCGACCCGGAGGAGGCGGCGCACCGGGCCCTGGCCCTGGTCGAGATGGAGGGCGCCAAGGACCGGCGCGTCGAGACCTACTCCAAGGGCATGCGGCAGCGGGTGAAGGTCGCCGCCGCCCTCGTGCACGACCCCCGGGTGCTGCTGCTCGACGAGCCGTTCAACGGCATGGACCCGCGCCAGCGGCTGCACCTGATGGACCTGATCCGGCGGATGGGCGAGGAGGGCCGGACGATCCTGTTCAGCTCGCACATCCTGGAGGAGGTCGAGCGGGTCGCCGAGCAGATCGAGGTGCTCGTGGCCGGCCGGCACGCCGCCTCCGGCGACTTCCGCGAGATCCGCCGCCGCATGACCGACCGGCCCCACCTGTTCCGGGTGCGCTCCAGCGACGACCGGCGGCTCGCCGCCGCCCTGATCGCCGACCCCTCGTCGGCGGCGGTGTCGCTCACCCGCGATGGCCTGGAGGTCCAGGCGGTGGACTTCCGCCGCTTCACCCGGTTGCTGCCGCGCCTCGCCCGGGACGCCGGGGTGCACCTGTGGCAGGTCTCCCCCGCCGACGAGGACCTGGAAAGCGTCTTCTCCTATCTGATCTCCCGGAGCGTGTGATGAACACCGTGGTGGCCGACATCACCTACCGGGCCATGCTGGGCCGCAGGCGGGTGCTGCTGCTCGTCCTGCTGCCGCTGTCGCTGATCGGGGTCGCGGTGCTGCTGCGGGTCATCGGCGACGTCGGCGAGCGGGGCGCCGTGACGCTCATGCAGAGCTTCGCGATCGGCACGATGCTGCCGCTGCTCGGGCTGATCGCCGGCACCGGCGTCATCGCGCCCGAGATCGACGACGGCACCATCCTGCATCTGCTGTCCAAGCCGATCCCGCGCCCGGTGATCGCCTACACCAAGTTCGCGGTCGCCACGTCGCTGCTTGTGGTGTTCGGCGCGGTGCCCACGTTCCTGGCGGCGTACCTGCTCGTGCGGGGCGAGGCCGGGATCGCGTACGGCTTCGCCCTCGGGGCGCTGGTCGGGGGCGTGGCCTACGCGGCGGTGTTCCTGCTGATGGGCGTGCTGACGCGGCACGCGGTGACGATCGGCATCATTTACGCCCTGGTGTGGGAGGGGCTCGTGGGAAGTTTCGTGCCCGGGGCCCGGACCTTCTCCATCCAGCAGTGGGCCCAGTCGGTGGCCGACCAGATCTCGACCTCGGCGTTCCTGAAGACGGACGTGTCGCTGAGCTTCGCCGTACCGGCGATGATCGTCGTCACCGTGGGCGCGGTCGTCTGGGCCGGGCAGCGCCTGCGCTCCCTCAGCCTCACCGGCGACGAGTAGTCGATCAGGAGTAATGAGTGAACGATCAGGACGCGGCGGCCGGCGGTTCCTCGCCGAGATAGGCCGCGATGGTGCGGGCGGAGGCGGCGCGGGCCTTCTCCGGGTCGGCGCCGGCGGCGATGTCGGCCTCGCACCAGCGCTCGCCGCTGAGCCTGAAGAAGCGCCGGCCCTCCTCGGAGGCCGTCCAGGACGCCACCTTCTCCGGGTCCGCGGACTCGCCGGTGGCCAGGTGGGTGGCGAGGCCCAGCAGGCCGCTGTCCCAGCCGATGCCGACCGCGCCCGGGCCGAACTCGCCCCAGTGCTCGTCCACGTGGGCGATGTGGTCCAGCTCGAAGCGGGTGCGCTCGGCGGACTCGGCGATGAGGCGGACCTCGATCCAGCTCACCTGCCCGCCATACTCCCAGGTGGCCGAGAAGCCGTGCGGGGCGTCGCAGCGCTCGATCTTGCCACCCGCGTTGCCCTCGAACTGGTAGCTGCCGCCGGCGCGCAGGTCGCCGGAGATGGGGAGGAACCAGCGCGGGATGCGCTCGGGGTTGGTGCAGGCGTCCCACAGGTCCTCGATCGTGGTGTCGTAGGTCTGGCTGATCGTCAGGACCTTGGCCTCGCCGGCCTCCAGGACCCGCGTGCCCAGCCGCCTGCGGACCGAGTTGATCTGATGAGTGACCTCGATCATCGCTTGTCTCCTTCCTGTTCCTGTGGATCCGGCGCTTCCGGTGGATGCGGCGCGTCGCCGTGATCGCGCAGGCGCCGTTCGCGCTTGCCGCGGGCGACCTCCGTCGCCAGGGCGTCGAGGTGCGGCGTCCAGTAGCGCCGGAAACGCTCCAGCCATACGTCGATTTCCCGCAACGGTGCGGAGTTCACCGCGTACAGCCGCCGGGTGCCCTCCGCCCGGACGGTGGCGAACCCGTTGTCGCGCAGCACCTTGAGGTGCTGCGACACGGCCGGCTGGGAGATCCCGAACTCGGCCTGGATCACCTGGCAGACCGCCCCCGAGGTCGCCTCGCCCGCCAGGAGGATCTCCAGGATCCGGCGGCGGACGGGGTCGCCCAGAACGTCGAACGCATGCACGAGAAGAAGCTACAGGAGGGACTTATATAAGTAAAGAGGAATATAAGCGGACTCGGAAAAAGACGACAGCCCCGCCGATGGACCCGGCAGGGCTGTGGAAGGAATCGCGGACTACGCGCAGGAGGTGCGGACCACCTCGGCGAGTTCGGCGGCGATGCGCTCGGCCTGGTCGTGGGACTCGGCCTCGACCATCACCCGGACCATCGGCTCGGTGCCGCTGGGGCGGATCAGCACCCGACCGGAGTCGCCCAGCTCGGCCTCGGCGGCGACGACCGCGGCGGCGAGCTTCTCCGAGGTGGCCACCCGGGACTTGTCGACGTTCCGGACGTTGACCAGCACCTGCGGCAGGCGGGTCATCACCGAGGCGAGCTCGGCCAGCGACCGCCCCGTCTCGGCCACCCGGGCGAGCAGGTGCAGCGAGGTGAGCACGCCGTCGCCGGTGGTGGCGTGATCGAGCATCACCACGTGGCCCGACTGCTCACCGCCCAGATTGTGGCCGCCGACCCGCATCGCCTCCAGCACGTAGCGGTCGCCCACGGCCGTCTCCACCATGGTCAGCCCGTGGCGGCGCAGCGCCAGCTTGAAGCCCAGGTTGGACATGACGGTCGCGACCACGGTGTCGTGCGCGAGCGCGCCGCGCTCACGCATGGCGAGCGCCAGGATCGCCATGATCTGGTCACCGTCCACCACCTCGCCCGAGGCGGTGACGGCGAGGCAGCGGTCGGCGTCGCCGTCGTAGGCGATGCCGAGGTCCGCGTCCCCGCCCCGTACGGCCTCGCGCAGGGCGTCCAGGTGGGTCGAGCCGACGCCCTCGTTGATGTTGTGCCCGTCGGGCGCGGCGCCGATCGTCTCCACCGAGGCCCCGGCGCGCAGCAGCGCCTCGGGCGCCACCATGTGGGCCGCGCCGTTGGCGCAGTCGACGATGACGCGCAGGCCCTCCATCCGGCCGGGGACGCTCGCCAGCAGATGGGAGATGTAGCGGTCGGCCTCGCCGTAGGCGTCGCTGACCCGGCCCACCCCGGTGCCCGTCGGGCGCTCCCACTTCTCGCCGAGCCGCTGCTCGATCTCGTTCTCCACCGCGTCGGGCAGCTTGTAGCCGCCCCGGGCGAAGAACTTGATGCCGTTGTCGGGCGCGGGGTTGTGCGAGGCCGACAGCATCACGCCGAGGTCGGCGCCGAGCGCGGAGGTGAGGTACGCCACGGCCGGCGTGGGCAGCACGCCCAGGCGCAGCACGTCCACCCCCGACGAGGCGAGCCCGGCGACCACCGCCGCCTCCAGGAACTCACCGGAGGCGCGGGGATCGCGGCCCACGACGGCGAGGGGACGGCCACGCCGCCCCACGGTCGCCTGGAAGGCACCGGCGTCGCCGAGCACGTGGGCCGCCGCGACCGACAGGTCCATGGCGAGCTCGGCCGTGAGGTCGCGACCCGCGACCCCACGAACCCCGTCGGTGCCGAAAAGCCGGCCCGTCAACGCTTGCTGTACTGCGGAGCCTTGCGGGCCTTCTTCAGGCCGTACTTCTTGCGCTCCTTCACCCGCGCGTCCCGGGTGAGGAAGCCCGCCTTCTTCAGCGGCGGACGGTTGACCTCGACGTCCAGGACCGCGAGCGCGCGGGCAAGGCCCATGCGCAGCGCGCCCGCCTGGCCGGTCACGCCACCGCCGTTGATGCGGGCGATGACGTCGAACTGCTCCTCCGCGCCGAGCGTCACGAACGGCTCGTTGACGATCTGCTGGTGGACCTTGTTCGGGAAGTAGGCGTCCAGCGAGCGGCCGTTGATGGTCCACTTGCCGGTGCCCGGCACGATCCGGACACGGGCGACGGCCTCCTTGCGGCGGCCCGTGCCGTAGGAGTTGCCCGTGGTGATGGGGCGCCGTGCGGCGGCCTCGGCACTGACGGGTGACTCGGTGGTGTACTCCGACGGGAACTCCTCCGGGGAGTACTCCGTGTCCACATCGCCCTCGATGGGCGTCTCGACACCTGTGGGCTCGGCCACGGTTCTCCTCTAACTTTCGCTTTACTGGGCGATCTGGGCGATCTCGAACGGCACCGGCTGCTGCGCCTGGTGCGGGTGATCGGGGCCGGCGTAGACCTTGAGCTTCTTGGCCATCTTCCGGCCCAGCGAGTTCTTCGGCAGCATGCCCTTGACCGCCTTCTCGACGGCGCGGTCGGGGCGCCTCTCCATCAGCTCGCTGTACGGCAGGGAGCGCAAACCGCCCGGGTAGCCCGAGTGGCGGTAGGCCTTCTTCTGCTCCAGCTTCTTGCCCGTCAGCACGACCTTGTCGGCGTTGATGACGATGACGAAGTCACCGGTGTCGACGTGAGGCGCGAAGATGGGCTTGTGCTTGCCGCGAAGCAGCGTCGCGATCTGGCTGGCCAGCCGCCCCAGCACCACACCTGACGCGTCGATGACATACCACTGACGCTCGACGTCGGCGGCCTTCGGTGAGAACGTGCGCACGGTAAGCCTTCTGTCCGGGATGAGACACTGTCTGGTTCGGTAGGTCATGGCGGGCGCACGCCGCCCCAGGACCTTCCGTCTCCACAGCTCGGGAGAAGACGCCGGACGCGCCGTGCACCGGTCCTTGACAGACCGATCCACACATGACGAACAAGCAGCCTATCGGGTACCGAGGACAGGGTCAAAACGAAGCGCGGCGGGCGGCGCCGCGCACGGCCCGGCATGTATCCCTCGTCACATACCGCCCCCGCGATGAATCCATTCCCGTCGTTCCCTTCTTCCGTAACTCGTAACATCTCTATATTTGGTTGCGGTATGTGGCAGAGCTTTCACACCCGGCGTCCCCAGCGGGCGATCCGCCGCCGGACCCATATGGGTTTGTTGGCCTGCCTGGTATCGGTCCTGCTCATCGGGGTGGTAATCGGGCGCGCGACGTACCGCGCCGAGGGCCCGACCGGGGTGTATCTCAACAACGCGCCGACGCAGACCACCGGTAAGGCGGAGGCCGCCTCGGGGCCCACAGCGGATTCCGCGGGGGATCCCACGCCGCAACCGCAGACGTCGCAGCCCAGCGCGTCGGGGCTCGACGCGTCCCGCGCGGAGCGCTCGTCGATGGTGCCCGTCGCCAAGACGCCCCTGCCGCTGCGGGGCCGGCCCACGCCGAAGGGCGGCGAGGCCGACCCGAGTCGCCGGCCGTCGAACACCATCGAGGGCTCCTCCGGCGGCGGACCGGCCAGCCTGCTCACGCCGGGCGGCCAGGACGGCGGCGCCGGCAACCGCTCCAGCCTCGGCTCGATCGAGAACGCCGTCATCCGCCTGGTCAACCAGGAGCGGCGCCGCGCCGGGTGCGTGCCCCTCTACGTCGATCCCCGCCTGGTGCGCTCGGCGCGCGCCCACTCGGCGGAGATGGCCGCCACCAACCGGCTCTCCCACTCCTCCAGCAACGGCGACACGCCGTGGAAGCGCATGGAGGCGGCGGGATACCGCAACGGCGGCGCGGAGAACATCGCCCGCGGCTACCACACCGCGGAGGAGGCGGTACGGGGGTGGATGTCGCATAGCGCCCACCGCGCCAACATCCTCAACTGCCTGCTGACCGCCACCGGCGTCGGGGTCACACCGGGCCCCGGGGGCCCCTGGTGGACCCAAGACTTCGGGTATTCCTGACCTTTCCGTATACAACGCGGGCTAATCTCGGGAGCCATGGGTTACCCCGGGTATCAGGCACCACGCCAGCCGCCGTACCAGCCGAACGAACCACCGGCCGGCGCCGGGCACCGGCCCACGGGCCCCACCGGCGGATTCCAGGCATTTCAGCCCTATGGCGCCCCCGGCTCGTTCGGCGCGCCCGGACCGGCGCAGCGCCCCGCCGCGTACGAGCAGGCCGGACAGCCCCAGCCCTCCCCCGGGTCGCCCTCCCCCGGCTCCTCCTCCGAGGAACGCCCGGCGTGGCTGACCCCGGAGGTGGTCCTGCCCCCGCCGCGATCACGGCGGCGTCCGCTGCTGCTGGCCGTCGGCACGGTGGTGGTGCTCGCCGCCGCGGGCGGCGGCCTCTACTACGCGGCGCAGCGCGGCACACAGTCGCCGGATGCCGCCGCGGCGTCCCCGACCGCCGCGCCCGCCACCGACTCCGCCCGGCCCGGCGGCAAGTACGGCTACGCCGCCTCCCGCGCCACCGACCCGCTCCCACTCCAGCAGGCGGAGCTGTTCCCCAAGGCGAAGATCAAGAGCGGCAAGCGCACGTATCTCATGACCGCGCGCCGCAACGACAAGACGTGCAAGAACGCGGCCGAGGGAAGCAAGATCCAAAAGGCGCTGAAGGCCGCGGGCTGCACGCAGATCGTCCGCGCCAGCTTCCAGGACGCGAGCGGGAAGATCATCGGCACGGTGGGCGTGGCCAACCTGAAGACCTCGGCCGGCGCGCGGAAGGTGGCCTCCGCCGGAGCCGCCAAGGAGCGCAAGGACTACGTCAAGCCGCTGCAGGGCAAGAAGGGCGCCACCAAGTTCCTCGGCAACGGCGAGGCCCTGGCGGGGGTCTGGACCCACGGCCACTACGCGGTGCTGCTGTGGTTCCAGTTCAAGGACGGCCACAAGCCGACCGCCGCCGAGACCAAGCGCCTGAACCTCGCGGCGGGCGACATCACCGACAAGACCGTCTTCCCCGCGCTCGACACCCGGGCGCTCACCGGGGGGCGGGGCTGACGACGGAACACCTCGGCCATTTCCGGCATGCCATAAAGCGGTCATAGGGCATCTTTCGCGGCAAATTCGGCACAGGATCGGGCCGGAAACGCTCATCAAGGCATGACGATCTCACAGTGTCGCTAGGCTTCCCCATATGCGTGGTCAGGATCCGGGGTCCGAGCACGAGCGTGACACCGACGCCCCGGCGTCGCCGCCGATGCCTCCGCCGAGCTTCGGGCAGTCATCGGGGTGGGACGCCGGCCAGGTGGACACGCCGCCATGGGGTATGTCCGCCGATCCCGCGCCGCAGCCGTGGCAACCGCCGCCGGCGTTCACCGCCGCGGCGGCGGGCATGCAGGTGGGGAAGGGCTCCTCCAGCGAGCCGACGCCCGCCTGGCCCGCCGCCACCGGCGAGCCCATCGGCGAGCCGTGGCCCGGCCGCTCCGCCGCGACCCCCGGCCCCGTCCCCGCGGGCCCCACCGGTCCCGCCACCGCCGCCGCCACCCAGGAGGCCGCCGCGCGAGAGGCGGCCGCGCGAGAGGGCGCGTCGCCGGTCGCCGCCGAGCCGCGCTTCTTCCTTCCCGACCCGACCACCGGCCTCATTCCCCTCCCGGGCACACCCGCCAAGACCGGCGGGGACTCCGGCACGAAGAACTTCCCCCTGGCCGAGCCCACCTCCGACCCCCTCCCGCGGGCGGGGTCGCCCGCCGTCGGCGCGGGGGGCGTGCGGGACACGGGGACGTGGCAACCCGGCAAGGTCCTGGACGAGCCCGCCTCCGGCCCATCTTCGCCCGCGAAGGAGTCGCCGGCCACGGAATGGGCCGTGGGATCGGCCGCGTCCTCCGGCACGGGCACGACCTCCCCCTGGAACGCCCTGGCGGGCCTGGCCTCCCCCGGAACGCCCGCCGACCCGCCGTCCAAGGGGGACAAGCAACGTCAGGGGAAGCCCGGCTCCCCCAACACCGACCCGCTCGACATCCCGGTCTGGCCGCCGCAGAGCGCCAATCCCGCCGAGGGCGCGTCCGCCGCAGGAGGCGGCTCCCTGGCCGAGACCACCATTCCTGTCGTACGGCTGAACGCCGCCAAGCCCGGCGCCTCCGCCAACGACCGCTTCCCTCCCGCGCCGCCGTCGCCGCCGTCGCCCGGGGGCGCCGCGCCGCAGGGGCGGCCGACGGTGGCCAACCCCATGCTGGCGGCGCCTACGACCAACGGAACGGGCCCGTCCACCGTGGCCGGGCCGTTCGTGGGCTTCAACTCCCCGGCGACGCCGCCGGGCGGTGCGGGCGCACGCCCCTCCGCGTTCACCCCCGCCCCGCCGCCCCCGACGTCCGAGCCGCCGAAGTTCGGGCCGACCAGACCCGTGGGAGCCGCCGTCACGTCCACGGGCGGCATGGGCAGGAAGGTCTTGATCGGCGCCGCGATCGTCGTCGCGATCGGCGCGATCGGCGTCGGCGCCTACTTCGCCTATCAGGGTCTCGGCGCCTCGCCCGGGCCGCAGGCGCACGGCCGGGTGCCCTCCGTCGTGACGCCGCCGCAGCCCGACGCCACGGCGTCCGCGGAGCCGATCGACTCCGCGGAGACCGACGCCAAGGAGATGACCCCGGCCGAGGCCTTCCCCACCGCGAAGGTCACGATCAACGGCCGCTCCTTCCGCCGCGTGAAGGTGAACGTGACCGGGGAGTGTGAGAAGGGCGCGGCGGGCAAGTTCGCCGAGGCGCTCAAGGCCAACCGGTGCGCCAGGCTCCTGCGCGCCACCTACGTGGACGCCAGGCGCAAGTACGCGGTGACCACCGGAATCGCCGTACTGCCGTCGAAGGACGCGGCGGTCAAGGTGGACGCGGCCAAGGACCTCGCCACCAACGTCTGGTTCCGCGGCCTGCCCGGCCCCGCGCGCAGCGGCGGCGAGCGGGTCGAGATCTCCGGCGGCTACGCGGCCGGACTCGTCTGGGGCCGGTACATCGTCTTCAGCTACGCCACCTACTCCGACGGCCACACCCCGAAGGCGAACGAAAGGGACCTCGGCCCGATCAGCGACGCCTTCCGCAAGCACACCGCGAAGGTGATCGAGAAGCGCGCCGAGGGCGGCTGACCTTCAGGACGCGGAGAGCGTGCGCACGCGGCGGGTCTGCGCCGCGCGGCGGGCGAGCTCGGCGTCGGGAGGGTAGCCGACCTCTTCGAGGCACAGGCCGTGGGCGGGGGCGACGTTCACCCCCGAGTCGCGTACGGCCCTGGCCAGCACCTGGCCCGGCCAGTCCACCGGGCGGCGGCCGTCGCCGACGGCGAGGAGCGCCCCCACCAGGGCGCGGACCATCGAGTGACAGAACGCGTCGGCCATTACGGTGGCGGTGATGAGGCCGCCCGGGTCGCGCATCCATTCCAGGCGCCGGAGTTCGCGGATCGTCGTCGCGCCCTCGCGTCGCTTGCAGAACGCCGCGAAATCGTGCTCGCCCAGCAGGTGGGCCGACGCCGCGTTCATCGGCTCGACGGCGAGGGGACGGCTGTGCCAGAGGATCTCGCGGCGGCGTAGCGGATCGACGCCGCCCGGGGCGTCGCTGACGCGATAGCAGTACCGGCGGAAGACGGCCGAGAAACGGGCATCGAAGCCCGCAGGGGCGACGGTGACGCGGTGAATGCGAACATCCGGGGGAAGAACGCCGGACAAGCGGCGTACAAGCGCAGAAAGCCGCTCAGCCGTTCGCGCGGAATCGGCCGGATCCTCCGAAAGCAACGGCTCGCCCAGCGCCGACGGCGGAACGTCCACGTGCGCGACCTGACCGCGGGCGTGCACGCCCGCGTCGGTGCGCCCCGCGGCGGTCAGCGCGGGCGGCGCGTCCAGGCGCAGCACCCGGCCGAGCGCCGCCTCGATCTCCCCCTGGACGGTACGGCGATCCGGCTGCCGCGCCCATCCGGAGAAGTCCGTGCCGTCGTAGGACAGGTCCAGCCGGAGGCGCACCCGAGGCGCGCCGGCCTCTTTGGCCTCCCTGACCCCGGTGGCCTCCCTGACCTCCGCGGCCTCGACGGCGAGTGTCTCGGATGACTGTGTCATGGCATCCATGCGTCAGGCCCCTGTCGGTTGGCGAAACATCCCGCCTACATCTCCGCGTTAGTCGCCGCGTACGTCTCCACGTACATCGCCGCGTAAATCGCCGTGAACTTTCCCGATAACGCCGAACGGGTCCAGCGCCCCGAAGGCGTGCTGGACCCGTCGCGAACGAAGATTCCTAGGCGTTGTCCCCGGAGTCCTTGGAGTCGTCGCTCTTGGACTCCTCCGCCTTGGGCTCCTCCGCCGCCTTGGCCTCAGGGGCCTCGGTGGCCTCGGCCTCGGGAGCCTCGGCGGCCTCCGGCTCCGTCGCCTCGGACTTGGCGGCCTCCTGCGGGGCCGCGGCGGGCGCGGCGGGCGTGGTAGGCGAGGTCCGCGACACGGTGACCCGGTTCAGCGGCTCGGTGACCAGCTCGATCACCGCCATCGGCGCGTTGTCGCCCCGGCGCGGGCCGATCTTGGTGATCCGGGTGTAGCCGCCCGGACGCTCCGCGAACGTCGGCGCGATCTCGGTGAAGAGGTGGTGGACGACGCCCTTGTCACGGACGACGGTCAGCACCTGGCGACGGTTGTGAATGTCGCCCTTCTTGGCCTTGGTGATCAGCCTCTCCGCCAGCGGGCGCAGACGCTTGGCCTTGGCCTCGGTGGTGCGGATGCGGCCGTGCTGGAACAACTGCGTGGCGAGGTTCGCCAGCATCAGCCGCTCGTGCGCGGGGCCGCCGCCGAGACGTGGACCCTTGGTGGGCTTGGGCATTTCGCTCTCCTTTGGATAACCCGCCCCGGCCGTACCAGGTACCGGAGTCGGGCCGGGGGCCTCGCCTGGGCGCGGCCCCCGTCATCTGACGGTCCCCCCGAAGGGGGTTCAGTACTGCTCAGTACTGCTCGGTCTCGACGTACCGGTTGTCGTCGTCGTCGTAGTCGCCGCCGGCGACGGCCGAGGGGTCGAATCCGGGCGGGGAGTCCTTGAGCGAGAGGTTCATCTCGTGCAGCTTCTGCTTGACCTCTTCGATGGACTTCGCGCCGAAGTTCCGGATGTCGAGAAGGTCCTGCTCGCTGCGGCCGACGAGCTCGCCCACGGTGTGGATGCCCTCGCGCTTGAGGCAGTTGTACGACCGGACGGT
Organism: Thermopolyspora sp. NPDC052614; assembly: GCF_040678635.1. NCBI lineage: Bacteria > Bacillati > Actinomycetota > Actinomycetes > Streptosporangiales > Streptosporangiaceae > Thermopolyspora > Thermopolyspora sp. NPDC052614. Next base: position 76,672 of record NZ_JBFATZ010000026.1, read on the forward strand.
GAGGTTGAGCTCCTCGATCGGCAGCGCCAGGTCGGCGGCCATCGCGGCGTCCTGCGGCGACGGGCCGATGTCGATGCCCTCGGCCTCGACGTTCAGCTCGCGCGCCAGGCCGAACAGCTCGACCAGGGTCTTGCCGGCCGAGGCCACCGCGTCGCGCGGCTTCATGCACGGCTTGGTCTCGACGTCCAGCAGGAGACGGTCGAAGTCGGTGCGCTGCTCGACTCGGGTCGCCTCCACCTTGTAGGTGACCTTGAGGACCGGCGAGTAAATGGAGTCGATCGGAATCCGGCCGATCTCCTGGCCCGGCTGCTTGTTCTGCGCGGCGGAGACGTAGCCGCGGCCACGCTCGACGGTCAGCTCCATCTCCAGCTTCGCCTTGCCGTTCAGCGTGGCGATGTGCAGGTCGGGGTTGTGCACCTCGACGCCGGCCGGCGGCGCGATATCGGCCGCGGTCACCTCACCGGGGCCCTGCTTGCGCAGGTACATCACCACGGGCTCGTCGTGCTCGGACGACACGACCAGCTCCTTGAGGTTCAGGATGATGTCGGTGACGTCCTCCTTCACCCCCGGCACGGTCGAGAACTCGTGCAGCACGCCCTCGATGCGGATGCTGGTGACGGCCGCCCCCGGGATGGAGGACAGCAGCGTCCGGCGCAGCGAGTTGCCGATGGTGTAGCCGAACCCGGGCTCCAGCGGCTCGATGATGAACCGGGACCGGGTCTCGTCGATCGACTCCTCAAGGAGGGATGGGCGCTGAGCGATCAGCATGGGTTTCTCCCCTGTTTCCGCGACGCCCGCTATATGACGCCGCTGGTGGTGAAGCGATCCCGCCGTACGGCCGCGCTCGGGGCGGGCCGTACGGCGGGCACGAGCTCTTACTTGGAGTAGAGCTCGACGATGAGCTGCTCCTGGATCTGCGTGTCGATCTGCTGACGCACCGGGAGCTGGTGCACGAGGATGCGCATCTTGTCCGGGACGACGCCCAGCCACGCCGGCACGATCTTGTCGCCGGCCTTGGCGCGGGCGACCTCGTACGGCATGAGGTTGCGCGACTTCTCCCGCACCTCGATGATGTCGTGCTCGCGCACGCGGTACGACGGGATGTTGACCTTCTTGCCGTTGACCAGGATGTGGCCGTGGCGCACCTGCTGGCGGGCGGCGTCCCGCGACTCGGCGAAGCCGGCGCGGTAGATCACGTTGTCGAGGCGGCTCTCCAGGATCTGGAGGAGGTTCTCACCGGTCTTGCCGGACTTGCGGTTCGCCTCTTCGTAGTAGTTGTGGAACTGACGCTCCAGCACGCCGTAAATCCGGCGGGTCTTCTGCTTCTCCCGGAGCTGGAGCTGGTACTCCGACTCCTTGGGACGGCCGCGACCGTGCTCACCCGGCGGGTACGGACGGATCTCGATGGGGCACTTGGCGGACTCGCACTTGCTGCCCTTGAGGAAGAGCTTGGTCTTCTCGCGGCGGCAGAGCTTGCAGTCCGCACCGGTGTAACGGGCCATATCTGTCTATCTCCTGCTCAGACGCGGCGACGCTTGGGCGGACGGCAGCCGTTGTGCGGCACGGGGGTGACGTCCTGGATCGAGCCGACCTCCAGGCCGGTGGCCTGAAGGGAGCGGATCGCGGTCTCGCGGCCGGAGCCGGGGCCCTTGACGAAGACGTCGACCTTGCGCATGCCGTGCTCCATGGCGCGGCGGGCGGCGTTCTCGGCGGCCATCTGCGCGGCGAACGGGGTGGACTTGCGGGAGCCCTTGAACCCGACGTGGCCGGCGCTGGCCCAGGAGATCACGTTCCCCTGCGGGTCGGTGATCGAGACGATCGTGTTGTTGAACGTGCTCTTGATGTGGGCGTGCCCGTGAGCGACGTTCTTCTTCTCCTTGCGGCGCACCTTCTTGGGCGCGCCCTGGCGGCTCTTCGGAGGCATGTGGGCCTAACTCCTGAGGTGGTCGGTCCTGCTGCGTGGACTACTTCTTGCCGGGCTTCTTCTTGCCGGCCACGGTCTTCTTCTTGCCCTTGCGGGTGCGCGCGTTGGTCTGCGTGCGCTGACCGTGCACCGGAAGGCCCCGGCGGTGCCGGATGCCCTGGTAGCACTGAATCTCGATCTTGCGCCGGATGTCGGCCTGAACCTCGCGGCGGAGGTCACCCTCGATCTTGAAGTTGGCCTCGATGTAGTCGCGCAGCGGCACCAGCTCGGCGTCCGTGAGCTGGTGGACCCGAAGGTCGCCGCTGATGCCGGTGGCCTGCAGGATCTCCAGGGAGCGGCTGCGGCCGATGCCGTAAATGTAGGTGAGAGCGATCTCCAGCCGCTTGTCGCGGGGGAGGTCGACGCCAACCAGGCGAGCCATGGCGGGCATTCTCCTTCGGTGTGGCGGAGGTCTTACGCGGCACGACCCCTCCCCATGCCCCGGGGTGAGGGCCCCGGCCTCCGACCGGGGGTCTCCCGCGTGGTACGTGCGAGCCGCCGCCCGAGGCGGGCCTCGGGGCGGGCGATTCACCGCCTGCGCGGGTGTGACGCGTGATTACGTGGGGCGTCGCGGGCCGGTCCCCCGGCACCGGACGGGGCGACTAGCCCTGGCGCTGCTTGTGGCGCAGGTTGTCGCAGATCACCATGACGCGACCGTGCCGGCGAATCACCTTGCACTTGTCGCAGATCTTCTTGACGCTCGGCTTGACCTTCATAGTCCCTTGTCCGGGCTTCACTTGTATCGGTAGACGATCCGCCCGCGACTCAGGTCGTAGGGGCTCAGTTCGACGACAACCCGGTCGTCAGGAAGGATCCGGATGTAGTGCATCCGCATCCTGCCGCTGATGTGGGCCAGGACCTTGTGCCCGTTGTCGAGCTGCACCCGGAACATCGCGTTCGGGAGCGACTCGACCACAGTGCCCTCGATCTCGATGGCGCCGTCCTTCTTGGGCATGTCCCTCGCGTTTCACTGATCGATCGTCTGAGGTGGTTCGGATCACTACGCAGCCGCGACCACCCGCGCGTACGTGAGAGCGGCGGCCTGCTGGGGCCGCCGACGCGCAATGGTCATAGTGAGCCGACAAAGAAGTTTACGGCAACCGGCGGCGAAAAGCGAAACGCACGCCGGGCGGTAGGACACAACCCGATAACACGGTACCTCAGCACGCGCCCTCTGGACAGGCGTCCGGACGCGAAAAGGCCCGCCGGCGATGTCGCCGGCGGGCCCTCGAAGCCTGACCCCCCAGGTCGCTATCCCCCCTAAGGGTCACGCGGCTACCACAGCCGCCGGTAGCTGCTGAAGTCGTCGCCGAAGTTGCGGCCCTCGGAGACGCCCACCCAGAAGTGCCGGGCCTTGAAGAACTTGTTCTCGTAGTGGAACTTGCCGAAGGTCTTGAAGCGCTTGAAGTGGAAGCGACCGAACCGGTCCTCGTACTTGATCCAGAGGTAGCTGTACTCACGGTCGAAGTCCCGGTCGAACAGGTCGCCGAAGACGTAGTACCAGCCGTCCTTCTTGTACCAGTAGCCCTCGAAGAGGGAGCGCCTGCCCTTGTCGAAGCCCGAGTAGAACTTGAAGAAGTGCTTGGGCCCCGCCTGGACGGCGACCTTCGCGGCCGGGGCCGCGGCCGAGGCGGCCGAGGCGGCCACCGGAGAGGTGACGGCGCCGGCGACCAGAGCGCCCGCGATCAGGCCGCCCGCGACGAGGTTACGGATCTTACGCACGGTGTCCTCCTGTAGCGATGGGTTCCGTGCCGGACAAGTTTCGGATCTTTTCCGGTGCTGCTCTTGTCCGGACACCCATCACGGTAGGAAGATCCCGGCTTGCGTTCTGCGCACGATTGCACAGATAGGCCCGAGGGTGTACTACGACACATTCGCGGGACTTCTCGCCCGCGTCAGCGTTTCTCGCCCCTGTCCCGGAAGATGGTGTTGAGCAGCAGGATGATGCCCCACGGGCCGGTCACCCAGATGGGCCACGGATAGACGGAGCCGTCGCTCGACAGGGTGACCGCGAAGTAGACCATCCAGTTGATCGTGACGACCGTCGCCCACGCCGCCCAGTGCGCCCGCAGGTCGGTTTTCTTTGTCACCGCGGGCGTCTTCGCCGGCTGCGCGGACCGCGCGGGCAGGTTGTGCAGGTCGGTGTCCGGCAGGTCGGCCGTGAGCCGGGCCAGCTCGCCGTAGGTCTTGCTCGTGTAGAGCAGTTCCAGTCGCTCGTTGAACTCCTCGACGGTGAGCCGACCCTGAGCCATGTGTTCGCGCAGCGCCTCAGCCACCCGGTCCCGGTCGCCGTCAGAGGCCCGCATCTCCGGGGTCGTCATCGCCACCACTCTCTGCCTGCGTCCGCGCCTGCTGCGACTTCTGCGTCGATTGCTCTATCAATGTGGCCAAACGCGCCTTGCCCCCGTCCAACGCGGTCAGCACCCAAGGTCCATTATGTGTCACGGCGACGCTGTGTTCGAAGTGCGCGCTGGCCTTTCCGTCGAGCGTGACCACGGTCCAGTCGTCGGCGAGCACCCGGGTGCGGTCGGTGCCGAGGTTGACCATGGGCTCGATCGCGAAGCACATGCCCGGCTCGAAGCGCGGTCCCCTGCCGGGGCGGCCGTGGTTGGCCACCCAGGGGTCCATGTGCATGGCCGTGCCGATGCCGTGCCCGCCGTACTCCTGGGGAATGCCGTAGCGGCCCTGGGAGCGCACGTAGCGCTCGACCTCGTAGCCGATGTCGGACAGGTGCCGGCCCACCGTCAGCGCGGCGATGCCGCGCCACATGGCCTCCTCGGTCACCCGCATCAGCTCGGTCAGCTGCGGCTCCACCTCGCCCACCGGCACGGTGACCGCGGCGTCGCCGTGCCAGCCGTCCAGGATCGCGCCGCAGTCGATGGAGATCACGTCGCCCTCGCGCAGCGCCCGCCGGTCGGTGGGGATGCCGTGTACGACCTCGTGGTTCACCGAGGCGCAGATCGTGGCCGGGAATCCCTGGTAGCCCTTGAAGGAGGGGATCGCGCCCTCGTCCCTGATGGCCTTCTCCGCGATCGCGTCGAGGTCCGCCGGGGTGATGCCCGGCTCCACGCTGCGCTTCAGCAGTTCGAGCGTCCTGCCGACCACGAGCCCGGCGGCCCGCATCTTCTCCAGTTGCTCGGGCGTCTTGATCTGAATTCCGTGCTTGTTCCTTTTGAACACGTACGCACCCCCTGGAGGAGACTAACGGCGAACAGGAAAGCCCGATTCCTCCGATTCTCCCCCAAGGTGCGCCTCGGGTTGCGACTCGCGCTCAGTCGACAAAGCGCCGCAGAGCCGCCATCGCCCGCTGAGTGACCTCCTCCACCGGCCCCGCCGCGTCCACCCCGATGAGGATCTGCTCGTCGGCGTAGAAGGAGACCAGCGGAGCGGTCTGCTCCTGGTAGACCTCCAGGCGGTGGCGGATGGTGTCCTCGCGGTCGTCGTCGCGCTGGAACAGCTCGCCCCCGCACGCGTCGCAGACGCCCTCGCGGGACGGCGGGTCGAAGTCGATATGCCACACCTTGCCGCACGACCGGCAGGTGCGCCGACCGGCGAGGCGGCGGACGACCTCCTCGTCGTCGACGACGAGTTCGAGCACGACATCGAGCGACAGGCCCCAGTCCGCGAGCATCTTCTTGAGGATCTCGGCCTGGGGAACGTTTCGGGGAAACCCGTCGAGGAGGAATCCCCCCTGGGTGTCGTCCTCGGAAAGCCGGTCCCGGACCATGGCGACGGTGACCTCGTCGGGCACGAGGTCACCCCGGTCCATGTACTCCTTGGCGAGCTTGCCGAGGGGCGTGCCACCGGAGACGTTGGCACGGAAGATGTCACCTGTCGAGATTTTCGGGATCGACAGGTGCGATGCGATGAACTGGGCCTGCGTCCCCTTACCCGCTCCGGGGGGCCCGACCAGGACGACGCGCACTACTTCAGGAAGCCCTCGTAATTGCGCTGCTGCAGCTGGCTCTCAATTTGCTTCACGGTGTCCAGACCCACACCAACCATGATCAGAATGCTCGTGCCTCCGAACGGGAAGTTGACCAGCGTCGACTGGTCGCCGGTTCCGAGCATCGCGAACGCGATGATCGGAATCAACGACAGCACCCCCAGGTAGATCGAGCCGGGCGCCGTGAGACGCGACAGCACGAACTGGAGGTACTCGGCAGTCGGCCGACCCGGGCGGATGCCTGGGATGAACCCACCGTACTTCTTCATGTTGTCGGCCACTTCAACGGGGTTGAAGGTAATGCCCACATAGAAGTACGTGAAGGCGACGATCAGCAGGAAGTACGTGACGATGTAGGGCGGCTCGCTGCCCCGGGCGAAGTTCTGCGCCAGCCACTCGATGACCGGATGGGGGTCGGTGGAGTTGCCGAACAGCGTCACGAACAGTTGCGGCAGGTAGAGCAGCGACGAAGCGAAGATGACCGGGATGATGCCGGCCTGGTTGACCTTGAGCGGGATGTAGGTCGACGTCCCGCCGTACATCCGGCGGCCCACCATGCGCTTGGCGTACTGCACCGGGATCCGGCGCTGGGCCTGCTCGACGAAGACCACGGCGGCGATGAGGAACACGCCGACGACCATGATGATGATGAACGCCGGCCGCGACACCCGCCAGATGTTGATCAGGTACGACGGGAACACCGCGATGATCTGCGTGAAGATCAGAATGGACATGCCGTTGCCGACGCCGCGGTCGGTGATCAGCTCGCCCAGCCACATGATCACGCTGGTGCCCGCGGTCATCGTGACCACCATGGTCACGATGGTGAAGACATCCTGGTTGACGAGGATGGGAAGCCGGCAGTTGGGGAACAGCTGCCCCCCGCGCGCGAGGGCCACGAAGGCGGTCGACTGGAGCACGGCCAGACCGATGGTGAGATAACGCGTGTATTGCGTGATCTTCGCGTTACCGGCCTGTCCCTCCTTCTTCAACGCCTCCAGCCGCGGAATCACCACGGTGAGCAACTGCAGAATGATGCTCGCGGTGATATACGGCATGATGCCGAGCGCGAAGACCGCGAGCTTCAGCAAGGCGCCGCCGCTGAAGAGCTGCACCATCCCGTAGATGTTGCCGGCATCGCCGGCCTGCGCGTCCTCCAGACACTTGGTGACATTCGCGGTGTGCACCCCGGGGCTCGGCAGCACCGAACCAAGCCGGAACAGCGCGATGATGGCAAGCGTGAATAGCAGCTTCTTGCGCAGGTCGGGCGTTTTGAACGCCCGGGCTATCGCGGTAATCACGGTCCCTCCTGCGCGCCTGTGCGGCGGTATCGGTCAGCGATGGTGCGGATGCCCATCAATATCTCTTCGGTAAGCGAACGGCGCTCTGTCGACGCGTGCTGTCCAGCGAACTCTAACGCACTACGAGCGCGGGAGCTCCCAACGAGCTCCCGCGCCACGTAAGAGCGTAGGGCCACCCGGAATCGAACCTAGAGTTCGGTCACCGAGCCGCCGGCGGCCACGATCTTCTCCTTGGCGCTGGCGGAGAAGGCGTCCGCCCGCACGTTCAACGCCACGGAGAGGTCACCGGTTCCCAGCACCTTCACGGGCTGGTTCTTGCGCACGGCACCCTTGGCGACCAGCGCCTCGACGGTGACGTCGCCACCCTCGGGGAACAGCTCGCCGAGCTTGTCCAGGTTGACGACCTGGTAGGTCGTCTTGAACAGCGCGTTGGAGAAGCCCTTGAGCTTCGGCAGCCGCCGCTGGAGCGGCATCTGACCGCCCTCGAACCCGGCGTGGACCTGCTTGCGGGCCTTGGTGCCCTTGGTACCACGACCGGCGGTCTTGCCCTTGGACGCCTCGCCACGACCCTTGCGGATCTTCGGCTTGTTGGCGCCGGGGGCCGGCCGCAGGTCGTGGATGCGCAGCGGAGCGTTCTCCGGCATTGCTAGTCCACCTCCTCCACGGTCACCAGGTGCGACACCACGGAGACCATGCCACGGATCTCGGGCCGGTCCTCCTTGATGACGACCTGACCGATGCGGCGGAGGCCCAGCGAACGCAGCGAGTCACGCTGGTTCTGCTTGCCCCCGATCTTCGAGCGAACCTGGGTGATCTTCAGGCGCGCCATGTCAGCTCACCGCCTTCGCCGCGGCGGCGGCCTCGGCGAGACCCTCCGCGCGCGCCCTCAGCATCGCCGCCGGGGCGACGTGCTCGATCGGCAGGCCACGGCGGGCGGCGATCTCCTCCGGACGGCTCAGGTCCTTCAGCGCGGCCACGGTGGCGTGCACGATGTTGATCGGGTTGTCCGAGCCGAGCGACTTGGACAGCACGTCGTGGATGCCGGCGCACTCCAGCACCGCGCGCACCGGGCCGCCCGCGATCACACCGGTACCGGCCGAGGCCGGGCGCAGCAGCACGACGCCGGCGGCGTCCTCGCCCTGCACGGTGTGCGGGATCGTGCCCTGGATGCGCGGCACGCGGAAGAAGTGCTTCTTGGCCTCCTCGACGCCCTTGGCGATCGCCGCGGGCACCTCCTTGGCCTTGCCGTACCCGACGCCGACCATGCCGTTGCCGTCGCCGACGACGACCAGGGCGGTGAAGCTGAAGCGCCGACCACCCTTCACGACCTTGGCCACTCGGTTGATCTTCACGACGCGCTCGATGTACGAGACGCCCTTGTCTGCGGCACCACCGCGGCGATCGTCGCGACGGTCCCGCCGCTCACCACCGCCGCCGGCACCGCGACGCGGAGCTGCAGCCATCAGTGGTTCCTCTTCTCGTTGTCAGTACGGGCGGGCATCATCTAGAACTCCAGCCCGCCCTCGCGGGCGCTGTCGGCCAGGGCCGCGATGCGACCGGCGTACCGGTTGCCGCCCCGGTCGAAGACGACCTTGTCGATGCCCGCGGCCTTGGCCCGCTGGGCCAGCAGCTCGCCGACCTTCTTGGCCTTGTCCGTCTTGGTGCCCTCGGCCTCGCGCAGCGACGGGTCCATCGTGGAGACGCTGAGCAGCGTGTGGCCCTGCGTGTCGTCCACGACCTGGACGAACATGTGGCGGGACGAGCGGTTCACGACCACCCGCGGGCGGGCGGGCGTGCCGAGGACCTTCTTGCGCACGCGGCGGTGCCGGCGGGCACGCGAGACGGCGCGAGCGGCCGTGTGCTTGCCAGTCTTGGTGAAGGCCATGACTACTTACCAGCCTTTCCGACCTTGCGGCGGACAGCCTCGCCCTGGTACCGCACGCCCTTGCCCTTGTACGGGTCGGGCTTGCGGATCTTGCGGATGTTGGCGGCCACCTCGCCGACCTTCTGCTTGTCGATGCCGTCCACGTGGAACAGGGTGGGCCGCTCGACGCGGAAGGTGACGCCCTCGGGGGCGTCCACGATCACGGGGTGGCTGAAGCCCAGCGAGAACTCCAGCTGCGTCGGGCCCTTGGCCTGGACGCGGTAACCGACGCCGACGATCTCCAGCGTCTTGGTGTAGCCCTGCGTCACGCCGGTCACCATGTTGGCGATCAGCGTGCGGGACAGGCCGTGCAGGGCACGGACCTTGTTCTCGTCGTTGGGCCGGGTGACGGTGATCGTGCCGTCCTCCCCGCGGGTGACGGTGATCGGCTCCGCAACCGTGTGCGAGAGCGTGCCCTTCGGGCCCTTGACCGTGACCGCCTGCCCGTCGATGGCGATGTCGACGCCGCTTGGTACGGGGATGGGCAGCCGTCCGATTCGCGACATGCTGAGATTCCTCCCCTCGTTACCAGACGTAGGCGAGGACTTCCCCGCCCACACCGCGCTTCTTGGCCTGCTTGTCGGTCATCAGGCCGCCGGACGTCGAAATGATCGCGACGCCCAGGCCGCCCAGCACCCGGGGCAGGTTGTCCTTCTTCGCGTAGACCCGCAGACCGGGCTTGGAAACCCGGCGCAGGCCCGAGATGGACCGCTCACGGCTCGGCCCGAACTTCAGCTCCACCACGAGGTTCTTCCCGACCTTGGCGTCCTCGACGGACCAGGTCTGGATGTAGCCCTCCTGCTGGAGGATCTCGGCGATGTGCGCCTTGATCTTTGAGTACGGCATCGTGACGGTGTCGTGATAAGCCGAGTTCGCGTTACGCAGACGCGTCAGCATGTCTGCGATCGGGTCGGTCATCGTCATGGCCGGTGGCCTTCCTCACCGCGGTTTCCCTCGCAAGGGACCTGCGGTGTTCTCCTGGTGTACAAATCCTCGGGCCGAGCCTCGGCTCGGCCTACCAGCTCGACTTGGTGATGCCGGGCAGCTCGCCGCGGTGCGCCATCTCACGGAAGCACACGCGGCACAGCCCGAACTTGCGGTAGACGGCACGCGGCCGCCCGCAGCGCGAGCAGCGGGTGTAGGCCCGGACGCCGAACTTCGGCTTGCGCGCCGCCTTGGCGATCAGGGACTTCTTCGCCATGATCAGATCTCCTCTTCTACGCTTCCTTGAAGGGGAAGCCGAGGTGCTTCAGCAGCGCCCGGCCAAGCTCGTCGTTGGTGGCCGACGTCACGACCGTGATGTCCATGCCCCGCTGCCGATCGACGCGGTCCTGGTCGACCTCGTGGAACATGACCTGCTCGGTCAGCCCGAAGGTGTAGTTGCCGTGGCCGTCGAACTGCTTGGGCGACAGGCCGCGGAAGTCACGGATCCGGGGCAGGGCCAGCGACAGCAGGCGGTCGAGGAACTCCCACATGCGGTCGCCGCGCAGCGTGACGTGCGCGCCGATCGGCATGCCCTCGCGCAGCTTGAACTGCGCGATGGACTTGCGGGCGCGGGCCACGGCCGGCTTCTGGCCGGTGATCGCGGTGAGGTCGCGGACGGCGCCCTCGATGAGCTTGGAGTCCCGGGCCGCCTCGCCGACGCCCATGTTGACCTTGACCTTGGTCACCGTGGGGATCTGCATGACGTTGGCGATGCCGAACTCGTCACGCAGCTTCTGCGCGATCTCCGCCCGGTAGCGCTGCTTGAGCCGGGGACCGTCGTATGCGGTCTCGGTAACGGTGGCGGTCATCAGCTTTCCTCACCCGATTCGTCGGCCTCGTCCTTCGAGGTCTTCTTCGCGGGCTTCTCGTCCTTCTTCGGCTCTTCCTTGAGCTTCTTGACGTTGCTCACGTGGATCGGAGCCTCCATGGTGCGCACGCCGCCCTCCTTGGCGCCGCGCGGACCCTGGTAGGACGCCTTCGAGTGCTTGGTGATCATGTTTACGCCCTCGACCACCACGCGCTCCTGCTGCGGGTAGGCGGCGATGATCCGCCCCTTGGCGCCCTTGTCCTTGCCGGAGATGACCTGGACGTAGTCACCCTTCTTCACATGCAGCTTCTTCTGCATCACAGCACCTCCGGAGCGAGCGAGATGATGCGCATGAACTTCTTCTCGCGCAGCTCGCGGCCGACCGGACCGAAGATACGCGTGCCCCGCGGATCGCCGCTGTCCTTGATGATGACGGCGGCGTTCTCGTCAAAACGGATGTAGGAGCCGTCGGGGCGGCGGCGCTCCTTGCTGGTGCGCACCACGACAGCCTTGACCACGTCACCCTTCTTGACACCGGCGCCGGGAAGTGCGTCCTTCACCGTCGCGACGATGACGTCGCCGATACCCGCGTAGCGCCGACCCGAGCCGCCGAGCACCCGGATGCACAAGATCTCCTTGGCACCCGTGTTGTCGGCGACCTTGAGTCGCGACTCCTGCTGGATCACGTCAACTCCCGTGTGTCACGCTGGTTCTCATCGCTGAGCCTGGCGGAACCGACTTTGTCTTTTCCCCCGTGCGGGGGTGGCGGGGCGCGTGCGCCCCGCCCCTGTCACTTGGCCTTTTCGAGGATCTCGACCACGCGCCACCGCTTGGTGGCCGACAGCGGACGCGTCTCCATCAGGAGCACGCGGTCGCCGATGCCGCAGTCGTTGTTCTCGTCGTGGGCCTTGTACTTCTTGGTACGGCGGATGACCTTGCCGTACAGCGGGTGCTTGACGCGGTCCTCGACGGAGACCACCACGGTCTTGTCCATCTTGTCGCTGACCACCAGGCCCTCACGGGTCTTGCGGTAGTTCCGCGTCTTCGCGCCGGTCGCGGCGCCCTCGGTCGCCTCGCTCACTCGCTCGCCTCCTTCTCGATCGTGATGATCCCAAGCTCGCGCTCGCGCATCACGGTGTAGATACGGGCGATCTCGCGGCGGACGGCACGCAGCCTGGCGTGGTTCTCCAACTGCCCGGTCGCCGACTGGAAGCGGAGGTTGAACAGCTCCTCCTTCGCCTCCTTCAGCTTCTGGACCAGCTCGTCTTGCTCCATCGGCCGCAGCTCGTCCGCGGTCAGGCCCTTGGCCATCAGGCTTCACCCACTTCCCGCTTAACGAAGCGGCACTTCATCGGCAGCTTGTGCATCGCGCGCCGCAGCGCCTCACGCGCCACCGGCTCCGCCACGCCCGCCAGCTCGAACATCACGCGGCCGGGCTTGACGTTGGCGATCCACCACTCCGGGGAGCCCTTACCGGAGCCCATGCGGGTCTCGGCCGGCTTCTTGGTCAGCGGACGGTCCGGGTAGATGTTGATCCAGACCTTTCCGCCACGGCGGATGTGGCGGGTCATGGCGATACGAGCGGCCTCGATCTGGCGGTTGGTCACGTACGCGTGCTCAAGCGCCTGGATGCCGTACTCGCCGAAGTTCACCTTCGTGCCGCCCTTGGCCACGCCGCTGCGGTCGGGCCGGTGCTGCTTGCGGTGCTTGACCCTACGCGGGATCAGCATGTCAGCTTCCCTCCCCCTGCTGTGCGGCCGGAGCCTCCGGAGCGGCCTGAGCGGCCTGCTCGGTCCTGGCCGGGCGGTCACCGCCGCGGCCACCACGACGCGGGCGCTCGCCGCCCCCGCCACGACGCGGCCGGTCGCCGCCACGGCGCTCGTCGCGCTCGCGACGCTGCCCGGCGCGGGCGCCCGCGGCGGCGGCCTCACGCTCGGCGCGGCTGCCGGCCTCGCCCTTGTAGATCCACACCTTCACGCCGATGCGGCCGAAGGTGGTGCGGGCCTCGTAGAAGCCGTAGTCGATGTCGGCGCGGAGCGTGTGCAGCGGCACCCGGCCCTCGCGGTAGAACTCCGACCGCGACATCTCGGCGCCGCCCAGGCGGCCCGAGCACTGCACCCGGATGCCCTTGGCGCCGCTCTTCATCGCCGACTGCATCGCCTTGCGCATGGCGCGGCGGAACGAGACGCGGCTGGACAGCTGCTCGGCCACGCCCTGCGCGACGAGCTGGGCGTCCACCTCGGGGTTCTTCACCTCGAGGATGTTGAGCTGGACCTGCTTCTTGGTCAGCTTCTCCAGATCGCCACGGATGCGGTCCGCCTCGGCGCCACGACGACCGATCACGATGCCGGGCCGCGCGGTGTGAATGTCCACCTGCACGCGGTCGGTGGTGCGCTCGATCTCGACCTTGGAGATGCCGGCCCGCTCCATGCCGCGCTGCAGCATGCGACGGATCGCGACGTCCTCGGCCACGTACGACTTGTACAGCTTGTCGGCGTACCACCGGCTCTTGAAGTCGGTGGTGATGCCGAGGCGGAACCCGTGCGGGTTAACCTTCTGGCCCACTATCGGGTCCTTCCTCTCGGCTTGCCACGGCCCGCGTTGCCCTCGGGCCGGGACTCGACGATCACGGTGATGTGGCTCGTCCGCTTGTTGATCCGATAGGCACGGCCCTGTGCGCGGGGACGGAACCGCTTCAGCGTCGGCCCCTCGTCCACCCACGCGCGACTGACGACCAGCGTCTCGCGGTCGAGCTTGAAGTTGTGCTCCGCGTTCGCCATCGCGCTCGCCAGCACCTTGTAGACGGTCTCGCTCGCCGCCTGCGGGGCGAACTGCAGCACGGCCTGCGCCTCCGAGGCGGGCAGCCCGCGAATGAGGTCCACCACGCGGCGGGCCTTCCGGGGCGTGACGCGGGCGAACCGCGCCTGGGCCCTGGCTTCCATCGCATTCTCCTCGTTAAGTGGCGTTACCGCCGGCTGCGCCGGTCTTCCTTGACGTGGCTGCGGAAGGTCCGCGTGGGGGCGAACTCTCCGAGCTTGTGACCGATCATCGACTCGGTGATGAACACGGGGACGTGCTTGCGGCCGTCGTGCACGGCGATCGTGTGACCGATCATGTCCGGCACGATCATGGAACGCCGCGACCACGTCTTGATGACGTTCTTGGTGCCCTTCTCGTTCTGCGACTCCACCTTCTTCATCAGGTGGTCGTCCACGAAGGGACCCTTCTTAAGGCTACGTGGCATCTCGGCTGCTCCTACCGCTTCTTCCTCTTGCTCCGACGACGGATGATCAGCCGGTCGCTCGGCTTGTTCGCCTTGCGGGTACGTCCCTCGGGCTTGCCCTTGGGGTTCACCGGGTGGCGACCACCGGAGGTCTTGCCCTCACCACCACCGTGCGGGTGGTCGACGGGGTTCATCGCGACACCGCGGACGGTCGGGCGCTTGCCCTTCCACCGCATACGTCCGGCCTTGCCCCAGTTGATGTTTGACTGCTCGGCGTTGCCGACCTGGCCGACCGTGGCCCGGCAGCGCACGTCCACCATGCGCATCTCACCGGACGGCATACGCAGCGTGGCGTACAGGCCCTCCTTGGCGAGCAGCTGGATCTGCGCGCCGGCCGAGCGCCCGAGCTTGGCGCCGCCGCCCGGCTTCAACTCCACCGCGTGGATGAAGGTACCGGTCGGAATGTTGCGCAGCGGCAGGCAGTTGCCCGGCTTGATGTCGGCCCCGGGGCCGTTCTCGATCCGGTCGCCCTGCTTGACCCCCGTCGGCGCGAGGATGTAGCGCTTCTCGCCGTCCGCGTAGTGCAGCAACGCGATGCGGGAGGTGCGGTTCGGGTCGTACTCGATGTGCGCGACCTTCGCCGGGATCCCGTCCTTGTCGTGCCTGCGGAAGTCGATGATCCGGTACGCGCGCTTGTGACCGCCGCCCTGGTGGCGGGCGGTCACCCTGCCGTGCACGTTCCGGCCGCCCTTGCTGTGCAGCGGGGCGAGCAGCGACTTCTCCGGCCGGCTGCGGGTGATCTCGGCGAAGTCCGAGACGCTCGCCCCGCGACGACCGGGCGTCGTCGGCTTGTATTTACGGATGCCCATCTTTTTCGTTCATCCCTGTCTCATTGCGACGCTGCGCGTCGCGGCGAGGGCGCTGGAACCCGCTGTCTTCCCTCCTCTCTCCGGAGCCCTTCGGGGCGGGGAGAGCGGCGGGCGGATTCAGCAGCCTTGCGGTGGTGTGCGGTATGCCTTAGCCGATCGGACCGAAGATGTCGATCCGGTCGCCCTCGGCGAGGCTGACGATCGCGCGCTTGGTGTCGGGGCGCTTGCCCTCACCGCGGCGGGTGCGCTTGCGCTTGCCCTGGCGGTTGATGGTGTTCACGCCCTTGACCTTGACGCCGAAGATCTGCTCGATGGCGATCTTCACCTGCGTCTTGTTCGCGTCCTTCTGCACCAGGAAGGTGTACTTGTTGTGCTCGTCGATCAGGCCGTAGCTCTTCTCGGAGACCACCGGCTTGATGATGATGTCACGCGGGTCGGTGATCTTGTCCATCACTCGTCTTCCTTCCCGCCGTCACCCAGCCGGGCCACGACCTTGTCGTAGGCCGCCCGAGTGAAGACCACGTCCTCGTGGCACAGCACGTCGTAGGTGTTGAGCTGGCCGGCGTCCAGCAGGTGCACCTCGGGCACGTTGCGCAGGCTCAGCCAGGTGAGGCTGTCGCCCTCGTCCACCACGACCAGGACGGTCCTGGCCTGGGTGATCCGGCGCAGCGCCGCCAGCGCCTCCTTGGTCTTGGGCGTCTCGCCGGTGATGAGCTCGCTCACCACGTGGACGCGCCCGCCGCTCGCCCGGTCCGACAGCGCGCCGCGCAGCGCGGCGGCCTTCATCTTCCGGGGGGTGCGCTGCGAGTAGTCCCGCGGCACCGGGCCGTGGACGGTGCCACCGCCGGTGAACTGCGGCGCCCGGGTGGAGCCCTGGCGGGCCCGGCCGGTGCCCTTCTGGCGGTACGGCTTCTTGCCGCCGCCGCGGACCTCGCCACGGGTCTTGGTCTTGTGCGTGCCCTGCCGCTTGGCGGCGAGCTGCGCGACCACGACCTGGTGGATCAGCGGGATGTTCACCTTCGCGGCGAAGACCTTCTCCGGCAGTTCCACCGTGCCGGTCGTGGCGCCGCTGGCGTCGCGGACGTCGATCGTCGTCGTCACTTGGCCACGGCTCCCTTCTTGGCGGCGGTACGGATGAGGACCAGGCTCCCGTTGGGGCCGGGGATGGCGCCCTTGACCAGGATGAGCCCCTTCTCCGCGTCGACCGCGTGCACCTTGAGGTTCTGCACGGTCGTGCGGACGTTGCCCATGCGGCCGGCCATGCGCAGGCCCTTGAAGACGCGGCCCGGGGTGGCGCAGCCGCCGATGGAGCCCGGCGAGCGGTGCTTGCGCTGGGTACCGTGCGAGGCGCCCAGACCGCGGAAGTTGTGCCGCTTCATGACGCCGGCGTAGCCCTTGCCCTTGCTCTTGCCGGTGACGTCGACGAACTGGCCGGCCTCGAAGGTGTCGGCGAGGACCTCCTGGCCGATCTGGTACTCGGAGGCGTCGTCGGTGCGGATCTCGGCGAAGTAGCGGCGCGGGGTGATGTCGTGCTTGCGCAGGTAGTCCCCGAGCGGCTTGTTCACCTTGCGCGGATCCACCTGCCCATAGCCGAGCTGGATGGCGGAGTAGCCGTCGCGCTCGGGAGTGCGGACGCGGGTCACCACGCACGGACCGGCCTCGACGACGGTGACCGGGACGATCCGGTTACTCTCGTCGAAGACCTGGGTCATGCCGAGCTTCTTGCCCAGGACGCCCTTGATCTGCTTAGCCATGTCAGTGCGTTCCCTCAGAGCTTGATCGAGATGTCGACGCCCGCGGGCAGGTCGAGCCTCATAAGCGAGTCGACCGTCTTCGGCGTCGGGTCGATGATGTCAATCAGCCGCTTGTGCGTACGCATCTCGAAGTGCTCGCGGCTGTCCTTGTACTTGTGCGGCGAGCGAATGACGCAGTACACGTTCTTCTCGGTCGGCAGCGGCACCGGGCCCGCGACCTTCGCTCCGGTCCGCGTCACCGTCTCAACGATCTTCTTGGCCGAGCTGTCGATGACCTCGTGGTCATAGGCCTTAAGCCGGATGCGGATCTTCTGTCCCGCCATAGTGGCCTCGGTGTCCTTCGCTGTCGTCCTATGGAAGCTTCATGCGGTCGGATTGCCGCGAGTGTTGAGTCGTCCCATGGAGAGGCGGTCGGCCCCGGGGAGGGGCCGACCGCCGCCCCGCGGTCGAGCTACTTGATGATCTTGGTTACGTTACCGGCGCCGACGGTGCGGCCACCCTCGCGGATCGCGAACTTGAGGCCCTCCTCCATCGCGATCGGCTGGATGAGCTCCACCCGCATCTCGGTGTTGTCGCCCGGCATGACCATCTCGGTGCCCTCGGGGAGGTGCACCACGCCGGTGACGTCCGTGGTACGGAAGTAGAACTGCGGCCGGTAGTTGTTGAAGAACGGCGTGTGGCGGCCGCCCTCGTCCTTGGCCAGGATGTAGACCTGGGCCTCGAACTCGGTGTGCGGGGTGGTCGTGCCCGGCTTGATGACGCACTGACCGCGCTCGACCTCCTCACGCTTGATGCCGCGCAGCAGCAGACCGACGTTGTCGCCGGCGCGGCCCTCGTCGAGGAGCTTGCGGAACATCTCGACGCCGGTGACGGTCGTCGTGGTGCTCTTCTCCTTGATGCCGATGATGTCGACGGTCTCGTTGACCTTGACGACACCGCGCTCGATGCGGCCGGTCACCACGGTGCCGCGACCGGTGATCGAGAACACGTCCTCGATCGGCATGAGGAACGGCTTGTCGACGTCGCGGGTCGGCTCCGGCACGTTCTCGTCGACCGCGTTCATCAGCTCGATGATCGAGTCGGCCCACTTGGGGTCGCCCTCGAGCGCCTTCAGCGCCGAGACGCGGACGACCGGCACGTCGTCGCCCGGGAACTCCTGGGCGGAGAGCAGCTCACGGACCTCGAGCTCGACGAGCTCCATGATCTCCTCGTCGTCGACCATGTCCGCCTTGTTCAGGGCCACGACGATGTACGGCACGCCGACCTGGCGGGCCAGCAGCACGTGCTCCTTGGTCTGCGGCATCGGGCCGTCGGTGGCGGCGACCACCAGGATCGCGCCGTCCATCTGGGCGGCACCGGTGATCATGTTCTTCACGTAGTCGGCGTGCCCGGGGCAGTCGACGTGCGCGTAGTGCCGCTTCTCGGTCTGGTACTCGACGTGGGCGATGGAGATGGTGATGCCGCGGGCCTTCTCCTCCGGCGCCTTGTCGATCTTGTCGAACGGGGTCGCCTCGTTCAACTCAGGGTAACGCTCGTGGAGCACCTTGGTGATCGCCGCGGTCAGAGTGGTCTTGCCGTGGTCGATGTGCCCAATGGTGCCGATGTTCACGTGCGGCTTAGTCCGCTCGAACTTGGCCTTGGCCACTGGTCTGTCTCCTTAGAGATTCTGACTTTGACTTGCGCTGGTTACTCGGGCCCGTGACTACTCGCCGCGGGCCTTCGCGACGATCTCCTTGGCGATGCCTTCGGGCACCTCCGCGTAGGAGTCGAACTGCATGCTGTAGACCGCCCGGCCCTGGGTCTTGCTCCGCAGATCACCCACGTACCCGAACATCTCTGACAGCGGGACCAAAGCGCGAATCACCTTCGCCCCGGTCCGGTCCTCCATTTGCTGGATCTGTCCCCGGCGGCCGTTGAGGTCGCCGATGACGTCGCCCATGTAGTCCTCGGGCGTGGTGACCTCGACGGACATCACGGGCTCCAGCAGCACGGCGTTCGCCTTGCGCGCGGCCTCCTTGAAGGCCATCGATCCGGCGATCTTGAACGCCATCTCGGACGAGTCGACCTCGTGGTAGGCCCCGTCCTGCAGCGTCACCTTCACGCCGACCATGGGATAGCCGGCCAGTACGCCGAACTCGGCGGCCTCCTGCGCGCCCGCGTCCACCGACGGGATGTACTCCCGGGGGATGCGACCACCAGTGACCTTGTTCTCGAACTCGTAGCCGTCGTTGCCCTCGCCCAGCGGCTCCAGGTCGATGATGACCCGCGCGAACTGACCGGAACCACCGGTCTGCTTCTTGTGGGTGTACTCGACCTTCTCCACCTTGCGGCGGATGGTCTCGCGGTAGGCGACCTGGGGGCGGCCGACGTTGGCCTCGACCTTGAACTCGCGGCGCATGCGGTCGACCAGGATCTCCAGGTGGAGCTCGCCCATGCCCCAGATGACCGTCTGGCCGGTGTCCTCGTCGCGGCGCACCTGGAAGGACGGGTCCTCCTCGGCCAGCCGCTGGATCGCGGTCGACAGCTTCTCCTGGTCGCCCTTGGTCTTGGGCTCGATGGCGACGTTGATGACCGGCGCCGGGAAGGTCATCGACTCCAGCACGACCGGTTTGGCCGGGTCGGCAAGGGTGTCGCCGGTGGTGGTGTCCTTCAGACCCATCACGGCCACGATCTGACCGGCGGACGCCGACGCGCGCTCCTCGCGCTTGTTGGCGTGCATCTGGTAGATCTTGCCGATCCGCTCCTTCTTGCCCTTGACCGAGTTCACCACCTGGGTGCCGGCCTCAAGGGTGCCCGAGTAGATGCGGATGTAGGTGAGCCGGCCGAGGTGCTGGTCACTCATGATCTTGAAGGCCAGCGCGGCGAACGGCTCCTTGGGGTCCGCGTGCCGCTCGATGATCTCGTCCTCGTTGCCGACCGCGTGGCCCTTGAAGGCCGGGATGTCGGTCGGGGCCGGAAGGTAGGCGACGATCGCGTCGAGCAGGGGCTGCACGCCCTTGTTCTTGAACGCGGTGCCGCACAGCACCGGAGTGACGGCGCTGGCGATGGTGGCCCGGCGGATCGCCGCGACGAGCTGCTCCTCGGTGGGCTCGACGCCCTCCAGGTAGAGCTCCATGGTCTCGTCGTCGTTCTCGGCGATCGTCTCGATGAGGCGCTCACGCCATTCGCGGGCGGCCTCGAGGTGGTCGGCGTCGATGTCGACCACGTCGTACATCTCGCCCTTGGCCGCCTCGGCGTTCCACACCAGGGACTTCATCTTCACCAGGTCGATGACGCCCCGGAAGTCGGCCTCGACCCCCAGCGGCAGCTGGATCACCAGCGGGGTGGCGCCCAGCCGGGACACGATCATGTCGACACAGCGGTGGAACTCCGCGCCGACCCGGTCCATCTTGTTGACGAAGCAGATGCGAGGCACGCCGTAGCGGTCGGCCTGGCGCCACACCGTCTCGGACTGCGGCTCGACGCCGGCCACGGCGTCGAACACGGCGACGGCACCGTCGAGGACGCGCAGCGAGCGCTCGACCTCGATGGTGAAGTCGACGTGGCCGGGGGTGTCGATGATGTTGATCGTGTGGTTGAGCCAGGTGCAGGTGGTGGCGGCGGAGGTGATGGTGATGCCGCGCTCCTGCTCCTGCTCCATCCAGTCCATGGTGGCGGCGCCCTCATGGACTTCACCGATCTTGTAGTTGATGCCGGTGTAGAACAGGATGCGCTCAGTCGTCGTGGTCTTGCCCGCGTCGATATGAGCCATGATCCCGATGTTCCGGACCTTGGCCAGGTCAAGAGCGGTCACTGTGGCCACTTCTCGCGTCCTCGTCTCGTTGTTTTCGCCGGGCCGGCGGGGGTCACCCCGCCGTTCCGGTTGGCGCTACCAGCGGTAGTGGGCGAAGGCCTTGTTGGACTCGGCCATCTTGTGGGTGTCCTCGCGCCGCTTGACGCTGGCGCCGAGGCCGTTGCTCGCGTCGAGCAGCTCGTTCATCAGCCGCTCGGTCATGGTCTTCTCACGGCGGGCCCGGGAGTACTGCACGAGCCAGCGCAGCGCCAGGGTGGTGCTGCGGGCCGCGCGGACCTCGACCGGGACCTGGTAGGTGGCGCCGCCGACCCGGCGGCTGCGCACCTCAAGGGTGGGCTTGACGTTGTCGAGGGCCCGCTTGAGGGTGACCACCGGGTCGTTGCCGGTCTTCTCCCTGCAGCCCTCGAGGGCGTTGTACACGATGGTCTGCGCGAGTGAGCGCTTGCCGTTCAGCAGCACCTTGTTGATCAACGCGGTGACCAACGGCGAGCTGTACACCGGGTCCGCGACCAACTGACGGCGACCTGCGGGGCCTTTCCGCGGCATGTCAGCTCTTCTCCTTCTTCGCGCCGTAACGGCTACGGGCCTGCTTGCGGTTGCGGACGCCCTGGGTGTCCAGCGAACCGCGGATGATCTTGTAGCGAACACCCGGCAGGTCCTTCACACGACCGCCACGCACCAGCACGATCGAGTGCTCCTGGAGGTTGTGACCGACACCGGGGATGTAGGCCGTGACCTCGATGCCGTTGGTGAGCCGCACACGCGCGACCTTGCGGAGCGCGGAGTTCGGCTTCTTGGGGGTCGTGGTGTAGACGCGCGTGCAGACGCCGCGTCGCTGGGGGCTCCCCTCGAGCGCCGGGGTCTTGGTCTTACTGACCTTGTCCTGGCGGCCCTTGCGGACCAGCTGCTGAATCGTGGGCACCGCGTCTCCGTTCGTGCATTGGCCGGTAGTTCGTTTTTCGTGCTTTCGCAGGTGCTGCCGGTGTCATGACCTGCTGGTTTCCGACCCCCTCCGACCCCCGCGCTCGGGCGTGTCGCGGCAGTTGCCACGCCAAACCCGGCCGAGCCGGTCGAGTGGAGGAGGGACACACGGTGCTCGCCGGCCCTTAGACCGCGTCGAGCGCACGCATGCGAGCCCATGAACTCACGGGCACGAAGGAAAAGCCTACCCAGGCCTTCGCATCGCGTCAAAACGACGGCATCCCAGGGATTCCGCCGTGCTGTGGTTCACCGCCGGGCCCCTGAATCCACTCACCGGGCACCGACCGCTATTGGGCTCAGATCAAGTGTAGCGGCACGCGGAGAGTCCCTCATGCATTCCCGCGCAACCCCCCGGCGACCAAATGGCGACATCCCGGTAACGACGGTCGCGGCCGCTGCCTCCCACATCGGTAACGGGCGGGTGAAAACCGAGGCGCCCGGCCCTCGGGCGAGGACCGGGCGCTCGGCGCGGATCAGATGGTGCGGATCAGCGGTCGTGCGGATCAGCGGTTGTACTGACCGAAGTCGTACTCCTCCAGCGGCACGGCCTCGCCGCTGCCGGAGCCGAAGGTGTAGTCGGTCGCGGAGCCGTCGTAGCCGCCGACGGTGTACATCGCCGCCTTGGCCTCCTCGGTCGGCTCGACCCGGATGTTGCGGTACTGCGGCATGCCGGTACCGGCCGGGATGAGCTTACCGATGATGACGTTCTCCTTCAGGCCGAGCAGGGAGTCGGACTTGGCGTGGATCGCCGCGTCGGTGAGCACCCGGGTCGTCTCCTGGAAGGAGGCCGCCGACAGCCACGACTCGGTGGCCAGCGAGGCCTTGGTGATGCCCATGAGGACCGGACGGCCGGCGGCGGGGGTGCCGCCCTCGGCCACGACCTCGCGGTTGGTGCGCTCGAACCGGGGACGCTCGACCAGCTCGCCGGGGAGCAGCTCGGTGTCGCCGGACTCCAGCACGTTCACGCGCTTGAGCATCTGCCGCACGATGATCTCGATGTGCTTGTCGTGGATCGACACACCCTGCGACCGGTAGACCTTCTGGACCTCGGCGACCACGTGCAGCTGCACCGCACGCGGGCCGAGGATGCGCAGCACCTCGTTGGGGTTGACGGCGCCGGCGATGAGCTGCTGGCCCACCTCGACGTGCTCGCCCTCCGAGACCAGCAGGCGCGCCCGCATCGACACCGGGTAGGAGATCTCGTCGGAGCCGTCGTCCGGCACGATCACGATCTTCCGGGTCTTGTCGGTCTCGTCGATCCGGACCCGGCCGTTCGCCTCGCTGATCGGGGCCACGCCCTTGGGGATGCGGGCCTCGAACAGCTCGGTGACACGGGGCAGACCGTGGGTGATGTCGGCGCCCGCCACACCACCGGTGTGGAAGGTCCGCATCGTCAGCTGGGTGCCGGGCTCGCCGATCGACTGGGCGGCGATGATGCCGACCGCCTCGCCGACGTCCACGAGCTTGCCGGTGGCGAGCGAACGGCCGTAGCAGACCGCGCAGACACCGATCTTCGCCTCGCAGACCAGCGCGCTGCGGGTCCGCACCTTCTCCACGCCGGCCTCGACCAGCGCGGTGACGACGGCGTCGTTGATGTCCGTGCCCGCGGCGGCGATGATCTTGCCGTCCACCTCGACGTCCTCGGCCAGGATGCGGCCGTGCACGTTGCTCTCGGCGTTCTCGGCCTTGACCAGGTTGCCCGCGTGGTCGCGCTCGGCGACGGCGAGCGGGACGGCGCGGTCGGTGCCGCAGTCCACCTCGCGGACGATGACGTCCTGCGCGACGTCCACCAGACGCCGGGTGAGGTATCCGGAGTCGGCGGTGCGCAGCGCGGTGTCCGCCAGACCCTTGCGCTGACCGTGCGTGGAGACGAAGTACTCCAGCACCGACAGGCCCTCGCGGAAGGAGGACTTGATCGGCCGCGGGATCGTCTCACCCTTGGTGTTGGAGACCAGGCCGCGGATGCCGGCGATCTGCCGGACCTGCATGAGGTTGCCTCGCGCACCGGACTGGACCATCATCCAGACCGGGTTGTTGCGCGGGAACGCCTTCTGCATGTCCTCGGTGACGTCGCTGGTGGCGTGCGTCCAGATCTCGATGAGCTCCTGACGGCGCTCGTCGTCGGTGATCAGGCCGCGCTCGTACTCGCGCTGGACCTTGTCGGCCCGCCGCTCGTACGCCTCCATGATCTCGCCCTTGTTCGGCGGGGCCACGACGTCCTCGATCGCGATGGTGACGCCGGCGCGGGTGGCCCAGTGGAAGCCGGCGTCCTTGAGCGCGTCGAGCGCAGCCGCCAGCTCGACCTTCGGGTACTTCTCCGCCAGCTCGTTCACGATCGACGAGAGCTGCTTCTTGCCGACCTGGTAGTTGACGAAGACGTAGTCCTTGGGCAGCGTCTCGTTGAACAGGCAGCGGCCCAGGGTGGTCTCCAGCCGGATCGGGTCGCCCGGCTCCCAGCCGTCGGGGGCCTTCCAGCCCCGCGGCGGGACGGTGTCCCGCAGCCGGACGTGGATCTTGGCCTGCATGTCCAGCTCGTGCCGGTCGTACGCCATGAGGGCCTCGGCCACCGAGCCGAAGACCCGGCCCTCGCCGAGCGCGCCGTCCTCCTGCGTGGTCAGCCAGTACAGACCGATGATCATGTCCTGGGTGGGCATGGTCACCGGCTTGCCGTCGGCCGGCTTGAGGATGTTGTTGGTGGACAACATCAGGATGCGGGCCTCGGCCTGCGCCTCCGCCGACAGCGGCAGGTGCACCGCCATCTGGTCGCCGTCGAAGTCCGCGTTGAACGCGGTGCAGACCAGCGGGTGGATCTGGATGGCCTTGCCCTCGACGAGCTGCGGCTCGAAGGCCTGGATGCCCAGCCGGTGCAGGGTGGGCGCGCGGTTGAGCAGCACCGGGTGCTCGGTGATGACCTCTTCCAGCACGTCCCACACGACCGGGCGGGCACGCTCGACCATGCGCTTGGCCGACTTGATGTTCTGCGCGTGGTTCAGGTCGACCAGGCGCTTCATCACGAACGGCTTGAACAGCTCGAGCGCCATCTGCTTGGGCAGGCCGCACTGGTGCAGCTTGAGCTGCGGGCCGACGACGATGACCGAACGGCCGGAGTAGTCGACGCGCTTGCCGAGCAGGTTCTGGCGGAACCGGCCCTGCTTGCCCTTGAGCATGTCCGACAGCGACTTCAGCGGGCGGTTGCCCGGCCCGGTGACCGGGCGGCCGCGACGGCCGTTGTCGAACAGCGCGTCGACGGCCTCCTGCAGCATGCGCTTCTCGTTGTTGACGATGATCTCGGGCGCGCCCAGGTCGAGCAGCCTCTTGAGCCGGTTGTTCCGGTTGATCACCCGGCGGTAGAGGTCGTTCAGGTCCGAGGTCGCGAACCGGCCACCGTCAAGCTGCACCATCGGGCGCAGGTCCGGCGGGATGACCGGGATGCAGTCCAGGACCATGCCCATCGGCGAGTTCCTGGTGTTCAGGAACGCCGCCACGACCTTGAGCCGCTTGAGCGCGCGGGCCTTCTTCTGGCCCTTGCCGCTGCGGATGATCTCGCGCAGGCTCTCGGCCTCGGCCTCCAGGTCGAAGGTGGACAGCCGCTCCTGGATCGCCTGGGCGCCCATGCCGCCGCGGAAGTAGCGGCCGAAGCGGTCGCGCATCTCGCGGTAGAGCAGCTCGTCGCCCTCCAGGTCCTGGACCTTGAGGTTCTTGAACCGGGTCCAGACCTCCTCCAGCCGGTCCAGCTCGCGCTGGGCCCGGTCGCGGATCTGGCGCATCTCGCGGTCGGCGCCCTCGCGCACCTTGCGGCGCTGGTCGCCCTTGGCCCCGGCGGCCTCCAACTCGGCCAGGTCGGCCTCGAGCTTCTTCTGCCGGGCCTCGATGTCGGCGTCGCGCCGCTGCTCGATGTGCTGCCGCTCGACGGAGATCTTCGCCTCCAGCGAGGGCAGGTCACGCTCGCGCATCTCGGTGTCGACATGCGTGATCATGTACGCCGCGAAGTAGATGACCTTCTCCAGGTCCTTCGGGGCGAGGTCGAGCAGGTAGCCCAGCCGGGACGGCACGCCCTTGAAGTACCAGATGTGCGTGACCGGCGCGGCCAGCTCGATGTGGCCCATGCGCTCGCGGCGCACCTTGGCCCGGGTCACCTCGACGCCGCAGCGCTCACAGATGATGCCCTTGAACCGGACGCGCTTGTACTTGCCGCAGTAGCACTCCCAGTCCCGGGTCGGACCGAAGATCTTCTCGCAGAAGAGCCCGTCCTTCTCCGGCTTGAGGGTGCGGTAGTTGATGGTCTCCGGCTTCTTCACCTCGCCGTGGGACCACTGACGGATATCGTCGGCCGTCGCCAGGCCGATGCGAAGCTCGTCGAAGAAGTTGACGTCGAGCACTCTTTATCCCCTCAGCTTCCAGATCAGACTTCGTCGACGCTCATCGCACCTTCGTTGGGACGTCGAGCCAGGTCGATGCCGAGCTCCTCCGCGGCGCGGAAGACGTCCTCGTCGGTGTCGCGCATCTCGATCGACATGCCGTC
>NZ_JBFATZ010000027.1:0-92260 GCF_040678635.1 Thermopolyspora sp. NPDC052614
AGCCGCAGGTCGAGCTGCGGGTTGGCGGTGTCGAACGGGCGGCTCGACAGTCCCGAGTACGCCGCCAGGATCTGGATGAGCTCGATCAGCTCCTCATCGGAGTCCGCGACCGGCTCGCCGACGACCTCGCGCCCGTCCGCGTAGCTGAGGAAGACCTGGTCGCAGCCGTTGATGTCGATGTTCTCGATCTCGGGGTCGTCGAGCAGGGGCTGCAGGCGGCCCACCCCGAACAACGCGGCGTGGATCCCCGCCGCGAGCGCCTCTTCCTCCTCGGCGGTCGGCGGCGTACGCCCCAGCCCGATCTCCGAGCGGGCGTGCTCCTCCAGCACCTGGGCGATCAGCGCACGCGCGAACTGCCGCTCGTCCTCCCCCGAGATCGGCGGCACGCCGCTGGCCTGGTCGATCCGCCGCTGATGCGCCAGCCGGTCCCCGACCTCCTGCCGGAACCGCTTCACCAATCCGTGGTCGACCGCCGTCATGCCCCTCTCCCGACGACGGACGGGCCGGGGGCGACCCGGGCGGACAGGTACGCGGCCAGCTCCCTGGCCGAACGGACCAGCAGCGAGCGTTCCAGCCGCCCGCCCCACTCTCCCCGCAGCAGCTCGGCCCCCTTGACGTCGTACGCGAGCCCGCCGATCACGGCCTCGGGCTGCCCGGCGGCCGACATGACCCGGCGGACCTCGCCGAGCGAGCGGGCGTACTCCTTCTGCGGCGCGATCACCACGACGCCGAGCTGGGGCCGCTTGCCGCGCTCGGCGAAGGCGCGGCCCAGGGCGACGTACCGCTCGCGCATGTGGGCCACCTGGTCCAGGTGCGGCCGGGTGAACAGCACGACCATGGCCGCCTCGCCCATGAGGTCGTAGATCGCCGGGGAGGAGCCGACGCGGCCGCAGTCGGCGACGACGTCGGCGTCCGGCATGGCGGCGAGCGCCATCCCGAGCGGCTCCCACAGCCAGGACAGCCCGACGGCCTGCTCGGCGCTGTTGATTCCGATCAGCACCTCCAGGCCGCCGACGAGGCGCTGGGTGTGCTCGTGGATCTGCCGCGGCGCGAGGCCGCGGCGGGCGGTCGCGCCGAGGCTGAGCAGCCCGCGCGCCGGGTTGAGCGCGGAGTTGTCCTCGGCGGGCAGCCGGTAGGCGAGGTCGCCGCCGGCGGCGTCGCACTCGGCGAGCATCGCCGGACGCGGCCACACCGCGGCCAGCACCGTGGCCGCGGTCGTGACGCCGGGTGCCCCCTTGTCGGCGGCGAGCGCGATCAACGACATCTCACTGGCCCTCGATGATGTTGTCGTTCTTCGGGGAGGAGTCGCCGCCGGAGGAGGAGATACCGCCGTCCTTCTCCCCGCCCGGCTGAGAACTCGCACGGCCGTCGCCCGTGCCCTCCGGCTCGGGCTGCCGGGTGGGCGTGGCGGTGGGCGTGGCCCGCCGCTTCGCCGTGGTCTGCGGCGTCGGCTGGGCCGACGCCTCGGGCTCGGCCTCGCCGGTGGGCTGGCCGCCGCCGTTCCCTGAGCCCGTCGAGGAGTTGCCGGACGCGCCCGGCAGGTACGCGAGCGCGATCTGCTGGGAGGAGGCGTACGCGGCGATGATGTGCGAGATGCCGGAGTCGACGATCACCTCGACCGATCGGGTGTCCCCGCCGCCCGCCTCGTCGACGCCGCTGATCCAGTTGACGCGGGCGTTGGCCGCGAGCACCTGCGGTTTGCCGCTGTTGTCGCCCGGAACGTAGATCACCTGCACCCGGTCGCCGACGAGGAGCTGGGGCGGGACCTGACCCGGCTTCAGCGAGAGCCCGAGGACGGCCTTGCCCGGCCGCAGCTCGGTCGACTTCTCCACGAGCATGCCGGCGTTGAGCAGCGTGCCCGGCACCAGATCGACGGCGGCGTAGTAGTCGGTCACCTGCTGGCGCTGCTCCCACGGGATGTACCGGACGCCGTCGTCGGCGATCTGCACCTCTTTCAGCATCTGCAGCGTCATCTGCTGGCCCGCCCCGACCCGCCGCACGACCTCGACCGCGGACACCCGGTCCCCGCTGCGCAGCACAAGCGTTACAGTGATCATGGCGCCGCCGATGATCAGCAGCACCGCGAGGGCGGCGAGTGCCGGCTTGCGCTCGCGTGGCGCGGTGGGCAGGCGCCGCGCCGCGGGCTTCGACGGTGCGGACGGTTGCTGCTCGGCGAGCCGCTGCGCCTCAACTCCGCGGAACGGCGTCTGCTCGGTGACCCTCATCAGCAGGTACTCCACAGCGTGGGGGGAACGCTAATGACAAAGCATGACAATACCGAGATAAGCCTTTGCACGTCACAGACTGCTCGCAAGTCCCTCGCGAAGCACTGGTAAACCGGCTTACCGCCCGCCACCGTTAATTCCGCTTAAACGGCGATGACCTGCGAATACGCCACTCAATGTCGCGGAGCGTCACCAGTCCTAGACCGGTTCTATCGGAGTGTTCGCATCTATGGGCTGTTTGCCGGGATTCCCCCGAGGACTGAACCTTTTTCTACCTGCCCAGGGGTCGGATAGGCCATGTGGCGGTTTGCCGGGACGATGGCCACTCGGCCTCTTCGCCGACCCGACCCGCTGTGGCGGAGTCCTCGTGTAGCCCTGTTGACCGGCCGACTCGATGGTGCAGCTCGATGTGGAAGCTCGGTGTGGAAGCTCGATGTGGAAGAAGGTTCGGCTAAGGCCGAGCGCCGGCTTTCGCCTTGTCCGCGAGTTGCCGCGCCTCGCCCTCAAGCCGTTCGGCCTCCTCCCGGATGCGGTCGGCGACGTCGCGGCACCGGCTCTTCCACGTCCGGATCTCGCCCCGGACCCGGTCGGTCAGCGGACCCGACCACTCCATCTTCGCCGCCTCGCCGTCCACCCGATCCGGGAGTTTCTGCACGTGATCGGCGAAGGCGCGGAGTTTGGACGCCTGTTCCCTGAGCTCTTGCACCGCCGGATCCGCCATCCGCCCGCCCCCTTCTGCACAAACCGCCAAACTTCTCAACACGTCAGATATACAGTCTGAGGCCATGGGTGGTGACGGCCTTCGCAGTTTCAAACCCGACCAGCTCGAACGGCTCGCCGGTCTGATGGACAATCTCGACACGGCCGCCGGCGAGGCGTTCACGCGCGCCTCCACCCTGCAGGTGTCCGGCCTGATGTCCCCGCTGCGGGAGATGCCGCGCTGGGCCGGCGACAACGGGCGCGACCTGCGCCGCCGCGCCGCGCTCGGCCGACTGCAGACCGGCGACCCGTTCGCCGGCCTGGCCTGGGCCGGATTCTCCCCGCTGGAGATCGCCGCCTACGGCGACAAGCTCGACCCCGCCTCGCTCATCTACATCAACACCGTGGCGGACTGGGCCGACCGGGTCGGCAACGGCGAGTACGCCCGCAAGCCCGGCGAGTCCCTCGACAGCTACCTCAAACGGCTGGAGGCGGCGGCCCTCGCCAAGGCCATCCCCGCGCTGAAGCCGCACGAGGCCACCGTCGCCAACGTACTCAGGATCATCGGGGACGTGCGCGGGGTCAGCGTCGCCGCCCCCGTGGTGACCGCGCAGAGCATCGCGCTCGGCCGCCTGCTGATGAACAACAAGGCGTGGCAGCCGCTCATCTCCAAGATCACCGGCGGCCGCTGGACCTTCCAGACCCGCTCGGCCATGGCCCCCGGCACCACCCTCGGCAACCTGACGCGCAACCTGTTCATGCGCAGCTCTCTCTACCGGGACTACGTGGCGATGCTGCCCGAGTACGCGGAGATGGACCAGATCGGCCGCGTCGTGAACGGCGGCCGGGCGCTCGCGGGTCTACGCGTCAACCAGTTCATCGACCTGACCTTCGGCAACAACAAGCTCGCCCAGCTGCTCGGCGGCACCACCCACTCGGGGCAGGCCGTCAAGCTGTCCGGCCAGGCCAACCTGCTCAAGGTCTGGGCCGCGACCGCCGACCCCAAGAAGATGGAGGCCGCCGCCGCCATCCTCAAGGTGGAGCCGGCCGCCCTCAGCCGCGTCGGCGCGGTCGCCAGGACCGCGGGCGGCCTGCGCGTGCTGGGCGTCGCCGGCGGCGCCGCCTCCACCGTCTACAGCGCCGCGAACGTGATCTCCCAGGGCAACCCGGTCGAGGCGTTCAAACGCAGCGGCGCCGGCTACGTGGCCGACGTCGCCGAGGTCGGCTTCAACGCCTCGCTCACCGCCGCCATGATCGCCCCCAACCCGGTCACCATCGGCGCCACCGTCGTGTTCGGCGCCGTGTACGTCGGCGCCAAGGTGGTCGAACACTGGGACGACATCAAGAGCGGCGCGGGCAAGGCGGTCAAAGCCGCGGGCGACGGCCTGAAGAAAGCCGGTAACTTCGTCAAGAGCCTCAATCCGTTCGGCTAGGACCTTCGGCAGGAGCATCGGGAGACGACATGCCGTCCTACGACAGCGCACGCGAGCGGTTCCGCCTCGGAACCGACCATCTGAAGGTCCTCGGCCACCTGTACGACGGGGAGGAGGTGCCCGACGAGCTGACCCCGGCCCGCGACGGACTGCGGGCGGCGGGCCTGCTCAGCGACGACGACGCCGTCCTGCCCGAACTCGCCACGCTCACCCGCGTACTCGCCGACACCGTCCTGCTCGTGCAGATCGAGGTCACCGGCGCCGAGGGCGTCACGCTCCACGGCGCGCTCATCGGCCAAGACGCGTGCTACACCTTCGAGACCTGGCCCGGCCAGGACGAGTCCGAGTACGTCCCCACCGACCTCGGCACGCTGGTGTGGTCCCTGGCCCGCGCCGTCGGCCTGCGCGACCGCGGCACCAAGCCGCCCGAGGCACCGATCGTCACCACGACGGTCGGCGTCATGGACGCGGGCTTCGCCGCCCTCGGCCAGATGGACGCCTCGTCCGTCGAGGAGGCCGCCGACCGCCTGCGAGCCGCCCTGGTCGACGCCGGCGGCCCGGAGGACCCCGAACTGACCGTCTTCACCCACCTGCTCCTGCAACTCAACGCGAACTGGCGAATGACCGTGGCCTGGCAGAACCGCTCGGGCTCCGGCACCGACATCAGCGGCCTGGCCGTACTCGACTGCGGCCCACTCGGCTACTGGCTACGCGAGCGCCCCACCGAGCCCATCATGCCCGGCGCGGTCACCCCCGACAGCGAACTACGCCTCATCTACGTCGAGGCGAAGGACCTGTGGGAGTTGATCACCAACCTGATCCCCGGCGCCGACGAACTGCGCGTGGCCCCATGACCTTCGAGTTCACCCTCACCGCCCGCCCGCTCCGAGGAGCCGACAAACGCGCCTTCTTCGCCGTCCTGACCGGTACGGCGGGCCCGTACGGCGAGGCGACCGTCAGCGTCGGCACAATCTCCCGCCGAGCCGAACTGACCTGCCCCGCCCTCCCGGAGGCATGGATCGACCACCCCGACACCACCGCCCAGGGCCTGATCGCGCTGGACGACCGCACCCGACTGGTCGTGGCCGCCCACCAGGCCACCCTGACCCAAAACCGACGGGCCCGCGCCCGCGAGGACCGCGCCCTGCACATCACCCTCGCCGACCGCCACTACACCTACCTGTCCACCGGCACCGGCACAGAGGAACTCCGCGACGACGCCCGAGGCCCCCTGACCCGAATCCGCATCCCACTGCGCGGCGACCGCACCATAACCGTCCTCCCAGACGCCAACCCCGCCGACGTCGCCCTCACCCTCATCCTCCAAGCCGCCGACATGCGCGCCCTGACCCTCACCCGCGCAACCCTCCTAGGCGCCCTGTCCTTCCTGGACACAGGCAAGGGAGAAGCCTGATCGGGCGCTGCGGGCGTCTGGTACTTCTTCACGAACGGCGAAGGTCCAATGTGATCGCGAGTGGAACCCTTTGCGCCGACGATGACCGCCGTACCGTCGCTGGTCGTCTGCGGCAACGCCGCCACCGCCCACCCATCCGCCCCGCGACCGGCGACCCCGATGCAGCAACCGGAGGCGTTCGGCGGACTACGGCGCGCGGTGAAATGTCGCCCACACCCGGCATATCGCCGACCGTCGGCAGGCACCGAAGTCGTCGGCGATCTCATTCACCAAGGCCATGCCCCGGCCGCTTTCACCAGCATGCTCGTCCAGGCGCAGGTCCCGCAGCCGGGGAAAACCTCCGCCGTGATCAACGACGACGATGCCGCATCCGTACGGCTCGCGCCACATGGCCAGCGTCACCGGTGGACGCCCGTGCAGGATCGCGTTCGCGACCAGTTCGGACACGGCGAGCGTCACGTCGTCGCAGAGCTCGGTCAACCCCCAGTTCGCGAGGGTCTTGCGGGCCAGGTCGCGTGCCCGGGCGGCGGCGGCAGGGCCGTACTCGAGTTCCCAGCGGTGATCTGGGTGTGGAGGCACAGAGCTCATCGTGAAGACCACTTTCCTGACCACGAGCGCGGCTGCCAGAGATGGGCGATCTCTGGCACACCCGAAGCCCATCCATTCGGTAGCGAAATGACTACGGATCGCCATGGAAGCAGAGGCGTGGGGCTACCTTGGAGGTGTTGACCACTGCGTCCGAGACGTGGCAGCACCGGCAACAGGTCGAGATCAGGGCAAGCCGGCCAGGGCAGAGGGTATGGAGACCTTCGCATTACGAGTGCGTACGCTCATGCGCGAGCGCGAGATCTCATTACGTCGCCTCGCGAAGACGATCAACTACGATTCGGGCTACTTGTCGCGAGTGCTCAACGGGCACAGGCCTCCCTCACCGGCGATGGCCAAACTCATCGACACGGTCCTCGACGCCGATGGCACCATAGTCGCCCTGGCGAACCGCGAAATCGGACGACGCCGCCCATTACCGTCAGGCAGATCCCGGCGGGTCGATCCCGAACTCATCGGCTATTTCAGCGCCCAGCTCGCGGGCCACTATGTCGCCGACCGGCAGCTTGGAGCACCGAGCCTCACGCCCATCGTCGCCGACCAGTACCGGCTCGTGTGCGACATCGCCTCCGAGGCCGAGGAACCGTCACATAGGCAGATGTGGTCGCTCGCCGCCGCCTACGCGGCGTTCCTGGGCTGGCTCTACCAGGACAGCGGAGATCTGCGGAAATCCGCACACTGGCACGACGTGATGCTGGAACGCGCGCACCGCTCCTGCGACGAGCAACTCGTCGCGTTCGCGCTGCACAACAAGGCGATGCTCTACGTCGACATGTGTGACGGAGCCAGCGCCGTAGACCTGACCGAGGCGGCGTTGGTGAACGCGCCCGCACTGTGCGCGAAGGTGCGCGTACTGGCGTTGCAGCAGGCGGCCCACGGCAGATCGTTGCTCGGTGGCGACGGTGCACTGGAGGAGTGCAACAGGCTGCTTGACCAGGCCGACAGGCTGATCGACCGGATAGACGACCCGTATCCCTGGGGCAGCGCCTGCCTGACCCCCCACTACCTGGCTGTGCAGCGCGCCACCTGCTATGTCCGGCTGGGTGCCGACAGGGAGGCCCTTAGCCTGTGGGACTCGATTCTGCCCACCATGCCTCCTGGAGCACGGCGCGACGAAGGAGTGTTTCGTGCCCGGCAAGCTCGTTCGCTCGCCGCCACCGGCGAGCCCGAGCAGGCGATGGAGGTCGCGAGAGAGGTTGCCCTGCTCGTCGAAGAGACCGGCTCGGCGCGGATGCGCAGAGAACTTCAAGCGCTGAAGGCGACCCTGCGACCATGGGCGGAGGAAGGCTTGGCCAAGAACCGCACGAGATGATCAGAGATGCCGGAGGTGGCCGATGAGGTTGAGAACCCCCCTGACCGGCGAGCAGGTGACGAGGCGCCTCGACGACACCGGGTGGGTTGGCGACACCTCCGCGATCAGGCGGACGTTCGCGGTGGAATACGACACGGCGCTTCGGATCGTCGCCGAGGTGGGCAAGGCGGCGATCGAGCTGGATCATCGGCCCGACATCGACATCCGCTGGGACCGTTTGTCCTTCCACATGACCACGCATACCGCTGGCGACGTGGTGACGGAACTCGACTTCAAGCTCGCCGAGCGAATCAATGCGATCGCCCTGCGGCACGGTGCCGTCCCAGCCTGACCGCGAAACCCTGGCGGCCGACCCATGAGCTTAGGGCCGGGCCAGGCTCATCCTGGCGTCGTCGCCGGGTCGGTGCGGGGATTCTCCCCGTCGTCCCTTGACATGGCTGAACCAACGGGGTCAGAAACTCTAGGCTGTCCCTTATCCACAGGAACACCGCCAGGGGACACCATGCGCATCTCTCTCACGGCTCTCACGCGTGACGGCGCGCACGACGTCGTCGCGAGCGGGGACGATACGACGACCGTCGCCGTGCTCGCCGAGGCCCTTGAGGAGAAGTTGTCGGGGCCGGTACGCCAGGGGCTCGCGCCGGTTGTGCCGCTGCCGCGTATGGATCGCACCGACATTCCGTACCCCGGCCGGGTGGATCTGTGGGCGAACGGGCGGCGGCTCGATCCGGCGGCGCCGGTGAGCAGGGTGCTGCGCGACGGGGACATCGTCGCGTTCGACTCGGCGGGCGCGGCGGCCACCTGGCGGCATGAGCCGACCGGTGCCGTTGAGATCAGGATTTCCGGTGGGCCGGCGGCGGGGGCCGTGCACCGGCTCGGGTTTGGCGCGGCCACCATCGGCGGTGCGCGTCAGTGCACGATCGCGGTGGACGATCACCTCCTCGCGCCCGCCGTCGCCACCGTGCACGTGACCGCGACGGAGGCGACGATCGATCCCGCGCCGGGGGCGACGATGACCCTCGACGGCGAACCGGTGACCGGGCCGGTGATCTGGCCCGATGGGGGCGTGTTGATCAGCGGTGCGTCGGTGTTCACGCTGCGGCAGCCGGAGGCGCCCGACGCTCATCTGACCCCGTTGCCGGACGGCGGGCTCGCCTACAACCGGCCGCCGCGCCTTGGTGGGCCGGGCCGTACTCGGACGATCGAGGTTCCGGCCGAGCCTCGGCGTCCCGACCATCACCGGCTGCAGTTGCTCTCCACCATGATTTTCGCGGTGGGTGGCGTGGTGATGGCGGTCGTGTTCAAGCAGCCGCTGTTTCTGCTGATGGCGCTGCTCACGCCGCTGTCGATGCTCGGGCAGTGGTGGAGCGACCGCCGGTACGGCAAGAAGCGGCACCGGCAGGCCATGAAGGAGTACCGCAAGCGCAGGGCCGCGTTCGCCGGGCAGCTCGAACAGTTGCGGCGGCTCGATCAGGCCGAGCGGCGGGCGGAGTTTCCCGATCCTGCCGAGATCCTGCTTACCGCGACGGGGCCGCGGCGGCGGCTGTGGGAGCGCCGCATCCACGACGCCGACACGTTGCATCTGCGGGTGGGTCTGGCCGACCTGCCGTCGCACATCGAGCTCGCCGCCGAGCGCGGGGCGAGCCTCGCCGACGCCAAGGATCTGCCGCCGATCCCGGTCTCGCACGCCGTGCCGGTCACGGTCCCGCTGCCGCAGACCGGTGTGCTCGGCATCACGGGGGCGCGGCCGGTGTCCCGGGCGCTGGCCCGGTGGCTGGTCGCCCAGGCCGCCGCCCTGCACAGCCCCCGCGACCTGGCGATCGTCGTGCTCAGCGCGGACGGCGAGGCGGCGCAGAGCTGGAACTGGGTGCGCTGGCTGCCGCACTGCGCGCCGCATGAGGGCGAGGACTGTGTGGCGCTGATCGGGGCCGACCCGGACAGTACGGCGCGTCGCGTCGGCGAGCTCCTCGGCAAGATCAATGAGCGGCGGGAGGCGCAGTCGCGGGCCGTGGCGTCGTTCGGCGGCGACGGCCAGGGCATCAACCCGTTCGCGCAGGGGTACGCCACCCAGCGGCCGTACAACGTGCTGGTCGTCCTGGACGGGGCGCGGGCGCTGCGCGGCATGCCCGGAATGCCGCAGGTGCTGCAGTTCGGCCCGACCGTGGGCGTGTACGCGATCTGCGTCGATGACGATCAGCGGCTGCTGCCCGAGGAGTGCACCACGGTCGCGGTGTGCGCGTTCGACCGCCCCGGGTTCGTACGCCTGCACGGCGGCCGGGTCGCGGCCGAGCTGCCCGACGGGGTCGATGTGGTCGCCGACCAGGTGGGCGTGGCCTGGTGCGACCGGGCGGCGCGGGCGATGGGGCCGCTGCGCGACGTGAGCCGCGACGACGCCGACTCGGTGATCCCGGCCTCGGCGCGGCTGCTCGATTTGCTGGCCATGCCCGATCCGCGGCCGGAGCAGATCCAGGCGTTCTGGCGGCGGGGCCGTACGACGCGGGTGCCGATCGGGATCGGCGCGGAGGGCCCGTTCTCGATCGACCTGCGCCTGGACGGCCCGCACGCCCTGGTCGCGGGCACCACCGGCGCGGGAAAGTCCGAGCTGCTGCAATCCCTGATCGCCTCGCTGGCGGTGGCGAACCGGCCGGACGAGATGACGTTCGTGCTCATCGACTACAAGGGCGGCAGCGCGTTCAAGGACTGCGCCAAGCTGCCGCACACCGTCGGCATGGTGAGCGACCTCGACGGCCATCTCACCGAACGCGCCCTGGAGTCCCTCGCAGCCGAGCTGAAGCGCCGCGAGCACCTGCTCCTGAACGCCAACGCCAAGGACATCGAGGACTACAACGACCTGCGCGACACCGGCGAGCCGCTGGAGCCGATGCCGCGGCTGGTGCTGATCATCGACGAGTTCGCCGCGATGGTGCAGGAGCTGCCCGACTTCGTCGTGGGCCTGGTCGACATCGCCCGGCGGGGCCGGTCCCTCGGCGTCCACCTCATCCTCGCCACCCAGCGCCCGGCGGGCGTCGTCACCCCCGACATCGCCGCCAACACCAACCTGCGCATCTCGCTGCGGGTCACCAGCGCCGCCGAATCCGCCGACGTGATCAACGCCCCGAACGCGGTCGCGATCTCCAAGACCACCCCGGGCCGCTGCTACGTCCGCTCCGGCGCGTCGTCCCTGCACGCCGTGCAGTCGGCCCGGATCGGCGGCAGACGCCCCGGCGCCGGCCCGGCGAAGGCCGAGCCGGTGCACGTGGTCCCCCTCGCCTGGCGGCACCTCGGCACGCCGCTGCCGCCCCCGCCCGACGACGGCGAGGACGAGTCCACGATGGTCACCGATCTCGCCGTGCTGGTGGACGCGATCGCCGCCGCCGCCCGCGGGCTCGGCATCGACCGCCCGCGTAGCCCCTGGCTGCCCCCGCTGCCGGAGTCGGTCACGCTCGACGAGCTGCCGCAGGAGGATCCGGCCCGGCTCCCGTTCGGCCTCGCCGACATCCCCTCGCTGCAGCGCCGCGCCGTCGAGTGCTACGACCTGTCGCAGGGCCACCTGCTGGTGTGCGGGGCGAGCCGCAGCGGCCGGTCGACGGTGCTGCGCGCCGTCGCGGGCGCGGTCGGCACCCGCACCGACCCGCGCGACGTGCACCTGTACGCCGTCGACTGCGGCAACAACGCGCTGCTGCCCCTGGTCCGGATGCCGCACACCGGCGCGGTCGTCGGCCGCGACTCGCCCGACCGCCTCAGCCGCCTCACCGACCGCCTGCTGGAGGAGATCTCCCGCCGCCAGCAGACCCTCGCCGCGCAGGGCTTCGCCGACGTCACCGAGCAGCGCGCCGCGACGCCGCCCGAGCGGCGCATGCCGTACCTGCTGGTGCTGTTCGACCGGTGGGAGGGCTTCATGGCGGCGTTCGAGTCCTACGACAACGGCCGGCTCGTCGACCAGTGGCTGCAGATCCTGCAGGAGGGCTCGGGCGCCGGGGTGAAGGTGGTGATGACCGGCGACCGCTCCACGCTGGTCGGCCGCGTCTCCACGCAGTTCGACGACCGGCTGGTGCTCAAGCTGACCGACACCATGGACTACACCTACGTCGGCATGAAGGCCAAGGACGTGCCCGAGCACTTCCCGCCGGGCCGCGGCTTCCGGGCGTCCACCGGCCTGCGCGAGGTCCAGGTGGCCCTGCTCGCCGCCGATCCGGCCGGCACCGCGCAGGTCGCCGCGCTGCACGAGATCGCCCGTACGGCCAAGGCCCGCCTCGGCGACGTGCCGCGCCACCTGCGCCCGTTCCGCGTGGACGCGCTGCCGCCGACGATCGACCTGGACGAGGCGCTCCGGCTCGACGACGAGCCGGTGCCCGCCGACGCGGTGGTGTTCGGCGTCGGCGGCGACTCGCTGGGCCTGCGGTACTTCCGCGCCGAGGAGCACGGCCCCGGCCTGGTCGTCGCGGGGCCGCCGAAGACGGGCCGCAGCACGGCGCTGTGCACGATGGCGACGTGGCTGACCGGCCACTCCTACCAGGTCGTGCTCATCACGCCCCGGCGCAGCCCGCTGCGGGACCTGGCCGGGCGGCCGGGGGTGCTCGGCTCGTTCACCCCGGACGACGACCTGGAGGAGATCAAGAAGACGGCGGCGGGCGCGGGCCGGCACGCCCTGCTCATCGACGATCTGGAGCTGCTCGGCAACGACTCCGAGCTGGCCGAGTGGGTCACCGAGTACGTCGGCGAGCTGCGCGACACCGGCAGCCTGGTCATCGGCGCGGGCAGCGTGGACGACCTGGACGGCATGTACCGCGGGCCGGTCGTGGCGATGAAGAAGTCGCGCAACGGCCTGCTGCTGCGCCCCACCCAGACCGGGCAGGGCGATCTGCTCGGCGTACGGCTGCCGCGCAGCGTGGCGAGCGGCGCCGGTCCGGTCGGCCGCGGCTTGCTGGTCATCGGCGGGCAGTGGGAGCAGATTCAGGTCGCCCGCACCTGAGAACACCGGTGACAAACACGAAAAGAGCCGGGGTGACCCGGCTCTTTGTCATCCGTGAATGGGATCAGGCGCCCGTCGCGGCGGCGATGGCCTCGCGGTTCTTGCGGATGCCCTCCTGGGCCTCCACCAGCGTCTGCTGGACGTTGTCGAACGTCTTCTTGTAGCTCTCCCACGCGTCAAGGAACTTCTGGGCGTTGGGGCCCGACCAGGACGCCGGAATCTTCCGGGCCTCCGCGTCCAGGGCCTTCTGGACGCTCATGACGGCGTCGGCCTGGGCGCGGAACGTCTGCGACATCTTGTCCATGTCCGGCAGAATGCCGCCGACCTTGCTGTCTGCCATATGCTTCCCTTTCTGTCCCACCGGTCACAGGGATAGACGGACTACACAATAGGCCCCATGGCCATACAAGTGCCCCGGTTTAACAAATCCCGGTGGCGCCGGGTCAGGACAATCCGACACCGATGCCTGCACTCCTGACGCCTACCCTCCTATCGCCTACGCTCCTTCACTGTGGGCACTGTGGGGCCGACGGAAGGACGTCGCAGGTGCACAAGGTCCTGATCGCCAATCGTGGCGAGATCGCCGTCCGGATCGCCCGCGCGTGCCGGGACGCCGGCCTGACCGGCGTGGCGGTCTACGCCGACCAGGACCTCGACGCCCTCCACGTCCGCGTCGCCGACGAGGCGTACGCGCTCGGCGGCTCGTCCCCGGCCGAGACGTACCTCCACATCGGCAAGCTGCTGGAGATCGCCCGCTCGCGCGGCGCCGACGCCGTCCACCCCGGCTACGGCTTCCTGGCCGAGAACGCCGCCTTCGCCCAGGCCGTCATCGACGCCGGGCTGGTCTGGATCGGCCCGCCGCCCGCCGCCATCCACGCCCTCGGCGACAAGGTCGCCGCCCGGCACATCGCCCAGCGGGTGGGCGCCCCCCTCGTCGCCGGCACCCCCGATCCGGTCTCCGGCGTCGAGGAGGTCGTCGCGTTCGCCCGCGAGCACGGCCTCCCGGTCGCCATCAAGGCCGCGTACGGCGGCGGCGGGCGCGGGCTGAAGGTCGCCCGCACCCTGGAGGAGATCCCCGCCCAGTACGACAGCGCGGTCCGCGAGGCGGTGACCGCCTTCGGCCGCGGCGAGTGCTTCGTCGAGCGCTACCTGGACCGCCCGCGCCACGTGGAGACGCAGTGCCTCGCCGACGCGTACGGCGGCGTCGTGGTCGTCGGCACCCGCGACTGCTCCCTGCAGCGCCGCCATCAGAAGCTCGTCGAGGAGGCCCCCGCCCCCTTCCTCACCCCCGAGCAGGAGGCGCTGCTGCGCGACAGCTCCAAGGCGATCCTGCGCGAGGCCGGGTACGTCGGCGCGGGCACCTGCGAGTTCCTCGTCGGCCGGGACGGCACGATCTCGTTCCTGGAGGTCAACACGCGGTTGCAGGTCGAGCACCCGGTCACCGAGGAGATCTCCGGGATCGACCTGGTCCGCGAGCAGTTCCGCGTCGCCGCCGGCGAGCCGCTCGGCTACGACGACCCGCCGCTGCGCGGCCACTCCATCGAGTTCCGGATCAACGCCGAGGATCCGGGCCGCGGCTTCCTGCCCGCCCCCGGCACGATCACCCGCTGGCGCGCCCCCTCCGGCCCCGGCGTACGCCTCGACAGCGGCTACGAGCAGGGCGAGACCGTGCCGGGCGCCTTCGACTCCCTGATCGCCAAACTGATCGTGACCGGCCGGGACCGGGCCGAGGCGCTGGCGCGGGCGCGGCGGGCGCTCGCCGAGTTCGAGATCGACGGCATGCCGACGGCGCTGCCGTTCCACCGCGCCGTCGTCGAGGATCCGGCCTTCACCGGCGAGCCGTTCGCCGTGCACACCCGGTGGATCGAGACCGAGTTCGCCGCCGACATCCCGCCGTACGACGCGACAGCGGAACCCGCCGAACCCGCCGCACGCGAGCGCATCACCGTCGAGGTGGGCGGCAAACGCCTGGAGGTCGTGCTCCCGGCGAACCTCACCGCGCCGAGCGCACGGACCGCCGATCCCCGGCCCTCCAGACGCTCCGGCGGTCGCGGCCGGGCGAGGGCCGCCGGAGGCGACGCCCTCGTGACGCCCATGCAGGGCACGATCGTCAAGGTCGTCGCGTCCGACGGCGACACCGTGGCGGCGGGCGACACGATCGTCGTGATCGAGGCGATGAAGATGGAACAGCCGCTCGCCGCGCACAAGCCGGGCATCGTCACCGGCCTCAACGCCGCCGTGGGCCGGACCGTCACGGCCGGCGCGACGCTGTGCGAGATCAAGGACGCCTGAGCGGGTTCACCGGCCCGAAACCGGATACGGTGGAAGAGATCCCTGACCGGGAACCCTGACGACCCCCCATTCGTCCTCAAGGGCGAAGGAGGAGGCATCGAGCCGTGACCACTGACCATTCGCTCCGCCGCGCGGGGTCCGCACTCCTCGCGCTGCTGACCGGTGTCCTGGTCCTGATGGCGTTCGCACCCGCCGCGAGCGCCCAGGCCGCACCGGATCCCAACGCGATCGTGTCCTATTGGAAGGACAAGAGCGACCCGCTGTTCGTCGAGTCGGGTGCCCCGATCACGTCCGAGCAGCAGTCCACGCTCCGTGCGGCGCTTGAGGATTCCAAGACGCACGTCTACGTCGCCGCGCTGAACGACGCGTCGATCGCCGATGAGCCCGCCGCGGGCGCTCTGATCACCCAGCTGCTCAAGAGCCTCGACGCGGCCGGCCGCCCCGAGGCCACCGTCGCGCTGCTCGACGGCACCAGGCTCTACGCGGGCTCCAGCCTCATCGGCAACGGCGCCGGGCAGCTCGCCAACCGCGCGGTCAGCGCCAACCCGGGCGACCTCGCCACGGGCATGAAGGACTTCGTCAACCGGGTGAACCTCGTTGCCGAGGGCAAGGTGAAGGCCGCGCTCAACCCCGACAGCACGGTCGGCGGTGGCGGCGGCTTCGGCGTGCTCATCGGCATCCTGGTGCTCGCCCTCGTCGGCGGCACCGGCCTGTTCCTCTACTCGCGCAAGAAGCGTCGCGAGCGCGAGGAGCGCGAGGCCGCCGAGCTGGCCGCCGTGAAGCAGACCGTCGAGGAGGACATCACCAAGCTCGGCGAGGAGATCACCGAGCTGGACGCCGACGTGAAGCTGGCGCAGAGCGAGGCGGGCACCCAGGAGGACTGGAAGCGCGCCCTGGACGCCTACGAGCGGGCCAAGCTGGAGCTCAGCGTCGTCAAGCGCGCCGACGAGCTGCGCGGCGTCACCAACGCGCTGGAGGAGGGCCGCTACGCGCTCGCCTGCGTGCGGGCCCGGATGAACAACGAGCCGGTGCCCGAGCGGCGGGCCCCCTGCTTCTTCAACCCGCAGCACGGCCCGTCCGTGCGTGACGTGCGCTGGGCCCCGCCCGGCGGCGCGCCGCGCGACGTGCCCGCCTGCGCCGCCGACGCGCAGCGCGTCGAGCAGGGCTTCGACCCGCACTCCCGCGAGGTCGTGATCGACGGCCACCGCCGGCCGTACTACGAGGCCGGCCCGGCCTACGCCCCCTACGCCTACGGCTACTACGGCGGCTTCGGCGACGTGATGACCGGCATGTTCGTCGGCACGATGCTCGGCAGCATGCTCGGCGGCGGCTGGGGCTTCGGCGGCTACGGCATGGGCTACGGCGCCGGGTACGCCGAGGGCGTGCAGGACGCCGGTGGCGGCGACTTCGGCGGCGGCGGCGACTGGGGCGGCGGCGGAAGCGACTGGAGCGGCGGCGACTGGGGTGGCGGCGGCGACTGGGGCGGCGGCGACTTCGGCGGAGGCGACTGGTAAACCGCCGACACCCGGACCCCCTGGCCCGGCTCGGGCACGCTTTCAAGCCCCGGCGGTCCTCGAGACCGCCGGGGCTCACCCATGCCCGGACGGGATGTGCACACGGCGCCACCAGGGTGAGCAATGGGGGTGAGCAATGGGGGTGAACAATGGGGCGGAAGGGACGCGTGCAAGCGGATCGCAACCGCGCATTCAGGCTGATCCGGGAGTATTTCCGCGTTCCATAGGAGGTCCCCCGTGCGTCGTCCCACGCTG
Organism: Thermopolyspora sp. NPDC052614; assembly: GCF_040678635.1. Taxonomy (NCBI): domain Bacteria; kingdom Bacillati; phylum Actinomycetota; class Actinomycetes; order Streptosporangiales; family Streptosporangiaceae; genus Thermopolyspora; species Thermopolyspora sp. NPDC052614. Next base: position 16,723 of record NZ_JBFATZ010000027.1, read on the forward strand.
CTCGCCGTCAGCGCCGCCCTGCTCACCCTCGCCCTGACCGCACCGCCCGCCCATGCCCACACGGCGGGCCACAACGCGACCAGCGACGTGCGCGCCGCGGCCCCGTGCCGCCCCGGCTCCGGCCCCAAGCTGCGCGGCCGGAACTTCACCCAGACGCCGCTGCCGGCCAACGTGCGCTGCGCCGACCTCACCGGCGCCAAGTTCGACGAGGCCGACCTCAGCGGCAAGGACCTGACGGGCGCGATCCTGCGCAACGCCTCGTTCAAGGAGACCGAGCTCACCCAGGCGTACCTCGAATACGCCGACCTGACCGGCGCGGACTTCACCGACGCCGATATGACCCAGATGCGGGCCAAGCACGCCAAGGCCCGCAACGCCGTCTTCACCGAGGCGTACGGCGGCCAGGCCGACTTCAGCAACGCCGACCTCACCGGCGCCCGCTTCGAGCGCGCCGAGATGGGCCAGGCCGAGTTCAATGACGCCACGCTGGTCGACGCCGACCTGACCGAGGCCGAGCTCGTCCAGCTCAAGGGCCGCGAGGCCGACTTCACCCGGGCCAAGCTGCACGACGCCAAGCTGGGCCAGGCGACGCTCCAGTTCGCCGTGTTCCGCGACGCGGACCTGCGCGAGGCCGAGTTCACCCAGGCCGAGATGCGCGGCGCCAAGCTCAACGGCGCGAACGTGGACAAGGCCAGCTTCACCCAGGCCGACGACCTCGATCTGACCGGCGCGAAGGGCACCGCGGTGAACGTCCCCGACGACGCGACCGGCAGGCGCCCCGAGGCCGAGCCCACCCGGATCCCCGTCGGCGAGGACACGGGCGGCGAGCCGGACGAGCCGCGGACGACCCCGGCCCCGCGCTCCGCCCCGCCCTTCGGCCTGGTCCTGATCGTCCTCAGCAGCGCCGGTCTCGCCCTCACCCTGCTGCTGTGGAGCGTCACCCACCGCCGCCGCAGGCGCGAGGCCGCGGCCTTCGCGATCGCCCGCCGCCAGGCCGAGGAGGAGGTGACCAGGTTCGGCGAGGAGATCGACGCGCTCGACTTCGAGATGAAGATCTACGAGGCGACCGTGAGCGCCGACGTCGACTGGCGCCAGGCCCTGGACGCCTACGAGGCCGCCAAGCACATCCTGGTCACCGCCCGCACCGACGACCAGCTCGCCCAGATCGGGCCCGCGGTGCGCGCCGGCCGGTCCGCCCTGGGCCGGCTCAGATCCCGACGGAGGTGATCGGCTGCATGAGGCGGCGGGCCGCCTCGGTGATCGAGCCGGACAGCGACGGGTAGACGGCGAAGGTGTGCGCGAGCTGGTCCACGGTGAGCCGCTGCTGGACCGCGAGGGACAGGGCGAGGATCAGCTCGGACGCCCGGGGGGCGACGATGACGCCGCCCAGCACGATCCCGGTGTTCGGGCCGCAGAACAGCTTGATGAACCCGTCGGCGAACCCCTGCATCTTGGCGCGCGCGTTGGTGTCCAGCGGGAGCTTGACGACGTTCGCCTCGATCTCGCCGCGCTCGATCTGCGCCTGGGAGACGCCGACGGCGGCGATCTCGGGGTCGGTGAAGATGTTGGAGGCGACGCTCGCCAGCCGCAGCGGCTGCACGGCCTCGCCCAGCGCGTGCCAGACCGCGATCCGCCCCTGCATGGCGGCGACGGAGGCGAGCATGAGCACGCCGGTGCAGTCGCCGGCCGCGTAGACGCCGGGCGCGGAGGTCCGCGACACCTTGTCCACCTCGACGAATCCGCCCTTGCCGAGCCGTACGCCGGCCTCCTCAAGGCCGATCCCGGAGGTGTTGGGGACCATGCCGACGGTCATCAGGCAGTGCGACCCCTCGGCGGTGCGCCCGTCCTCCAGGGTGACGACGACGCCGTCGTTCGTGCGCTTCACCGAGGCGGCGCGGGAGCGGCCCATGACGTTCATGCCGCGGCGCCGGTAGACCTCCTCAAGCACCTCGGCCGCGTCGGCGTCCTCGTTGGGCATCATGCGGTCGCGGGAGGACACCAGCGTCACCTCCGAGCCCAGCGACCGGTACGCGCCGGCGAACTCGGCCCCCGTCACGCCGGAGCCGACCACGATCAGGTGCTCGGGCAGCGTGTCGAGGTCGTAGAGCTGCCGCCAGTCGAGGATGCGCTCCCCGTCGGGCTCGGAGCCGGGCAGCACGCGCGGCGTCGCCCCCGTGGCGACGATCACCACGTCGGCGCGGATCGTCCGGTCCCCGGCCCGCACGAGCTGCGGGTCCACCAGCCGCCCCGCCGCCCGGATCACCTCGACGCCCTCGGCCTCCAGCCGCGCCGTCACGTCGGCGGACTGCGCCCGCGCCAGGTCCTTGACCCGCCGGTTCACCAGCGGCAGGTCCACCTGGACGCCGCCCACGTCGCCGTCGGCCCCGCCGCTGAAGTTCACCCCGAGCGACGACGCGTCGAGCAGGGCCTGTTTACGCACGGAGGTGGCGATGAGCGTCTTGGACGGGACGCAGTCGGTCAGCACGCACGCGCCGCCCGGCCCGTCGCGCTCGACCACGGTGACCTCCGCCCCGAGCTGAGCGGCCACCAGCGCCGCCTCGTACCCTCCAGGTCCGCCGCCTATGATCACGATCCTCGTCACATGTCCCATTCTCCCGTATTCGGGTCACCACCCCGACCCACCCCCGCAGCGCCGATAGCGGGCACGACCCCGGACAGCGGGCGATCTTGGATTAGGCTTGTGCCGTGCCCGTCTACGCCGCCTACGGCAGCAACATGGATCCCAAGCAGATGGCTCAGCGCGCCCCGCACTCGCCGATGCGCGGCACCGGCTGGCTGCAGGGCTGGCGCCTGACCTTCGGGGGTGAGGACGTCTCCTGGGAGGGCGCGCTCGCCACCATCGTCGAGGACCCGTCGTCCCAGGTCTTCGTGGTGCTCTACGACGTCCCCGAGTGGGACGAGCCGTCCCTCGACCAGTGGGAGGGCGCCGCGCTCGGCCTCCACCACAAGGTACGGCTCCGCGTCGCCACGCTCGACGGCGAGGTCGTCGCCTGGTTCTACGTGCTCGACGACTACGAGGGCGGCCTGCCCTCGGCGCGCTACCTCGGCATCCTCGCCGACGCCGCCGAGAAGGCCGGCGCGCCCGACGACTACGTCGCCGACCTGCGCGGCAGGCCCTGCAAATCGCTCGGAGACTGACGTGACCTCACCCCCGCACGAGCGGGCGGCGGAGGCGGCCTCCGTCCTGCTGTCCCGCGCGAACCTCCCCGCGATCGACATCGCGCTCGTCATGGGCTCGGGGTGGAGCCCCGCCGCCGACGCGATCGGCGAGACCGTCGCCGACCTCGCGGTCACCGAGCTGCCCCACTTCGCCCCGCCCGCCGTGGCCGGGCACGCGGGCCGGGCCCGCGTGGTCCGCACCGCGTCCGGCCGCCACGCGCTGATCCTGCTGGGCCGCACCCACCTGTACGAGGGCCGCGGCGTCGAGCCGGTCGTGCACGGCGTGCGCACCGCCCTCGCCGCGGGCGCGGGCGTCATCGTGCTCACCAACGCCGCGGGCGGCCTGCGGCCCGAGACCCAGCGCGTCGGCGAGCCGGCCCTCATCAGCGACCACATCAACCTGACCGGCGCCAACCCGGTCACCGGCCCCACGTTCATCGACCTCACCGAGGTCTACTCGGCCCGCCTGCGCGAGCTGGCCCGCGAGGCCGACCCGTCGCTCGCCGAGGGCGTCTACGTCGCCCTGCCCGGCCCCACGTACGAGACCCCCGCCGAGATCCAGATGCTGCGCACCCTCGGGGGCGACATGGTCGGCATGTCCACCGTCCTTGAGGCGATCGCCGCCCGCGAGGGCGGCGCCGAGGTCCTCGGCATCTCGCTGGTCACCAACCCCGGCGCGGGCCTGGTCGGCGAGCCGCTCAACCATGAGGAGGTCCTCGCGGTCGGCCGCGCCACGGCCGCCCGCATGGGCGCCCTCCTCGCCAAACTCGTCGACAAGCTGTAGCGACCGATGACATCCGACGACGTGCTGCGGGAGCGGGCGCGGCAGTGGCTCGCCCAGGATCCCGACCCGGAGACGCGGGCCGAGCTCGAAGCGCTGCTCGCCGCAGACGCCCCGCTGGAGGACCGGTTCGGGGCCGCGCTGGAGTTCGGCACGGCGGGCCTGCGCGGCGAGCTGGGCGCGGGGCCCAACCGCATGAACCGGGTGACGGTCATGCGGACGGCGGCGGGGCTGGCGAAGGTGCTGGTGGAGGTGCTGGGCGCGGGCGCGCACGTCGTCATCGGCTACGACGCGCGACACAAGTCGGACGTGTTCGCGCGGGACTCGGCCGCCGTGCTCACCGGCGCGGGCCTGCGCGTGTCGCTCATGGCCGAGCACTGGCCGACCCCCGTGCTGGCGTTCGCCGTACGGCATCTGGGCTGCGCGGCGGGCGTCATGGTGACGGCGTCGCACAACCCGCCGCGGGACAACGGCTACAAGGTCTACTGGGGCGACGGCATCCAGATCGTGCCGCCGGTGGACCGGGAGATCGCCGAGGCGATCGAGACCGTGGGCCGCGTCGATGAGCTCCCGCTGGGCTCGGAGTGGACGACGCTCACCCACGACGACATCGTCCGCCCCTACCTCGACGCGGTGACGACGCTGCCGATCGGCGACGCCCGCGACGTGCGCGTCGTCTACACGCCCCTGCACGGCGTGGGCGGCGAGGTGCTGCGGCGGGCGTTCGCGCGGGCGGGCTTCGCCGAGCCGGCGACGGTCGCCGAGCAACTGGCGCCCGACCCCGACTTTCCCACCGTGGGCTTCCCCAACCCGGAGGAGCCGGGCGCCCTGGACCTGGCCCTGGCCCTCGCCGCCGACGTCGGGGCCGACCTCGTCATCGCCAACGACCCCGACGCCGACCGCTGTGCCGTCGCCGTGCCCACCCCCGGCGGATCGTGGCGCAGGCTCACCGGGGACGAGGTGGGCGGCCTGCTCGCCGAGCACGTGCTGACGCACACCTCGGGCGACGATCGGCTGGTGGCCACCACGATCGTCTCCTCCTCGCTGCTGGCGCGGATCGCGGCCGCGCACAACGTCCGGCACGCGACCACCCTGACCGGCTTCAAGTGGATCGCGCGGGCGGCGGGCGAGGGCGAGCGCATGGTGTTCGGCTACGAGGAGGCGCTGGGCTACACGATCGGCACCGACGCGGGCCTGCCGGTCCGCGACAAGGACGGCATCGGGGCCGCCCTCACCGTCGCGGGCCTCGCCGCCGCCGCCAAGCGGGACGGCCGTACCCTGCTCGACCTGCTGGACGCCCAGGCCGTACGGCACGGCCTGCACGCCACCCGCCAGCTCTCCATCCGCGTCAAGGACCTCTCCCTGATCCACCGCGCCATGACTCGCCTGCGTACCGCCCCGCCCGGCGAGCTCGGCGGCCGGGCCGTGAAGTCCGCCGAGGACCTCGCCCATGGCGTGGACGGCCTCCCCGCGACCGACGGCCTGCGCTACCGCCTCGCCGGAGACGCCCGCGTCGTCATCCGCCCGAGCGGCACCGAGCCCAAGCTCAAGTGCTACATGGAGGTCGTCGTCCCGGTGACCGGCACACTCACCGACGCCCGCGCCCACGCCGCCGACGCCCTGGACGCCATCGAACGGGACCTGGCGGCCCTCCTGACCTGACGCGTCACCACGGAATCACAGCGCCGCGACGAGCCCCACTACCACCAGGACAAGAGCGGCGGCCACAACGGCGAGCGACACCGGCGACCACGTCAGCGAGAAGGCCCCGGCCGTATCGCCGCCGCGTGAACGGCCCCGGGCTGCCTCCTCGGTGATCTGCTCGGCGATCCAGTGCGCGTGCGTCCGCCCGGCGAGCGCCTCCGCGTGGGCCGCGTTCCGTCCCCCGGAGACGTCGCGGCTCCCGGCCCTGGCCGAGCGGGTGAGCTCACGCGTGGACACCTGCGGCGTCCAGGAGCGCACGGTCCGTTCCCCCGACTCCAGATGAATGGCGTGCGTGACGCGGACGTCCCCGAGCGCCCCCCACGGAATGAACGCGTCCCGCAGCGGATTGCGCACCAGCACACCGTCCTGCCGCAGGACGATCCCCGGCCGCAGGCAGGTGACGTAGATGACGGCCGTCAGCACCCCGAGGACCGACCCCGCGATCAGGGACGAGGGCAGGCTCCCCCGCGCGATCAGATCGACCGCGTTGAGCGCGGCGAACACCAGCCAGACCCACCCCAGGATCCAGGCCCCCCGCGACCGGAACACCCGCGGTTTCACGCCGTCACGCCCGCCACTTCAACTGGGCGTACCCCGGCTTGATGAGCCCGTTGATCAGCGCCAGCCGCTCGTCGAACGGGATGAACGCCGACTTCATCGCGTTCACCGTGAACCACTGCAGATCATCCCAGTCATAGCCGAACGCCTCGACGAGCTTGGCGAACTCCACCGACAGGCTGGTGTCGCTCATCAGCCGGTTGTCGGTGTTGACGGTGACCCGGAAGTACAGCTTGCGCAGCAGCCCGATCGGATGCTCGGCGATCGACGCCGCCGCCCCGGTCTGCAGGTTGGACGTCGGGCACATCTCCAGCGGAATCCGCTTGTCCCGCACGTACGCCGCGAGCCGCCCCAGCTTCGCCGTGCCCTCGGTGGAGGTCTGGATCGAGGTTTGGATGTCGTCGATGATGCGCACCCCGTGCCCGAGCCGGTCGGCCCCGCACCACTGGATGGCCTGCCAGATCGACGGCAGCCCGAAGCCCTCGCCGGCGTGGATGGTGAAGTGGGCGTTCTCCCGCTGCAGGTACTCGAAGGCGTCCAGGTGCCGGGTGGGCGGGTAGCCCGCCTCGGCCCCGGCGATGTCGAAGCCGACCACGCCCACGTCGCGGTAGCGGATCGCCAGCTCGGCGATCTCCATCGAGCGGGCCTGGTGCCGCATGGCGGTGAGCAGGGTGCCGACCCGGATGCCGCGCTCCTGCGAGGCCTTGCGGAACCCGTCGAGCACCGCCTGCACCACCTCGTCGAGGCTCAGCCCGCCGGAGGTGTGCTGCTCGGGCGCGAACCGCACCTCGGCGTACACGACGCCGTCGTCGGCGAGGTCCTCGGCGCACTCGGCGGCGACGCGGAACAGCGCCTCGCGGGACTGCATCACCCCGACCGTGTGCGCGAACGTCTCCAGGTAGCGCTCCAGCGACCCCGAGTCGGCCGCCGCGTGGAACCACTCGCGCAGATTGTCCGCGTCCGTGCTCGGCAGCCGGTCGTAGCCCGACTCGCGGGCCAAATCAATGATCGTCTGCGGCCGGAGCCCGCCGTCCAAGTGGTCGTGGAGCAGCACCTTCGGCGCTTTGCGGATCTCCTCAAGGGTCGGCGTCTGGCTCATCGCCCCATCCTAGTCTTCGCGATCCTGGTCTTCGCGATCCTGGTCATCGCGATGGGCGGTGTCCGGGGAGAAGGCGGGCAGGCACACGGCCACGTACTCGGCCCCCTCCGGCCCCACGCCGTAGCGGATCTTCTCGCCGGGCTCGGTGACGACCGCCTGTCCCGCGGACGCCTCGACGACGCCGCCCTCGTGCTCCACCCGCACCATGCCCCGCAGCACCAGCGTGAACTCGGCGAACTCCGGCGTCTGCGCCGGCTCCTCCCAGCCCGGCGGCGCGATCATGTGCGCCACCGACAGCCGCTCGTCCCCGCTGTTGACCCGCCCCACGTACTCGTCGATGACCTTGCCGCCCGGCACCGGAATCCGGGTGGCCGACTCGATCCTGCGTACCATCACTCCCCCTTGACCCGCTCGATGACCAGCGGCAGCAGCCCGGGACCGGCCGACGCCCCGACCGAGTAGGCACCCTCCAGCGCCTCGATCGCCCGCTCGAACCGCGCCGGCTCGTCGGCGTGCAGCGTCATCAGCGGCTGTCCCGCGCGCACCGCGTCGCCGGGCTTGGCGTGCAGGGTGATCCCCGCACCGTGCGACACCGGGTCCTCCTTGCGCGTACGGCCCGCCCCGAGGCGCCAGGCCGCGAGCCCGACCGCGTAGGCGTCGAGCCGCTCAAGTACGCCGTCGGCCGGGCAGCTCACGTCCATCGTCTCGGCGGCGCGCGGCAACCGCGCGTCCGGGTCGCCCCCCTGGGCCGCGATCATGCGCCGCCAGGCGTCCATCGCCGTGCCGTCCTTGAGCGCGTCCGCGGGATCCTTGCCGTCCAGGCCCGCCGCGGCGAGCATCTCGCGGGCGAGCGTCACGGTGAGCTCGACCACGTCGGACGGCCCGCCCCCGGCGAGCACCTCCACGGCCTCGGCCACCTCAAGCGCGTTGCCGACCTGAAGCCCGAGCGGCCGGTCCATCGCGGTCAGCAGCGCGACCGTGTTCACCCCGGCGTCGATCCCCAACTCGACCATGGTGGTGGCGAGCTCCCGCGCGGTCCCGACGTCCTTCATGAACGCCCCGGACCCGACCTTGACGTCGAGCACGAGCGCCCCGGTCCCCTCGGCGATCTTCTTCGACATGATCGACGACGCGATCAGCGGGATCGACTCCACGGTCCCGGTCACGTCCCGCAGCGCGTACAGCTTGCGATCCGCCGGAGCGAGCCCGGCACCGGCCGCGCACACCACGGCCCCCGCCGAACGGATCACCCCGAGCATCTCCTCGGCCGACAGCGACGCCCGCCATCCGGGGATCGACTCCAGTTTGTCCAGGGTCCCGCCCGTGTGCCCGAGTCCCCGCCCGGACAGCTGCGGCACGTACGCCCCGCACGCCGCCACCAGCGGCGCCAGCGGCAGGGTGATCTTGTCGCCGACCCCGCCGGTGGAGTGCTTGTCGGTGGTCGGCCGGTCCAGCGCCGACCAGTCCATCCGGGTCCCCGAATCGATCATCGCGGCGGTCCACCGGGCGATCTCCCGCCGGTTCATGCCGTTGAGCAGGATCGCCATCGCCAGCGCGGACATCTGCTCGTCGGCCACCTCCCCGCGCGTGTAGGCGCCGACCATCCAGTCGATCTGCCCGTCGGACAGCTCGCCCCGGTCCCGCTTGGTGATGATCACGTCGATCGCGTCGAAGCTCATGGCACCATCCAACATCAGGACATGCGCCCGAGGTCCTCCGGGCCGAACGCGAGCGGCAGCACCTCCGCCAGCCGCATCGGCCCCTCAAGCGTCTGCAGCAGCAGGTCCGGCCCGCCGTGCTCGTACAGCAGCTGCCTGCAGCGCCCGCAGGGCATCAGCGGCTCGCCGTGCCCGTCCACGCAGGCGAACGCGACCAGCCGCCCGCCGCCCGAGGCGTGCAGCGCGGAGACGAGCCCGCATTCGGCGCACAGCCCCAGCCCGTAGGAGGCGTTCTCGACGTTGCAGCCCACGACCACGCGCCCGTCGTCCACCAGCGCCGCCGCGCCCACCGGGAACTTGGAGTACGGCGCGTAGGCGTGCTCCATCGCCTCGGCGGCGCGCCTGCGCAGCATCTCCCAGTCGACGTCCTCGCTCATGTCGCCTGTCCTCTCCGGTACGGCAGGCCGTCGGCGGCCGGCATGCGCAGCCGCTGCGAGGCCAGCGAAAGCACCAGCAGCGTGGCGAGGTGGGGCGTGAAGGAGGTGAACTGCTCGGGCACCGTGTCGGTCACCGCGAACAGCACGAACACCGCCACCGCGCACACTGCGGTGATCACGGCCGCGCGGGTGCGGTTCTGCCGGGTGAACTGGTAGATCGCGAACGCCACCAGCAGCAGCGCGATCACCAGCAGCAGCGCGTGCACCGACGCCCCGCCCTGGCGCAGTTGCAGCGCGTCGGTGTAGCCGAACAGCGCCGCGCCGCCGGCGAGCCCGCCCGGCCGCCAGTTGCCGAAGATCATGGCGGCGAGGCCGATGAAGCCGCGCCCGCCGGTCTGGCCCTCCCGGTAGATGCCCGCCGCGACCAGCGAGAGGAACGCCCCGCCGAGCCCGGCCAGCGCCCCGGAGATCACGACCGCGACGTACTTGTAGTAGTAGACGTTCACGCCGAGCGACTCGGCCGCCACCGGCCGCTCGCCGCACGAGCGCAGCCGCAGCCCGAAGGCCGTGCGCCACAGCAGCCAGAAGCTGAGCGGGACGAGCAGGATCGCGACGATGGTGAACAGCGAGACGTTCTGCGTGATCCCGCGCAGCAGCCCGGCCAGGTCGGAGACGAGGAACCAGCCGTGTGACTCCAGCGACTGCAGCGGCTGCCCGATGCCCGGGATGCTCACCCGCTCGGGCGCGGGCAGCCGGGGCGACTGGGTCTCGCCGCCGCCCGGCATGCCCTCGAAGATCAGCTTGGACAGGTACTGGGTGACCCCCTGGCCGAGCATGGTGATCGCCACGCCGGAGATGATGTGGTCCACGCCGAAGGTCACGGTGGCGATCGCGTGCAGCAGCCCGCCGAGCGCGCCGCCGACGGCTCCCGCGATCACCCCCGCCCAGGGGTTGGAGAACTGCAGCGCCCCCCACGCGCCGAACCACGTACCGAAGATCATCATGCCTTCGAGGCCGATGTTCACCACGCCGGCCCGCTCCGACCACAGGCCGCCGAGCCCGGCGAGCCCGATCGGCACGGCGAGCCCGATCGCGGCGTTGAACGTGCCGCCGGAGGTGATGTCGTTCGCGCCGCTGACCACCCGGGCGATCGACAGCAGCACCAGCAGCCCGAGCAGTCCGAGCAGCAGCACCTGCCAGGTCATCCGGAAGCGCCGTGGCGCGGCGGACTCGACCGGCTTCGCCGGCGCCGCCTCGGTGACGCTCATGCCTTCGCCTCCTGGGTCTCCCGGCCGCCGGTCTCGCCCAGCTCCCGTCCGACGCGCCGCTGCACGGCGGTCTGGCTGTAGCGGTGCACCAGCTCGTACGCCACGATGACGGAGAGCACGATCGTGCCCTGCATGATGGTCACGATCTCCTTGGGAATCGCCTCCAGATCCAGGATCTGGGCCGAGTTGTCCAAGAAGGCCCACAGCAGCGCGCCGAACGCGATGCCGACCGGGTTGTTGCGCCCGAGCAGCGCGATCGCGATGCCGGTGAAGCCGAGCCCGGCGGGGAAGTCGATGCTGTAGGTGTAGGACGCGCCGAGCAACTGCGGCATGCCCACCAGACCGGCCACCGCGCCCGAGATGATCATCGCGGCGACGACCATCCTCTTGACGTTCACGCCGCTGGCGACCGCCGCGGGCTCCGAGCGCCCGGTGGCGCGCAGGTCGAAGCCGAACCGGGTGCGGGCGAGCAGCACGTGGAAGCCGATCCCGACCAGCGCGGCGATGACGATGAAGCCGAAGACCTGCAGCGGCGTTCCGGGGATCAGCTCGAACCCGGGGAAGTGCCCGGATTCCGGGATCGGCTTGGTGCCGATGTTGTTGCTCCCGGACACCGGCACGGCCCACTGGGTGAGCAGCCACGCGCCGAGGCCGGTCGCGATCGCGTTGAGCATGATCGTCGAGATGACCTCGCTCACCCCGCGGGTGACCTTGAGGATCCCGGCGAGCGCCGACCACACGGCCCCCACCAGGACGGCCACCACGACGATGAGCGTGATGTGCAGCGGCCCCGGCAGCGCGACCGCGCCGCCCACCGCCGCCGCGATCAGCGCCGCGAGCCGGTACTGCCCGTCCACGCCGATGTTGAACAGGTTCATCCGGAACCCGATCGCCACCGCGACCGCCGACAGGTAGAAGGTCGTGGCCGAGTTGAGCGTCAGCACGAGCGTGCGGGGGCGCACGCCGTACTCGGCCATGAGGGCCATCGTCTCCAGCGGCGGGCTGCCGGTCGTCACCAGCACCACCGAGGTGATCAGGGCCGCGAAGACGATCGCCAGGAGCGGTGCGACGATCGCGAGCACGCCGCTCAGCGGCACGCGTCCGAGCAGGCGGTCGACGAAGCCGTTCACGCGACCTCCTCCCGGGCGCCCGTCATCGCCGACCCGAGCCGCTCCGGCGTGACCGAGCCGGGGTCGAACTCCGCCACGATCCGCCCGCGCAGGATCACCTTGAGCGTGTCGGACAGGCCGATCAACTCGTCCAGGTCGGCCGAGATCAGCAGTACGGCGAGGCCCGCCGCGCGGGCGTTGCGCAGATGGTCCCAGATGGCCGCCTGCGCCCCCACGTCCACGCCCCGGGTGGGGTGGGAGGCGATGAGCACCACCGGGTCACCGCTCATCTCCCGGCCCACGATGAGCTTTTGCTGGTTGCCGCCGGACAACGCCGAGGCGGTGACGTCGATGCCGGGGGTGCGCACGTCGTACTCCTCGACGATGCGGCGGGTGTCCCGCCGCGCCCCGGCCCGGTCGATCCACGGTCCCTTGGCGTTCGGCTTGCGGGTCTGGTGGCCGAGCATGCGGTTCTCCCACAGCGGCGCCTCAAGCAGCAGCCCGTGCCGGTGCCGGTCCTCGGGAATGTAGGCGATGCCGTGCTCGCGGCGGCGCAGCGTGGACCAGCCGGTGATGTCCTGATCGAGCAGGGTGATCGTGCCGGAGTCGATCGGGCGCATGCCCATGATCGCCTCGACCAGCTCGGCCTGGCCGTTGCCCTCCACGCCGGCGATGCCGAGCACCTCGCCCTTGCGGATGGTCAGCTCGACGTCGCTCAGCAGCGGCCTGCCGTCCCGGCTCATGGACAGGCCGGAGACCTTCAGGGCCACCGTGTCGGTGACGGTGGACTCGCGGGTCTCCGGGCTCGGCAGCTCGCTGCCGACCATCAGCTCGGCGAGCCGCCGGGCGGTGACGTCCTTGGGCGACACGCTCGCCACGGTCTCGCCCCGCCGGATCACCGTGATCGCGTCGGCGACCGCGAGCACCTCGTCGAGCTTGTGCGAGATGAAGATGATCGTCAATCCCTGCTCGACGAGCGAGCGCAGGTTGCCGAACAGCTCATCGACCTCCTGCGGCACCAGCACCGCGGTGGGCTCGTCCAGGATGAGGATGCGCGCTCCCCGGTAGAGGACCTTGAGGATCTCCACCCGCTGCCGCTCGCCGACGCCGATGTCCTCCACCAGCGCGTCGGGGTCCACATCCAGCCCGTACGCCCCGGAGATCTCCGTGATCCTGCGGCGCGCGGCGGCGAAGTCGATGCCGCCGAGGCGGCGCGGCTCGCTGCCGAGGATGACGTTCTCCAGCACGGTCAGGTTGTCGGCGAGCATGAAGTGCTGGTGGACCATGCCGATCCCGGCCGCGATGGCGTCGGCCGGGGAACGGAAGTGGACCTGCTCGCCGTTGACCCTGATCTCGCCCTCGTCGGGGCGCTGCATGCCGTACAGGATCTTCATCAGCGTCGATTTGCCGGCGCCGTTCTCGCCGACGATGGCGTGCACGTGCCCGGCGGCGACGCTGAGCTCGATGTCCTTGTTGGCGACCACTCCGGGGAATCGCTTGGTGATTCCCCGGAGCTCGACGGCGGGCTTCACGTCAGGACGTCTTGTCCGGGACGGTGATCTCGCCGCTGATGATCTTCTGCTTGTACTCTTCCAGCTTGTCCTTGATGTCGTCGATCTTGCCCCCGGTGACGGAGTAGTCGACGCCGCCGGCCTTCAGGTCGTAGGTGGTCGGGCCGCTCTTGACGGTGCCGTCGTTGACGCTCTTGATGAAGTCGAAGACGGCGACGTCCACCTTCTTCAGCATCGAGGTGATGATCACGTCGCGGACGCCCGCGTCGGCGGTCTTGGCCTGGTCGGAGTCGACGCCGATCGCGAACGCGTTCGCGGCCTTCGCGGCCTCGAAGACGCCGCCGCCGGATCCGCCCGCGGCCTGGTAGACGACGTCCGCCCCGGCGTCGTACATGCCCTCGGCCGCCGTCTTGCCCTTGGCCGGGTCGTTGAAGCCGGTGAAGTCCGGCGGCTGGGTGAGGTACTTGACCTGGACCTTGATGTCCGGCTTGACGGCCTTGGCGCCCGCCTCGTAGCCGGCCTGGAACTTCTGGATCAGCGGGGTCTGCACGCCGCCGACGAAGCCGATGTTGCCCTTCTCGCTCTTCAGCGCGGCCGCCGCGCCGACCAGGAAGGAGCCCTCGTGCTCGGCGAACAGCAGGTTGGTGATGTTCGCGCCCTCCACCGCGTCGTCGACGATGCCGAACTTGACATCGGGGAACTCCTTGGCGACCTTGCCGGTCGCCGCGGAGTAGGCGAAGCCGACCGCGATGACCGGGTTGTAGCCGCTGCTGGCGAGCAGCCGCAGCCGCTCCTCCTTCTGCGCGTCGGTCTCGCCGGGGCTCGCCGACAGCTCCCGGGCGTCGGCGAGCTTCAGCTCGGACTTCGCCTTGTCCAGCCCCGCCGCCGCAGCGTCGTTGAACGACTGGTCACCCCGTCCGCCGATGTCGTAGGCGAGGCCCACCTTGAGGGTGGAGGTCGCCGCCGAGCCGGACGCGCCGCCGCTCGGCGCGGCCGTACCGGTGCTGTCCTCGCCGCCGCCGCACGCGGCGGCGCCCAGGGTGACCATGGCGCCCGCGAGGACCGCGGCGCCCATTCTGCGAACTTGATCGCGGAGCAAGGTGACTCCCTCAGTGCTGAACCAACGTCGCTCGCGCGAAGGAACGCACGGCAACCCTCCCCGGAAGATAGTTCGCCTAGCTCAAAGTGCCAAAGCGACCACACAGCTCCGCAATAGGTCCGTTATGCAGCACACTCCACCTTGTGACTCAGGCGACGATCGCCTCCGCGGTCGCCTCCTCGGCGGTGGGACGGCGGCCCTCCCACAGCGCGGTGAACGCGGTCGCGGCCAGCGCCCGCACGCCCACGCCGATGGCGCTCTCGTCCACGTCGAAGGTGCCCTGGTGGATGTCGATCTCGCGGTCGTCCCCGGGCGTACGGGTGCCGAGCCGGGCCATCGAGCCGGGGATCGACTCCAGGTACCATCCGAAGTCCTCGCCGCCCAGCGACTGCGGGGTCGGCACCGAGGCCCCGGGCCCGAGCACCTGGTCGGCGGCGTCGCGCATCATCTGCACGCTGGTCGCCTCGTTGACGGTGGGCGGCACGCCGCGCACGTAGCCGAGGTCGGCCTCCACGCCGTAGGCGACCGCCACCGAGTCCAGCAGGGCCTTGAACAGGTCGGGCGCGTCGTGCCACGCCTGCTCGTCCAGGCAGCGCACGGTGCCCTCGGCGAGGCCGTCGTCGGGGATGGCGTTCGCGACCGACCCGGCCTGCACGCGCCCCCACACCAGCGACAGCGACGAGCGGGGGTCCACGCGGCGCGACAGCGCGGCGGGCAGCTCGGTGACGATCTTGGCGAGGGCGAACACCAGGTCGGCGGTGAGGTGCGGCCGGGCGGTGTGCCCGCCGGGGCCGCTGACCCGCACCGAGACCTTGTCGCAGGCGGCGGTGATGGCGCCGTTGCGCAGGCCGAGGTGCCCGACGTCCAGGCGCGGGTCGCAGTGCAGGGCGAAGATGCGGTCCACGCCGCTGATGCCGCCGGCCTCCATCACCCGCAGCGCGCCGCCGGGCACCTCCTCGGCGGGCTGGAAGATGAGCCGGACCCGGCCGGGCAGCAGCCCGGCCTCGGCCTGCTGGGCGAGGAACAGCCCGGCGCCGAGCACGATCGTGGTGTGCACGTCGTGGCCGCAGGCGTGGCAGGCGCCCTGCACGGTGGAGCGGTACGGCACGTCCTTCTCGTCCATCAGGGGCAGCGCGTCGATGTCGGCGCGCAGCGCCACCGTCGGCCCGTCGCCGCTGCCGACGTCGCAGATGAGGCCGGTGCCGCGGGGCAGCCGCGCCGGTTCGAGCCCGGCGCGGCGCAGTCGGTCGAGGATGCGCTGGGTGGTGCGGTGCTCGGCGAATCCCAGCTCCGGATGCGCGTGCAGGTCCCGGCGGAAGCCGATGAGCTCGTCTTCCCGTTCGCCCAGGAACGCGTCCAGTTCCCCCCGTAGTTCACGTCCCCGCATGATCCACCGTTCCATCCACCATATGTTGTCGTGACGTCACAAATCTGTCTTCGGCCAGCTCGATCATCGTCGCGTCGACGACGTCCTCGAGCGTGCCGCCCTCCGCTACTATCGCCCGCTGCCGCTCGGCGGGGCCGCCGTGCTCCAGCACCTCCGACACCACCGCCAACTCCTGCGGGCACCCCAGGCGCTCGGCCACCGGCTCAAGCTCGCGTACCAATTCGTAGAGCACATCGCGCACCGGGCTTGTTCCGCCGCGGTCGTCGGTCACGATCACGGCGTCCATGCCGTACCGGGTCGCGCGCCACTTGTTGTCGCGCACCACCCACGCCGGCGGACACGGCAGCTTGTAGCCGCGGTCGAGCTGCTGGTCGAACTGCTGGACCAGGCACTGCGACAGCGCGGCCACCATGCCGACCTCCCGAAGGGTCGGGATGCCGTCGAACATGCGAATTTCAACCGTGCCGAGGTCGGGGTGTGGCCGGATGTCCCACCACACCTCCTTGATGCTCCTGATCGTCCCGGCACGTAGAAGGGTTTCCATGTACTCCTCGAACTCCGCCCAATCGGCCAGCAGGTGGGGCGGACCTGCTGTGGGCAGCGCTCCAAAAACGATGGCCCGGCTGGAGGCGAGTCCGGTGTCCTGACCGCCCCAGTACGGGCTGGAGGCCGTCAACGCCAGGAAATGCGGCAGGTAGGCCGCAAGTGCGTTGACGATGGGGATGACTTTATCCCTCTCGCGCACTCCCACGTGGACATGTACGCCAAATGTTTGTATGCGCCATGCCAGCCACTGCATCTCCTCCACCAGCTCGGCGTAGCGCTGGACGGGGGCGTAAACGGCCTCACGCCAATCGCTGATGGCGTGCGTGCCCGTGCACGCGAGCCCCGTGCCCCGCGGTTCGACCACCTGGCGGATACGTTCGATGGTACCGCTAAGATCCTGCACGGCCTCCGCGACCGTGTGACAGATCCCGGTAACGATCTCGATCTGCGACTGCATCAGCTCGTGCATGGCCTTGGGACGCGGGATGTCGCTCAGGTCCCTGATCTCGGCGAGCACCTCTTCGGCGTCCTGCCTGAGCCGGCGCGTATGCCGGTCAACGAGTTGCAGTTCCCACTCGACGCCCAGGCTCGCACCGCGCGAGGGCGAGAACTCGATCCCCACGATCGACCTCCAGGTTCGGTGATCTTTGTAAAAATCACGCAACATGCCCGAATGCCCCATCCCCAAACCGGCGATACAGGGGCATAAGTGCATGGTGAACCCCAAAACATCCCGTTTCTAGGTAGCGTTCCCCTTTCCCGCCCTGTTTTCCGTGGTCCCCGCTCCGTTTCCAGGGGCCCGCCAGGCGTTTCCAGGGGCACGCCAGGCACGCAGGCCGATGGCGCCGAGCACGACGGCGAGCACGATGTTGACCGCGATGAGGATGCCGTGGACGACGTAGAAGGCGGTGTCGTGCCCGTCGGCCAGGTTGAACCCGAGGTTGATCCACTCGAAGATCATGAAGGCGGCGAGCCCGAGGAGGAACGCCGCGGCACGTCGCGTCATTTGGGCAGTATCTCCCTGTCTTATCCTGAACGATCCCCGAGGGTGGCTATGGGGGCCTCGGGGCATCTCGCACTCGTACCGATGATGCGGACGTTACGCTGAGGTCGCTATGCGGAAGATGAGTCGGGGCCGGGGCATACGTCCGGTATTTGTGGTGATCGCGTGCGCGTTTCTGCTGGTCAATCCGGCATACGCCCAGACTACGCGTACGGCGGAGCCCAAGGTCACCATCGGCGGCGAGCGCCTGGCCACCCGCGGCCTGGTGGTGCCGAGCGGCGTGAAGCCCCCGCCGGAGACCAAGGCGTCCGCGTTCGTCATCGCCGACGCCGACACCGGCGAGGTGCTGGCGGCCAAGGACCCGCACGGCCTCTACCGCCCCGCGAGCACGCTGAAGATCCTCACCGCCGTCACCGTGCTGCGCTCCGGCCTGGACAAGAACATGAAGGTCAAGCCGAGCGTCGAGGCGTGCAACGTCGAGGGCAGCGCGGTCGGCCTCAAGCCCCAGCGCATCTACACGATCGACGACCTGCTCAAGGCGCTGCTGATGGTCTCCGGCAACGACGCCGCGATGGCCCTGGCCGAGGCGAACGGCGGCCTGGCGGCCACGCTCCGCGACATGAACGCCGAGGCCCGGCGACTCCAGGCCCTCGACACCGTCGCCAAGACCCCCAACGGCCTCGACAAGCCGGGCCAGCGCACCTCCGCCTACGACCTGGCCCTGATCAGCAGGGCCGGCCTGAAGAACGCCGACTTCCGCCGCTACGTGAGCACCCGCCTGGCGAACTTCCCGGCCCCCAAGGGCAAGACGTACCAGATCGCCAACCACAACAAGCTTCTGGGCCGCTACAAGGGCATGCTGGGCGTGAAGAACGGCTGGACCTCCAAGGCGCAGTCGAGCTTCGTCGGCGCGGCCAGGCGCGACGGCCACACGATCATCGTCTCGATCATGCACCACAAGGGCTACTTCTGGGACGAGGTCGCCGCCCTGCTCGACTGGGGCTTCGCCGCCCGCGGCAAGGTCGCGGCCGTCGGCACCCTGGTGCCCCCCGCCGAGGCCAAGCCCGCGACCGGCCCGCGCGCCGCGGCCACGCCGGTCGTCACGGCCAGCCCGGCCGCCGCCCCCGCGGCACCCACAGACAGCGGCCTGGCCCCCTACGTCATCGTCGTGGCCGTGCTCGCGGGCGTCGTCTGGATCACGGCCGGGCTGCTGCGCCGCCGTACCAGGGGCCGCTCACGCGTCGCGGCCCGCCGCCGGCGCTAGTGCGCGGCGGGCAGGAACCCCACGCGCTCACGCACCTTCTCCATCGTCTCCCGCGCGACCGCACGCGCGCGCTCGGCTCCGATGGCGAGCAGCTTGTCGAGCTCGGCCTCGTCGGCGAGCAACTGCTCGGTGCGCTCGCGGATCGGCGTGAAGGCCGTTACGACCGCCTCGGCGACGTCCTTCTTGAACGTGCCGTACCCCTGCCCCTCGTACCGCCGTTCCAGCTCGGGAATCGGCGTCTCGGTGAGCGCGGACAGAATGCGCAGCAGGTTGGTGATGCCCGGCTTGTTCTCGTCGTCCGCCCGGACCTCGGTCCCGGCGTCGGTCACCGCCCGCATGACCTTCTTGCGCAGCGGCCCCGGCTGCTCCAGCACGTCGAGGATGCCCTGCGGGCTTGAGGACGACTTCGACATCTTCGCCGTCGGCTCCTGCAGGTCGGTGATCTTCTCGACCTCTTTGAGGATGTACGGCGAGGGCAGCCGGAACGTCTCCCCGAACCGGTGGTTGAACCGCCCGGCGAGGTCCCGGGTGAGCTCCAGGTGCTGCTTCTGGTCGGCGCCCACCGGCACCTGGTCGGCCTGGTAGAGCAGGATGTCGGCGGCCTGCAGGATCGGATAGGTGAACAGGCCCACCCCGACGAACTCCTGCTTGGCCGACTTGTCCTTGAACTGCGTCATCCGCGACGCCTCACCCATGCCGGTCATGCAGGTGAGGATCCACGCCAGCTCGCTGTGCTCGCGCACGTGGCTCTGCACGAAGACGGTGCACTTCTCCGGGTCGAGCCCGGTGGCGAACAACTGCGCGGCGGCGACGCGGGTGCGGCGGCGCAGCACGGCCGGGTCGAAGTCCACGGTGATGGCGTGCAGGTCCACGACCATGTAGTAGGCGTCGTGCGTCTCCTGCATCGCGACCCACTGGCGCACCGCGCCGAGGTAGTTGCCCAAGTGGAACGAGTCTGCCGTCGGCTGGATGCCGGAGAGTACGCGAGGTCTGGCCATGGCACCCAATTGTGTCAGGTTTCAGCGGTGCTCTGCGACTCGACGACGATGGGCGCCGGGTGCGGCGTGACCCGTACCCGGGCGACCCGCCGCCCGTCCATCTCGATCACCGTGAGCGTGTAGCCGGGGATCTCCACGTTCTCCCCCGCCGACGGCAGCCGCCCGAGCGCGGCCATCATGTAGCCGCCGAGCGTCTCGTACGGCCCGTCCGGCAGCCGGATGCCGGTCTCGGAGGCGAACGCGTCCAGGTTGACCAGGCCCTCGACCTCGATCTCGCCGGACACCAGCCGCACCGACTGGTCCGCCTCGTCGTACTCGTCGCGGATGTCCCCGATGAGCTCCTCGACGAGGTCCTCCAGCGTGACGATCCCGTTGGTGCCCCCGTACTCGTCGACCACGATGGCGAGATGGTGCCCCTCGTCGCGCATCTCGGAGAGCGCGGCGAGCACCCGCTTGCTGCCGGGCAGGAACTTCACCGGCCGCACCGGCACCAGCTCCCCGAGCCGCTCGCCGCGCCCCGCCAGCCCCGGATCCAGCAGGTCCCGGACGTGCACGAAGCCCACGATGTTGTCGTAGGAGTCGCGGAACGCCGGGAACCTGGAGTGCCGCGACCCGGCGGCGCGGGCGGCGGCCTCCGGGAACGGCGTGTCGACGTCCATGAACTCCACCTCGGTGCGCGGCAGCAGCACCTCCCTGAGCTGCCGCTTGCCGGCCGCGAACACCTCGCCGATCAGGTCGCGCTCGTCCTGGGTGAGCTCCTGGCTGCCGACCACCATGTCGCGCAGCTCCTCGACCGACACCTCGGCGCGGTCGGCCTGGGGGTTGCCGCCGAGCAGCCGCACCACCCCGTCGGTGGACTTCGACAGCAGCCAGATGATCGGCCGCGACAGCGTGGCGATGCGGTCGATGATCGGCGCCACGATGACCGCCAGCCCCTCGGAGCGCTGCAACGCCAGCCGCTTGGGCGCCAGCTCGCCGAGCACGAGCGAGACGTACGAGATGGCCAGCGTGACCAGCACGAGCGCGAGCGGCCCGGCCACCGCCCCGGGCACCCCCCAGCCGCCCAGCACCGGCTCAAGCTCGCCGGCGAGGGTGTCGGCGCCGAAGGCGGCCGAGAGCATGGTGGCGACCGTGACGCCGATCTGCACCGAGGACAGGAAGCGGTTGGGATCCCGCGCGAGCCGCGCGACCCTCGCCCCCCGCTTCCCGGACTCGGCCAGCTTGCGCACCTGGCTCTCCCGCAGCGACACGAGCGCGATCTCGGCCGCGGCGAAGAAGCCGCCGATCAGGATGAACAGCAGGACCAGGGCGATGTTCGCGGCGACGGTCCCCATGCCCACTCACAGTACCTGGACGCCGAGTGCGCGTATGCTGGGCACCGGACAACCAAAATCAAACAGAATCCACCATTTTTCAAACAATTGAGGAGATGTCATGAAGCTTCTCGTCACCGGCGGAGCCGGGTACATCGGCAGCGTCGTCGCCGCGCAACTCGTCGAGGCCGGCCACGAGGTGGCGGTGCTGGACGACCTCTCCACCGGCCACGCCGACGCGGTCCCCGCCGGCGCGGCCTTCGTGCAGGGCACGATCGCCGAAGCGGGCCCGGTGCTGAGCCAGGGCTTCGACGCCGTCCTGCACTTCGCCGCCAAGTCCCTGGTCGCCGAGTCGGTGGCGGACCCGGCCAAGTACTGGACCGGCAACCTGGGCGGCACGCTCGCCCTGCTGGAGGCGATGCGGCAGGCGGGGGTGGACCGCATCGTGTTCTCCTCCACCGCCGCCACCTACGGCGAGCCCGAACGCAGCCCGATCCTGGAGACCGACCCCACCCGCCCCACCAACCCGTACGGCGCCTCCAAGCTCGCCATCGACACGGCGCTGACGGCCTTCGCCGGCCTGTACGGCCTCGGCGCGGTGAGCCTGCGCTACTTCAACGTCGCCGGCGCGTACACCGCCCGCGACGGCCGCGTCTACCGGGAACGGCACGACGTGGAGACCCACCTCATCCCGAACGTCCTCGCCGTCGCCCTCGGCGAGCACCCCTCGGTCAAGGTGTTCGGCGCCGACTACCCCACCCCCGACGGCACCTGCGTACGCGACTACATCCACGTCGCCGACCTGTCCCGCGCCCACCTGCTCGCCCTCGACGCCTGCGCCCCCGGCCGGCACGACATCTACAACCTCGGCAGCGGCTCCGGCTTCTCGGTCCAGGAGGTCATCGCGGTCTGCCGCGAGGTCACCGGCCACCCCATCCCCGCCGAAATCGCCGACCGCCGCCCCGGCGACCCGGCCGTCCTGGTCGCCTCCTCCGACAAGATCCACCGCGAACTCGGCTGGACCCCCGACCACCCGTCCCTGAAGTCCATCGTCACCGACGCCTGGACGGCCCTCCCCAAAAACTAAACGCCATCGATCCAAAACCGCTGCAGCCGCGCCACGGCGTCAACCCTGCTCATGGCGGCGACCTCTTTCTCGTCGAGGCCGACCCGGTGGATCAGAAGATGAACGAGATCCGCCGGCAGGGCCTCGGGCGGCGCGACGGGCACGCCCCGGTCGGGGCGCACGCCCTCACGGACGCACGTCCAGAAGTCGGCTTCGGACACGTCGAGCTGGTCGCGCAGAATGTGGCTCCACAGCTTCGGCCCATAGGCACTGCAATCGACCGGGTGCGAGATCCTGGTCCGCAGGACACGCCCGTCCGGAAGGTCGAGTTCGTAGGTAACGTGATGCGTGCCCGCCCGCCCGCGTGCGTCGCGCACTCGTCGCCAGCCCTCCACCCGGCAGAATCGCTCATGATCGTCGCGTGTCGCCTGAGGCCATGTCACGACCGGGCACCCACCAGCCACTCGCGCAGTTGGTCGTCGTCGCTGAGAACGATCAACTGCACCAGGCCCCAATGGTCCCGGTGATTCGGAGCGTCGAGCAGTCGCTCCTGCCAGTCCTCGGCGTACTCGCGCAACGCCTCGATCATCTCCTGGAGCGCCTCGTCGAACGTCGTGCCATCGACCGCGACGGGCAGCCCCGGGATGACGACCGACCAACCGCCCCCCTCGGCCACCACCTCGGCACGGGACGGGCACACCGCGGCCAGGAAATTCCGCAGCCGCTCCGCGCCGACGACGGCGCTGGTCTTCGCATCCCGTCGGACCGTGGCCACCCGGCCACGCTCGGCCGCGTCCAGCAGTTCCTTCAGGTGAGCACGAGCCTCGCTGTAGCTCTCATAATGCACCGCGGTCATCAGTACCTCCCCCGAAAAGACTGCCCTCCCCCGTCAAGTACGTCAAGTACGTAACGTACTCGACAGGGGAGGGCGGCGCTCAGATGAGGCCGAGGCCGCGTACGGCGTCGCGCTCCTCCTCAAGCTCGCGCACCGAGGCGTCGATGCGCTCGCGGGAGAAGGCGTCGATTTCCAGGCCCTGGACGATCTCCCAGGTTCCGCCGCGCGATACCACCGGGAAGGAGGAGACCAGGCCCTCGGGGACCCCGTACGACCCGTCGGAGACGATGGCCGCCGAGGTCCAGTCGCCCTCGGGGGTGCCGTTCACCCAGTCGTGCACGTGGTCGATGGCGGCGTTGGCGGCCGAGGCGGCCGAGGAGGCGCCGCGGGCCTCGATGATGGCCGCGCCGCGCTTGGCGACGGTGGGGATGAAGGTGTCGCGCAGCCAGGCCTCGTCCACCTGCTCGGCGGCGATCTTGCCGCCGACCTCGGCGTGGAACAGGTCGGGGTACTGGGTGGCGGAGTGGTTGCCCCAGATCGTCATCTTCTTGATGTCGGTCACCGGGACGCCGAGCTTGGTGGCGAGCTGGCTGAGCGCGCGGTTGTGGTCCAGGCGGGTCATCGCGGTGAACCGGTCGGCCGGCACGTCCGGCGCGGCGGCGCGGGCGATCAGCGCGTTGGTGTTGGCCGGGTTGCCCACGACGAGCACCCGCACGTCGTCGGCCGCGTGCTCGTTGATGGCGCGGCCCTGCGGGCCGAAGATGCCGCCGTTCGCCTCCAGCAGGTCGCCGCGCTCCATGCCCTTGGTCCGCGGCCGGGCGCCGACCAGCAGCGCGACGCTGACGCCGTCGAAGGCGACGTTCGGGTCATCGGTGATCTCGATGCCCCGCAGCAGGGGGAAGGCGCAGTCGTCGAGCTCCATGGCGGTGCCCTCGGCGGCCTTCACCGCCTGCGGAATCTCCAGCAGGCTCAGCTTCACCGGGACGTCCCCACCGAGAAGCTGCCCCGAGGCGACGCGGAACAGCAACGCGTATCCGATCTGACCGGCGGCGCCGGTGACGGTGACCTTCACGGGAGTCTGGCCCATACCTTCCCCCAACTCGACGAGTTGACGTTTGCTCTGACAGGTGGACCCTACCCGGCTGCCGTCCCCACCCCGCTGGCAGGTGTGCCGGACGGGGATGTCTGCGGCGCGCCCAGCCTCCGGTCGGGCAGGGCGACCAGGGCGAGCAGGCAGATGAGCGCCCCCGCAGCGCCGAGCCACGGGATGACGGTCGCCGAGGCTGCGGCGTGGGCGGCGGGCGGGCCCGCGACGGCCGCCTGCTCGGCGACCACCGCGGCGTACGCGGTGCCCGCGATCGCGAGCGCGACCGAGCCGCCGATCTGGCGGAAGAAGGTCAGGTTGGCGCTGGCCGTACCGATGTAGCGGGGTTCCACGGCGAACTGCACCGCCACGGTCAGCCCCGACAGCGTCGGCCCCACGCCGAGCCCCAGCAGCGTCATCCAGATGATCAGTTGCCAGACGGGGGTGCCGAGCGCGAGCCCGGAGCACAGCAGCGCCCCCGCGGCCATCAGGAACGGCGAGGCGATCAGCCAGGGCTTGTACCGCCCGGTCCGCCCGATCAGCGCGCCGGTGACGAAGCTGCCGATCAGCATGCCCATGAGCACCGGATAGATGTACAGGCCGGAGGTGGTGGCGCTGAGCTGGTGCGCCTGTTGGAAGAAGCGCGGCAGGAAGACGACCCCGGCGTACATCGCGAACGCGCTGAAGAACGAGGCGATGTTCACGATCGTGTAGGTGCGGTTTCGGAACAGGTGCAGCGGCACGATCGGATTCGCCGCCCGGCGCTCCACCGCGACGAACACCGCCAGCAGCGCGACGGCCCCGGCGATCGGCCCGAGCACCGGCCGGTCGCTCCAGCCGTTGCCGTTCAGCCCCTTCTCGGTGAGCCCGATGAGCAGCGCGGTGATCGCCGCGGAGAAGACGGCGATGCCCAGGTAGTCGGGGCGGGTGCCGCGCCCCTGGCCGGGCCGGTGCGGCAGCCGCGTCGCGATGATCGCGATGAGGGCGAGCCCGATCGGGATGTTGACGTAGAACGCCCAGCGCCAGCTCGCCTGGTCGGTGAACACGCCGCCGAGGAACGGCCCGGCCAGGTAGCTCAGCGCCATCACGCCGCCGATCGCGCCCTGCACCTGGCCGCTGCGCTCGCGCGGCAGCAGGTCCATGATCAAGGCGAGCGACAGCGGCAGCAGCGCCCCCGCGCCCAGGCCCTGGACGGCCCGGAAGGCGATCAACTGGCCCATGTCCTGCGCGAGCCCGCACAGCGCCGATCCGACGAGGAACACCGAGATGCCGGTGAGCAGCAACGGCTTGCGTCCGTAGGTGTCGGACAGCCCGCCGTACAGGGGAACGGTGACGGTCGAGGTGAGCAGGTAGGCGGTCACGACCCAGGTGTACAGGCCGGAGCCGCCGAGTTCGACGGTGATCCGCGGCAGCGCGGTGCCGACGATGGTCTGGTCGAGCATCGCCAGGAACATCCCGCCGATGACGGCGAAGATCAGCAACGCGTTCCTGCCGGAAGTACCGGAAGTAGCTGCACTCATGGCCATCCAGATGTGGTGATATGTCGGAGAGTACATGTAGAAAGTGACATGTCGGAATTGACATGTCAAGGGATATATAAGATGTGGACATGTCCCTCCGTATCGCCCTACTCGGCCTGCTGGCCGCATCCGGCCCGGCCAGCGGCTACGACCTGGCCAAACGCTTCGAGAACTCGATCAACCACGTGTGGCATGCGGGGCACAGCCAGATCTATCCGGAACTGGTGAAGATGACGGCCGACGGCCTGATCACCGTCGAGGCCGAGGGCCCACGCGGTCGCAAGATCTACGCGATCACTCCCCAGGGCCGCACGGAGCTGCACAGCTGGCTCCTGGAGTACGACCGGGAGGGACCGGTGCGCAACGAGTGGGCCCTGCAGGCGTTCCTCGTCTCGGCCCTTCCCCCGGCCGAGGCCATCCAAGTGATCGAACGCATCCGGGGCGCCTTCGAGCGCCGGCTCAACGATCTGCGGAGCCGCTACGAGCACAAGCTCGAATACGGAGACCCGGACGGCTTCGGCAAATACGCCCTTGACATGGGCCTCCGCCAGACACAAACGATGATCGCCTGGGCCGACGCCACCATCGCCGACCTCCGCGCCCGACTAACACGAGGCGACTAGCACGAGGCCAGGCTGGGTGCCGCTGTGGCGGGGGTGAAGGTGACCTTGGCGAAGTGCTCGGTGAGGATCCGCGCGGCGGTCTGCGAGGCGTACAGGCTCGTGATGGCGCCGCGGATGGCCTGGCAGGCGCGCGTGTCGCCGCGCTTGACCCCGACCGCGTAGCGCTGGTTGTCGAGCCGGTCGGGCAGCACCTTCATCGCGATGTCGTTGCGGTTGCCGAAGCCGGCGAGGATCACGTCTTCGCCGGGGATGGCGTCGACTTCGCCGTCGTTGATCAGGGTCATGCAGTCGGCATAGTTGGAAGCGGCCTTCACCGTCATCTCGACCGCCCGCTGCACGACCCGGATCGAAGCGCTGCCGTTGGGCGCGCACAGCCGCTTGCCCTTGAGGTCGGCGATCCGGTCGTACGGGTCGCCGCTCTTGACCATGACCCCGGTGTGCGCCACATAGTACGGCCCGACGAAGTCCACCCGCTTCGCGTCGTCCTGGTTGATCGCCCAGGTGGCGAGCACCATGTCCACCTTGCCGTCGGTCAGCGCCTTGACCCGGTTGGCCTTGCCGACCTGGACGAACGACACCCCGTCGTCGGGCACCCCCAGCTCGCGCGCGATGTGCCGGGCGAACTCGACCTCGAAACCGGTGAAGACCTTCTTGTCCAGCGAGGCGAGCCCGATGCCGGGCAGGTCCCCCTTGACCCCGATAACGATCTTTTTGGTGCGCTGCACCCGGTCTACCAGCGAGCCGGACGCGTCCCCCCTGACGACGGGCTTGTCGGTCACCTTGGGCTCCTGCCCCCCACCCCCGCTCCCGCCCTGTAACTGCGTGTACGCCACGAGCCCACCGGCCGCGAGCAGCGCCGCCACCACGGCCCCGACGGCGAAACGCCGCGACCGCCGGGGACGTCCGTCGTGCCCGACCTCTGTCCCCGCCTCGGACAGCGGCAACGTGCTCTTCTGCTCCCAACTCGGCGGCGCCGGGGAGACCACCGGCGCACCGAAGGTGAACCCGGTGTTCGGAGTGCTCTGCTCAGCCGAAGCCGGAGGCAGCGGCGGAGACGGAGGCGGAGGGGGACTGGCCCGAAAGCCGGTCTGCGGCATCGGCTGCGACTGAAGACGCGGCTGCCGCCGCGTCGGCGGCGGGTACCCGGGATCGTAGGCGGGTGGCGCCGCGACCGCCGCCCGCGCCTGCCCGGGATTGGCCGCCTGCGCCCCCTCGTTGAGCACGTCCGGCGACGCCCCGCCCACCTCGGAATGCCCGAGCAGCCGCAACAGGATCTGATCCGCGCTCGGCCGATCGCCCGGCGACTTGCTCAAACACGCCCGCACCACCCCGCGCAGCGGCTCGTGCAGCATCTCCACGTCCACGTCGTGGTTGAGGATGCGGTTGAGCACGACCGCGATCGACCCGCCCTGGAACGCCACCTGCCCGGTGGCCGCGAACAACATCGTCGAGGCCCAGGAGAAGATGTCGGTGTACGGCCCCACCGAGTCCCCCGACACCTGCTCGGGCGCCATGTAGGCTGGCGTGCCGATCGCCCGGCTGGTGATCGTGCCGGTGGAGTCGATGATCCGCGCGATCCCGAAGTCCACCACCCGCGGCCCGTCCGCCGCGATCAGCACGTTGTCCGGCTTGAAGTCACGATGCACGATGCTCGCCCGGTGGATGGCGGTGAGCGCCGTGGCCGTGCCGATCGCCAGCCGATCCAGCGCGGCCCCCCGTATCGGCCCCTCGGCCTCCACCAGCTCGCGCAGCGACCGCCCCTCGATGTACTCGCTGGCGATGTACGGCGTGTCGCCGTCGAGATCGGCCGAGATCACCCGGGCCGTGCAGAACGAGGCCACCCGCTCGGAGGCCTTCAACTCCCTGGCGAACCGGGACCGCGCCGCCGCGTCACCGGAGAACTTGACGTGGAGCAGCTTGACGGCGGCCCGTTCCCCCGCGGCGTTGTGCCCCAGGTAGACGGTGCCCTGACCCCCCTCGCCGATGCGGCCGGTCAGCGTGAAGGGCCCCAGTCGAACCGGGTCGCCCGCCACGAGCGGCGCGATCTGCGGCATTTCCCATCCCGACGTCTCGCAAAGTACTGACTTGCCAAACTTTACGGCCACTCCCAGCCTTTGCGATGACGCCTGACCACGCGTTACCCCCACGTAATCAAGCGAATCGGGGCCGCCCCGCAGGTGAGCGACCCCAAATCATGCCGAAACATGCATTAATGCATGTTCCGAATCAAGCGGACATCGTGCGCTTAAGGTTCTCGTCGAGCGCGGTGAGGAACTCCTGCGTGGTAAGCCAGGGGGTCTCCGGCCCGATGAGCAGCGCCAGGTCCTTGGTCATCTGGCCGCCTTCGACGGTCTCCACGCAGACCCGCTCCAGCGTGTTGGCGAACTCGGTCACCGCCGGGGTGTTGTCCAGCTTGCCGCGGTGCGCGAGGCCGCGCGTCCACGCGAAGATCGACGCGATCGGGTTGGTCGAGGTGGGCTTGCCCTGCTGGTGCTGGCGGTAGTGCCGGGTGACGGTGCCGTGCGCGGCCTCCGCCTCGACGGTGCGGCCGTCGGGGGTCATCAGCACGCTGGTCATCAGGCCGAGCGAGCCGAAGCCCTGCGCCACCACGTCGGACTGCACGTCGCCGTCGTAGTTCTTGGTGGCCCAGACGATGCCGCCCTCCCACTTGAGCACCTGCGCGACCAGGTCGTCGATGAGCCGGTGCTCGTAGGTGATGCCGGCCGCCTCGAACTCGGCCTTGAACTCCGTCTCGAAGATCTCGGCGAACAGGTCCTTGAACCGGCCGTCGTACGCCTTGAGGATCGTGTTCTTCGTCGACAGGTAGAGCGGCAGCCCGCGGTCGAGGGCGTACCGCATGGTGGCGCGGGCGAAGTCGCGGATGGAGTCGTCGAAGTTGTACATGCCCATCGCGATGCCGCCGCCGGGGAACTTGGCGACCTCGAGCTCGATCGGCTCGCCGCCGTCCTCGGGCACGTACGAGATGGTCACCGTGCCGGGGCCGGGCACCACGAAGTCGGTGGCGCGGTACTGGTCGCCGTGCGCGTGACGGCCGATGATGATCGGCTTGGTCCAGCCGGGCACGAGACGCGGGATGTTGCTGACCACGATCGGCTCACGGAACACCACGCCGCCGAGGATGTTGCGGATGGTCCCGTTGGGGGATTTCCACATCTTCTTGAGGCCGAACTCCTCGACGCGCGCCTCGTCCGGGGTGATGGTGGCGCACTTCACGCCCACGCCGTACTGCTTGATGGCGTTGGCGGCGTCGATGGTGACCTGGTCGTCGGTCGCGTCGCGGTGCTCGATCCCCAGGTCGTAGTACTTCAGATCGACGTCCAGGTAGGGAAGGATCAACTGGTCCTTGATGAACTTCCAGATGATCCGGGTCATCTCGTCGCCGTCGAGCTCGACGACGGGCCCCGCTACCTTGATCTTGGACATTGTGTGTAGTTTCCCCTTCTGAGCTGGCTGGCCAGGCTGGTCCTTTTTGAGGCTCGCTGGCCGTTGAGATTATCGGACCGTGACCACCCGTCGGCGCGCGGCACCCGGCTACCACAGGACCATCAGCACCCCGCTCAGCACCAGGGCGACGCCCAACCCGGTCAGCAGAAGGACGTCGATCGCCCGGGCGCGCACCGCGAGCGCGCCGGACCCGGCCCCCAGCAGCCGCACCAGCGCGCCGCACAGGATCGCGGCCCCCATCAGCCCCGCCCCCAGCCACAGCGGCAGACGCAGCATCAACGCGCACACGCCGACGGCCGTACCCGCCATCACCAGCAGGTACGGCCCGCCGACCCGGCCCTCACCGGTCAATGGCTACCTTTCGTCGATCGGCACCCACTTGCGGTCGCTCTCGCCGACGTACTCGCTGTCCGGGCGGATCAGCCGGTTGTCGGCGTGTTGCTCGATCACATGCGCCGTCCATCCCGACATCCGGCTGACCGAGAACACCGGGGTGAACAGGTCCGTCGGTATGCCGAGATAGTGGTAGACGGTCGCCGCGTAGAAGTCCACGTTCGGGTACAGGCCCTTCTCCGCGTGGACGACCTCCTCCATTTCCTTGGACATCCGATAGTAGGTGGCGTCGCCGGATGCCTCGGCCAGTTCGCGGGACATTTCGCGCAGATGCGTCGCCCGGGGGTCCTCGGTCTTGTACACCCGGTGCCCGAACCCCATGATCTTCTGCCCGGCCGCGAGCCGCTCGCGCACCGCCCGCGCCACCCCGTCCGGCGGGATCGTCTCCAGCGTACGCATGACCTGCTCGTTCGCCCCGCCGTGCAGGGGACCCTTGAGCGTGCCGATGGCGGCCACGATCGCCGAGTGCATGTCCGACAGCGTCGCCGCGCAGACCCGCGCGGCGAAGGTGGAGGCGTTCATCGTGTGGTCGGCGTGCAGCACCAGGCAGGTGTCGAAGATCTCGATCTCGCGCTCGCTCGGCGTCCGGCCGGTGATCTGCAGCAGGAAGTTGGCCGCGATGCTGAGCTCGGGGTCCGGCTCGGGCGCCTGCCTGCCGCTGCGGGCGGCGTGGTAGCGCGCGACGAGGATCGGCTGCTGCGCGGTGAGCCGCGCGGCCTTGCGGCGGTTGGCGTCCAGGGCGTTGGAGTCCTTGTCGGGATCGTCGGCCCCGGCGAGGGAGACCAGGGTGCGCAGCGCCTCCATGGGGGCCTGCCGCTCGGCGATCTCGGCGATGTTGGCCTCGACGAGCGGGCCGAGGACCCTGCCCCGCACGAGCTCGGCGCCGTACTCGGCCAGTTGCGTGCGCGTGGGGAGCGTCCCGCACTGGAGCAGGTGGGCGGTCTCTTCGAAGCTGGTACGGCCGGCCAGATCGTGGATGTCGTATCCGCGGTAGAACAGGCGACCGGCCCTGCCGTCGATGTCGCTGAGCGCTGTGGACGCGGCGACGACATCGGCGAGACCTTTGGTGGGTTTGTCCGCCATAAGTGTTTCCTCCGCTTATCTTCGCGCCGAGTCTACCCGTGAGCAGGCAAAACCCAGGGCGGAGGTCAAGACCAAATCCGCGTGGAATTCTCGTTTGAGTAAAGGCGATTCCCCATCGCCTCGTTTGGGTAAGCCGGAGCTGTAGCGGAAGTAACGGCGGGCTACCTGGGGAGGAACTGCCGTGGAGGGGCCGTTCATACGCATCGAGGACACCGGCGAGGTGGCCCCGCTGCGCCCCGAGATCACGACTGTCGGTCGCGGACGCGGTGTCGACATCCGGCTGGCGGACCCGAGCGTGTCGAGGTTGCACGCCGAGTTCATCCGGCGCGGACCTTACCTGTACGTCGTTGACCTGGGCCTGTCCCGCAACGGCACACGGGTGAACGGCAGGCCGATCGCTCGGAGGGTCCTCGACGACGGCGACGTCGTCTCATTCGGCGCCGCGCGCTGCCGGGTGGGCGGCGTGCCGCGCGAGGACCTCGCTCCGGAGGTCGAGCTGCGGCGCGCCGCGGCACCGGAACTGACCCGGCGCGAGGTCGACGTGCTCACCTCGCTGTGCCGACCCGCGCTGTCGGACGAGGCCTTCGTGGCCCCGGCGACCGCGCGCGAGATCGCCGACGACCTCGTGGTCACCGAGGCGGCGGTCAAGCAGCACCTGCTGCGGCTGTACCAGAAGTTCCGCATCCCCGAGGGCACCAACCGGCGCACCCGGCTGGCCAACGAGGTCGTGGCACTTGGACTGGTACGGCCCACCCCGGTCGTGCCCCCGCAGCGGGGCACGCCGACGACGGAGCCGCAGCCGGTGGTCAACCGCCGCGCGAGCTGACCGCCCGCGTCGTCACCCGGCGGCCGCTCGCTCGGCCGCCTCGACGACGTTGGTGAGCAGCATCGCGCGGGTCATCGGGCCCACGCCGCCCGGGTTCGGCGCCAGGAATCCCGCGACGTCGCGGACCTCCGGCGCCACGTCGCCCATGATCCGTCCCTCGACGCGGGAGACGCCCACGTCGAGGACGGCGGCGCCGGGCCGCACCATGTCGGCGGTGATCAGATGCGGCGAGCCCGCCGCGGCGACGACGATGTCGGCCCGGCGGGTGTGCGCCGCGAGGTCACGCGTGCCGGTGTGACACGTGGTGACGGTCGCGTTCTCGCTCCGCCGGGTGAGCAGCAGGCCAAGCGCCCGCCCGGCGGTGATGCCGCGTCCGACGACGACGACCTCGGCGCCCTTGAGCGGCACGCCGTACTCCTGCAGCAGCACGACGATGCCGCGCGGCGTGCACGGCAGCGGGGCGTCCACCATGTGCACGAGCCGCCCGAGGTTGACCGGGTGCAGGCCGTCGGCGTCCTTGGCGGGGTCGATGCGCTCCAGCAGCGGCCGGGAGTCCAGATGCCCGGGAAGCGGAAGCTGGATCAGATACCCCGTGCAGGCCGGATCGGCGTTGAGCTCGTCGATCGCCGCCTCCACCTCGGCCTGGCTCGCCGTGGCGGGCAGGTCCACCCGGATCGAGGCGATGCCGACCTCGGCGCAGTCGCGATGCTTGCCGGCCACGTACACCTGGCTGCCGGGGTCCTCACCCACCAGGATCGTGCCGAGGCCCGGTCGGCGGCCCTGCTCGGCCAGTTTCGCGACCCGCCTGGCAACATCGGCCTTGATCTTCGCTGCGGTCGCCTTGCCATCGAGAATGCGCGCGGTCATGTCACGTCATCCTGCCATGTCAGCCCTCGGCGTTCTCGCCGCGGGGCCGCAATCCCGCCTCGCGCCGCTCCAGGATCCGGCGGGTGAACGGGATGTACTCCACGCTCACCCACCCGACGTACGCGCTGATCACGGCGAGGATCACCATCGGGATCGGGCTGTTCCAGAAGTCCACGCCGAACAGCGGGAAGAGGAGGGGGTTGATCAAGGACACGGGGCTACTCCGGGGTAAATGGGCGGAAACCATAGGCTAACCGCCCATTGACCCCCATATGACCGATCAGTGGAAGAAGTGCCGCGTCCCCGTGAAGTAGAGCGAGATGCCCGCCGCCTCGCAGGCCGCGATGACGTCCTCGTCCCGGACCGACCCGCCGGGCTCCACGATCGCCGTCACCCCCGCCTCGGCCAGCACCTTCGGCCCGTCGTCGAAGGGGAAGAACGCGTCGGAGGCGGCCACCGCCCCGGCCGCGCGGTCCCCCGCCCGCGACACCGCGAGCCGCGCCGAGTCCACCCGGTTGACCTGACCCATCCCGACCCCGACGGTCGCCCCGCCGGAGGCGAGCAGGATCGCGTTGGACTTCACCGAGCGGCAGGCCCGCCACGCGAACGCGAGATCGGCGAGCGTCTCGGCGGACGCCGCGGGCCCCGCCCGCAGCTCCCAGGTCGCCGGATCGTCGCCGGGCGCGTCCACCCGGTCCACGGTCTGCACCAGCAGCCCGCCGTCGATGCGCCGGAACTCGGCCGCGCCCTTCGGCCCCTCCGGGCAGCGCAGCAGCCGGATGTTCTTCTTCTCGCTCAGCACCGACACCGCTTCGGGCGCGAACGAGGGCGCCACCACGACCTCGGTGAAGATCGGCGCGATCTGCCGGGCCAGCTCGACGGTGACCTCGCGGTTCACCGCGATCACCCCGCCGTACGCCGACACCGGGTCGCAGTCGTGCGCCTTGCGGTGCGCCTCGGCCACGTCCGCGCCGATGGCGATCCCGCACGGGTTGGCGTGCTTGATGATCGCCACGCAGGGCTCGGTGAAGTCCCAGGCGGCCCGCCAGGCCGCGTCCGCGTCCACGTAGTTGTTGTAGGACATCTCCTTGCCGTGCAGTTGCTCGGCGTTGGCCAGGCCGTGCCGCTCGCCCGAGTAGAGCGCCGCGCCCTGGTGCGGGTTCTCCCCGTAGCGCAGCACCGCCCGCCGCCGCCACGCCGCGCCCATGAAATTCGGCCACCGCGTCTGCGGCTCCGGCGCGTACACGTTGGCGAACCAGGACGCCACCGCGATGTCGTAGGCCGCGGTGTGCGCGTAGGCCGCCGCCGCCAGCCGCCGCCGCTCCTCCAGCGTGAACCCGCCCTCGCCCAGCGCCCGCAGCACGTCCGGATAGCTCGCCGGCGAGACCACCACCGCGACGCTGGCGTGGTTCTTCGCCGCGCCCCGGATGATCGCCGGCCCGCCGATGTCGATCTGCTCCACGCACTCCGCGGGCGACGCGCCCGAGGCGACCGTCTCGGCGAACGGGTACAGGTTGCTCACCACGAGCTGGAACGGCTCGATCTCCAGCTCTTCGAGCTGCTTGACGTGCCCGGGCTTGTTCATGTCGCCGAGGATCCCCGCGTGCACGCGCGGGTGCAGGGTCTTGACCCGCCCGTCGAGGCACTCGGGGAACTGGGTGAGCGACTCGACCGGCGTGACCGGCACGCCGAAGGACGCGATGGCCGAGGCGGTGCCGCCGCTGGAGACGATCTCCACGTTCGCCGCGTCGAGAGCCCGCGCGAGCTCCTCCAGGCCGGACTTGTCGTACACCGAAATCAACGCGCGCCTGATCGCGATGCGGGTCAAATGTGCGTCCTTCCACGCGGGCCGGTGTGGGTCACCGGCGCTCATCACCGATCACGACTATACGGCCGGTGACATTCCAGCCCTCGCGCACCATGCGGCCGACGACCTCGACGAGCAGTTCGCGCTCGACGGCCTTGATCCGCTCGTGCAGCGACTTCTCGTCGTCGCCCGGCCGCACCCGCACCGGCGCCTGCGCGATCACCGGCCCGGTGTCCACGCCCGCGTCCACCAGATGCACCGTGCAGCCGGTGACCCGCACGCCGTACGCGAGCGCGTCCCGCACCGCGTGCGCGCCAGGAAAGGCCGGCAGCAGCGCGGGATGGGTGTTGACGACGGGGAACGCCTCCAGCACCCGCGGCCCGAGGATCTTCATGAACCCCGCCGACACCACCAGGTCCGGCCGGTGCTCGGCGATCCGCGCCGCGAGCGCCTCGTCCCACGCCTCCCGCGTCGGATGGTCGCCCACCTTCTCCACGAACGTGGGCACACCCGCACGTTCGGCGCGGGCCAGGCCCTCGATGCCGTCCCGGTCCGCGCCGACGGCCACCACACGCGCGCCGTACGCGTCGTCGGCGGCGTCCAACAGGGCCTGTAGGTTGGTTCCGGAACCCGAGACCAGCACGACGAGCCGGGCGGAACGGGGCGAGGCTGACATCACCTACAGTCCTTCCCTCTACGACCGTGCCAGCGTATCCGTCCCCGACGCCGAGGAGGCCAGGTGACCACGCCCCCGCGACAGGCCACCACCGACACCAGCGGTGGACGCGCCCTGCTGATCTCCCTCGCCGCGCTCGCCATGTCCTTGCTCGTGCCGCTGGTCGGGGTGGCGCTTGCCCTGTTCGCCCTGATCGTGTCGGTCCGCACCACGGGCGCGCTGCGCCGGGCCAAGTCGTCGATCGCCGCCGCGGTCGGCGGCATCGTGGTGTCGGTGTTCTCGCTGGCGTTCGCGGCGTTCGCCACCATGGTGCAGTTCTCCCTGGGCGAGGACCTGGCGGCGTACAACACCTGCATGCAGGGCGCGGGCACGCTCAGCGCCCAGGAGCATTGCAGGGAGCGGCTCGAACGGGCGATCGAGGCCAAGTTGCCGTTCCTGGAGCCGGGCAGGTTCCCGTTCCTGTTCCCGTTCATCCCCTGACGTACGCCGACATCCCGGGCACCCGCAACGCCCGCCAGCCCTCCGGGACGCGAAGCCGCTCGCGGGACAGCAGCACGACCTGCTCGTCCCCCGCCACCGCCCGCCGCACCTGCGCGTCGCCGGGCGCGGGGTCCTCCGCCGTCCGCACCGACCGGCAGCCGGTCAGGTAACCGAGCTGGATCGCCCCCCGCCCGACGAGCGCGCACGGCGGCCGCACGCCCTGCGCCAGCAGCGCGTCCGCCTGCGCCCGCTGCGCGTCGTAGATCGGCGTCAACCGCCCGGTCACCCGCTCCAGCGAGAGCACCTGCCCGGCGATGTGCGCGACCAGCGCCGCCGACAGCGCGAGCACCGCGGCCCTCATCGTGGGCCGCCGCAGCGGCAGCCGTACCACCGCCGCGGCCGCGGGGATCGCCAGCAGCGCGTACGCCGGCTGCATGAACCGGGTGTTGGCGTAGTCGAACAGCAGCAGGTACGGCAGCGCGAACGTCACCACGCACGCCACCGCGAGCGCCAGCACCGGCCGCGCGGCCTCGGCGAACACGAGCCCGGCCGCCACCAGCACCGGCAGCACGAACCACCAGGACACCTCGAACCAGTGCAGGTCCGAGCACACCGGGGCGGGACGGCACAGCAGGGCCGGCCCGTCCACGGCCTCCAGATGCCGCAGCAGGCTGAACCCGATCCCGACGTCGTTCGTCTCGGCACCCGATCGCAGCCGCGCGATCGGGCCCCCGTACCGGGCGAACGCCTCGCCCACCCACACGCCCCACCCCACGGCCAGCCCGCCCACCAGCGCACCGGACAGCACCAACCCACCCGGCGACCGGCGCACCAGCCGGACCAGGCACACCACCAGCAGCGGAAACGCCAGCGCCGCCGCGTCGGTGGGCCGCAGCAGCGACGCCGCCACGAACGCCACCGCCACCCCGGCGGGCGGCCCGGCGCGGCCGGGCTCCGCGAGCGCGCGGCAGAACCACCCCACCCCCGCGACCAGCGCGAACGCCAGCCACAGATTCGGGTAGGCCATCGACCCGTACAGCACCGTGCTCCACAGCGTGGCGAACAGCCCCGCCGCGAGCGGCGCCGCGTAAGCGGAGACATCGCTCCCCCGGCCCGCGAAGACGCCCAGCCACGGCTGAAACGCCACGTAAAGCCCGATGACGGCCAAACCCGTCAGATACAGCCGGAAGACGAGGACCGACTGCGTCAGCGCCGCTACGGGCGCGATGAGGACCGGCATGCCCCAGGCCCGCGGCGCCGACATCGGCACCGCCTCCACGCCCGGCCGCACCTGGCTGGCGTAAATCACCTCATCCCAGTTGAACGCCACCAACGACGACACTTGGGATAGGACTGCACAGCCGTACGCGATCGCGACCAGGACCAGCAATCCGTGCGCAGACCCCACACGCCGCAGGAGCCCCCAAATCCCACTCGCCACTGCGGCAAGCTATCGGATGTCCAGAAAAGCCGCGACAAATCCGGAAGGTCGGCGTCAATCACGATCCCAGGCGTACGGATCCATATAAATGACATGCCCCCCGCGATCATCGTTCTCATCGATGATGTCGGGACGAGGCGGAGGCTCCGCACCCTTCCCCGCGGCCTTCTCTGGACCCTTCTCTGGGCCCTTCTTCAGCAGGCTCCTGGGCAGCCGCCTCGCCATCTTCTTGACGGGCGTCCCCACATCGCTGAAGGTCCCGGCCGCCGCCGAGGCGTGCTCATCGGCCCAGTCATCACGAATAACCGGAATCGGCTGCGTGTCGCACTCGGTGGCGTCCAGCCAGTGCCCCGGCAGCGGACGGCGCGACTCGGCGACCTCCCCGAACGCCCGCGCGATCGGCTTGACCGCCTTACGCGCCCCGGCCTTGGGCTTCGCCGCCTTGGACTTCGCCGCGCTCGGCACGAGCACGACGGCCACGCTCCTGCGCATCAGCCACCAGTTCCCCACCCCCGCCGTGATCCCGGCCGCGACACCTACCTCCAGCGCCACCGAGAACGCCACCTCCCACGGCGACGGCCCGACGGCCGACAGCCGGGCGCCGCCCAGCGGCCCCCCGGACAGCGCCGCCAGCACCCCCGACACCGCCCCGGCCGCGAGCCCGCAGGCGAACCCCCACAGCGGAGCCGCCTCCAGCGTCGGCGTGGGCGCGATGCGCACCACCACGACCCCGGCGACCGCGCCCGCCAGGAACGGAATCGCGATCACCCCCAGCACCCACACCGGCGAAGCCCCCGAATCGGGCAGCGCACCGAGCAACGGCAGCGTCGGCACCGTCCCCAGCTTCACCCCGGTCGGCGCGACCAGCGTGCCCGTCCCAATGGCGAACCCCGGCCCGGTGATATAGGCCAACCCCCACACCACCGCGTTGACCAGATACAACACCTCGACGAGCAGCAACAACACCCCGCCGATCAGCCCCGGCGCGAGCACATCCGACAGCCGCCGGATGTCGTCGAAGTTCACCACGACCGCCCCGACCACCAGCACCAGCGCGGCCACCAGCAGGATGGCCATCGCCGCCGCCGTCCCCAGCACCAACGACCGCGACCGCTCCGGCAACAGCCGCACCATGACCCGCCACGGCCCGATCGTCCGCGCCACCGCCACCGAGCCCGCCACAAACGCCAGCAGCAGATGCCCGACAAGCACCTCAACCAGGAACGGCTGAGTGAGCTCATTCCGCGCCACCAGCGCGATCAGCCCCGCCAGCAGCGCGTACGGCGCCGCGAGCGAAATACCGGCCCGCGCGATCAGCGCCAACTGCGCCCGCCGCCGCGCATTCTGCTTGTCCTTCGGCGTCCCCTTCGGCAGCCGCGCAGGCAGCCGCACCCGCAGATCCGCGTCCCGGGCCATCCACAACCCCGCCCGGTACAGCAACGCCGCCGGCATGATCATCAACCCGAGCGGCAGCAACCCCACCCGCCCCCCGGGAATCGCGAACCCGGCATGATGCGCGGCAAGCCAGATCTGACACGCGGCCCGGAACACCCCGGGAACGCCCTCCCCCAGCGTCCCCTTCGGCGCCGCGACCCACCCGATCAACGTCAACGTGGTCAGCACGCCGAGCCCAACCCCGAGCGTCCCGGCCGCCGCCAGCATCCCGGACACCGGAAGCGGCCGCCGCACCTCATCGGTCCCCGAAGCCGCCCGAAGCTGGTCGAGAAAGGCCGTCACGGTACCCGATGTTCTCAGCCCCCGGCCCTCCATCCACGAACCCACGCCGCGTGTCGCCCTGTTTGTCCAACGCCCCCCGCGAAACCCCCATCCCACCCCCTCCACAACCCACAAACCACGCCCATCCCGCCGAACCACCTGATGCACGACCCACCCCCAGGTCAGGCACGGCCCACCGTCTCTTAAGGCGACAGCCGCCAAAAGGGCACCAACGCGAAGAGCCGCCCGAACCGACGAATCGGTACGGGCGGCTCCGCCCCTCAACGACCGCGCGTCAACGCACCGCGCTCTCCCCGAGCCAGACGAGGCAGGCGCCCAACCTCGACGCCGCCGACTCCGCACTCACCCAACGGCCGATCGAACCGCCCCCGGCATGGACGGTGGTCGCCCCATCGGGCAGGCTCATCCCGTACGCCACCACGTGGGTGACGCTGTCGTCCGCTTCGACGAACTCCCGCACCAGCGCGAACATACGCGGCGTGAAGCCGGTCAACTCGCGCAGGCCGTCCGCCGTGATGGCACAACCGGCAGGCCCACGGCAGTGCGCCTCCGCATCGATTCCGTTACCCTCCGCCTCCGGCCCGTGATAGACAGGCCGGTGACCGGAGGATGAGAGATGGTCCAATTCGGATCCCCCTTCCGGTGTTTGGGTCGGGATGGTCTGGCCGTCGCAAGCGAAGCCATCCCGGCCCATCTCTTTGTGTCATTGACTTACTGCGGAGAGTAACGTTCTTGCTATGCTGTCGCCAAGCAAACGAAAAAACAAGTTTGAAGCCCTCAACCTTGACGCTGTCCGAATTGAGAAAATAGTTCACGTTTTCCCCGCAGGAGGAGTCATGATGAGCACCAGGCGAGGACCGACCATGCGCGCCCAGTGGCTTGGCAAGCAGCTTCGCGAACTACGCGAATTGGCTCGCATGACACTCAAGGACGCGGCGGACCACCTACAACGCGATATGGGCACCATGAGCCGAATGGAGACAGGGCTCGCCCCGGCCCGCGCCAGCGACGTGCTCGCCCTACTCGACCTGTACGGCGTCGAAGACCAGACCTTGCGAAAGGGGCTGGAACAACTCAGCCGCGACATCAAGCGCAAGGGCTGGTGGGACGGTTACGATGCGGACGCGATGGGTCGCATGATCGACCACGCCTGGATCGAATCTCGTGCCGAAGAGATTCGATCCTACAACGTTATGACGGTCCCAGGGCTTCTCCAGACTCGCGAGTACGCCACAAACGTGATCAGGTCCGCCGATCCCGACGCACCCCTTGAGACAACTGAGCACTGGGTCGACTTTCGCATGAGCCGCCAGCGGATCCTCACCCGCGCAGAACCCCCACGCATGGCCGCGATCCTGGACGAGGCCGTCCTCAGGCGTATCGTGGGTGCAACCGATGTCATGAGCGCTCAGCTGCACAAGCTCGCCGAGATATCAACGCACCCCGCCGTCGCGATCCAGGTACTGCCTTTCGACGCAGGCGCCCACCCCAGCATTGAAGGCCCATTCACGATCTTCAACATGCCGGACCCCTACCCCGAGGTGGCCTGCGTTGAGACTTTGGGAGGAGCAATCTACGTGGAAACCCCTAAAGTCGAAGTCTTCCTCAAAGCATATGATTGCCTACGAGAAGCCGCTCTCTCCCTCAAGGAGTCCGCCGCGTTCATCTCGGTCATGGCTAAGCAGATCGAGAAAATGAGCCAGAGGAGTTCGCGATGATCAGCCCTGAGGAACTCGCAGGCGTCGCCTGGCACATCAGCTCAAAGAGCCCCGACGGTGGTGGCCAGTGCGTCGAGGCCGGCCCTCTGAACGACGGCACCGGCCGCATCGCCCTCCGCCACAGCCGCCGCCCCAACGCCGAAGTCATCGTCTACACCCGCCCCGAATGGGAGGCCTTCATCACCGGCGCCAAAAACGGCGAATTCGACTTCTCCTGAAGCCGTCGGCACGGCCGCGCCTACGGCTTGCGCCAAATGTCGCCGACCAGCATTGGAGGATCGCCTAGAGGTGGGGGGCGTGTGGCGAGCGGTCGCATCGGCGGTGGCGCTATGAGAGTGCTCGGCGGCCGAGGCCGGTTGAGGTGCGGAGTTCGGCGAGGTCGGTGAGGCGGAGTCGGGCCATCTCGATGACGGTTCGTACGGCGGGTGGGGGCTGGCGACTGGTCGTACGGCGGGGAGACGCCGTGTACCTGATGTCCTCAGCCCCGGCCCTCCATCCACACACCCGCGCCGCGTGTCGCCCCGTTTGTCCAACGGACCCCCGCGAAACGCCCCTCCCTTCTCCTCGGGAACGGGTGGTGGCTAGTCGTCGAAGTCGATGGGGGCGTGGGGCCAGTCGACCGCGTTGAGCAGGTAGTCGCGGGATTCCTCGACGCGGCGGCGGAGCGCGTCCAAGTCGACGCCGAGCAGGCGGCCGTCCCATTTGATGATGCGGCCGTTCACCAGCACCGTGGTGACGGATTCCACGCCCGCGCCCTGCACGACCGTGGCGAGCACGTTGTTGCGGGGGAACAGATGCGGCGCCGAGGTGTCGATGAGGATGACGTCGGCCTTCTTGCCCGGGGTGAGGGAGCCCGTGATGTTCCCGACGCCGCAGTTGTTCGCGCCCTGTCGCGTGGCGGACCGCAGGATCTCCCGCAGCGTCGGCGAAGGGCTTCCGGAGCGGTGGTGGTCGGCGCGATGGAGCAGGTAGAGCGCGCGCATTTCGGCGAACATGTCGATCGCGTAGGTCATCGGGTCGTCGTTGCTCAGGGCCGGCCGCAGGCCCTGTTCGACCCAGTCGTTGTACGGAACGTAGCCGTACCGGAATTGGGATTCGATGCGGGGGCACACGTTCACCTGTGCCCCGTTGTCGATGACGATCTGCCGCTGTTCACGGGTGAGGAAGTTCCCGTGGTTGATCGCCTCCCGACCGTCGAGGGAGCCGTCCGCGTACAGTTGCGCGATGTTCTGCCGGCCGAATCCGCTGTCGAAGGAGAACCACAGGTCGAGTTCCCTGCGGACGGGCAGGAGGTCGGTGAGGTCGTCGGAGCCGCCCGCGAACAGGCGCAGCGCGCACAGGTCGTCGTCGCTGGAGAAGTACCGGTCCCGCAGACGGCGGGCGTCCGCAGGGAAGGTGCCCGCCCAGTCGCCCGCGCGGGGGCGGCCGACGGCGAGCACGCCCCTGAGCCCGGATGCGCGCAGCGCCTCGACGGCGGCGTCGGCGTGCTCGGGTGAGCGGGCGTTGTGCATGTTGTCGACGACCGTGGTGATTCCGCCGTTGAGGGCGGACAGCAGGGTGTTCAGGGTGCCCGCGTAGATGTCCTCGGGACGGCACGCCGGGCCGAACGCCCGGTGGGCGGCGTACATGTAGCCGCGGGACGAGGTCGGGGCGTCGCGGAAGGGGTCCCCGGTGGTGGGCTGCTGGAGGTTCTCCGGGATGATCCGGCCGAGCGCCC
Organism: Thermopolyspora sp. NPDC052614; assembly: GCF_040678635.1. Taxonomy (NCBI): domain Bacteria; kingdom Bacillati; phylum Actinomycetota; class Actinomycetes; order Streptosporangiales; family Streptosporangiaceae; genus Thermopolyspora; species Thermopolyspora sp. NPDC052614. The sequence goes on from NZ_JBFATZ010000027.1 coordinate 58,976, forward strand.
CCTGCCAGCAGTGGATGTGCGGGTCGCAGAAGCCCGGCATGACGATGTGGTCGCGCGCGTCGATGACGACCGCGTCCGGCGCGGATATGGAGGACCCGACCTCGGCGATGCGGTCCCCGACGATCAGCACGTCGCCTGCGGCGAGATCGCCCACGTCGCCGTCCATCGACAGCACCGAGCCGCCTTTGATGAGAATCCGGTCGGGCGTCGCCTCCGCGGGACCTCGGGCGGCGTGCCGTTCGATGAGGTCCTCTAGCCGGCGCTCGGCGGACGGATCCGGTCGCATTCCCACGGTGGAGCCCCTTGTTGTTCGATGACGCCTGCGGACCGCGGCGAAGCCGCTCCTTTCGCAGGCATGCTCCCGCGAAGCCGGAGATATGGCCAGGGCCGCAGGGGGCGGAAAAACACCGATGCCGGGACCGCGCGGACAAGGTGTTCCGCGCGGTCCCGGCACGCGGGATGCGGTGAAGCGGGTCAGCGGGACTGCATGACCTCGCGCATGAGGCGGGCGGTCTCGCTGGGGGTCTTGCCGACGCGGACGCCGACCTTCTCCAGGGCCTCCTTCTTGGCCTGGGCGGTGCCGGCGGAGCCGGAGACGATGGCGCCGGCGTGGCCCATGGTCTTGCCCTCGGGGGCGGTGAAGCCGGCCACGTAGGCGACCACCGGCTTGGTGACGTGCTGTTCGATGTACGCCGCGGCGCGCTCCTCGGCGTCGCCGCCGATCTCGCCGATCATCACGATCGCCTTGGTGGCCGGGTCGGCCTCGAAGGCCTCCAGGGCGTCGATGTGGGTGGTGCCGATGACCGGGTCGCCGCCGATGCCGACGCAGGTGGAGAAGCCGACGTCGCGCAGCTCGTACATGAGCTGGTAGGTGAGCGTGCCGGACTTGGACACCAGGCCGACCGGGCCCGGGGTGGTGATGTCGGCGGGGATAATGCCGGCGTTGGACGCGCCCGGGGAGGCGATGCCGGGGCAGTTCGGGCCGATGATGCGGGTCTTGTTGCCCTTGGCCACGTTGTACGCCCAGAACTCGGTCGTGTCGTGGATCGGGATGCCCTCGGTGATGACGACGCACAGGCCGATCGCGGCGTCGATGGCCTCCTTCACCGCGTCCTTGGTGAACGCGGGCGGGACGAAGACCACCGAGACGTCGGCGCCGGTCTCCCGCATCGCCTCGGCCACGGTGCCGTACACCGGCAGCGTGGTGCCGTCGAAGTCGACGCTCTGCCCGGCCTTGCGGGCGTTGACGCCGCCGACGACCTTCGCGCCGGCCTTGAGCATGCGGCGGGTGTGCTTGGACCCCTCCGAGCCGGTCATGCCCTGGACGATGATCTTGCTGTTCTCGGTCAGCCAGATGGCCATCATGCACCTACCGCGGCGAGCTCGGCGGCCCGCTTGGCCGCTTCGTCCATTGTGTCCACCAGCTCGACGCGCGGCAGCGCCGCGTCGGCGAGGATCTGCCGCCCGAGGGCGGCGTTGTTGCCGTCGAGGCGCACCACCAGCGGGTGCGTCACCGCCTCGCCCCGGTCGCCGAGCAGCTTGAACGCCGACACGATGCCGTTGGCGACCGCGTCGCAGGCGGTGATGCCGCCGAAGACGTTCACGAACACCGACTTCACGCTCGGGTCGGACAGCACGATCTCCAGGCCGTTCGCCATCACCTCGGCCGAGGCGCCGCCGCCGATGTCGAGGAAGTTGGCCGGCCGCTGCCCGCCGTACTCCTCGCCGGCGTACGCGACGACGTCGAGGGTGGACATGACCAGGCCCGCGCCGTTGCCGATGATGCCGACGGTGCCGTCGAGCTTGACGTAGTTGAGGTCCTTCTCCTTGGCCCTGGCCTCCAGCGGGTCCGTGGCCGCCGCGTCCACGTACGCCTCGTGCTCGGGCTGGCGGAAGGAGGAGTTGTCGTCGAGGGTGACCTTGCCGTCGAGCGCCTTCACCTCGCCGTCCGCGCTGAGGATCATCGGGTTGACCTCGACGAGGGTGGCGTCCTCGTCGACGAAGACCGCCCACAGCTTCTCGATGAGCTCGGCGGCGCCGTCGAGGGCCTTCTCCGGCAGGCCGCCCGCCTTGGCGATGTCGCGGGCGCGGGCGCGGTCGACGCCGGTCAACGGATTGACCGGGATCTTCGCCACCTTCTCCGGCGAGGTGTGGGCGACCTCCTCGATGTCCATGCCGCCCGATGCCGAGCAGATCGCCAGAAACGTACGGTTGGCACGGTCGAGCAGGAACGAGAAGTAGTACTCCTCGGCGATCGCGCTGGCCTCCTCGATGAGGACCTTGTGGACCGTGTGGCCCTTGATGTCCATGCCGAGGATCCGCGTCGCCTTCTGGTAGGCGTCGTCGGCGTCGTCGGCCACCTTGACACCGCCCGCCTTGCCCCGGCCGCCGGTCTTGACCTGGGCCTTGACCACGACCCGCCCGGTCAGCTCCGCAGCCAGCGCACGCGCCTCATCCGCGGTGTGCGCGACCTTTCCGCGCGGCACCGGGATGCCGTACTCCGCGAAGAGCTCCTTCGCTTGATGTTCGAACAGGTCCACGAGGGTCCGTCCTTGCTTGTCCGGCTGACTTCCTTGTCGTCAACCAGGCTCGGCCGCCGCGCCCTCCGGGGGGTGTGTCTGCCAGGAGCCTGGCGTATTCGCCAGTGAGCCTAGCCGCCGCGCCGCCACGAAGAGGCATCGGGTCCCGATTGCCCGCAGCCAACGCGTCGCCTCGGTCACGAAGGATGCCGGCGTTTTTCGCAGCGGTTTTCCACGCCCGGCTTCCTACTCCCGGCTCCTACGCCCGGTGTGCCCCGCGCGTTCACCTGCGCCCCAACGGTTCCGGCCTTGCCCCTGCCCTGCACGGGGTACCGCTCAGCGCAGTAAAGCGACGTCGATTTCCTGATAACGAGATCGAAGTCACGATAGCGAAGGCGATGTCATACCGTCGTCGGAATGGCGGACCGTACCCAGTCCACGATCTCCTCCATCGTGGCCCCCGGAGTGAAGACCTTCGCCACGCCGAGCCGTTCGAGCTCGGGGATGTCGGCGTCGGGGATGATCCCGCCGCCGAACACGACGATGTCCTCCGCCTGCTGCTCGCGCAGCAGGTCCAGTACCCGCGCGAACAGCGTCATGTGGGCTCCCGAGAGGATCGACAGGCCGATCGCCGCCGCGTCCTCCTGAATCGCCGCTCGAACGATCTGCTCGGGCGTCTGGTGCAGCCCGGTGTAGATGACCTCGACGCCCGCGTCCCGCAGCGCCCGTGCGACGATCTTCGCCCCCCGGTCGTGCCCGTCCAGCCCCGCCTTGGCGATGACCACCCGAACGCCCGCCAGAGCCGCTTCGCCCATGCCGACCTCCCAGCCCAACCTTGCACCGGCTCCTCATAGGCTAGCCGTACGCGGGAGACCCGCCCCTCCTGCCCGAAGCCCGGCGGAGTGTTTCGCCGGGTGTTTCGCCGGGTGTTCAGCCGGGTGTTTCGCCGGGGACCGCGTGCGTGTTTTGATTACATGGAAAAGCATGGCACCGGGCTTGTCGGCGACGGCGGCGACGCAAAGGGGATGGGCATGCATGAACAAGGCGGAAATCCCGACTTACGGCCCTCCCGAGGGACCGTCACGAGCGAGCAATTCATCGAAAATCGCCGAAGTATCGGCCTGAACGCCAAACACCTGATTCCCAAGGCGATCGAGCATCATGGTCTCGCGGGCCGGCAGGTCCCGTTGCTCACCCAGCCCGGCTGGATCCCCGGCGCTCCCCTTCCGCTGGACCGGGTTCACCTCGAACTCGATATCAAGCCCCAGAACGACTTGAGCCAGGCACGCAGGGCGACCTCCCACTATTGGCCGCCCGTGCCGGGGACCACCCATCCGTCCTATTCTCAGGCGGTCGGTGAGCACCACCGCCCCAGCAGGTGGTACGACGGCCGATCCTTCCGGCTGATGGACGTTGCGCCGCACGGCGCCGCGCAGAACGCGGAGCCGGCCCAACAGGAGGTCACGCTACGCTTCGCGCTGGGCACCTACTTCGACGCCTACGACACGTGCGAACCCCTCGGCTATGAGGCGGCCCTGTCTTACGCGCGCACTTCGGGGCAGACCATCGACGGGCCCTATCGTCAGTGGCTGAACGATCCGTTCGACCTCCGCAATCGATGTGCGGTTCCGGGGGTCAACACCCTCACCATCCGCCGTTCGGACAATGAGACCACCTTCTACCTGCACGAGCGCACGGGAGTGGCCACGGCCATGGGAACCACCCACGTGGTTCCGGCCGGGGAGTTCCAGTTCTCCGGGCAGACGGCCGAGCCGTTGGACGCGGAACTGGATCTTCGTTCGACGATCATTCGTGAATATGTGGAGGAGTTTCTCGGCGCCGAGGACGTCCTCAGCCCCAAACTGCACAAGACCGCCATCGACTTCTCGGCGACCCGGAAGTACAGCCCGCTCGTCAAGGCGATCGCCGAGGGGGAGGCCAAGATCTATTATCTGGGGCTGGGGCTCTACCCGCTGACCTGGAAGCCGGAGATACTCGTCGTCTGCGTCTTCGAAGCACGCCTATTCGACAAGGTTTTCCGCGACATGCAGCGCGAGGTCTACGAGGGGAAGATCGTGGGCGCGACTCCTCTCAAAGGGTTCCGGTACGCGCTCAGAGGCAGGCGCGGGCCATATCAAGGTCTGCGGTTCGATGAAGAGACCGTGTCCTATCATCGAGACCTGCCGACGACACTTCCCGCGGGGAGAGCCTGCCTGGCCCTGGCGTGGAAGTATTGGGAGGAAAACAAACTCCCGCTGTGACCACACGGTCAGAAAGGTTCCGGCGGCGGCACCATCATGCGGTGGCGGCCCAGGTGTTCGACAAGTTGCGGATGCCCCGCCAGGCCATCCCCGACTCTCAGGTCGTGCACGGGCCTTGCCTCGAGCAGTTGCGATTCGCTCAGGTTTTGAACGTTCCGGAAATCGCCACGGAGCCAGGTGTCCACCATGATGGTCCTCGCGACGTCGGTGGCGTCCAGTCGTGCGTTGAGCAGCCACGCCCCGGTCAGGTCGGCCCTGTGGAGCGTCGCCCCGCACAGATCGGCATCGATGATGACGGCCCTGGGCAGTTTCGTCGCGACCAGACGGGCGTCTCTCAGCACGGTGTGCCGCATCGAGCATCGCAAGAGGTTGGCCCCGTCGAGGATGGCCTCACTCAGGTCGGTCCGGTCGAGCAGTGCGTGCTGCAGGTCCGCGCCGCTGAGATCGGTATTGATCAGGCGGGCATCGCGGAAATTCGCCCGCGCGAGGCCGGCATGCGCGAGTCGCAGGCCGCTCAAGTCGGTGGCGCTCAGATCGAGGATTCCCTCCGGCTCCGTTCGCGCGGGGCGGGTGGCGAGCACCGTCATGGCGGCCACCACGTCCTCGTCCGGCCTGCCCGCGCGCGCCGCCCCCGCGGGCGAACGGGTCCGCTCGCGGACGAAGGCCGTGATGGCCGACACCACCGCGTTGTGTTGCTCCGGCGATTCGCGGAGGATCTCGCCCAGCACATTGATTCCCCCGATCCGCCTGACCATTTCGGTGGACGACATCGCCGAGACACCATCATTGAACCGGCTGGTGAGTTGCTGGCGCCGGTTCACGACGTAGGCGCCGGCCGCGATGATCAAAGAGAAGATTCCCAGCGATTGGATGAGAGTCTGCCGGGCTCCATTGATGATCTCAGCTTTCTCCGGAGGATCCATCCCGCTCAGATCCCCCGCCAACCACCTTGCGCCGGGGTAAAGCGCCACCCAAAGCAGTGCGCCGGAAAAAAGGATCACCAGGAGGTAGAAGACGTATCGGCCTGCCAGGCGATGGCGTAAGGCCCATAACCACCCCATGCATCTATGTAACACCACAGGGTGGCGAGGGAGCCGATATATATGAAGGTGTTACCCCGCCTTTTCAGCCTGCCGCCGGCAGAAGTCGCCGCCGCAACGAGGCCGCGTCCTCGAACAGGACACCGGTCATGCCGGCCTCTTCCGCCCCCGCCACGTTGGCCGGCCGATCGTCGACGAACACGCATTCAGCGGGCTCCACGCCGAGTTCGGCGGCGACGGTCAGATAGATCTCCCGATCGGGCTTGACCATGCCGAGGCGGCTGCTGAAGAAAAGGCGATCCATTCGGCCCAGCCAGGGCAGCCGCTCGACGGCGTCGGCGAGTTCCAGCGGGGCATTGGACAGCAGGGCCAGATTGTGGCCGCGCTCGGACAGGTCGTCGAGCAGCCGCACGGTTCCCTCGTCGGGGTGCAGCCAGCTCTCGACGTCCAGTTTCACCAGCCGACGCACATTTGCGGCCGGGGCCACGGTGGACCAGTATTCCTCGGCGGTCACCCGCGCTCCGTCGTACTGCTCGCGGTGGTTCCAGTAGGCCTCCCAGAACTCCTCGGGCGTCGGGCCCTGAGCCGCCTTGACCATGGCGTCCTGATCGGCTTGCGGCTGGTGCAACCCGATCACGCCGGCGAAATCAAAGATGATCCATGCCATGCCGTTCATTCTGGCCTGTCCGCCGGACGATCGCGGCGTTGAAACCGCGGCGAAGGCGGTCCGGGCGACCTGCGGCGACGGCGCCAGGGCGGCGCGGGCGATGCGGCGCGGCAGGCAGCGGGGAAAAAGACCGGCTCTTCGCGTGGTTTGTCACGTTATGGCACTACCCTGGCGACCGCGAACATCCGTGGCTGAAACTCCGTGTGATTGCGGGTGCCGATTCTGTCATTCTTCGCTTTTCGTCAAAGTTTGAAATAACGCCAGTATTGGCCATTCTGAGATAGCTTCGTGATCTTGGTACGGCAGACTTCCGGCGGCCCTCCGTGACGGGGAGAGGGAATTCGAAGGGATCCCCCCAATATGAGACGTCTGATCGCGGGATTAGCCTGCGTCGCCGTCGCGGCGTTGACGGCGCCGGCGGCGGCGACGGCCGCGCACGCGCGGTCGAATACGGTCGGACCGAATCCGGTGAACGCGCTGCGCAAGCAGTTTGCCGCGAATGGCGGCGTGAAGTACAGGTCAAGCACGAAGCTGAAGAATCAGCTTGTCGCGACCACGACCGGATCCTTCCGGTTCGGCCGTTCCGGCGTGGTCGCCAGCACGCTCACCACCCGCATCCGGGTGGACCCGGCCGATCTGAGCGAGAACCCCCTGCTCGCCGCGCTGCCCGAGCGCACCATCAAAATCGGCGACACGACGTACATCAACAGCGGCGTGCTCCGCTCCGAGCTTCCCCCCGGTCGGCCGTGGGTCGAGGTGAACAAGGGCCCGGCGACGGGCCTGCTCGGCGTCTTCGGCCAGCTGATCAACCCCACCGAGCCCGCCACGCTCAAGACCCTGCTGGCCGCCGGCAGGTCCAAGCGTCCGGGCGGCGTGGTGGACGGATCGAAGACCACCGTGTACAGCGGCACGGTCACGATCGCCAGGCTCTACAAGGTCTCCCCCTGGCTGCGGGGCGCGCTGCTGGTGAAGCCCGACGCCAAACTGGCACGTACCAAGCTCGACTGGCGGCTGTACGTCGGCGCGGACGGGCTCCCCCGGCGGGTGGTGTCCTCCTGGTCGCCGGCCGCGCTGGGGGCGGGGAAGGCGAAGTTGTCCACGGACAGCCGTTTCACCTCGTGGGGCACGAAGGTGAGCATCAAGCCCCCGGCCGATGACGAAATCATCCAGATCGGCGAGACCGAGGCGGAGCTCACATCGCCGATTCTCACCTCGAAGTGACAATCGGCACTTCCTATTTCATTTCGGACAGTGGTACGGCCCCGCGCGGGCCGTACCACGAAAGGACATCATGAAGAAATTCGTCGCCGTTGTGGCGGCCACCCTCATCGCGCCCGCCCTGGTCGCCGCCGCGGCCACGCCGTCCGCCGCCCAGGCCGCGCCGCACGACCCGGCCGCCGCCATCAAGCAGCAGTTCGCCAAGAAGAGCGGCGTCCGCGTCGACGACACCCTGCGGCTGGCCATCGGCCGGGACGTCCTGCTGCGTGGCCGCGTGTCGGGCCTGGTGCGTTTCGGGCCGGCCGGAGTGAACGCCTTCAGCCTGAAGTCCTCGCTGAGGGGCTCCGAGCTGAAATTCGATGCGCACAGCATCGCCACCGGGAAGCACTACTACGTGCGGAGCAACGAGCCCAGGACCCGGCCCAGGCCAGGACCATGGGCCTCGCGAACATGGTCAACGCCCTTGACCTGAAGGCGCTGAGGGCCGTCCTCGCCACGACGAAGTCCAAGACGCCGGGTGGCCGCGTGGCGGGTGCGCGGACCGTGCTCTACACGGGCGCCATCAGCCTGCGGCAACTGGGCAAGGTGTCGGAGCAGGCGCGCGCCATGGCCGAGCTGCTGAAGGACGAGAAGCCGCTCAAGGTGTCGTGGAAGCTCTGGGTCGCGAAGGACCAGTTGCCTCGCCGCTTCACCACGTCGCTGGTTCTGGCCAGCGACCCGAAGGTCGGCAAGGCGGTCATCTCCTCCGACACCCGCTTCAGCGGCTGGGGCACCAGGGCGCAGGTGAAGGCGCCGCCCGCCGCGCAGGTCATCGACATCGAGGACCTGGCCTCGGGTGAGGAGCTGGCGGAGCAGTTCTCCGGCCAGGCGCTCATTCCGTTCGGCGACCCCTACGCGGGTCTCAAGCTGGAGCAGTGATCCAATCTAGGGAAAGGATCCGATCCAGCTGACGCAGGCCCCGGCGGTCGTCCGCCGGGGCCTGCCTCGTTCAGAGCTTCTCGATGGGGGCGTAGGTGAGCAGGAGGGTCTTCACCCCGCCGCCACCAAAGTCGATCTTCGCGCTGGTCTTGTCGCCCGCGCCCTCGACGGCGACGACCGTGCCGAGGCCGAACTTGTCGTGCGTGACGCGGTCGCCCGGCGCCAGGCTGGGGATCGGGCGGCCGGCCCGCTTCGGCGCCGCCGCCGTGGCGGCGCGGGGCTCGCGGGCGACGGCCGCCGCCTTGGCGGTCTTGCGCGGGTCCGTACGCCATTCGACCAGGTCCTCGGGCACCTCGGAGAGGAACCGCGAGGCGGGGTTGAACGACGGCGCCCCCCAGGCGCTGCGCACCGCCGCCCGCGACAGGTACAGCCGCCGCTGCGCGCGGGTGATGCCCACGTAGGCGAGACGCCGCTCCTCCTCCAGCTCCTTCGGCTCGCCGAGCGAGCGCAGGTGCGGGAAGACGCCGTCCTCCAGGCCGGTGAGGAACACCACCGGGAACTCCAGCCCCTTCGCGGTGTGCAGCGTCATCAGCGTGACGACGCCCTGCCCGTCCCCGCCGTCGGGGTCGTCGGGGATCTGGTCGGCGTCGGCGACCAGCGACACCTGCTCAAGGAAGTCCACGAGCGTCCCGTCGGGGTTGGCCTCCTCGAACTCCTGCGCCACCGCGATCAGCTCGTTGAGGTTCTCCAGGCGGCTCCCGTCCTGCGGGTCGTCGGAGTTCTCCAGCTCGGCCCGATACCCGGTACGGCTCAGCACCTCCTCGGCCAGCTCGGAGACCGGCAGCTCCTTGCGCCGCAGATCCTCAAGCAGCTCGGTGAAGTCCCTGATGGCGTTGAGCGACCGGGTGGCGAGGCCGGGCACGTCCTGCGCCTGCTGCAACGCCGCCCAGAACGAGATCCGTTCCCGCGCGGAGTACGCCTCCACCATCGCCTCGGCCCGATCGCCGATGCCCCGCTTGGGCACGTTGAGGATGCGCCGCAGCGACACGGTGTCGCTGGGGTTGGCGAGCACCCGCAGGTAGGCCAGCAGGTCGCGGACCTCCTTGCGCTCGTAGAAGCGCACGCCCCCGACCACCTTGTACGGCAGGCCGGTCCGGATGAAGATCTCCTCGAAGACCCGGGAGGCGGCGTTCGTCCGGTAGAAGACGGCCACGTCGCCGGGGCGTACCCCCTCCTCGTCGGAGAGCCGGTCGACCTCCTGGGCCACGAACATGGCCTCGTCGTGCTCGTTGTCGGCGACGAAGCCGACGATCTTGGCGCCGGGGCCCTGGTCGGACCACAGGTTCTTGGGCTTGCGGCTCTCGTTGCGGGAGATCACCGCGTTCGCGGCCGACAGGATCGTCTGGGTGGAGCGGTAGTTCTGCTCCAGCATGATGGTGCGCGCGTCGGGGTAGTCGCGCTCGAACTCCAGGATGTTGCGGATCGTCGCGCCGCGGAAGGCGTAGATCGACTGGTCGGCGTCGCCGACGACGCACAGCTCGGCGGGCTCGACGGCCTCGGCGGGCTCGTGCCCGTCCCCGCCGACGAGATCGCCGTCCACGGTACGCCGCTCGGGGCGGCCGACCAGCTCCCTGATCAGCACGTACTGCGCGTGGTTGGTGTCCTGGTACTCGTCCACCATGACGTGCCGGAACCGCCGCCTGTAGTGCTCGGCGACGTCGGGGAAGAGCTGGAACAGCGTGACCGTCAGCATGATCAGGTCGTCGAAGTCCATCGCGCCGGCCTCGGTGAGGCGGCGCTGGTAGGACGCGTACGCCTGGGCGAGGGTCTTCTCCAGATGCGTGCGGGCCCGGTCGGCGGCCGTCTCGTAGTCGACCAGCTCGTTCTTCATCGCGCTGACCTGCGCGGAGAACGAGCGCGGCGGGTAGCGCTTGGGGTCGAGGTCGAGCTCGCGGCAGACCAGCGCCATCAGCCGCTGGGAGTCGGCCTGGTCGTAGATGGAGAAGCTGCCGGTGAAGCCCAGCCGCTTGGCCTCCCGCCGCAGGATGCGCACGCACGCGCTGTGGAAGGTCATCACCCACATGGCCTTGGAACGCGGGCCGACCAGCCTGTCGACGCGCTCCTTCATCTCCCGGGCGGCCTTGTTGGTGAACGTGATCGCCAGGATCTCCCCGGGATGCACGTCGCGCTCGGCGAGCAGGTAGGCGATGCGGTGGGTGAGCACCCGCGTCTTGCCGGACCCCGCGCCCGCGATGATCAGCAGCGGCGAGCCGTGATGCAGCACGGCCTCGCGCTGCTGCGGGTTGAGTCCGTCGAGGAGGTGGGAAGTTCCGGTCGGCACCCACCTAGGTTATGACCGCCGGGCACCGGAGTCCCCACTTCTTCCGCGAAAGTTCTTTCGAATGGGAGGCCGAGTCCGGCGACCTGCTGCGAATCGGCTATCTTGCCGCAAGAGGGAGGTCCAAGTGCTGGATGACGCTGAGGTGCGCAAGGTTCTCGCCGTGGTCGCCCACCCCGACGACGTCGATTTCTCCGCCGCCGGGACGATCGCGACATTCACCGACAAGGGCATCGAGGTCGTCTACTGCGTGGTCACCGACGGGGACGCCGGCGGGTTCGACCGGGAGGTGGACAACGGCGGCATGGCCGAGCTGCGGCGGGCCGAGCAGCGGGCGGCGGCCGAGTGCGTGGGGGTGAGCGACATCCGGTTCCTCGGGTACCCGGACGGGACGGTGGAGCCCACGCTCGGGCTGCGGCGGGACATCGCCCGGGTCATCCGGCAGGTACGGCCCGACCGGGTGATCACGATGAGCCCGGAGCGCGACTACGAGCGGATCGGGCGGGGGCATCCGGACCACCGGGCGGTCGGCGGGGCGACGCTCGACGCCGTCTATCCCGACGCGCGCAACCCCTACGCCTTCCCCGAGCTGCTCGCCGAGGAGGGGCTGGAGGCGTGGACGGTGCGTGAGGTGTGGCTGGGCGGGCCGAACCACAACCACTGCGTGGACGTCACCTCGACGATCGACCGCAAGATCGCGGCGTTGCGCGCGCACAAGAGCCAGACCGGCCACCGCGCCGACATCGAGGACCGCATACGCGCCATGCTCGCCGCCAACGCCAGGGCGTACGGGCTGCCCGAGGGGTCCTACGCGGAGCTGTTCCAGGTGGTCGAGACCGCCTGACGGGACCGAAGGAAAAGGCCCCGGCCGGCTGAGCGCCGGCCGGGGCCGTGAGGTCACGTGCCTGATCAGGCGGTGGCCGCCTTGTTCGGGCAGGTGAAGGAGAAGTGGGCGCCGCCCCTCTGCGGGTTCGGGGAGGTCACGATCAGCGACACCGCGCCGGTGGTCGTGTCACCCTGGGCCGCCGGGTCCACCTTGAGCGAGACGGAGGCGAACCGCTGCACGTCGATGGTGCCGCCCTCGACGGACCGGCCGTTCACCACCCAGCTGTAGGTGACCTTGGTCGGGCCGCTCACCGCGATGGTCCCGCTGACGCTGACGCCGGGGGCCTTGCCGTTCGCGCAGGTGGTGTTGTCGGCCGACGCGCTGACGTCGACGTCCGTCACCTTCGCCTGCGGCGGCGCGGGCTTGGTGCACTTGACGCTCGCCACGGCGACGTTGGAGACCGCGTGGTTCGGGTCGAGGATCTCGATCCAGCGCTTGGCCACACCGCTCTCGGTGAACGTCACCGCGTCCGACACGCTCCTGGCCTTCGGGCCGTGCTTGCCGAAGAACACGGTCTGCACCGGGCCGTTGTAGTTGGGGCCGGCCCAGCGGTACTTCACGACCGCGCGGCCATTGGCGCTCACCGTGCCGGTGAAGGTGCGCTCGACCGGGCAGGCGCCCACGTAGCCGCCCGCGCCGCTCGCCGAGGCCCACGCCTTGACGGGCTCGTCGCGCTCGACCGGCCTCTTGCACCACACGGTGTAGAAGTCGGTGTCATCGTCGCCGTGGCGCGGCCGCACGATGTCGAGCTTCACCGAGCCCTTGTGGCTGTGGCGCGGGTGGAAGGTGTAGTACACCTTCTTGGCGCCGTAGACCTTGATCGCGCCGTCGTCGACGACCTCGCCGTTGTGGATCCAGCGGTACTTCACCCAGGTCGGCTTGCCGACGCGGATCAGGCCCTCGGCCGTGACCTTGCTGTACGGCGTGCAGACGCCGGAGAAGTCCGGCACGTCGACGGAGGCCGTGACGAAGCTCGGCCGCTCGACCTCGTCACGGAAGGACGGGGCGCACGACACCGAGAAGTAGCCCTTCTTGGTGGTCGTCTTGCGCGGCTCGAGCACCTGCAGCGCCTGCCAGCCCTTGACGTCCTCCTTGAAGGTCGACTTCTCCTTCACGGTGACGTACTTGGTGCCCTTGCCCCGGAGGGTCAAGGTCTTGACCTTGCTCTTGGAACCGTCGCCGTGCAGCCAGCGGTAGGCGACGGTCGTCTTGCCCTTCACCTTCACCTTGATCTTCGAGGTGAAGGTGACGTCGACCGGGCACTCGCCCTTGAAGTGCTTGGGTGAGGCCACGGGAGTGGTCGCGTAGACCCCCGTGGCCGCGGTCGTCGCGGCGGTGCCCGCCGCGGCGGTGCTCGCCGACGCCGACCCGGCCGTCAGGCCGATCGCCATGGTGGCCAGCACGGCCACCCCGGCGCCGGCCGCGGCGAGTCTTCGGACTAGGCCTGTGGACTTCATGCGGGTGCTACTCCATTTCGACAAGGGACATGGATTGGAGGTGGTCGCCGCGCCGACATGACCGTGCCGGACCACGGCGAGGACCTTTAAACGATTTTTACTCAACCACGGTTGCCTATGCGCGCTCAAGTGATGTATAGGAACGGTCGCTCTGCGTGGGTACGCGATTTATCGGGTCAACCGGCGCGCGATTCGGGCGGCGAAAAATCCCAGCGAGTTGGTGGCCGTGTGCAGCATTGCCGGAGCCAGCAGGCCCCCGCGCCGCCGCAAAGCGCACAAGAGCACGCCCGCGGCGGCCGTCGCCACGACCGTTCCGGCGACCGCGCCGACGGCTCGCCGTACCGCCGAATTCTGGTTATCGGCGATGAATGTTTCACCCGAGAGGGCGGAATTGGCGCGGGCCATGTCGAGGGCGGGCAGCACGTGCCACAGGCCGAACAGGGCCGAGGAGACCGCGGTGGCCGCCGCCCGGCCGTGCGAGCGGGCGACCAGGCCGTGCACGACGCCGCGGAAGCCGACCTCCTCCAGCAGCACGGTGCCGATCGGCACCTGCAGCAGGATCTCCTCGGCGAGGCGCGCGCGGGAGAGGCTCAGGGCCCGCTTGTCGAGGAAGAGCGGGCGGGTGCGCGGCCAGACGACGCCGACCGCGTACACCGGGACGACGCCGCCGAGCGTGAGCGCCGCGCCGAGGAGCGCGCCGCGCCGTCCCCGCTCGAAGCCCAGCTCCCGCCAGGACAGGCCGGAGCGGCGGGCGAGGCCGATCAGGGCGACGGTGGCCGTGGCGGAGGTGAGCGGCGCGAGCCGGGGGGCGACGCGGTTGTTGAGCACGTTCGCGGTCGTGAGGATCGCCAGGGTGCCGAGCATGCCCCCAGTCAAGCGCACATCAGGCCGGAAGCGGGTCTCCCGCCACCGCGCAGGCCTCGATGCCGCGCTTGTAGCCCCGCTGGAAGGCCTCCTGCCGCTGCGGGCCGGTGCCGTGCGCGTCCGGGCGCCACCATTCGTCGGTGGGGTCTCCGGCGGCGGCGAGGTTGTTGAACAGCTCGCGGTCGTCGCCGTCCTCTTGGGTGAGCCGGTTGGCCTTCACCAGCCAGCCGATCACGTTGCCGGCGTAGCAGTCGGCCTGCAGCTCGCGGTCCTTGTTGAACTTGAAGTCCGTGGTGAGCTGCGCCTGTACGGCGTGGCCCAGCTCGTGCGGGATGATCACGTAGACGGCGCCGTCGCCGATCTTGTTGTACAGGTCCTCCAGCCAGCGTTCGTCGAAGGCGACGAAGTGGCCGATCGGGCAGTAGAAGGCGTTGTCCGGGGTGGCCCGCTGCTCGCCGCAGTTCGGGCCGTTGTCGCCCACGTAGGGGACGAACCGCTGGATGGGGCGGTACTCGCGCCCGTCCGCCGCGAACTGCTGCTGCCAGTACTGCTCGGTCAGCGTGCGCGCCAGCACCACGTCCTCGGCGAAGTTGTCGCCCGCGAGGGTGGTCGACTTGCGGGTCATCGCGCCGCCCTCGCGGGCCGACGACGCCTGGTCGGCCTGCTCCTCGGTCTGGGCGCCCTTGTCGTCGTAGCCCAAGATGTCCTCGAAGCCGGGAAGCGGAGCGCAGGCGACCGTGAGCGCGGCAGCCAGCACGATCACCAGAGAGACGATTCCACGTGGCTTCACGGTTAAATCGTGACCTATTCGCCCCTTCTATGGGGGGAACTTCGCAACATTCAACTGTCAAAGGGGCCAAAGGTGCACGGGTTCATTCCTGTGCATGTACTCGATGTAGCGCAGCGTCATCTGGCGCAGGGCCTCGTGCCGGTCGCCGGTGTCGAGGGAGCGCACCGTGTGCGTCTGCCAGGCGGCGCCGTTGCGTCCGGTGAGGCAGCGCTGCTCGATGATGCCGAGCAGGCGGTCGCGGTGGTCGGGGGCCACGCCCAACGCCGCCAGGCCCTCGTGGGCCAGCGGCAGCAGGCGGCGCAGCACCAGTTCGGCGGCCGGGACCTCGCCCAGGCCCGGCCAGTACAGCTTGGCGTCGAGGCCGTGGCGGGCGGCGTTGTGCAGGTTCTCCGCGGCGGCCGAGAACGACATCCGCGTCCAGACCGGGCGTTCGGCGTACGGCAGCACGCGCATCAGGCCGTAATAGAACGCGGCGTTGGCGACGATGTCGGCCACGGTGGGCCCGGCCGGGAGCACGCGGTTCTCGACGCGCAGGTGCGGGCGGCCGTCGACGACCGCGTACACCGGGCGATTCCAGCGGTAGATCGTGCCGTTGTGCAGGGTGAGCTCGTTCAGGTGCGGGGTCCGGCCCTGGTCGAGGGCGTGCTCGGGGTCCTCGTCGTCGCACAGCGGCAGAAGCGCGGGGAAGTAGCGGACGTTCTCCTCGAACAGGTCGAACACCGAGGTGATCCAGCGTTCGCCGAACCAGACGCGAGGCCGTACGCCCTGGGTCTTCAGCTCCTCCGCGCGGGTATCGGTGGCCTGCTCGAACAGCACGATCCGGGTCTCGCGCCACAGCTCCCCACCGAACAGGTACGGCGAGTTCGCCGCCACGGCCACCTGCGCGCCGGCGATCGCCTGGGCGGCGTTCCAGTGGGCGGCGAAGTCGGCGGGGGCCACCTGCAGATGCAGTTGCAGGCTGGTGCAGGCGGCCTCGGGGGCGATGCTGTCGGCGTAGGTGTCCAGCCGTTCGACGCCGTCGACGGCGATGTGCAGGTCCTCGCCCCGCGCCGCGAAAATCTGCTCGTTGAGCAGCTTGTACCGGGGATTGGCCGACAGCTTCGCCTCGTCGACGTCGCTCTCGCGCAGCGTCGGCAGGATGCCGATCAGCACCATGTGACCGCCGACCCCCGCCGCCCGCTCCTCGGCCCGGTTGAGGCGTCGCCGTATCGTCTCCTCCAGGGCGGCCAGGCCGTCGCCGGTCAACTCCTGCGGCTCGATGTTGATCTCGATGTTGAACTGGCCCAGCTCGGTCGCCCAGTCCGGCTCCGCGATCGCGTCGAGCACCTCGGCGTTCTTCATCGCCGGCTCGCCCCGCTCGTCGACCAGGTTGAGCTCGATCTCCAGCCCGGCGAGCGGGCGGTGCCCCTCGAACCGCTCCTCGCGGAGCATGCGGGCGAAGACGTCCAGGCAGCGGCGCACCTTCTCCCGGTAGCGCCGCCGGTCCTGATGGCTGAAGGTGATCGCGGGTACGTCTCGCCCCATCCGGCCCCTCCCTCACTCATCAGCGTCCCACGTAGCGTGGGGACTTGCACCATAGGTGCGCAGTGCGCCTGATTTGGTCAGAGACCCGCCTGCCGGCGGAACAGGTTTAGGGCCTCCTCGAACGACACAGGAGCCTCCTCCACATAGCCTTCGGCCTGCGTCCGGAACAACTCGGCGTAGATGCCGTCCCGGGCGATGAGCTGCCGATGCGTTCCTTGTTCCGCGACCTTGCCGTTCGCCAGCACGATCAGCGTATCGGCGTCGCGGACGGTGTTGAGCCGGTGCGAGATGAGCACGTTCGTCTTGCCCTGCCGATGCTCGCGTAGCGTGCGGTGGATCTGGTGCTCGGCCTCGGCGTCCAGGCCGGAGCTCGGCTCGTCCAGGATCATCAGGTCGCGTCCGTCGCGGAGATAGGCGCGGGCGAGGGCCAGCCGCTGCCACTGGCCTCCGGACAGACAGACCCCGATCTCGCGGTCACCGGTCTCGTTCGGGTCATCGTCCGGGTCATCGTCCGGGTCATTGTCCGGGTCATCGTCGGCGTCGGCGAAGAAGACGCGCGACAGCAACGTGTCGTAGGAGTGCGGGAGCCGCGTGATGAAGTCGTGAGCTCCGGTCGCCGTGGCGGCCGCGGTGATCCGGCCGCGATCACCCAGGCGGGTGAGATCGCCGAGGCCGATGTTCTCCGCGGCGGTCAGGTCGTATTCCATGTAGTCCTGGAAGACCGCGCCGATGCGGGCGCGCAACTCGGCGGGATCGATGTCTCGCAGGTCGACGCCGTCCCAGCGGATGGCGCCGCGTTCCGGGTCGTACATCCGGCACAACAGTTTGATCAGCGTGCTCTTGCCCGCGCCGTTGTGTCCGATCAGCCCCACCGTACGGCCCTGCGGGATGGTGAGGCTGACGCCGCGCAGCACCCAGGGGTGCTCGGGAGAGTAGCGGAACCACACGTCGTCGAAGACGATCGCTCCCTTGAGCGGTGCGATCGCCGTGGGACGGGCGGCGACGGGCAGATCGGGTTCGGCGTTCAGGACGGCCAGATAGTGGTCGAACAGCAGCAGTTGCTGGTGGGACTGGGCGATTGACTGGATCAGCGACAGTCCGGCCGTCTGGACTCCGCCCACCGCGGCCACCAGCAGGGAGATGTCCCCGATGCTGATGCGGCCGTCGGCGGCGGCCAGCACCGCCCAGATCAGCGCGCCTCCGGTGATCACCGCGCCGCCGATTCCGGTGAGCGCCTGGGCGCCGAGCTGGCGGACGTCCAGCCGCCGGTTCTCGATGTTGGCCTTGCGGCGTTGACAGGACATGAGCGCGCGCAGGTGGGCGCCGATGCCGAACAGGCGGATCTCCTTCGCGGCCTGGGTGTTGATGAGCAGGTCGCGGAAGAAGAACTCGCGACGCCCGATGGGGCTGAGCCGCCAGAACAGCGAGGCGCGCCGGCCCGCCAGCCAGAGTTCGATGCCGAGGATCGGGACGGCGGAGGAGAGCACCAGCACCGGCATCCAGGGGGAGACGACCAGGAGCGAGCCGAGGAATCCCAGTCCGGTGATGACGGCGGCGACGACGGAGAGCGCGGAGGAGAGCACCACGCCCGGGGTGGTGCCGCCGTGCTGCACGGCCATCTGCATGCGGTTGAGGAAGACCGGATCTTCGAACCTGGCCATGCCCACGAACTTCTCCGTGGCCGCGAAAAGCCGGTCTTGGGCGAGCAGTCCCACCCGGCGCTGGGTCTCCTGCGAGGCGAAGTGGCCGATGTGCGGAATCACCGCCGCGACCACGCCGGTGGCGGCCAGCACGAGCCCCAGGACGACGATCGGCTCGATGCCCGCGCCGGACGTGATGGCGTCCAGGACGAGTTTGGTCAACCAGGCGACGACGATCGGGACGAACGCGGCCACCAGCGTGAGCGTCGCGAAAAGGGCGGTGAACAGGCGGCCGGCCTGCCAGCTGAGCCGTACGGCCTCCAGGATCCTGCGCACGGTTCAGACCTCCACCAGGGCGAGCAGCAACTCTTCGATCTCCGCGCCGGAGGCGCGCACCACCCCGTCGCCGTCGATGATCGCGAAAGCGGGGTACGCCCTGATGCCCAGCGCCGTACCGAGGCGCCCGGCGTGCTCAGGCTCGTGGACCACCGTGGCGATGGGGGCCAGGAGACGGTGTTTGTCCGCGAGGGCCTCGGGGTCTCCCACCAGCAGGACGAGCGCTCGCTGGCGTCCGCCGGAGAATGACCGGGCCAGTTCCAGGAACGCGGGGAGTTGCTCCTGGCATGCCGGGCATCCTTCGGTGAAGGCACCGACCAGGGTGATGCCGTCGGCGAAGAACCGGGTGGAGACCGGCTCTCCCTGCGACGTCCAGGTGGTGAAGGCGCCGACGGGTGCGCCGGTCGCGCGCACCGGGCTCAGGCGCGACGGTTGCGTGGGCGGGTTCGGCGGCGGGTCGTGGCGCGCGCGGAGCCGACGGATCACCCCCAGCGTCAGCACCAGGTTCAGTACGCCGATGGCGCCAACGACAACCACGAAGATCGACATAAGGACTCCAGACAGGCCGGACAGGACGGTCATGCCTCGGCGGGCGATGGATGACGGAGCCGAAGGCGCCGTGCCGCTTCGTGGGCACGGCGCCTTCGGCTCGGATCAGCACGGTCAGCTCGGGGGCGGATTCACGAATCCCTAGCAGGTCACTTCCCGCCCCTTCTCGATCCAGAATCTCTTCGCGTCGAAATCGACGCAGAGATTCTGATAATGGCCCTTCGGACGGTCCCAGCCCGGCACGGGCGGGACGTTGAAGGTCCCGCACGTCCCCGTGGCCACGAGACTGTTCGGCAATTCAATGCAGATCTTCGCCATGTCTTTCCTTTCTTGCGCTCGCCCTTGTCCGACGGCGAGGAGCAGGAATTCGTGTCACACATCAACGTAACGACCGATCGCATGGCAACGGCATATCCGGGGTTTCGAGCGGGCATGCTCACCCGAGCGGGCGAAATAACGCGGCGATATCGTCGGTGAGTATCACCAGACCCGCGCCGGCGAGGCCCGCCAGCGCCGCCGCCGCGACCCCGCCCGGCTCCGGGGCCGCGCTCCAGGCACCCGGCCCCAGCACCGCGCCGGTCAGCGAGCAGGCCAGCAGCACCCCGTTGCGAATCAGCTGGGCCGGTCCCACCGCCACGGACGAATCCCAGAAGCAGGCGCAGGACACCCGACGCCGCGCCCGTATGGCGGCCGTGATCGCCACCGTGAACACGGCCAGCAGGACGACCGCGGCCACGAATCCGGCCCGCGCCGTGACCGGCACCGCCAACAGGGCGGCCACCGCCGACTCCCCCGCGATCATCAGCGGGGCCAGCGCCTGGCGGCGCGACGGCGGCAGGCCCGGCGCGAGCCCGCCGATCGCGGCGAGAAAGGCCGAGTAGGCCCTGCGGCCCCGCACCTTTCCGGCCACCGAGGCCAGGAAAACCGTTCCGACCATGATTTGGCAACCCAGCAGAACGTAGGGCATGGAATTCCCGCATCGATATCCCGAAACCTGTGCCGACCGCTCCCCGCCGGTACCGGGGGAAGACGAGTCAAGGGCACCGCCTCATATCGAGGCGATGCCCTTGACGGTGACGCGACCTATTCGATCGCTCTTGAGCCGACCACGGACAGGAAAAGGCTAGGAATCGAGCGCATGGAAGGCGCATGGTCGGGGCATGCGCGGCAGCGCGCGCCTCATCCGTTCGATTCGCCGCGGCCGGGTCAGACCAGGCGGCGGGCGGTGGCCCAGCGGGAGAGTTCGTGACGGTTGGAGAGCTGGAGTTTGCGCAGGACCGAGGAGACGTGGGTCTCCACCGTCTTGACGGAGATGAACAGCTCCTTGGCGATCTCCTTGTACGCGTAACCGCGGGCGATCAGGCGCAGGACCTCGCGTTCGCGCTGGGTGAGGGAGTCGAGTTCGGGGTCGATGGGCGGGGCCTCGGTGGAGGCGAAGGCGTCCAGGACGAAGCCGGCCAGGCGCGGGGAGAAGACGGCGTCGCCGTCGGCGACGCGGACGATCGCGTCGGTGAGCTCCCGGCCGCTGATGGTCTTGGTGACGTAGCCGCGGGCGCCGCCGCGGATGACGCCGATGACGTCCTCGGCGGCGTCGGAGACCGACAGGGCGAGGAAGCGCACCTGCGAGCCCTGGCCGAGCACGCGACGCAGCACCTCCTGGCCGCCGCCGCCCGGCATGTGCACGTCGAGGAGGACGACGTCCGGCTGCAGCTCGGCGATCGCCGCCACCGCGGAGTCCACGTCCTCGGCCTCGCCGACGACCTCGATCTCGGGTCCCAGCTCGGCGCGCACGCCGGAGCGGAACAGCCGGTGGTCGTCCACGATCAACACCCTCGTCGTCATGGCTCCTCCCGCTTCATGGTCAGCATCACTTCGGTCCCCTCGCCCGGGGCGGTCTTCACGCGGGCGCTCCCCCCGTTGCGCTCCATCCGGCCGATGATCGACTCGCGGATGCCCATGCGATCGGGGGGCACGGCGTCCAGGTCGAAGCCCTTGCCTCGGTCGCGGACGAAGACGGTGACCTCATCGGGCTCCACCTCCGCGTAGACCGACACGACGGATGCCCCAGAATATTTCGTCGCGTTGACCATCGCCTGCCGGGCCGCCTGGACGAGCGCGTTCAGGCGCGGCTCCAGGTCGCAGTCTCCCACGCAGACGATCTCGATCGGCACGCCGTGCTCGTCCTCCACCTCGGCGGCGGCCCGGCGTACGGCGGCGGCGACGGTGGCGTCGGCGTCCGCCTTCGGCTGGTAGAGCCAGTTGCGCAGCTCCCGCTCCTGGGAGCGGGCCAGGCGCAGCACCTCGCGCTGGTCGTGCGCGTTGCGCTGGATCAGGGTGAGCGTGTGCAGCACCGAGTCGTGCACGTGCGCGGCCACCTCCGCGCGTTCCTCCTGGCGGATGCGCTCGCGACGCTCGTTCTGCAGCTCCTTGACCAGCACGGTGATCCACGGCGCGGCGATGACGGCGATGCCGCCGACCACCACGCCGGTGAACACCAGGCCCGGGCGGGCCTCGGCCAGCTCGCCGCTGGCCGCCAGGAAGCCGGCGGCGCCGACGACGACCAGCAGCAGGCCGAAGCCGGTGC
This sequence comes from Thermopolyspora sp. NPDC052614, assembly GCF_040678635.1. Taxonomy (NCBI): domain Bacteria; kingdom Bacillati; phylum Actinomycetota; class Actinomycetes; order Streptosporangiales; family Streptosporangiaceae; genus Thermopolyspora; species Thermopolyspora sp. NPDC052614. Next base: position 80,567 of record NZ_JBFATZ010000027.1, read on the forward strand.
GCACCCAGGTGCGGCGCACCTGGCGGACCGCGCCGCTCATCCAGCGCTGGCGCCGCGCGGTGTCGGCCTGCTGCCACAGGACCAGGGCGCCGATGCCGACGGCGGCGATCGCCCACGTGCCGAAGCCGCCGGTGGAGGCGCCGGTGAGCATGGTGAACGCGCTGAGGGCCAGGCCGATCGCGCCGTACGCGGCGACCTGACCCCAGTCGCGGGTGGGGCGGGGGCCGGTGTGCGGCTGCGTGGGGGTGAATATCCACAGCGCCGCGTACGCGACCAGGCCCACACCGCTGACGATCGTGAGCAGCAGGAAGGCCAGCCGCAGCACGACCGGGTCGAGCCGCAGCTGGGCGGCCGCGCCCTGCGCGACCCCGGCGACCAGGCGGCCCTCGACGGGGCGGCTCAGCCGGGGGTACGGGGCCTCGGTGACGGTGGGCATCTCAGACATCTTCCATGCATCGTCACATGTGAGGGAGGAAAAGCGCATCAGGGCGTGCCCTGACTTCCGCCCTGATGGCTCGGGGGTGGGTCAGGGGTGTCCCCGATGTCCTCGGGGGGCGGGTGGGAGCACGATAGGGGACATGAGCGCGACACCTCCCGAAACGGGCACCCGGCCGCCCGACGCCGTCGGCGGCGTCCTCGCCCGCAGCGACGAGGGGCGCATGCTCACCGGCGTGTGCGCGGGGCTCGGGCGGTACGCCGGGATCGACCCCGTGCTGGTGCGGGTCGGCATGGCCGTGCTCGTGCTCGGCTCCGGTATCGGGTTCTTCCTGTATATCGCGGCGTTTTTGCTGATGCGGAGCCCCGACGGGGGGCCCGGGTACGTGGAGCAGTGGACCAACCGGGTGATCGACGCTCAGGCGGTGCTGGCGTTGCTGACCGCGGTGCTCGGGTTCGGGCTGGTGATGAACCTGTTCGCCGACAGCACCGGGCCGGGGACGATCGTGGTCGGGACGATGATCGCGATCGCGTTGCTCGCGGCGCGGAGCCGGGGGGTGGATCTGGTCGCGGTCGCCAGGTCGCTGCCCGAACGGCTGTCGTATCGGCGGCGGCGCGGGCAGACGCCGGTGGGGCGGCCGTATCCGTTCCATGATCCGGCGTACGGCTCGCGGGGGCGGGAGACGGCCGCCACCGAAGCTCCTGTCGCTGAACCTCCTGTCGCCGAAGCTCCTGTGCCCGAAGCTCCTATCGCTGAGCCTCCTATCGCTGAGCCCCCTGTCCCCGAGCCTCCTATCGCAGAGCCTCCTGTCGCTGGGCCTTCTGCCGCAAAGCCACCTGTCGCAGAGCCTCCTATCTCCGAGTCTCTGGCCCACGAACCTCCGGTCGTACCGCCTGAGCCCGCGACGCAGGAGACGCCGGTCGCCCGGCCGTCCGCTCCCCCGCGGCCGGACGACGGATTCCGCAGGCTGAAGGACCTCGCCGCCGAGGCCCGGACCTCGGCGTACGCCTGGCGGGAGGCCTTCGCCCCGCACGGCCCCTACAACCCGCCCACCAGGTACGCCGAGCAGGACCCATACGGCTACGACATGGGCGGCTACGGCGGCGCTCCCGTGGCGACGACCGCCCCCCGCAAACGACCGCGCTCCTTCGTCGGGCCGGTGACCCTACTCATCGCGATGCTCGTTGGAGGAATCATGGTGGCGAGCCAGCCGTCCGGATCTGCGGTGAACCTTCCCGTGGTCGGAGGGGCGGTGCTCATCACGATCGGCGCGGGGCTGCTCGTGACCGCCTGGTTCGGCCGGGGCATCGGACTGATCGCCGCGGGCACCATCGTGGCCCTCGCGCTGATCGCCGGAGGCACGCTGCACGGCGTCTCGAACCGGGTCGGCTCCTACACCTGGGCGCCGGCCACCACCACCGAGGCCCTCGCGGACCGGTACGAGGTCGGCATCGGCGACGCCACCCTCGACCTGACGCAGACCGAGGCGGCCCCCGGCAGCCGTACCCGGCTGAACGTGACGATCGCGGTCGGCACGTTGGAGGTGATCGTGCCGCCGACGGCGCGGGTCGAGGTGGACGCCGAGGTCCGGGTGGGCGACATCACGGTCGGCCGGTCCACGCGCGGCGGCACCGGGCTGAGCCTGCACACCGTGCTGGAGCCCGTGAACGCCGGCGGGGCCCAGGCCCCGGTGTACGAACTGCACCTCAAGGGAGGCATGGGCGACGTGGAGGTGCGGCATGGATGACGGGCGGCGTCCGGAGCGCGGGCGCGGGCTGCGGCACTCGACGGACTGGTTCGCGCTGCTCGGCGGCCTGCTGTTCATCGGGATCGGCATCCACTTCATCGCCGGGCCGCGCCCCGATCCCCTGCCGATGCTGGCCGTCCTGCTGGTGGGGCTGGCCGTCTCCGGGCTGGTCGCCCTCACGGCGAAGGCGGCTCGCAGACGCTGACTCCCCATTTTGGGGGGTTGATTCCGCACAGCATCGGAATAACTTGAGCACTGTTAGTTTGCTCACATCCATCAGTTCATTCGGTGCGGTGCGATATGCCACAGTCGCGTCCGGCCATCCGGTGCCTCAGCCGGGGACCGCCATGTCTCGCGTACGTCCACGTACCCATCCACGATCGCCTGGAGGACGTATGCCCCAGATCACCGTCACCGTCGACGGCATCACATACGAGGTGGAGGTCGAGCCGCGACTTCTCCTCGTCCACCTCTTGCGCGACCGGCTCGGGAAGACCGGAACCCCGATCGGTTGCGACACCACCAACTGCGGCGCCTGCACGGTTCTCCTGGACGGCAAGAGCGTGAAGAGCTGCTCCGTGCTCGCCGTACAGGCGGATCAGACCGACATCGTCACCATCGAGGGCCTTTCCACCAATGGGCAGTGGCATCCCATGCAGAAGGCCTTCCACGAGGAACACGCGCTGCAGTGCGGCTACTGCACCCCAGGCATGATCATGGCGTCCATCGACCTGCTACGGGAGGATCCGGACCCCTCCGACGACGCCATCCGGGAGGGCCTCAAGGGCAACCTGTGCCGGTGCACGGGCTACTGCAACATCGTCCGCGCCGTACGGCGTGGCGCCGCGGAGATGAGCGGCCGGGAGGTGAGCGCGTCATGACCGTGCGACTCGACGTCGAACAGGGCGAGGTGGGCCGGGCCCGTCGCCGCAAGGAGGACACCCGGCTGGTCACCGGCCGGACCCAGTGGACCGACAACATCCAGGTGCCCGGGCTGCTGTACGTGGCGTTCCTGCGCAGCCCGATGGCGCACGCGCGGATCTCCCGGGTGGATGTGTCGGCGGCGCGCGAGAAGGCGGGCGTCGTCGCGGTCTACAGCGGCCAGGACTTCGCCGACGAGCAGGGCAGCCTGCCGTGCGCCTGGCCGGTCACCGAGGACATGGTGCTCCCCGAGCACCCGCCGATGGCGGTCAACGAGGTCCGGTACGTCGGCGAGGCGGTGGCCTGCGTCGTCGCCACCGACCGCTACCTGGCCCTGGACGCGCTTGAGGCCATCGAGGTCGACTACGAGCCGCTGCCGCCCGTGCTCGACATGAACGCGGCGCTCGAACCGGACGCGCCGAAGGTCCACGAGGCCGGGAACAAGGCGTTCACCTGGAAGTTCTCCGGCGGCGACATCGACGCGGCGTTCCAGGACGCGCCCGTGGTGATCGACCGGAGGTACCGCCAGCAGCGGCTCATCCCGAGCGCGATGGAGCCGCGCGCCGTCGTCGTGCAGACCGACGGCGAGACGTACACGGTGCACTCGGCCACGCAGATCCCGCACATCCTGCGGGTCATGTTGTCGCTCACCACCGGGATCCCCGAGCACCGGCTGCGCGTGATCGCGCCGGACGTCGGCGGCGGCTTCGGCTCCAAGCTGCAGGTCACCGCCGAGGAGGTGCTCTGCCTGCTGATCTGCCGGCGGCTCGGCAAGCCGGTGAAGTGGACCGAGTCGCGCACCGAGGGCAACCTCACCGTGCATCACGGGCGCGACCAGATCCAGCACATCGAGATCGCCGCCGAGCGCGACGGGCGGATCCGCGGGATCCGGGTCAACCTGCTCGCGGACATGGGCGCGTACATGATGCTGGTGACGCCGGGCGTGCCGCTGCTCGGCGCGTTCATGTACAACGGCATCTACAAGATGGACGCCTACGACTTCACCTGCACGGGCGTGTTCACCACGAAGATGCCGACGGACGCGTACCGGGGCGCGGGACGGCCCGAGGCCACGTACGCGCTGGAACGGGCCATCGACGAGCTCGCGAACGAGCTGTCGCTCGACCCGATCGAGCTGCGGCGGCGCAACTGGATCAAGCACGAGGAGTTCCCGTACGAGACGATCTGCGGGCTCACCTACGACTCGGGCAACTACGAGGCGGCCACCGAGAAGGCGCTGGCGCTGCTCGGCTACGACAAGCTGCGCGCCGAGCAGGCCGACCGCCGCGAGCGCAACGACCCCGTGCAGCTCGGCATCGGCGTGTCCACCTACACCGAGATGTGCGGGCTCGCGCCGAGCCGGGTGCTCGGGTCGCTGTCGTACGGCGCGGGCGGCTGGGAGCACGCCGACGTGCGCATGCTGCCCACCGGCAAGGTCGAGGTGGTCACCGGGTCCAGCCCGCACGGGCAGGGGCACGAGACGGCGTGGAGCCAGATCGTCGCCGACCAGCTCGGCGTGCCGTTCGAGGACGTGTCGGTGATCCACGGGGACACCTCGTCGTCGCACAAGGGCATGGACACCTACGGCTCGCGCTCGCTCGCCGTCGGCGGCATCGCGGTGGTGCGGGCGTGCGACAAGGTGAAGGAGAAGGCCAAGCAGATCGCGGCGCATCTGCTTGAGGCGTCGCCGGACGACATCGAGTTCGACCGCGGCACGTTCCGGGTGCGGGGCACCGAGTCCGGCAAGACCATCCAGGAGATCGCGCTGGCCACGTTCGCGGCGCACAACCTGCCCGACGGCGTCGAGCCGCGGCTGGACGCGAGCGCCACGTTCGACCCGGAGAACTTCTCCTTCCCGCACGGGACCCACCTGTGCGCGGTCGAGGTCGACACCGAGACCGGCGCGACGAGGATCCGGTCGTACGTGGCGGTGGACGACGTGGGCAAGGTCGTCAATCCGCTGATCGTCGAGGGGCAGGTGCACGGCGGGATCGCGCAGGGCATCGGCCAGGCGCTGTTCGAGGAGGCCGTGTACGACGCGGACGGCAACCTGCTGACCACGACCATGGCCGACTACCTGCTGCCGTCGGCCGCCGATCTGCCCGCTTTCATCACCGATCGCACCGAGACTCCGGCGACCACCAACCCGCTGGGTGTGAAGGGCGTCGGCGAGGCCGGCACGATCGCGTCCACGCCCGCCGTGGTCAACGCGATCGTGGACGCGCTTCGGCCGTACGGGGTCCACGACGTGCCGATGCCGTGCACGCCCGAGCGGGTGTGGCGGGCCGTACAGGGAGGGGTGGCCTGATGATCCCCGCATCGTTCGACTACGCGCGGCCCGCGTCGCTCGACGAGGCCGTGACCGTGCTCGCCGAGGCGGGCGAGGACGCCAAGGTGCTGGCCGGCGGCCAGTCGCTGCTGCCGCTGCTGCGGCTGCGCCTCGCCTACCCCTCGACGCTCGTCGATCTGGCCCGGGTGCCCGAGCCGCACGGCGTACGCGACGAGGGCGACCACGTCTTCATCGGCGCGATGACCACCCACGACGACGTGATCCACTCGCCGATCGTGAAGTCCGAGTGCCCGCTGGTCGCGCTCGCCACCGCCACCGTCGCCGACCCCGCCGTACGGCACCGCGGCACCTTCGGCGGCTCGCTCGCCCACGCCGACCCGGCGGGCGACCTGCCGTCGGTCGCGGTCGCGCTCGACATGCGGATGGTCGCCCGCTCCTCCTCGGGCGAGCGGGTGATCCCCGCGGCGGACTTCTTCGTGGACTACCTGGAGTCGGCCCTCGCCCCCGGCGAGATCCTCGTCGGCGTCCAGGTGCCCAAGCTCGGCCCCGGTTGGGGCTTCCGCTACGAGAAGTTCCACCGTACGGCGCAGGCGTGGGCGATCGTCGGCGTCGCGGCGGCCGTACGACGCTCCAACGGCACCATCGAGGAGGCCCGCGTCGGCCTCACCAACATGGGCACCCGCCCGGTCCGGGCGTCCGCCGTGGAGGAGGCGGTGCGGGGCCTGCCCGTCGGCGACTCCGCCGCCGTCAAGGACGCCGCGTCCCACGCGGCCGAGGGCACCGAACCGCCCGCCGACCTGCACGCCCAGCCCGACTACCGCCGTCACCTCGCCCGGATCCTGACCCACCGCGCCCTGCTGGCCGCAGCGGCCGGCTGACCCGCCGCGGAGCGTCCCCGCCGACACCCACGCGTCGGCGGGGACGCTTGCGCCGACGTGGATCTTGCATAATCTCGTCCGGTCTCAGGACGGCGATTCACTGGCGTATGCGGGGTCGGAAGGGCGCGTCATCTGACGGAGTGTCCGCTTCTAAGCTCACTTGTATGGCCAGATATTTCGACGTGCATCCGGAGAATCCGCAGCCGCGGGCGATCCGTCAAGTGGTTGATCTTCTCGATGCGGACGGGCTGATCGCTTACCCCACGGATTCGAGCTACGCGCTCGGCTGCCGTATCGGCAACAGGAAGGGCATCGACCGGATCAGGGAGATCCGCCACCTCGGCAGCGACCACCACTTCACCCTGGTGTGCAAGGACTTCGCCCAAGTCGGGCAGTTCGTGCAGATCAACAATTCCCGATTCCGGATGATCAAGGCGGCGACGCCCGGCGGCTACACCTTCATCCTGCCCGCCACGAAGGAGGTGCCCCGGCGGCTGCTGCACCCCCGGAAGAAGACGGTGGGCGTACGCATCCCCGACCACGTGGTCGCCCAGGCGCTGCTGAGCGAGCTCGGCGAGCCGCTGCTGTCGAGCACACTCCTGCTGCCCGGCGAGGAGGAGCCCATCATCCAGGGCTGGGAGATCAAGGAGCGGCTCGACCACGTGCTCGACGCCGTGATCGACTCCGGCGACTGCGGCGCGGAGCCGACCACGGTCGTCGACCTGTCCCAGGACGAGCCCCGGATCCTCCGCAAGGGCACCGGGGACCCGGCGCCGTTCGAGTGACCCGCGCGGTGGACGCCTGTCCACTAAACGCGCGGAACCTCATCGTTGTGGCCATGCCCATCGGCCCCGTCCGCCAGCAGGATGGAGACGCCGCGCGGCATCGACCGGGGCACGGGGGCGCAGTGATCGCGGTACCGGCGTGACGTGGTACCGCCGTACTGGCCAGGGAACCCCGGGGCCGGGCAGACCAGTGATAGCTCGCCCGAGAAAGGCCACGTCCATGCTCTTCCGTCTGCTGGGGCACGCCCAGGTGGAGACCGCCTGCGGTTCGGTCGGGGTCGAGTCGGCGCCGGTCCGAGGCGTACTCGCCGCCCTCCTGCTGGAAGAGGGACGGTCGGTGCCCGTGGAGCGCCTGCTGCACCTGCTGTGGGAGGACCCGCCGGGGTCCGCGCGGAAGGACCTGCGGCTGCACATCGCGCGGCTGCGCGCCCAGTTGGGGAAGCTGGGGCTTCGCGACCGGCTCGTCACCCTGCGCGGCGGGGGCGGCGAGGGAGGGTACCGCCTGGTGGCCAGGGGCGAGGAGGTGGACGCGGTCGTCTTCCGGCGGCTCGCCTCCCAGGGGCTCGCCGAGCTGCGCGCGGGGGCCGCCGACGCCGCCGAGACGTCCTTGACGACGGCGCTGTCCCTGTGGCAGGGGCCCATCGGCCAGGACTGCACCGCGTCGCAGCGGCTCAAGGCCCGGTTCACCGCCTTCGACGAGCTGCACCTGACGGTACGGGAGCGGCTGGTGGAGGCCCGGCTCGCGCTGGGCCGCACCATCGACCTGATTCCCGAGATCCAGGAGATCCTCGCCACCGCGCCTTTCCGCGAGGCGTCGTGGGCGCACCTGATGCGGGCCTACTATCTCGGCGGCGACGCGGCGGGCGCGATCGACGCCTGGGAGCGCGCCGGCGCGACGCTCGGCGAGCGGCTCGGCCTCGATCCGTCCGCCCAGCTTCGGCGGCTTCACCTGTCGATACTGCGCCGCGACTGCGACGCCGTACGGGGGCCTTCGCCTCGGCCGGGAGAGCGGCCGACGCCCGCCGGCACGAGGTCCGCCGCCGGGTACGCCCGGTGAGCGGTGCGGGACAGGTCGTTCAGGCATGGGACGATCTTTCGCATGGCCCTGGCCAGCGCCTGCTCGGTGAGGCGGTTATGGGCGATGAGCAGTCCGTTCCCGGGCGGGAGCAGGCCGCTCCACGCGAAGTCCCGGCCGGTCCGGACGGTGATGCCGTGGCCGGCGAGGGCGTCGGCGACCCGTTCGGCGGGGAGGGCCGGGCGCAGCCCGACGTACACGTGCGAGCCCGAGTGCACGCCGTTGACGCGCTCCACGGCCGGGTGGCCGAGCAGCAGGTCGGCGATCATGCGCCGCTTGGACCGGTAGGTCCGGCGCAGGCGGCCGAGCCAGGTGCCGGACTCGATCGACCACAGCAGTTCCGCGGTGGCACGCTGAATCATGGTGCCGACGCCGAGGGGCTCGGTCCTGAGCCGCTCGGCCAGCTCGCCGAGGCGGCGGCCGCGGGCGACGACGTAGCCGATGCAGACCGCCTCCGGGAGCAGGCCGCACAGGGTGCCCAGGTAGACGACCTCGTCGGTGTGGGGCCTGCTGAGATCCCACAGCGTCTGCGGCCGGATCGTGTCGGTGAAGTCGTGATCCTGGTCGTTCTCGACGATCATCTGGCCGTACGCGGCCGACTGCTCGATCAGCCGGTGCCTGCGCCGGGGCGACATCTCCACGGCCAGCGGGATCTGGTGGGAGGGGCACACGACCACCGCCTTGGCCGACGGCGGGACGGCCGAGACCACGGCACCCTCGTCGTCGACGGGGATGGGCAGGGGCGTGACGCCGTGCCGGTGCGGCCTGCGGATGAGCCAGGGCACGCAAGGGTCCTCCACCGCCGCCTTGTCGCCGGGGCGTGCGGCGGTCGAGAGCACCAGGTCCAGAGAGCGGGCGATCTCGCCGGTGATGAGCACGTTCTCCGGGTCGACCGCCATGCCGCGTACCGCCCGCAGGTACGCCGCCACCGCCTGGCGCAGCGCCGTCTCGCCGAGGTTGTCCGGCGGGTCCGGGATGCGGTGCGTCGCCCTCCGCCAGGCGGCGCGCCAGACCGGCATGGGGAAGTCCGCCCGTGTGGGCAGGCCCGGGGATAGATCGACGAGCCTGGGTGAGGCGGGCGCCGGTGCGGCGGTGCGGGCGGGACGGGGGGCGGCACGCCCCGGCGAGGCGACGCGTTTGACGTAGGTTCCCGAGCCGCGCCTGCTCTCGATCCGGTCCTCGGCCTCCAGAAGCTGGTAGGCCTCCTGGACCAGGGGGCGGGACACGTTCAGCAGTTTCGCGAGGGTACGGCTGGACGGCAGTCGCGACCCCGCCACGAGCCGCCCCTGGACGATCGCCTGCCGCAACTGCCTGGCCAACTGCGCGGCCATCGGCTCGTTGGAACCGCGCTCCAGCTCCACATAGATCGGCAGAGTCGTCGTTGTCCGCATTCTGGCTCCTCTGCACCTCGGATCACTTGAGTCGTACGGTGGCGCGCCTAATCCCGGATCGGCCAATCACAGGCATATCTCAAGATACTCACGGGCGCATAACCGGACTGATTTCGAGGAGTGCCGCCCGGGGCTTCGGAGGCCGATTCCCGGGGCGGTCCTCGTGATGCCGCCGTTTGTCGGGCAATGGCGTCGGTCGCGGAGGTCGCCGTGCGGAGGCGCGGTAACGCCCTGGTCAGCGGGCACCGCGCGCTTGTTGCAGGACGGGCGGCGCGGCGTGGGCGGGTGGCCGACGGCGGGTACGGCAATCACGACATGCGGGTTTCAGTAGGCATACCGGCCCTGGCTCACGGCGATATACGTCGCCGGGAAAATTGAACCGGTGAAACACCTATGTCCACGCGCGGGACAGGAGCATTATTTGAAAATTTGAATAGGGGCCGCGACTCGTGGAGATCGCCTTCGGCCCGATCGGGCCCAGGGGCTTTGGCGGATGAAAGTTTCAGCGGACGCCGGATTTGCGCGCGTCACGGCGAGGCGGGCTCGCCCGATCCGTGGGCGGTGCGCAGCGCGGACACGAAGACCTCGACCGGCTGCGCGCCGGAGACGCCGTAGGTGCGGTCGAGCACGAAGAACGGCACGCCGTTCGCCCCGTACAGCCGGGCCTGGCGGATGTCCTGCTTGACGTCGCGGGCGTACTCGTCGCTGGATACGACCCGGCGGGCCTCGTCCTCGGGTACGCCTATCTCGGTGGCGATCCGTACCAGGGTGTCGGGGTCGTCGAGCACCTCGGACTCGGCGAAGTGGGCGCGCATCAGCCGTTCGTGCGCCTGGTCGCCGAGGTCGTGGGACATGGCGAGGTGGTGCAGCCGGTGGGCGTCGACGGTGTTGACCACGACGGCGCGCTCCACGTCATAGGTGAGCCCCTCCTCGGCCGCGAGTTTGCTCACCCGGTCGGTCATCGTGCGGACGTCCTCGATCGAGGCCCCGGTCTTCTCGGCGAGCATCTCGTGCACGCCCTGCCGGACGCCCTTGCGGTGCGACGGGTCGAGCAGGAAGCTGCGCCACTCGACCTTCACCTCGTCGGCGTGCTCGAAGTCCGCGAGCGCCCGCTTCAGCCGGCTTCTGCCGATGTAGCACCACGGGCAGACGAAATCGGACCACACCTCGACAAGCACGGGCGTCTCCTCCCACGCGGAGCCGCGCGCTCTGGTTGTTCCGCACGCCCGGTAGCTCCGTATGGGTGACTTTAGGGGATTGGGGGCGGTGTCGTGCCCAGGTGCCCCCGCTCATGAGGCCCTCGGTGGGAATGTCGGGGTGCTCGTTGCGAGGTGGGGACGCGTGGCGATCGGGCGTGGGCCGGATGGTCGTGCGTCAGCGCGCGCAGGTCGGTGTCGGAGCTGCGCTCGGTCTGCCGGTGGCGGCTTGAGAGCCGTTGGGGAGAAGTGCGCAGCGTCGGCGTGATCGGCGTCGTCGTGGTGTTGGGGTGGGGGACGCGCTGACATATGGGAGGGCAGGTCCGCTGAGCACGCGCCTGCGTCAACGGCGCTGGTCGGCTTACGACGCAGGCGGGGGTCGGGGGCGGGTACGACATGCGCCAAGGCGGTGATCCGGTTTGCAGGTGTGACCAGGCCGACGAGGGGCATCTCGTTCTCGCAGGACTGGGCTCGAGACGCGCCGAAAAGGAACCGGCGCGCTGTTCGTCCTCCAGTGGACGATCACCGGTCGGCATCACAAAACATCGAAGACAGCTAAGCCGGCGCTGCCGCCGATGACCAGTTGTGTGTCGGGACGGGGTTGGTTGGCTACGGTCGGGAAAACAGGTGCAGTCGCCGCGATGGCCCTTACCGGGGCTGCGGTGATCACACTGAGGATTAAGGCGCTCCTGTCCCCATCCCAGACCCGCACCATGCCATCGGAGCCGCCGGTGGCCAGCAGGGTCCGCCCGCCCGGGCCAGAAAACGCCACCACCGCCCACACCACGCCGGTGTGACCGGTCAACACCGCCCGGGCCGTGCCGGTGACCGCATCCCAGACCCGCACCGTCCCATCTTCACCGCCGGTGGCCAGCAGCGTCCGCCCGCCCGGGCCAGAAAACGCCACCACCGCCCACACCACGCCGGTGTGACCGGTCAACACCGCCCGGGCCGTGCCGGTGACCGCATCCCAGA
>NZ_JBFATZ010000027.1:92357-99673 GCF_040678635.1 Thermopolyspora sp. NPDC052614
CGACCCGCACCATGCCATCGGAGCCGCCGGTGGCCAGCAGCGTCCGCCCGCCCGGGCCAGAAAACGCCACCACCGCCCACACCCGGCCGGTGTGGCCGGTCAACACCGCCCGGGCCGTGCCGGTGACCGCATCCCAGACCCGCACCGTCCCATCTTCACCGCCGGTGGCCAGCAGGGTCCGCCCGCCCAGATCAGTGAATGCCTCGATGCTGAGTATTTGACCCGGTGTTGTCACCAGAACATTGGGCTGCAGTTCCCACCTGGCCCAGCGCGGATGAAGTGGTGCCTCCGAGGTCAGGAACCAATGACCGGGCCGTTTGGTGGACACGGTGCCGGGGGCCCTTGGGTCGGTGGCGGTGCGGACGAATTCGAGACTGACCGCCCGGGAGATCGGGTCTGCGTCTCCGAGGAACGGCTCGATCCGGGCCCAGGCGCCCAGCACCCGATGGCGCGAGTCGTCGGCGATCGGCAGCCCCAGCAGGCCGCGTACGGCGCCGCTCGTCTCCCAGGGCACCAGTTCGGCGGGTACGTACCGGTCGTCGAGCACCCCGCCCAGTGCAGCGTGCCGGACCAGGTGGCGGCGCACGTACGGATGTGGCGGAGCGCTGGAGGCATCGGTGGCGAGGCGGCCAGCCGGGCGGCGATCCTCTGGTGCACCTCGGAGACGTCTCCGGTGCCGTCCTGTTGCGGGGAGGCGTTCACGTTCGGCTCCTGTCGTCGCTGGTCGGGCGATCGCGCGGGTCCTGGTGCGGGAGGACGCGCTGGGGCTGTGTGCGCAAAACCTCGGCCAACCGTTCGTGCGCGGGACGATGGACGACGCGTTCGTCCTCGGTGTCCTGGACCAGGTAGCCGCCCAGCCTGCCCGTCACCACATGGCGGATCAGCGCGTCGGCGTCGGGCGGCCGTTCGTCCAGGATGGCTTCGACGACGGCGGGCCAGATCTCGGCCCACGGAATGCCCGCTCCCTGGGCGAAGGCGGCGGCGCGCAGTACGGCGAGGATGTGCCGTTCGGGGAAGGCAGGGGTAGCCACCGAGGCGATGTCCTCGCCGAGCAGGCTGATCGTGCCGCCGCCGAGGGTGGCCAGCCATGCCGGGTCGGCCGGGTCCTGAAGGTCCGCGGTTTCGCGCAGCCGCCGCCCCGCGAGCCGGGCGTCTAGGAAGGACGGTGCGACATGCGCGGCGACGACCTCGGACAGGCGGCGGCGCGCGTCCGGGCTGTTCCGGTACGGGCTGGACTCGGCGGCGAGCAGGGTTTCGGTGTAGTCGACGATGTCGGCGCGCGCGTCCGGCCCGTCGGTGCGCACCATCTGGTGCGGGCGGTCCTGCACGAGGTGAAGCACCAGGTCCAGGAGGTTCCTGGTCCGCTTCTCGTCCTCTGCTTCCGGCGGGCTCGCCGGGCCGAGTCCGGCCACCGAGCCCGCCTCGTCCACCGTGTCCGGCCGTGCCGGACCAGGGCTGCGTACCCCGATTACCATCCGTACGGCCGGGCCACCGACCACTCTTTCGGCCCGGATCAACGGCCCGACCAGCGCGCCCGCGGTCTCGAACGGATTTCTGGCCTCGTCCAGTCCGTCCAGGACGACGGTCAGCGGCTTCGGCTGCCCGGCCAGCACCTCCAGCAGCCTCTCGCGCAGGATCGTCAGGCGCTCCAACCCGCTGGCCGCGAACGGGCGACCGAGCAGCACCAGCAACTGTTCGTACAGTTCGGCGGTGTCCTTATTGCGGGCCAGCACCGCCACGTCCACCGAGCCCTCCGGCGGCACGGTGCCGAAGGGCACCCGCGCCACCGCCTTCCGGTAGCGGGGGTCGGCGCGGAAGACCGGGTCGCTGAGGGTGACCGCGCGGGCGATGATCGCCGACTTGCCGGTTCCGGCGGCGCCGGTCACGACCAGGGTGCCGTCGCCGTCGTCGAGGAAGGCCGCGAGCGTACCGGTCAGCTCGGCACGGCCGGTGAAGTACCAGCCGGGATCGTCGTCCGAGGTGCGCCCGCTGGCCCGAGACAGCCAGTACTCGACGTCCGGCGCGTTGTCGGCCACCTGGCCGACCTGCGGACTCACCAGTGCCGGATGCGGCGCGTACCCCGGGTTGGGCAGGCACGGGCTCGGCCTGCCGCTGTAGGTCGTGGGCCACAGCTTGGCCGGCTGGTACAGCCGTACCTCGTTCTGCTCTGCGGCGAGCGACAGCTCCTGCAGGAACTCCTCAAATGTGAGCCGGTCGCGGTCGATGCCGGAGACGGTGCGCAGCCGGTGGTCGGCCCGCCGCAGCAGCGTGGCGAAGTCGCCGACCCGGGGGCCTCGTCGAAGGCGGCCGAGGTGAACACCCCCAGGGTCGGCAGGGTTCTGCGCTCCGGGGGCAGGTCCTTCAGCAGCCGGGCCAGCTCGTCGTGCAGCGCCCCGGCGTAGCAGGTGTTGACCACGATCAGCACGTGCGGCGCGTCCGAGTTCAGCACCGCCGTCACCAGTTCGGCGGTCGGGTAGCCGTCCAGCAGGCGGCCTCGCCGACCTTGGGGCAGCCGCAGGTAGTGCCGTCCGGACGGCCCCGCCACGCCGTGGCCGGTGACGTACAGCACCACCACGTCGCGGTCGGACAGGGTGTGCAGGCCGCACCGGTGGACGAACTCCTCCATATCCCGGCGGCAGGTGATCTCCTTGGCGTCCTGTACGTCGAATCCGGCACCCGAGGTGCTCCACCACGCGCTCACGTCCGCCACCTGCCGGTCCATGTCGGCGGCGAACCGCTCCTCGGCCGACGTCGGAAAGTCCGGGTCGGCCGGTGGATAGTCGCGGATCGCGATGGTGATCAGAGTGTGGCGTAAGTCGCCGGGACCGTTCCCGTTCATGAGCCGTCCCGCGCGGAGAACGGTTCCGAAAAGTACCGTCGGACACGACGCATAGTGATTATTGTCGCGGCGTTGACGCCCCCGAACCATCGAAACGAGGCACCCCGACATGATCGGTTCGCGGCAAGTCCTCGACCTCTCCCACGATGTCGTCGTCGTCATCCCCGGCATCATGGGCAGCGCCCTCGCCGACGAGGGCAGGGTCCAGCGCTGGGGCCTGACCGATCCGCGCTGGTACGCCCGGGCGCTCGCCCACCGCAACGGTCTCGCCCCGCTGCGCCTCAGCGAGGAGGAACGCGCCGATCCCGCCACGGTACGGCTGCGCCCCACCGGCCTGCTGCGCACCCCGGCGTTCCTGCCCGGCCTCGGCGGCGTCGAGCCGTACACCCGGCTGGTCGATCGGCTGCGTCGCGTCGTCGTCCACCCCGACCTGGTGCTGGAGTTCGCCTACGACTGGCGGCTGCCCGTCCTGCACAACGCGCGCCTGCTCGCCGACGCGGCCCGGCGGCACCTGCAAGCCTGGCGGGACAGCGACGGCCACCAGAAGGCCCGCCGCGAGCAGCCCGACGAACGCGAGGCCCGCCTGGTGCTCGTGGCCCACTCGATGGGCGGCCTGCTGGCCCGCGCCCTCACGCTGGTCGCCGGCGACCTGGTCGACGACATCCGCGACCTGATCACTTTGGGCACGCCGCTGCGCGGCTCACCGCTCGCCGCCGTGCTGCTCGCCACCGGCAGGGGCACGCCGATCTGGTTCCGCAGCGACCCGCTGCGGAAACTCGCCGCCACCCTGCCCGGCGTACACGACCTGCTGCCCAGCTACCGGTGCGTGGACGAGGGCACCGACGTGCGACTGCTCACCGCCTCCGACGTGGCCCATCTCGGCGGTGACGCCCGGATGGCCGAAGACGCGGCGCGGCTGCACGCCATGCTCGACGCCCACCTCGCCCCCGAACTGGACTACACCGCGTACGGCGGCTTCGACCAGGTCGCGGCCCGCCAGGACCGGCTGACGGCGGTGACCCGCACCGTGGTGGGCATCGCCCAGCCCACTGTTCAGTCCCTCGGTCTGCGCGGCGGTGTGGTCGAGCAGTACCACCACACCTTCCGCGTACACGACAAGGGAGAACGCAAGGGCGAACTGGTCCTCGACGAGCACGACCTGCCACTCCGCGTCGATGTCAAAGGCGACGGCACGGTGCCGCGGCTGTCGGCCTCCCGCCCCGGATCGACCGCGTTCAGCCAGCAGCACGCCGCACTCGCCAAGATGCCCGAGGTGTTCGACCTGGTCTGCGACGTCGTCACCGGCGCCGACCGCGAGGGCGGCCGTCTCGGCGAGGGCGACATCGGCGTGACAGCCCCGCAGATCGTCCTGCCCGGCGAGTCCTGGAGGGTGACGCTCACCGGCGTGGACGATCCGGCGGCAATCACCTGCACGGTGGAGGACACCGCCGGACCGTGGCGCGACCTCCTGCGGCCCGGCCGCCGCAGCGACGGCGAACTGCGAGCGGACACCGAGGTCCCGGGGCCGGGGCTCTACCGCGTGGTCGTGGACGGCGGCGGCACCTCCGCCGTGAGCACCCTCGTCCTGGCCGCCGACCCCGAAAGCGTCGAACCCGGGAGCGACTAAGGGGCGATGGATGATTGACGACTTACCGGCGGGCAGACGGCTGGAGTTCTTCCCGGTCGCCCTCGGCGCCTATCGTCACCGTCCCGCCTGGAACCTGGAGAACGCGCAGGCCGAGACCGAGCAGGTCGCCGCCCTGCTGCGGGACTTCGGCGCCGAACCGGTCAACTGGACCGAACCCATGGCCGAACGCGGCGCGGACGCGATCGACGCCCGCATGCGCCACTGGGCCTGCCCGCCGTCCGACCCACCCGCCGACACCTTCCTGTACTGGGCGGGACACGGCCGCTCCGACGGACTCGACGCGGCCCTCGCCCACGCGGGCACCCCGGCGGACTTCACCGACTCGGTGATCGGTCCCGCCCAGATGGCCCTGTGGATCCGCAACCGCGCCGTACGAGCCGAGGAGCACGGCACCTGGGCCGTGGTCGTCGTCGAAGCCTGCCGCTCCGGCGACTTCGTCCGCCTGGTCAGCGCCGAACTCGAGCGCTACCTGCGGGTACGGCCCCGGGCGCTGCTGGTGGGCGTGACGGGCAGCGGTCCTTCCGGCGGCTCGACCAACCTGGGCGTGTTTCGCCGCGAACTGCGCAACGTGCTGCACAACGACTTCGGCGCCAGCCCGTCCATCCCCTTGGCCGACCTCGCCTCCGCCCTGGTCAGACGGCTCGGCGAGGCCACCGTACGGCCGCTGGACCTGCCGGAGGGCGCGGCGCTGCACCGACGCACATTCACCCCAACGGGCGTCACCGTCGACGCCGCCGACGAGATCGCCGAACTGCTGCGCGCCCTCCCCGACGCCGAACGCCTGCACTTCGTACCCAAGGCCCAGGGTGCCGAGCTGGGCGAGGTCGCCTGGTTCTTCCAAGGCCGGGACAAGGAACGCCGCCGAATCTGCGACTGGCTGCGCCGTTCCGAGGACGGCCTATTCGTCGTCACCGGCAAGCCCGGCACCGGCAAGTCCGCCCTCCTCGGCCACCTGGTCGTCACCAGCCGCCCCCGCCTGCGGGCCGCGCTGACCGCCCAAGGCCACATCCCCGAACTGTCCGAGGCCGACCGCCCACCGGACGACATCTTCGACGCCGTCCTCCACCTGACCGGCGCCTCCGCCGGCGACGTGGCCAGGGACCTCGCCCACGCCGCCGGGGTGGACGACCTCGCCGCCGACGCCCCGATCCACGAACTGGCCGACCAGCTCACGGCCAGGCTCAGCGGCGCGAACCAGCCCCTGACCGTGCTCGTCGACGCCCTCGACGAGGCCCA
Source organism: Thermopolyspora sp. NPDC052614 (assembly GCF_040678635.1). Taxonomy (NCBI): domain Bacteria; kingdom Bacillati; phylum Actinomycetota; class Actinomycetes; order Streptosporangiales; family Streptosporangiaceae; genus Thermopolyspora; species Thermopolyspora sp. NPDC052614. Next base: position 98,081 of record NZ_JBFATZ010000027.1, read on the forward strand.
GCAGCCGCTCGTGATCGCCCGCTTGCTGCTCAGGCCGCTGGCCGGGCTGCCGGGCGTACGGGTGATCGTCGGCACCCGAGCCTCCACCATGGAAGGCCCCGACCACCCCGGCCCCGCCACCCCCGACCTGCTGGACGCCCTGGCCCCCGCCGAGGACCGGGTGCTGACGGTGGCGGCCGACCGCTTCGCCATCCACCCGTACGTGGCCCGCCGCCTGCGTCACCTCCTGCACGACGACCCCCGGTACGCGGCGGGCATCGACCGCGCCGCCCTGCTCATCGCCGACGGGGCTCACGAGTTCCTGTTCGCCCGGCTGGCCGTACACGAACTCCAGGCCAGACGCGACCTGCTCGTCCCCGGCCGGGAGGACGACCTCGACGCCTTCCTCGCCGGAGACCACCGCGCCCTGTTCGCCCGCGCGGTGGAACGCCACCGTGCTGCAAACCCGCGCCGCGTCCCGCTCCTGGAGGCGCTCGGCCTCGCCCAAGGCCGCGGCCTGCCGATCCTCGACGACATCTGGGCGACCGTCGCCGACGCCCTGATCGACGCCGACACCACGCCGACAAGCGGCCCGGACATCGACGACCTCATCGAGGCCGCCGCGCCGTACCTGGTCCGCGACACCGAACATGGACAGACCGTCTACCGGCTCGCGCATGCCACATTCGCCGAGCACTTCGCCGCAGCCGAAACACCGGACGGCGACGAACGGCACCATCACATCACCACCCGTTTCATCCAATCCATCAAACGTGGCCAGGAGACACCAGGCACTGAGGCACAGACCGCAATAAACCCCTACCTTTGCCACCACCTGCCCGGCCACGCCGCCCGTGGCGGCATTGCCTCTTGGCAGGAACTCGCCGCCCACCCCCGGGTGCTGGACGAACTCGACCCGGGCCGGGTTGCCACCGCAGCCATGGCGCACGCCTTAGGCCGCTACCCGCTCCCGGCGGAAGTCGCCGGGGTGGTCGGCATGCGTCACCTGCTGGACGGACTGCCGCCAGCGCAGCGGATCGGCCTACGCCAACTCGGCAGTGTCCGACACGCGGGCATGACCAGGCCGGCCACAACTGACCTGCCCCACCCCGACGCAGTTTGGTCGCTTCGCTGGGCACAGGTGACGCCTCACGCCCCTCATCTCACTCTGGCGGGCCATTCCGGCGGGGTGTGGGCGGTGGCGGCGTTTCCCAGCCCGGACGGGCGCACCCTGCTGGCAACCGGAGGCGAAGATGGCACGGTGCGGATCTGGGATACGGCCACCGGCACCGCCCAGGCGGAGCTGACCGGCCACGACCGCGGGGTGTTGGCGGTGGCGGCGTTTCCCAGCCCGCACGGGCGGACCCTGCTGGCAACCGGAGGCGAAGATGGCACGGTGCGGATCTGGGATACGGCCACCGGCACCGCCCGGACCGTGCTGACCGGCCACGACCGCGGGGTGTTGGCGGTGGCGGCGTTTCCCAGCCCGCACGGGCGGACCCTGCTGGCCACCGGCGGCGAAGATGGCACGGTGCGGATCTGGGATACGGCCACCGGCACCGCCCGGACCGTGCTGACCGGCCACGACCGCGGGGTGTTGGCGGTGGCGGCGTT
>NZ_JBFATZ010000027.1:99768-102714 GCF_040678635.1 Thermopolyspora sp. NPDC052614
GCGTTTCCCGGCCCGCACGGGCGGACCCTGCTGGCCACCGGCGGCTCCGATGGCACGGTGCGGATCTGGGATACGGCCACCGGCACCGCCCGGACCGTGCTGACCGGCCGCAACGGCCTGGTGTTGGCGGTGGCGGCATTTCCCGGCCCGCACGGGCGGACCCTGCTGGCCACCGGCGGCTCCGATGGCACGGTGCGGATCTGGGATGCGGACACCGGCACCGCCTGGGCGGAGCTGACCGGCCACACCTTCTGGGCGCGGGCGGTGGCGGCATTTCCCGGCCCACACGGGCGCACCCTGCTGGCCACCGGCGGCGGCGATCACACGGTGCGGATCTGGGATGTGGACACCGGCACCGCCCGGACCGTGCTGACCGGCCACGACGGCGGGGTGCAGGCGGTGGCGGCGTTTCCCGGCCCGCACGGGCGCACCCTGCTGGCAACCGGCGGCGAAGATGGCACGGTGCGGATCTGGGATACGGACACCGGGTCGCAGCTTCGTGCGGTTGTCCTCGGCATGGCTGTCAACGGGCTCGTGCCGATCGGCACCGGCCTTGCTGTGGCCGCGCATGAAGGCGTGGTCGTGATGGACCTGGGTCCGGCCGTCCCCATGGCCGAACGATCGGTCTCGTCGAATGCCGCAGATGCTGCGCCCTAGCATTTCCGCCGTGCGGCACCCTCGCTGTTGTGGATGACGCACACCGCGCTCGATCGCGTCACCGCTCTGGTTACCGGAAGCGCTTGATCTAGGGTTCGCGTAGCTCACCGCGTCCACGCCGTAAGCCAATGGCAAAGTTCTCCAGGGCAGGCGAGGAGGGCGAATCCGACCGATTTTCCGTTCGTGTGCTCGCCCGCCGCGCCGTCGATCGCCGCGCCGCCCAGGCCGACGTTACCGCGACCACCCGGTTGGAGTAGTTGGCGGTATCCACGCCGCCGTTGCCGGTCATCGGCCTCGCATCGGTCATCGGCCAACGATGCGCGCCGCCGTACGGGCGGAGGTCGTTCCATCGGCTTCGCAAGAACGGTGGCACGCGGCAGGTCAAGCGCGGGTTTCCGAGGGCCAGGCGGCGAGGGTGAACCAGACCGACTTGCCGTTCGCGGTGGTGTAGGCACCGTAATCGACGGCGAGGCTTCGCACGAGGAAGAGCCCACGGCCCGAGACAGCCATCGGGTCGTCGATCTCTCGGGGCTCGGGAAGCTCCGGGTTGCCGTCGTGCACGTCCACGTAAAGGTTCGGGCCGACGCGGGTGGCGACCAGGTGGATGTGATCGAACAGAGCTCCGCCGCCGTAACGGATCGCGTTGCCCACCAGCTCGGAGACCAGGAGTTCTGCGGTCTCCACGCTGTCCGGGGCGTCCCAGTCGGTGAGCAGGTCGCGGATGAAGGTACGGGCGGAGCCAGCGACCGAAGGCTTCCTGGGGAAGCGGCGCTCGCCCAGGTACGACTCCACGGTGCGCTTGGCGTGCATTCTCATCAGCGGAGAGGTCATGACGGGCTCCTGAACCGGGGTTTGCGTTTTGGATGCCCGTACAGGTTGCCCATGGAATACTACCGAGGGTAGGCGGATGGTTACGAGGTCGATTCCAAGGATTTCGGCGAGTCGGCTTCCACAAGGACTTGGAGTCCGGCATGAAGGACCAAACGGTGGACAAGTACTCACCCCAGTCCATTTGGGGCAGGGAACTGCGGCACTACCGACTGGCCGCCGGGCTGACCCAGTCCCAACTCGCGGAGCGCATTCACTTCAGCCTGTCGACCGTCAGCGCTGCGGAAACCGGCGCGAATCCCGCGACCCTGGAATTCGCAACGCAGTGCGATAAGGCGCTCGACACCGGCGGCGCCCTGGTCCGCCTCCTCGACTGGCGCAAGGCCGAACGCTTTCCGGCGTGGTTCGGCAAGTGGCACCAGATCGAGCAGGAGGCCATCACGCTGCGCTGGTACGAACCCCTTGTTGTCCCTGGCCTCCTACAGACCCAGGCGTACGCTCGGGCGATACTTCTCGGCAATCAGGAGTTGGTCAACGCGCGCCTGGATCGTCAGGCGGTCCTGCACAGAGAAGAGCCCGCCCCTCCAGTTCTGCGTTGCGTCATCGACGAGGGCATACTCCATCGTCCGGTGGGCGGACCCGAGGTGATGAGAGAGCAACTGCTGCATCTGGTTAGCGCAGTCTCTCCTCGCCTCAGTATTCAGGTGATTCCGCTCGGTGCTTACGATGGGCTATTGGGCGGGCTGATTATCGCTACTCTGCCCGGAGGCCAAGAGGTAACGTACGTGGAGACAGCCGTACGCGGCTTGACCACCAGCGAACCCGAGGACGTCGCCAAGGCGGAAGAGCGGTTCGAGATCTTCCGCACAGAGGCTTTGCCCGTGGGTATGTCGGTAGAGCTCATCAAGAGAACGGTGGAAGAGCGATGGACCTGAGCAAGGCGCACTGGCGTAAGTCCAGCCACAGCGGCAGCAACGGCGGTGCATGCGTGGAGATCGCGAGCAATTTTCCGGGCAGGATAGCGATCCGCGACAGCAAGAACCCCTCTGGTTCGGTGCTAATCGTCAGCCACTCAGACTGGAAGGAATTCCTTCGCGCGATCAAAGACGGATCCACAGTATGAGCTTCGCGATGTAACCAACTTCGATCCATCCCAGAAAGCACTACCTAACGTTTGTCTCCGACGGCCCACGCCTTGAACATGCTTACCCGCTCCCTCATCCACCTCCGGCGATGTAGGGGCAAATCAATTGATCACGGACGGGCGGTCGACGAATGGGTCTTGCGAAGACTTCCGCCGAGCACAGACGCGCGCCGATGAGCCTTGACCGCCGGGCCGGAAGGAGGGCAGGTACTCGCCGGACCAGGGCGCACCGTTGCGGCGGACACACCAGATGGCGCGACCACACGTAATCGAATGGTAGCGTTCTGTGCATGCCTACCCCTCGGCATGACGCCCTC